>NZ_CP106754.1:653875-1307750 GCF_025642095.1 Kosakonia sp. ML.JS2a
TCCACTATAGTGGGGGTCGGCATGCAGATAGAGCTGGTAGAGAAATTCATGCTGATACAGCGTGTCGCCGGTGGCGGCCGGGAAATCATCATCAAAGGTCCAGCCATTTTCCAGCATCAACGGGTTAACCACGGAGACGGAAATAAACGGCTCAAGTCCTTTTAACTTGCGCAGGATCAGCGTGCGGTGCGCCCACGGGCAGGCGAGAGAAACGTACAAGTGGTATCTCTCTTTCTCAGCAGCGAAGCCACCTTCACCAGAAGGCCCTGGCGCGCCATCGGCGGTCAGCCAGTTGCGAAATGCGGAAACAGAGCGTTTGAATTTGCCGCCGGTGGATTGCGTGTCATACCAGGTGTCATGCCAGACGCCGTCAATCAGTTGTCCCATTTTGCTTCTCCTTCAGATAGCAAAAGCGAGGAGTAAACCCCTCGCTTTGCTGTGTTGGTACTTTTCAGTATAGAGCGCTTACCATTTTTTATTCAGCACGCGGTCGATGCTGATGGCGCCCGGACCAGTGATGCCCAGCAGCAGGAAGCCGCCAGCGATACTCAGGTTTTTCATAAACATCAGCGAGTTCATGCCTTCCGCAAAGTTGCTATGGAAGATAAATGCGGTCAGCAGCGTGAAGCCGGCAGTAAACAGTGCAGTGGTGCGGGTCAGGAAACCGAACAGGATCGCCAGACCGCCACCGAACTCAAGCAGAATGGTCAGCGGCAGGAAGAACCCCGGAACGCCCATGGCTTCCATGTATTGCTGAGTACCTGCGTAACCGGTGATTTTGCCCCAGCCAGCGGTAATAAACAGAATCGGCATCAGGATACGCGCAACCAGAAAACCAACATCTTCTAATTTTTTCATCTTTCTCTCCAGGGAACCACAATAGCGGCTGTAAGTAAATTTTGTGCAATTACCGGCGGATGCCGCGTGCTTGCTGTCGATGGAGAGGATATTAATCGCGACGGTGGCGGATTGTTAGCAAGGAAAACTGTCGAAATTTTTCAAAAAAACTGAGTAAGAGAACAGAGAGGCAGGCGATGTGCAGCCATCGCCTGTCAGGAGGGGAGTTATCGCGGCGCGTTAAGCGTTGCTTTAACCAGTCGCCACAGGCTCCAGGCGCTCAGACCGCGTTTGGCCCAGCGCACCAGCCTGTTGGGATGACGAACAGACCAGATAGCCATTGCGCCGCTACCCACCAGCGCCCAAGAGCGCAGGCTTAGCAGCACGTTCCAGCCGCGATCGTAGGCGCTGGTGGCTTCCAGCCAGTCCCGGCGTCCGGCGGTGAGATCCAGACGTTGTTGCTGGATCTCACTGAGCAAGCGTGCTTTGCGCTTCAGGCGTTCCGCTTTGTTGCTCACGGTTTGTCATCCTCCAGCAAGGCGCGGTCGTTCGCCAGCTCCTGCCGGGTATGGCGCAGCAGCGTAGAAGCACGCGCTTTACGCAGCGTCCAGATGCCGCCAATGAGCGCCAGCACCAGCAACACCACGGTGGTTGCAATCATCGCGTTCAGACGATATTGCGGATCGATGGCCCAGATTATCAGCACCATCAGGCTCATCAGGCCAAATGCGGCAAACAGCATGGTCAGCCCCAGCATCAGCAGCAACTGGAATAAATTGGCTTTCTCTTCTTCCAGCTCGACAACCGCCAGCCGCAGACGGGTCTCAACCATTTCAACAAGGATGGTCAGAATACGCTGACCAATCCCCAGCGCGCTTTTGCCAGGCCCCTGCGCGTTTCGTGGCTCCGTCATATCAGCGACGCGTCAACAGGACGCCCAACACCACGCCGACTGCTGCGCCGATACCCACGCTGGCCCACGGGTTTTCGCGTACGTATTCATCAGTACGGGCGGCCGCTTCACGGGTTTGACGGGCGAGCGCATCGCCGGTTTCGCCAAGACGATGGCGGCTGTCACGCAGCGCCTGTTCAGCTTTACTGCGTAACTTACTCAGCTCTTCTTTCGATTTTTCCCCGGAATTGCTCAGCACTTCTTCCAGGGTATCCGCCAGGGATTTCAACTCAGCGCGCAGATGGTCAGCATTATCTTTCGACATAGTTCTCTCCAGGTGAGTGAGTGGTTATTTCCTTCATTCAGTAGTCACGCGCTTCCAGGGCTTTCAGTTGTTCCTGTGCCTCTTTCAGCTTGTGTTCACGTTTGCTTATTTTGTCCGCATCGCCTTTTTGCTTCGCCCCGGTCAGTTCCCGACGACGTTGTGCAATCTCTTCTTTCTGTTCAGCGATTTTTTTCTGATGGGCAGCGCGTAGCTTGCTGTCAGAACAGCTTGCGCGCACTTCGCGCAGTGCTTTGTTCAGACCGTCAATCCGGCTCTGATTGTTATGCTTTTCGGCATAGCTGATTTCTCGCTGGATCTCCTGTTCCTTCTCCTGACATGGCGTCGCGGCCTGAGAAACTGCACTCAGAGAAAGAAGGGTCAGAGCCAGTGCGATGCGGTAATTCATAGTCGAAACCTTCCATTGTTGGCCGGCGAAACGGTCGTTACGCCAGCATCCAGTGACAAAAAGTGAACCCTGGTTCCGTCTACTCAAGCATAGTTAAGTTAACGGATAACACCAAAGTGAGTGAAAAGATTCAGAATCCTGGAAGGATCAGCCGAATCGATGCGTGCTGTTGCGCAGGCGGGTGAGCCAGGCGGAAGTCTGGCTGGCGTCATCGTCCTGTGCGGCGATGATGTAACCGTGGGGTAATGTACGATCCAGTACGGCTTTTGCCGCGGCGCTTTGCGCGCTGGACTCAAACTTAATCAGTAGGGTGTCGTTGTCGGGGGTAATGCTTTTAAAGTGAATGCCGTTAGCGTCAAGATGATGCCAGATGGAGAACCCATCCGGAACGCTGACGTTCTGCGTTGCCGGGCGAATCGCCAGCGTGGACTCGCGATCCTGCAATGCAGTCCAGGCGAAAAACATCACGCTGAACAGCGCCAGCGCGCAGATGCTCATCACCAGCCAGCGCAGAAACGGACGTTGCAATTCCATGCTTTTAACCCCGATTGCCATATTTTTTCTTCCACAGAACCACCAGCGAGCCAATCAGGCCGATCACCAGCAGCGCTACCGGAAGCAACATCAGGCAGGACATCAGTGCGTCTTCGTATTTGCGAAACACCGGCGTCTTGCCCAGCAGGTAGCCCAGCGAGGTCAGGATCAGCACCCATAACAGACCGCTCATCCAGTTGAAAAACTGAAAGCGGGCATTACTCAGACCAGAAAGTCCGGCAATAGTTGGCAACAGCGTACGAACAAATGCGATAAAACGGCCAATCAACAGCGCAGAAAGCCCGTGTTTATGAAACAGATGGTGCGCCCGCTGATGATAATGAGCGGGTAAATGCGACAGCCAGTTTTGCACAAGGCGCGTATTGCCGAGCCATCGCCCCTGGATGTAACTGAGCCAGCAACCGAGGCTTGCCGCCGCGGTCAGTAAAAGGATGGTTTGCGGGTAACCCAGCGCACCTTTGGCAATCAACACGCCAATCAATACCAGCAGGCTGTCACCCGGAAGAAACGCTGCCGGAAGCAGGCCGTTTTCCAGAAATAAAATGACAAATAAAACAAAATAAAGCATGCCGATCATGCCTGGATTCGACAACGTTTCGAAATCCTGGCTCCAGAGGGCATGAAGTAATTGGCTTAAAAGTTCCATTCAGTGTTCCTGGTACATCGGTTTACGTCACGCCCGGAACAGCACGGCGATGTGTTTTAATACATTATGGTCGCTCGTGACACGCCGGTGCGGCATATTCCCGGAAAAGACGCTGGGAGCAAGCACTAACTAACATGATGGCGAAATGCATCCAATTGTAACAAAGGCTGACGTTATACGTCAGTCAGAAATAAGCGTTTCGGTGATGATTTTGCTTGTCGGGAGAGGGGGAGGCGAGGCTATTTACAAACGCTGACACTCTATACTTTTTACTTACCCAAAATCGACGACGGGCGCAGCGTAACTCTGCGCCCGGAAAGCCGTTTTTACTTGGTGCCGGTGGCGGCGGTATCGAGATGCACCACCGGGTTTTCCGCAAACAGGTAGCGGTCTGCGTTGAATTCAAAATCGTCGCTGGTTTCGTTAAACAGCATCTGTTTGGTATTTTCCAGATGTTGCCACATCGCCAGTTTTGCCGCGTGCGGATCTTTACGGATTAACGCCCGCAGGATCTGGTCATGGTCATCGCACCAGTTATCCACCGTACGTAAGTCGATGTGATCGTGCAGTTTTTTCCAGTACGGGTTGTGTACGCGTTGGGTCCACATTTTTTCGACAATCGCCGCCAGCGCGGTGTTTTGCGTCGCCAGCGCAACCTGCACATGGAACTGCAAATCCCACTCTGAATCGCGGAAGCACTTCTCTTTACGCGCGTTATCCTGAATTTCCATCAGCTTCATGATGTCCTGTTTCGTCACCTGAGTAGCGGCGAATTCGGCGATATTACTTTCAATCAGCTGGCGAGCCTGCAACAGTTCAAACGGACCGTAATTGGCGAACTCGAGATTTTCATCCGGCGCTTGTGTATGCCGCGGCTGGTTAGAGATGACATGGATGCCGGAGCCTTTACGCACTTCGACATACCCTTCTACTTCCAGCATGATGATGGCTTCACGAACCACGGTCCGGCTTACGCTTTTTTCATCAGCGATGAAGCGTTCGGCGGGCAGTTTGTCCCCGACAAGATACACGCCTTGCTCAATACGGCTTTTAAGCTCCGCGGCAAGCTGCTGGTACAAACGTCGTGACTCGGAGATTTCCATATGAGCTCCAGGGAAAGAAGGGCAATAGTAGATTTGTTATACCACTTTTACCTGATTCTCACCACAATCTATAACGAAAAAGCCGCCCTGCAAGGCGGCTTTTGTCAACATTAATGCGGTGAATCAACTTTGTGTTGCGGTACTGCCAACCGAATGGCTTCTCTCAAACTCTTCCGCTGTTTGGTTTTTCAGCACGGTCCAGATGACAATCGCACCCAGCACGTCGAACAGCGCCAGTACGGCGAACAGCGGGCTGAAGCCGATGGTGTCAGCCAGGGCGCCGACCACCAGAGCAAACAGTGTACTTGCGGTCCAGGCAGCCATACCGGTCAGGCCGTTTGCGGTAGCCACTTCGTTACGACCAAATACGTCGGAAGAGAGGGTAATCAACGCGCCGGACAGAGACTGGTGAGCAAAACCGCCGATGCACAGCAGACCAATTGCAACATACGGGCTGGTGAACAGGCCGATCATGCCCGGGCCGATCATCAGTACCGCACCCATGGTGACCACCATTTTACGGGAGACAATCAGGTTAACACCGAAAATACGCTGGAACAGCGGCGGCAGATAACCACCCACGATGCAGCCAAGGTCAGCAAACAGCATCGGCATCCAGGCGAACATGGCAATTTCTTTCAGGTTAAAGCCGTAAACTTTGAACATGAACAGCGGGATCCAGGCGTTAAACGTACCCCAGGCCGGTTCTGCCAGGAAACGCGGCAGCGCGATACCCCAGAACTGACGAGTGCGCAGGATCTGCCATGGTGACATTTTTTTGCCATTGTTGGTCTGGTGCTGAGCTTCCTGACCGCCAATGATGTAGTCACGTTCTTCTTCGCTTAATTTTTTCTGATCGCGCGGGTGTTTATAAAAGAACAACCACGCCATTGCCCAGGCAAAGCTCAGCACACCAGAAATGATGAACGCCATTTCCCAACTGTGCATCACGATAGCCCACACCACCAACGGCGGAGCAATCATCGCACCGATAGAAGAGCCGACGTTAAAATAGCCAACGGCAATAGAACGCTCTTTTGCCGGGAACCATTCGGACGCGGCTTTCAGGCCTGCGGGGATCATCGCCGCTTCAGCCGCGCCGACCGCGCCACGCGCCAGCGCCAGACCGCCCCAGCTACCCGCCAGCGCCGTTGCGCCGCAGAAGACAGCCCAGGTCACGGCGAAGAAGGCGTAGCCAATCTTGGTGCCAAGAATATCCAGAACATAGCCTGCAACAGGCTGCATAACGGTATAAGCCGCGGAATAAGCCGCAATGATATAGGAGTATTGCTGAGTGCTGATGTGCAGCTCTTCCATCAACGTTGGAGCCGCTGCAGCTACGGTGTTACGTGTCAGGTAGCCCAGCACGGTGCCGACCGTCACCAGTGCTATCATGTACCAACGTAATCCTTTGATTTTACGCATGTAAACCTCATCGTTATGTTATTACCGCTTGCGCGGTCATCCTGCGATCGCCCTCGAAGGATGAAACGGGAGGACGTAACCGGGAGCCAGTCCCGGTACGGCCCAAACCTTGCCATAAGTAAGCGTGTTTAAGTCGGTATCCGTACCCTAAAAATCCGATCAACGTGTTATCGGGAATGCATTCCGTCGGCTTATGTATTCGACGGCAGAAAGATAACTTGTCATACAACTTGAAAAGGTGAGTGACATCACAAAAGTGTTTTTCTTTGTGTGGTCTTTAACTTTGGCGCGAGAAGCCAGATACAGCGCGGTCTGGCGCGCTATTTGCGGGAACAAACGGTAAATTTTTGTCTGCTTTTATTGATCCAACTCACGAAAATATCTTCGGGCTATAGAAATTGGTGTGATAACTTTGTCAGCATCTAAGGTAAACATCAGACGCACTCGTTGAGAGGAAGACGATAATGACTCCGTTTATGACTGAAGATTTTCTCCTGGACACTGAATTTGCTCGCCGCCTGTACCACGACTACGCAAAAGATCAGCCGATTTTTGACTATCACTGCCACCTGCCGCCGCAGCAGATTGCAGATAACTACCGCTTTAAAAACTTGTATGACATCTGGCTGAAAGGCGACCACTACAAATGGCGTGCAATGCGCACTAATGGTGTGCCGGAGCGCCTGTGTACCGGTGATGCGTCCGATCGCGAGAAGTTTGACGCCTGGGCAGCCACTGTGCCGCACACGATCGGCAACCCGTTATACCACTGGACGCATCTTGAGCTGCGTCGTCCTTTTGGTATTACAGGTAAGCTGCTTTCGCCTTCTACTGCCGGTGAAATTTGGGAACGCGGTAACGAATTGCTGGCGCAGGATAAGTTCTCCGCGCGCGGCATCATGCAGCAGATGAATGTCAAAATGGTCGGCACCACTGACGATCCGATCGATTCTCTGGAGCACCACGCGTCGGTTGCCAAAGACACCACCTTCAGCATCAAAGTGCTGCCGAGCTGGCGTCCGGATAAAGCGTTCAATATTGAACTGGCGACCTTTAATGATTACATGGCGAAACTGGGCGAAGTATCCGACACCGACATTCGTCGCTTTGCCGATCTGCAAACTGCCCTGAGCAAACGTCTGGATCACTTTGCCGCGCATGGCTGTAAAGTCTCTGACCACGCACTGGACGTTGTGCTGTTCGCCGAAGCCAGCGAAGCCGAGCTGGATAGCATCCTGGCGCGTCGCCTGACCGGCGCAACGCTGAGCGAAAAAGAAGTGGCGCAGTTTAAAACTGCGGTACTGGTCTGGCTGGGTGCTGAATATGCCCGTCGCGGTTGGGTACAGCAGTACCACATCGGCGCGCTGCGCAACAACAACCTGCGTCAGTTCAAACTGCTGGGGCCGGACGTTGGCTTCGACTCCATCAATGATCGCCCGCTGGCGGAAGAACTCTCCAAACTGTTAAGCAAACAGAACGAAGAGAACCTGCTGCCAAAAACCATTCTCTACTGTCTGAACCCGCGTGATAACGAAGTGCTGGGCACCATGGTCGGTAACTTCCAGGGCGAAGGCATGCCGGGCAAAATGCAGTTCGGTTCCGGCTGGTGGTTTAACGATCAGAAAGATGGCATGGAACGTCAAATGACGCAGCTGGCGCAACTCGGTCTGCTGAGCCGTTTCGTCGGCATGCTGACCGACAGCCGCAGCTTCCTGTCTTACACCCGCCACGAATATTTCCGTCGCATCCTGTGCCAGATGATTGGTCACTGGGTCGAAGCGGGCGAAGCGCCGGCGGATATCCAGTTGCTGGGCGAGATGGTGAAAAATATCTGCTTTAACAATGCGCGTGATTACTTCGCGATTGAACTGAACTAAGGCCGTTTGAGGTTGATATGCAATACATCAAGATCCATTCGCTGGATAACGTTGCGGTAGCACTGGCCGATCTCGCCGAAGGCGCGGAAGTCGTTGTCGACAACCAGACCGTTCGGTTGCGTCAGGCGGTGGTGCGTGGGCATAAATTTGCCCTGCAGGCCATTGCTCAAGGCGAAAATGTCGTTAAATACGGTCTGCCAATTGGCCACGCGACGTCAGATATCGCGCCGGGCGAGCACATTCATTCCCACAACGCGCGTACCAATCTGAGTGATTTGGACGAGTATAGCTATCAACCTGATTTCCAGGATGAAGGCGCACAGGCGGTGGACCGGGATATCCAGATCTACCGTCGCGCTAATGGTGAAGTGGGGATCCGTAATGAGCTGTGGATCCTGCCAACGGTAGGCTGCGTCAACGGCATTGCCCGTCAGATCCAGAACCGTTTCCTGAAAGAGACGCAAAATGCCGAAGGCACCGATGGCGTCTACCTGTTCAGCCATACCTATGGCTGTTCGCAACTGGGCGATGATCACGTTAATACCCGCACCATGCTGCAAAACATGGTGCGCCACCCGAATGCGGGTGCCGTGCTGGTGATTGGTCTGGGTTGCGAAAACAACCAGGTTGATGCTTTTCGCCAGACGCTGGGGGAATTCGACTCTGAGCGCGTTCACTTTATGGTTTGCCAACACCAGGACGATGAAGTGGAAGCCGGGCTTGAGCATCTGCACGAGCTGTATCAGGTCATGCGCAACGATAAGCGCGTACCGGGTAAACTGAGCGAACTGAAATTTGGTCTGGAATGCGGTGGATCCGATGGTCTGTCCGGTATTACCGCGAACCCGATGCTGGGGCGTTTCTCGGATTATGTCATCGGTAACGGCGGTACAACCGTCCTGACTGAAGTGCCGGAGATGTTTGGCGCGGAACAGATCCTGATGAGCCACTGCCGCGACGAAAGTACCTTTGAGAAGACCGTTACCATGGTCAACGACTTCAAACAGTACTTTATTGCGCATAACCAGCCTATTTACGAGAACCCATCGCCGGGCAACAAAGCGGGCGGGATCACCACCCTGGAAGAGAAGTCTCTGGGTTGTACGCAGAAAGCCGGTGCCAGCCAGGTCGTGGATGTACTGCGTTATGGCGAACGGCTGAAAACCCACGGTCTGAACCTGCTGAGCGCGCCGGGCAACGATGCTGTTGCGACCAGCGCACTGGCGGGAGCGGGCTGCCACATGGTGTTGTTCAGCACTGGTCGCGGTACGCCTTACGGCGGTTTTGTACCGACAGTGAAAATCGCCACCAATAGCGAACTGGCGGCGAAGAAAAAACACTGGATCGACTTCGATGCCGGTCAGTTGATCCACGGCAAAGCGATGCCGCAACTGCTGAACGAGTTTGTCGATGTGATTGTGGCTATCGCGAACGGTCAGCAGACCTGCAACGAGAAGAACGATTTCCGTGAACTGGCGATCTTCAAAAGCGGCGTAACCCTGTAAGTTACCGTTCGCTTTCGCGCCATGGCTGCGCTTATTCACCCCGGTTGCTGAGGTGTCAGTTTCCGGGGTTGAGTGGGGACTCCGCCTTGCCACGGTGCGAAATCTTTTTGGTAACGCAGGTAGATTCCATAATAAAAACGGCGCTCTAATAGAGGCCGTTTCTTTTTTTATCTACCCTTCAAGGATTTTCCATGACCGCGTATTGGCTTGCCCAGGGTGTGGGTGTCATTGCTTTTCTGATTGGCATTACCACGTTTATTAACCGTGATGAACGACGGTTTAAAAAACAGCTCTCGGTGTATAGCGCCATTATTGGCGTCCACTTTTTTCTGATGGGGGCGTTTCCTGCCGGTTCGAGCGCTATGCTCAACGCCGTCCGTACGTTGATTACCTTGCGCACCCGCAGTCTGTGGGTGATGGCTCTGTTTATCGTGCTGACCGGTGGGTTGGGGTTGGCGAAATTTCACCATCCGATGGAGCTGTTGCCTGTGGCGGGCACTATCGTCAGCACCTGGGCGCTGTTCCGTTTTAAAGGTCTGCCGATGCGCTGTGTGATCTGGTGTTCAACTGGCTGTTGGGTGATCCACAATATCTGGCTCGGATCGATTGGCGGCTCATTGATTGAAGGCAGCTTTCTTATCATGAACGGGCTGAATATCATCCGTTTCTGGCGAATGCAAAAACGCGGCATCGACCCGTTTAAAGTCGAAACCGCGCAGAGTGTGAAGACGCCTGCCGCCCGTTGACGGCAGGCCCCTGTTAGCTGGCCGCGTTTTTCTTGTCGTTTCGGTAATTAACCCAGGCGTTGACCAGCAGCGTCATGGCGAGGATCCCGCCCACCACGCCAAGCGAAATGGCGATCGGGATATGGAAGAAGTCGACAATCAGCATCTTGATGCCGATAAACACCAGGATCACCGACAAGCCGTACTTAAGCATCGAGAAGCGCTCTGCCACGCCCGCCAGCAGGAAGTACATGGCGCGTAACCCTAAAATGGCGAACAGGTTCGAGGTCAGCACAATAAAGGGATCGGTGGTGACGGCAAAAATCGCCGGGATGCTGTCGACCGCGAAAATCACATCGCTCAGTTCCACCAGAATCAGCACCAGCAGCAGCGGCGTGGCAAACAGCAGCCCGTTTTTGCGCACGAAGAAGTGCTCATTTTCAATGCTGTCCGTCATGCGCAGGTGTCCCCGCAGCCAGCGCACCAGCGGCTTATCGCCGATCCCGGTTTCATCCTCTTTCGCCAGCGCCATCTTCACGCCGGTAAACAGCAGGAACGCGCCAAACACGTACAGCAGCCACGAGAACTGACTGATCAGCCAGCTTCCCGCGAAGATCATGAGGGTACGCAGCACGATCGCCCCGAGGACACCGTAGATCAACACGCGGCGCTGCAACGCGGCGGGCACGGCGAAGTAGCTGAATAACATCAACCAGACAAAGACGTTATCAACCGCCAGCGCCTTTTCAATCAAATAACCCGTGAGAAATGCCAGCGCTTGCGTATCCGCAACGGCGCGGCCTTCGGTCTGCGTCAGATACCACCAGAACGCGGCATTGAACAGCAAAGAGAGACTTACCCATACCACCGACCAGACGGCCGCCTGCTTCATGGTCATCGTGTGGACGCCGCGACGCCCCTGAAGCAGAAGGTCGATGGCCAGCATAATTGCCACCACAATGGCGAATCCGCCCCATAACATCGGTGTGCCGACACTATTCATCATCAGTTCCTTACCTAAAAACAAAAACGGCCAACGTCAGAAGACGTTAGCCGCTTGCTTTAGATGCAATGGTTCCTCGCCTTCCGGCAAGGTCTCACTTACGTCGGTAAAGACGCCCGGCGACCGGATGCATATACGCATCGTAATGACGATCCACCGGCAATGAAGTTACTCCCCTTTGCAGGTAACAAAATATGTCAGAGTATTCACTCCGTCAATAATACGCACGCCCTGCTTACGAACCTTTACGCGGGGAGTTGCTGGCTGACATCATCCGCCGGGAAAACCACGCCGGTCTGGCGGCGGATCTCCGTTTGCAGTTTTGCGGTGATGCGGCTGACATCCAGCCCCGGATGGTTGACCTGGTTATCTTCCACCAGTTGGGCAAAAACGTCCGCCTCATACAGCATGGTGTTGATGTGCTGTGGTAGCGTCAGATCCTGTGCTTTACCGCCACGCGGCACAAATGACACTTTCTGGCATTCGGAGATCTTCTCGACCACCAGTGAACCGGCTTCGCCCTGGATTTCGCTGGGTAGCACGGAATCACTCACTTTGGAGTGCTGTAATGTTACGCTGAAATCGCCGTAATCCATCACCACCACACCGTGTGCATCAACGCCGCTCTCAAGCTTACTGGCCGTGGCATGCACGGCATGCGGCTCGCCCCACAGCGCCACGGCGGATGCCAGACAGTAGAAACCAATATCCATAATCGAGCCGTTAGAGAATGCCGGATTAAAGGTATTCGGGTTTTCACCGTCCAGGTAACGCTGGTAGCGGGAAGAGTACTGGCAGTAGTTGATAAAGGCTTTACGCACTTTACCGGCCTTCGCCAGCGACTGTTTCAGCAGGATGAAATTGGGCAGGCTGGCGGTTTTAAACGCTTCGAACAGCACCACCTGATTCTCCCGCGCGCAGGCAATAGCGGCGTCCACTTCCCGCAGATTTGAGGCCAGCGGTTTTTCACAGATCACATGTTTTTTGTGGCTGAGGAAAAGACGGGTTTGCGGGAAGTGCAGGGAGTTAGGACTGGCAATATACACCGCGTCAATCGCATCGCTTTGCGCCATCTCGTCGAGAGAGGTAAACAGGTGTTCGACAGGGTAATCGCTGGCGAACGCTTGCGCCTGTTCAAGGCTGCGGGAAAAAACGGCGGTGAGTTTATATTTGCCCGTTTCATGGGCGGCATCGACAAACTGGCGGGTGATCCAGTTGGTGCCTATGACAGCGAAACGTATCATACAGGCGCTGATTCTCCGTAATGGGGGTCTTTTGTCACTCTACCACGACAGCATGACAAAACCAGTGCACTGCCACGCAGAAGCACAAATGGCCTTAAGGAGAAAACAACCTCAGTGCAGCGATACGCGCCAGCGCGTTTTTCAGCGCGTCATCTCCTGCTGTCAGGCTGATACGAATATGGTTTTCCCCTGCTTTACCAAACCCGGAACCTGGCGCTACCAGCACATGCGCCTTGTGCAGCAACAGCGCGGAAAATGTTGTTGCATTGTGCCCTGGCGGCACGGCAAGCCAGAGAAAAAATGTGCCCTGTCTGGCGCGTACCGGCCATGACATTGACGCCAGTGTTTCCAGCACCCACGCGCGGCGCTGGTGATAGACAGCCACCCGTTGCTGCATACGCTGTGGCGGCAGTTCAAGGGCGGTGATCGCTGCATCCTGTACGGCGCCGAAAACGGTGCTGTAGCTGTGCGTATGCAGCTTTTTGAAGGCCCGAATAATCGACGCATTGCCGACGGCGAAACCAAACCGCCACCCCGCCATGCTGAACGTTTTAGACAGCGTATAGGTTTCCACTCCCCACTCTTTCCCTCCCGGCATGGCCAGCAGGCTCAGCGGCGTCTCATCCGGGTTGCTGCCGATGGCTGCATAGGCAAAATCATGTACCAGCGGAATGTGGTGTTCACGGGCAAAATCCAGCGCTGCGCGGAACAGCTCCGGTGTTGCCAGCGCACCGGTAGGGTTATGCGGATAGTTGAGCATCAGCAAACCACTGTCGCGAGCAATGGCATCGGGAATGCGCGAAAAGTCGGGTAAAAAGTCACTCGCTTCATCAAGGGGGATACCATAAAACCGCGCCTGCGCCTGGTGTGCTGCCGAGCGATAAATAGGGTAACAGGGATCGGTCGAGATCAAGTATTGCCCCGGTTTCAGCAGCGCACGGGGAATGCCGCTGACGCCAATATGCGATCCCTGAAACACAGCAATCTCGTGTTCCGGATCCAGTTCCACGCCGTACTGCCGTTGATAAAAGCGGGCGATCGCCTGGCGTACCTGGGCTTTGCCCCAAAAGGAGGGGTAACCGTGATTGGCTTCATCCGAGACGGCTTCCTGCAACCGGGCAATGATTTCTGGCGGCGTTGGCAGGCCAGGGCTGCCGCTGGAAAGATCGATCAGCGGCAAGTGTGTGGCATCAATGTCGGCGGCCTGTTTTTCGAGTGCGCTGAACAGGTTTTCTTCCAGCGAGTCGATTAATGGCGAAGGGGAAAAGTCAGGCATAGTTTACTCATTATGACGTTCGGCGTTCTGTATGGCATAACAGTAAAACGCCGGTTCACTAAAGAAGAAAAACAGCTATTGTTTTCACGTTATTGAATATCCATTTTACAATTATCGTTATGACAAAAAAGCAAATTAAAAAAGGATTCTCTGTGATTTAATCGCATTAAATAGACATCCATAGGGGACATTATTAATGAACAAGCCAGTGATATTGGGCGTTATTTTTGCAGTCTTATCCACCTCATCGTCTCTGGCGTTAGCGGAAAATAAAATCATCCGTGTGGGGTTTAACCCCGGTCCCTATAAAGAGCAATTTGAAAAAGGCGTAGTACCTTTTCTGAAAGCGAAAGGCTATACCGTCGAATTTAAAGATTTCAGCGACGGCATTCAGGTCAATGATGCGGTCGCGCGTGGCAATATCGACGCCAATATTATGCAGCACCCGGTGTACCTGAAGTCGGTGAACGAGCGGCTGGGTATCGACAATATCGGCATTGTACAGGTTCCCACGCCGCCAATGGGGCTCTATTCCAACAAGGTGAAGCAACTGAGTACGCCTGCAGCGGGCACCACAGTATCGGTGCCGAACCAACCTTCTAACGAATATCGCGCTGCGCTGGTGCTGCAAAGTTTAGGCTGGATTAAAGTCGATCCAAAAAGCGATCCGGCGACCTTTTCTCAGCGCAATATCAATGAAAATCCCTATAAGATTGTGCTGAAAGAGATGGATAACGCCCAGCAGGTTCGGGCACTTCCGGATGTCGATTATGGTCTTATTCAGGGAAATTTCGCAGTATCCAGCGGGATTAAACTGTCTTCGGCGCTGAAACTTGAAGATCCTACCAGTAATTTTATTAATGTGGTGACTATTGCCGGTAAAAATAAAGATGCACAGTTTGCTAAAGATATTGTTGCTGGCTATCACTCTGCGGCATTTAAACAGTACATTCTGGCGCAGCAGCAATATAACGGCTATCTGCTGCCGGATTATTTGAAATAAACAGACCGATGATTGAGTTTCGTAACGTCAGTAAAACCTTTGCCAGAAAAGGAAATGCAATCCTGGCGTTGGATAATATTAATCTGAAAATAGAACAAGGCGATATTTTCGGGATTATTGGTTACAGCGGTGCAGGAAAAAGTACCTTGCTACGTTTAATCAATCGTCTCGAAACGCCAGGGACAGGCGAGGTCATGCTGAACGGTGAATCCCTGCAAGACGTGAGCGCGAAACGGCTACAAGCGATTAAAAAAGACATTGGCATGATCTTCCAGAACTTCAATTTGCTGAATGCGAAAACCGTGTTTCATAACGTCGCCATCCCGTTGATTCTCCAGGGAAAGGATCACGCCTTTATTCAGGCGCGAGTGGCGGAACTGCTGGACTTCGTCAACCTTGGCGACAAGGCGCACAGCTTTCCGGATGAGCTCTCCGGCGGGCAGAAACAACGTGTCGGCATTGCCCGGGCGCTGGCGACCAACCCATCTGTCCTGCTGTGCGATGAAGCCACTTCGGCGCTGGATCCGCATACCACCGTACAAATTTTGCTGCTGCTTAAAGAGATTAACCTGCGCTATGGCATCACTATTGTCCTGATCACACATGAAATGTCGGTGGTGCAGAAGATCTGTAACAAGGTGGCCGTGATGGAAAAGGGCCGGGTGGTGGAGCACGGCGATGTGTATGCGCTGTTTGCCGAACCCCGGCATGCGGTGACGGCCAGCTTTGTGCAGTCAGTGATCCACGACAGGTTACCGGCGAAGGCAGAAGCATTATTGCAGGGGAGCGGGCGAGGGCTACGACTTGAGTTTGTCGGCGGCACGGCGCAGCAGCCGATCATCAATCGCGTCATTAAAGAGTACGCCATTGAGATCAATATCCTGTTTGCCAGCATGTCGGAAGTCCAGAACCGTATTCTCGGTTTTATGATCGTGCAGATCCAGGGCGAAGATACGCAGGTAAACGGCGCAATTGACTATCTTCGCCTGGCGGGAGTGAAAATCAGCGATGTTTGAATTATTTGATACTGCCGTAACCGGCGATCAGTTCACGCTGGCGCTGCATGACACGCTGGTGATGGTTTGCGTGTCGTTAGGGTTCGGTTCACTGTTTGGCATCCCGTTAGGGATTGCGCTGGTCGTTTGTCGGCCCGGCGGCATTGTGCCGAACCGCGTTGTGCATCAGCTACTGAATCCGCTGATAAACGTAGTGCGCTCACTGCCATTTATCATCCTGCTGATCACCATCCTGCCGTTCACCCGCTTGCTGGTTGGCACCACCATCGGCACCGCCGGGGCGATAGTGCCGTTGATTGTGTTTATCGCGCCTTATATCTCGCGGCTGGTGGAGAGCGCGTTGCTGGATATTGATGATGGCATTCTGGAAGCAGCGGATGCTATGGGGGCAACGGCGCTGCAAACCATCTGGCACTTTATGCTGCCGGAAGCGGCCTCATCCCTGATTCTGGCGCTGACCACCGCCACCATCGGTTTGCTGGGCGCAACCGCCATGGCCGGGACGGTCGGCGGCGGTGGGATCGGCGACCTGGCCATCACCTACGGTTACCAGCGATTCGATGCGTTCGCCACGCTGGTTACCGCCTTAATTCTGATTGTCATTGTGCAGTTAATCCAGACCCTCGGCACCCGTCTGGCGCGCCGTTTGCGCCGCGAGTAGTCGCGGTAACCCTGAGGAGAAAATTATGCCTGTTGTGGAAAGTTTTACGCTCGACCATACCAAAGTTAAAGCTCCGTATGTCCGCGTTGCCGGTCTGGAGCGCCATGCGTTGGGCAGCGTGGTGCAGAAGTTTGATTTGCGCTTCCTGCAGCCGAATGCCGACGCCATTCCCACCGCCGCATTGCACACGCTGGAGCATCTGTTGGCGTTCGGCCTGCGCGAGGAATTGGATGGGGTGATTGATATTTCACCGATGGGTTGCCGAACCGGTTTTTATCTGATCCTGTGGGATGAACACCCGCCCGCCGATATTGCCGCTGCGCTGACGCGTGTATTGCGCCGCGTGCTGGATGCCACCGATGTCCCGGCGGTCACCCCGCTGGCGTGCGGCAACTATCGCGATCACTCGCTGTTTTCCGCGCAGGAATACGCGAAGTGGGTGCTTGACGCCGGGATCAGCGATGACCCGTTTCGCCGGGGATAACCATGATAGCCCTTGATTTCAGCGGGCAAACCGCCGTGGTAAGCGGCGGTCTACAGGGTATTGGCAAAGCCATCGCTGATTTGCTGCATATCGGCGGCGCGAATGTGGTGGTGGGGGACATCGCCGTTGTGAAACCCGAGCGGGATAGACGCTATGTTGTGCAACCCTGTGATGTAGCTTCCCGCACGGATGCGCAGGCATTGATCACTACCGCCAGGGAGGTGTTCGGCGGCGTCGATATTCTGGTGAATAGCTGTGGCGTCTCGGCGATGAGCCCGGTGGATGCGATGCAGGAAAGGGACTGGCAGCGTATCCTCGACGTTAATGTTAAGGGGCTCAGTTATTTGTCGGAAGCGGCTATCCGCATCATGAAAACGCAGCGCGCCGGGCGGATCATCAATATCGCCTCGCAGGCCGGGAAAAATGGTTACCGCCTGATGGGACAATATGTCGCGTCCAAGCATGCGGTGCTGGGGCTGACGCGGGTGATGGCGATTGAACTGGCGCAACACAATATCCTGGTGAATGCTGTTTGTCCGGGGATTGTAGAAACGGAGATGAAATGGCGTGAACGCCAGCAAGGCGCAGCCTTACGCGGCTTAACGGCGGATGACATTTATGCGGAGGATTGTTCGCAGGTGCTGCTGGGGCGTACTGCGCAGCCACTGGATGTGGCGAACGTGGTGGCTTTTCTTGCCAGTCCGCTCGCATCGTACATGACCGGTCAGGCGATTAACGTGACCGGCGGTATGACGATGCATTGACTCACGGCGCTGGCCTTAGCCCGCGTAACGACCTGGCCGGTGATTCATGGCGATAATCAAATTCAGCAGCGTAGCGCCAACAACAGACACCACCAGCATCGGGAGGCTCACCACAAACAGCGATGCCGTTACGATGCAGGCATCCACCACCATCTGGAATTTACCGGCGCGGATGCCGCTTTTCTCTTGCAGATAGAGCGCCAGAATGTTCATGCCGCCCAGGCTGGCCTTATGGCGGAACAGCACCACGAAACCCACCCCCATCATGATGTTGGCAAACAGCGTGGCGTAGAACGGGTTTAACTGGTCGATATGAATAAAACGGCCATGCAAATCGGAAAAGATCGACACCATCGCCACGGCGCAAAAGGTCTTCAGCGTAAACTGCGCCCCCATACGGCGTACGGATAACCAGTAAAAGGGCAGGTTAATCACAAAGAAGGCGACGCCAAACGAAATGTGCGTGGTGTAGTGGATCAGAAAGGCCAGCCCCGCCGTGCCGCCGGTCAGCGCGCCTGACTGGCGAAATAGCACCACGCCAAAGGAGATCATCAGTGTGCCAAATAACAACGCCAGCGCATCTTCCAGCCAGGTGTGCGTGAGTTTAGTCGGGGTGAGGACGTTATCCATAAGGGTGCACTATTTATTAAGTGATAAAGATAAGTATCACCTGCAATAAGTGCACCAGGCCGCCTACGGATCGCGTTAAATGGCGGAAAAACAGACGCCGCAGACGCTAACAGTTTGAAATGTCAAAAAAGAACGGAATGCATGATGTGTGCGTTTTGTGGGTGTTTTAGGTGTGTTTTGTGCGTTTTATCGATCTACCATGCGTGAAATGGTCGTGTCTTTGCACGGTTTTGGGGCATTGCGCCCCAAATCAGGGCAGTGTATTGCTTCCAGGCATCGACAACCCGTTCTCTTTCAGTCGATGAAGCACGACGGAGGTTTTCAGGTGCGCCACGCTCTTATTCTGCGCCAGAATGCCGCTGATCACATGGTTAAGCCCCGGCAGATCCGACACAGCCACCTTCAGCAAATAGTCGTTGTCGCCCGTGGTTTTGTAGGCATCAAGAATGGCATCGACGCCGCTGACCATCTGGTGAAAGCTTGCCACGCACTCCGGCGTATGGTTCAACAGACGCACTTCAATCAGTCCCAGCATCTCCTGACCCACAGCATCCGGCGCCAGCCTGGCGTGATAACCCAGAATAAGCTGCGCCTGCTCCAGCGCAATACGTCGCCTGGAGCACTGCGATGCCGACAAACCAATCAGTTCACTCAACTCCTGATTTGTCAGGCGGCCATTTGACTGCAACAGCGTCAGGATCTTCAGGTCGAAATCATCAATGTTGTACATGGGCATCACTAGGGGCGAAAAAGGGTGACCCCCAGACTACCAGTTTTTTGCCCGGCGGGTTATTTCAACGCAAGATGCGTCAGCCACAGGCGGGTATCGAACTCGAGCTGGTGATATTGCGGTTCCATATGACAGCACAACTGATAAAACGCTTTGTTGTGATCTTTCTCCTTCAGGTGCGCCAGCTCATGCACCACAATCATCCGCAGAAAGGCTTCCGGCGCGTCGCGAAACACCGTCGCCACACGAATTTCCGCTTTGGCTTTCAGCTTACCGCCCTGCACGCGTGATACCGCAGTATGCAGACCGAGGGCGTTATTGAGCACATGGATTTTGCTGTCGTACATCACTTTATTGACCGGTGCGGCGTTACGCAGATACTGGTTTTTCATCTCCAGCGTGTACTGATACAGCGCTTTGTCGGTGGTAATGCCGTGGCTGCCGGGATAGCGTTTTTGCAGCACCTCGCCTAAGCGGTTCTGTTCAATCAATGCGGTTACCTGCGCCAGCAGGTTTTCAGGATAGCCCTGAAGGTAAGTGAGCGTGTTCATGGCGAAATGTGTTTACTTCCCGACGTATTTAAGCGATAAAACGCGCGAATTTTAGCATTGCGGAGGGGTGATGAGCCAGGTTGAGTTAAACGGACAGTTGTTCACTTTAGACAGATTCCCGGTCGGCGTGGAAGATGCGTCATTACAGGCATGGGACGCGGCGGACGAATATCTGCTGCAGCAGGTGAATGAGGTCACTGGCCCGGTGCTCATCTTCAACGATAGCTTTGGTGCGCTGGCGTGCGCGCTGTCGCAACATCACCCGGTCAGCGTAAACGATTCGTACATTGCTGAGCTGGCCACACAGCATAACCTGCGCATCAACGCGCTTGATGAAAACACCGTCACGCAGCAAGACAGCCTTAGCCCGCTGCCCGCTAATCCGGCGCTGGTGCTGATCAAAGTACCGAAACACCTGGCATTGCTGGAACAGCAGTTGCGCGCGCTGCGTCAGGTGGTGACACCGCAGACGCGCATTATCGCCGGGGCGAAATCGCGTGATGTGCATAACTCCACGCTGGCGCTGTTTGAAACGATCCTTGGGCCAACCACCACCACGCTGGCGTGGAAAAAGGCGCGCTTGATCAACTGTACATTCAGCGCGCCGGAACTGGCGGATGCGTCCCCGCTGGTGAGCTGGAAACTGGACGGCACCGACTGGACCATCCATAACCACGCCAACGTCTTTTCGCGCAGCGGTCTTGATATTGGCGCTCGCTTTTTCCTGCAACACTTACCGGAAGGCGTGGAAGGGGAAATGGTCGATCTCGGCTGCGGCAATGGCGTGATTGGTCTGCAACTGCTGGCGCAAAATCCGGGCAGCCGCGTGCTGTTTGTGGATGAGTCGGCGATGGCGGTCGCCTCTTCCCGGCTCAATGTGGAGTCCAACTTACCGGCGGATATCTCGCGTTGTGATTACATGATCAACAACGCGTTGTCTGGCGTGGAGCCGGATCGTTTTGACGCTGTGCTGTGCAACCCGCCGTTTCATCAGCAAAGCGCCATCACCGATCATATTGCCTGGCAGATGTTTAATGATGCGCGTCGTTGCCTGAAATACGGGGGCGAACTGCGTATTGTCGGTAACCGGCATCTGGACTATTTCCGTAAGCTGAAGAAGGTGTTCGGCAACTGCGAAACGCTGGCGACCAACAACAAGTTTGTCATCCTGAAAGCGGTGAAAGTGCGTAAAAAACGTTAATGCCGTGAACCGTCCTGCCGGACAGGCATCAGCGCCCTCCGGCAGTCGGCTAACCTAGATTTCCAGCGCCAGTTTTGTCCCTTGCGCAATTGCCCGGCGCGCATCCAGCTCCAGCGCCACATCGCACCCGCCAATTAAATGCACCGTTTTACCCGCTTCCCGTAGCGGATCCGCCAGCTCACGACGCGGTTCCTGCCCGGCGCAGATAATCACTTGATCCGCCGCAATCAGTTGCGGTTCACCGTTGATCAACAGGTGCAGACCGGCATCATCGATCTTCTGATAGCTTACGCCGGGGATCATTTTCACCCCGCGCGACAGCAAGGTTGCGCGGTGGATCCAGCCAGTGGTTTTGCCCAGACCTTCACCGGGTTTACTGGTTTTACGTTGTAGCATCACGATACGGCGCGGGCTTTTTGGCAGTTGCGGCCCTTCCGGGCGCAGCCCTCCCACATTTTGCAGGCTGGTATCAATACCCCACTCCACGCAAAACTCGGCGATATTCTGGCTGGTGGGTTCGCCTGGCTGGCTCAAATACATCGCTGTATCAAAACCGATGCCCCCGCAGCCGATGATGGCCACGCTTTCACCCACCGGGACTTTGTCGCGCAATACATCGAGATAACTCAGCACCTTGGGGTGATCAATACCGGGAATGGGCGGAATGCGTGGTTCAATGCCGCAGGCGAGAACCACTTCATCAAACAACGTTAACATGGCCGGAGAAACGCGCTGATTCAGGCATAACTCAACGCCGGTCAGCGCAATCATTCGGCGGTAGTAGCGCAGCGTTTCATAGAACTCCTCTTTGCCGGGGATCTGTTTGGCGATGTTGAACTGGCCGCCGATCTCCGCCTGTGCATCGAACAGCGTTACGCTGTGGCCACGGGCGGCGGCATTTATCGCGAACGCTAACCCCGCCGGGCCTGCGCCGACCACGGCGAGGTTTTTCTTGTGCAGCGCCGGAATGACAGGCATCCGGGTTTCATGGCAGGCGCGGGGGTTAACGAGGCAGGAAGTGACTTTGCCAACGAAGATTTGATCGAGGCAGGCCTGGTTGCAGCCGATGCAGGTGTTGATTTCGTCCGCGCGGCCCTCCTGCGCTTTTGACACGAACGCCGCATCGGCGAGAAACGGGCGCGCCATCGAGACCATATCGGCATCGCCGTGGGCGAGGATCGCTTCCGCGACCTGGGGATCGTTAATGCGGTTAGTGGTGATCAATGGCACGCCCACCTGGCCTTTTAATTTACGCGTCACCCAGCTAAACGCGCCGCGTGGTACCGGCGTGGCTATCGTCGGAATGCGCGCTTCATGCCAGCCGATACCGGTATTAATAAGGGTTGCCCCTGCGGCTTCCACCGCTTTTGCCAGCGTGATGGTCTCGTCCAGCGTCGCACCGCCTTCCACCAAATCCAGCATCGACAAACGGTAAATAATAATAAACTCGCGGCCCACGGCTTCACGCACCGCGCGCACCACTTCCAGGGCAAACCGCATGCGCCGGGTGGCATCGCCGCCCCACGCATCCTCACGCTGGTTAGTCCGCGCAGCGAGGAATTCATTGATCAAATAGCCTTCGGAACCCATCACTTCCACGCCGTCATATCCGGCCTGCTGCGCCAGTTGTGCGCAACGGGCAAAGTCAGCAATCAGCGCGAGGATCTCATCGTGCGTGAGGGCATGCGGCGTGAAACGGTTGATCGGCGCCTGTAGCGCAGACGGCGCGACCAGGTGCGGCTGATAGCTATAGCGCCCGGTATGCAGGATCTGGAGTGCGATTTTGCCACCTTCCTGATGGACCGCATCGGTGATTTGCCGGTGATGGGGTAGCTGGCTGCTGTCGCACAATACCGCGCCGCCTTCCATGGTGACGCCCGAAAGCGCAGGGGCGACGCCACCAGTGACAATCAGCGCTACGCCGTGCCGTGCGCGCTCGGCGTAAAAGGCCGCCAGCCGCTCTGCGCCGTCAGGGCGCTCTTCCAGCCCGGTGTGCATCGAGCCCATCAGTACACGGTTTTTTAGCGTGGTAAAGCCCAAATCCAGCGGGGCGAACAACGACGGGTAGTGGCGCATGCTCTCTTCCAATGTAAAATAATTGTTATGTGGTCGGATGAGTTCTACTGTAGCCGTCCCGGACAAAAAGGGAAAAGCGGGAGCGAATGATTGTGATGGGATTCAAAAATCGTTGCCCCTCACCCTAACCCTCTCCCCAAAGGGGAGAGGGGATGTTCTTTTCCCACCTGAAGAGAGGTGATGATGATTTTCTTCTTCACGCTGTGGAGAGAGCTGATGATGATTTTCTCCCTCTCCCCTTTGTGGAGAGGGCCGGGGTGATGAGTAAAAATTACGCCCGGGTTGTCAGCCCTGGCGCAGTCCACATGGAAGTTGTCAGCCCGCGGTCTACCAGACCAAGCTGATCGGCATAGATCTTTTGCCACTTCTGCATCATGGTGTCGTAGAGTTCGCGGTGCTGCGGGTCAGGGGTATATTCATGGCTCCACGCTACCAGCCGTTCGCCAGTGGTCGCCAGGTCATCATACAGACCGGCGCCCACGCCTGCGGCAATGGCGCAGCCCAGCGCGGTAGCCTCTTTCACCACCGGGACACGTACCGGCAAGCCGGTGACGTCACTTAAAATTTGCCCCCACAGCGCCCCTTTTGCGCCACCACCGGCAAACACCAGGTTGTCGAAGCGCACGCCGGAAAAACGCGAGATTTGCGCCAGATTACAGGCGGAAACGATGGCGGCGTTCTCTTCCAGCGCGCGAAACAGGGTGGCTTTGTTGCATTTTTCCGGGTCGATCGAGAGGTTAATAAACGACGGCGCAGCGTGGTACCACTGCTTAAAGTGCATGGCGTCAGAGAAGATCGGCATCACGCCCCACGAGCCTGCCGGTACCCGGCTGGCCATCTCTTCCAGCAGGGTGTAAGCATCGACGCCCAGCCGTTCAGCGATCAATTTTTCCTCTGCACAGAAGGCATCGCGGAACCAGCGCATGGTCAGGCCGGTGAAGAAGCTGATCGACTCCGCCTGCGCCATGCCGGGAATCACATGCGGATTGACGCGAATATTCATCTCCGGGTCGATACGCACCTGCGGCAAGTTCACCACCTGTTGCCAGAACGTTCCACCCAGCACGGCGGCCTGCCCGGCATGCACCACGCCAAGCCCGAGGCAACCCAGTTGTACATCGCCGCCGCCCATCACTACCGGCGTGCCTTCGCGCAGGCCGCTCTCCTGCGCAGCCTCATACGTTACCTCGCCAAGCAGGCTGCCAGTCTCTTTTACCGGAGAGAGAAAATCTGCGCGCAGTCCGGCGATATCCAGCAGTTCGGGGTGCCAGTCGCGGGTGAACAGATCGAGCAGGCCGGTGGTGCCAGCATTGGAAGGATCCACCGCCAGCCAGCCGGAAAGGCGGGAGGCCAGCCAGTCGCTGATCATCGAAATGGTCGCGGTGTTACGGTAGATATCCGGGCGGTTATGCGCCAGCCAGAGCAGGCGCGGCATGGCGCTGAGCGCCAGTGTCTGACCGGAGACTTCATACACCTCGGCTTCGAAGCGATCGTCGTGGATCTCTTTCAGTTCAGCGACTTCACGACTGGCGCGGGCATCAACGTTGGCGCAGGCCCAGAGCGCTTCGCCATTGCGATCGTAGAGCACAATGCCTTCGCGCATGGAGCAACAGGCGACAGACTGGATATCTTCTCCGCGCAGACCGGCATTTGCCAGCGCTTGTCGGATGCACTGGCAGGCAAGCTGCCAGTTGCCGTGGAGATCGAACTCCATTGAGCCGGGCACGTTTTCGAGGCTCAGGTGTTTCCACTCGGCCTGGCCCACCGCTATCTGCCGCCCGGATAAGTCGAAGATCACCGCACGAATGCTGCCGGTTCCTGCATCTAACGCTAATAGATAACTCATGGGTTTTCCCCCTCGTGCAGCATCAGAGATAAAACTGTGATCCTCGTACGGTCGTAAATATAGTTCACCGCCTACGCTTTTGAACAATCTTCAATCACAAAATCAATGACTCAATCACAGCTTCTGGCGGGGGAGATGATGGCGGATTTAGATGACATCAAAGACGGTAAAGATTTTGGCCTCGACACACCGCAGCATAACGTCCCTTTTGCGCTGAAAGGGTGTGGGGCACTGGACTGGGGGATGCAGTCGCGGCTGGCGCGGATATTTAACCCGGCGAGCAATCGTACGGTCATGCTCGCATTTGACCATGGCTATTTCCAGGGGCCGACCACCGGGCTGGAACGCATTGATTTGTCTATTGCGCCGCTGTTCGGTGAAACCGATGTGCTGATGTGTACACGCGGCATTTTGCGCAGCGTGGTGCCGCCCGCCACCAATAAACCGGTGGTCTTGCGCGCGTCGGGCGGCAACTCGATCCTTGCGGAGTTATCCCGTGAGTGTGTGGCGGTGGCCATGGAGGATGCCCTGCGTTTGAATGTCTGCGCTGTCGCCGCGCAGGTCTACATTGGCAGTGAATATGAGCATCAATCGATCAGCAACATCATCACGCTGGTGGATGCGGGCAATCGCTACGGTATCCCGACACTTGCCGTCACGGGTGTTGGCAAAGAGATGACCCGCGATGCCCGCTATTTTGCCCTTGCCAGTCGAATCGCCGCCGAGATGGGCGCTCAGTTTGTGAAGACCTATTTTGTGGAGCAGGGATTTGAGAAAGTCACCGCGAGCTGCCCGGTACCGATTGTCATCGCCGGGGGGAAAAAGCTGCCGGAGCAGCAGGCGCTGGAGATGTGTTTCCGCGCCATTGATCAGGGCGCATCCGGCGTGGACATGGGGAGAAATATCTTCCAGTCCAGCGCGCCGCTGGCGATGCTGAAAGCGGTGAAAAAAGTGGTGCATGAAAATATGCGTGCCCACGAGGCATACCAGTTCTGGCTGGACGAAAAACAAGGAGAGCAACCATGAATGTAACGCTGGTGGAGATCAACATTAAACCCGATCGGGTGGAGGAGTTTTTGCAGGTGTTTCGCGCTAACCATGAAGGCGCCATTCGCGAGCCGGGGAATCTGCGTTTTGATGTGTTGCAGGATCCAAAAGTGAAAACCCGCTTTTTTATTTATGAGGCTTATCAGGATGATGCCGCCGTGCTTGCCCATAAGAAGACACCGCACTATCTGGCCTGTGTGGAAAAACTGGAGGAGCTGATGTCTGAGCCGCGTAAAAAACGCAGCTTTGTTGGCGTGATGCCAGCCTGACGGCATTCCCCCTCCCCATCGGGAGAGGGGGAACGATTACGCCTGTTCGACGGCGACCCGCAGTGCTTCCAGCGCGTTACCCGCGGCTTTCAGCACCTGCTCACACTGTTCCATTGTCAGCGTCAGCGGCGGTTCTATGCGAATGGTTTTCGCGTTATTGAGCGTTCCGGCAACCAGTACCCGCTGGCGGAACATCTCACTGGCAAAGTTGTAGCCCGTTTCGTTATCCACAAACTCGATCGCCATCAGCATCCCGCGACCGCGCGCATCCTGCACCAGATCGGGATACTTGCGTCCCAGCGCCCTGAAGCCATCCAGCAGGATGTCGCCCTTCTGTTCAGCCTGCGCAGGCAGGTTCTCTTCCAGCAGCACATTGATGGTTGCCAGCGCAGCCGCACAGGCCAGCGGGTTACCGCCAAAGGTGGTGGTATGCAGGAAGGGGTTATCAAACAGAACGGAGAATACCTCCTGCGTGGCGATGGTCGCGCCAATCGGCATCACACCGCCGCCCAGCGCTTTGGCGAGGCACAGAATGTCCGGCTGCACGTTTTCGTGCTCGCAGGCGAACATTTTGCCGGTACGTCCCATCCCGGTTTGCACTTCGTCGAAGATCAGCAGTGCGCCAAATTCGTCGCACAGCTTACGCACCGCAGGCAGATAGCCTTGTGGCGGCAGAATGACCCCACCTTCGCCCTGAATGGGTTCCAGGATCACGGCGGCAACGTCGTCGCCGGTTTTATGGCATTCGCTCAGCAGCGTGCGCATGGCCTCGATATCGCCGAAGGGGACATGACGGAAGCCCGGCAGCAGCGGCATAAAGGGTTTGCGGAAGGTCGATTTCGCCGTCGCAGAGAGCGCCCCTAAAGACTTGCCGTGGAACGCACCGCTGGTGGCGACAAAGGTGAATTTGCC
This sequence comes from Kosakonia sp. ML.JS2a, assembly GCF_025642095.1. Classification (GTDB taxonomy): domain Bacteria; phylum Pseudomonadota; class Gammaproteobacteria; order Enterobacterales; family Enterobacteriaceae. Next base: position 680,885 of record NZ_CP106754.1, read on the forward strand.
GCGCGGGGACTGGTACGCTTTGGCAAGTTTTAGCGCCGCTTCGACGGACTCCGTCCCGCTGTTGCTAAAGAAGCTGTATTTCAGTTTGCCAGGGGCGAGCGCCGCCAGCGTTTTTGCCAGCATCGCCCGTAGTGGGTCGAGAAGCTCCTGGCTGTGCAGAGGTTGTTTGGCGAGTTGATTCTGTACGGCGGAAACCACAACTGGATTACGGTGCCCCACATTGAATATTCCAAAACCACCCAGGCAATCTAAATACTCCTGTCCCTGGGTGTCGACAAGCGTATTCAGACTGCTCGCTTGCCATTCTACGGCTCCGTAATCCCCGCCGGCGGTAACAGATTTTCGATACTCTAAAAACCCCGGATTAACATGCTCTTTAAAGTAGTCCACCACCTCTCGGTTTAATGCTTTCATCTCCTCATGATCAAGCGTTCGCTTCTCAATGAGATTTAATGCGTGAGCGCTGCACGCTAAAGCCGATGCGCTGGAAGGTAACCTGTTCAAAATGTGCTCCAGGGGCTCGCGTATCACATGATACCGATTTAAGTATTGCAGGGATTACGCCACTTCGGCTCGGATTACAAAAATCGGGATAAACACCAGGGCAAGACAGGGGTGTGCAAGATTTAATCGTCCCGTTTCGCTGAAATAACGCCATTGGCGTGATTAAAATTTGAACGATGGTGAGGGGCTTGTGCGGATTGTGCGCTATGGTGGTGCAAAAAATGCCCGCTAATGGGGCATGACAGTTGAGTGTTATTACGTGATTTCATGCTGAAATTATTAAAATCAGCAGGTTACAGGGCATACAAAAAATGCGGTTTTAGCGTGAATTGCGATCTAAATCAAATTTAACAACTAAAGATAAATCCATTATCGCCGAAATAACATTCGCAATAATTTTTAACAGACATATAACCTGCCAAGGATGCCACCATGCCTTCTCCGCTTTATGTTAGCCAGCGGGTTTTTCCGCTGGATGACGACATCACCCTTATGTCAACAACCGACGTGCACAGCTACATTACCCACGCGAATGACGCGTTTGTTCAGGCCAGTGGATACCCTCTGGAAGCGTTACAGGGGCAGCCGCACAATCTTGTTCGCCACCCGGATATGCCTAAAGCCGCGTTTGCCGATATGTGGTACACCCTCAAACAGGGGGAACCCTGGAGCGGCATCGTTAAAAACCGGCGTAAAAATGGCGACCATTATTGGGTACGCGCCAATGCAATCCCGATGGTGCGTGACGGGCAACTTACCGGGTACATGTCGATTCGCACCCGGGCGACGGACGACGAAATTGCCGCTGTTGAACCGCTGTACAACGCATTAAATGAAGGACGCTGTAATAAGCGGATCCATAAGGGGCTGGTGGTGAGCAAAGGGTGGTGGGGAAGCCTGCGCGCCTTGCCGCTCCGCTGGCGCGCCCGCAGCGTGATGGTGTGCGCCTGGGCTGCGCAACTGATGGGGTTGTGGCTGGCTGATAGCAGTATGCTGGGATTGATGGTCAGTTCACTGGCGATGCTGGCGGGCGGGCTGGCATTTGAGTGGCAAATCGTTCGCCCGGCGGAAAACGTTGCTCGCCAGGCGCTGAGCGTGGCGACCGGGGAGCGTAACAGCGTACAACCGCTCAATCGTAGCGATGAACTGGGGCTTGCGCTACGTGCTGTCGGGCAACTGGGGTTAATGTGCCGTTGGTTGATCCACGATGTCTCCAGCCAGGTCAACAGCGTGCGCAAAGGCAGTGAAACGCTGGCCAAAGGCAACGATGATTTAAATGCGCGTACCCGCGCGACGGTCGACAATGTGCAGCAAACCGTGGCGACCATGAGCCAGATGGCGGCATCGGTGCAGACCAGTTCGCAAACCGCGTCGGCGGCAGATCAGCTCTCCAGTTCCGCCAGCAGTGCGGCGTCGCACGGCGGAAAAGTGATGGAGACGGTGGTGAAAACCATGGATGAGATAGCCAACAGTACTCAGCGTATTGGTTCAATCACTGCGCTGATTAATGACATCGCTTTCCAGACCAATATCCTGGCGTTGAACGCCGCGGTCGAGGCTGCACGTGCCGGGGAGCAGGGCAAAGGGTTTGCTGTTGTCGCCGGAGAGGTTCGCCACCTGGCCAGCCGCAGTGCTAATGCAGCCAATGATATTCGCAAGCTTATCGACGCCAGCGCCAGCAAAGTACAATCTGGTTACGATCAGGTACATGCCGCAGGCCAGAGCATGGATGATATTGTGAGTCAGGTGCAGAACGTGACGGCATTGATCGGGCAAATCAGCCAGTCGGCATCCGAGCAGGCGGCGGGGCTTTCCGAACTGACGCGCGCGGTCTCCGAACTGGATGCCATTACCCAACAGAACGCCGGGTTAGTTGAAGAGAGTGCGACAGTGTCGGCGATGGTGCAGCATCGTGCCGGGCGTTTACAGGATGCCGTTTCCGTATTGCATTAACGCCTGTAAACGAATTAAAAACCGCCAGGAGATATTCTGGCGGTTTTTTTATCTATAACCATGGTAAAAGTAAGTTTTATTATGTAATGGCATTATTCGTTCTTTGTTAAATTATTATTAAATATGATTTGAATTGTGAAGCATTAATAAACTTCAGAGGCTGTAATTTAATTATTAATTAAACTTGATTAAGTTGTAGTAAATACATTGCTCAGATCAATCTTCCCGTACATATAACGATCGATACAGGGGTATTAATCGCCTGTAACTATCAGTTTATACAATAAGTAATTAAAAAAACGATCAAACTCATAAAGTTAGCGTTTCGGTTACCGATAACGTTAGGTGGTTGCTTTCTTTTTATACGCACCAGGGACTTAAGCTCGCCTTTTCGATTAGGGGCGTGCGATTTACTCAGCAAAATAATCAATCCCATGGAGAATATATGTTTTTACATGACGTAAAAATCGGCACGAAATTATTTCTGGCATTCGGCTTTTTTATTGTGTTGATGGTAGTAAGTTCCTGCCTTTCACTACTCAGCCTGAACCGTGCAAATAATGGCATGCAGGAGATTGTTCATGATGACTATCCCACCACCGTTAAAGCGAACGAGCTGATCGATAATTTCAACGCCTTCGTGAATACCCAGCAAATGATGTTGCTGGACAATGAAGGCAGATGGACGACGGAAACGCAGAAACAGCTCGCCGACATCAGCAGTCACATTACCACCCTCCTTGAAGACCTGTCGAAAAACCTGCCGGACCGCGAATCACAAAAAGCCCTTACGGATATCCGCACCGTACGTCAGCAATATCTCGATTCCCGCTTCCGTATCCTTGATGCCGTGAAGAAAAACGACCGCGCGGCGGCAATTGAAGAGATGATGACCAACACGGTCAGAATTCAAAACGCCTATAAAGAGAAAGTGATGGCGTTGATTGCCATACAGGACAAGCAGATCCGCGCGGCGGGCGCTCAGGTACAGAATGACTTCAGCGCCAACCGCTTAATGCTGATCCTGCTCGCGGTATTTAGCATCGGTATGGGAAGCCTGATGGGCTGGTATATCGTGCGTATGATCACCCGTCCGCTGGGCGAGGCGGTAGGGTTTGCCGAAGCGATTGCCGATGGGGATTTAACCCGCACCATTGACGCTCGCCATCGCGACGAAACTGGCATTCTGCTGCGTGCATTGATGGAAATGAAAAACCGCCTGGTTGAGATTGTCCATCAGGTGCAAAACGGCTCTGAAAGTATTTCCAGCGCAGCCGCGCAGATCGTTGCGGGTAACCAGGACCTGGCGGCAAGAACCGAAGAACAGGCCAGCTCCGTTGAGCAAACGGCCGCCTCGATGGAACAGATCACGGCAACGGTGAAAAACACCGCTGATCATACTTCCGAAGCGTCGCAGCTCTCTGCGGGTGCGGCAACGGTAGTGAAAAACAATGGCGAGATGATGAAGCAGGTGACGGAAAAGATGCGCGTCATTAACGACACATCTAACCGCATGTCCGACATTATCAACCTGATCGATTCTATTGCGTTTCAGACCAACATCCTGGCGCTTAACGCGGCGGTAGAAGCGGCGCGGGCCGGTGAGCATGGTCGCGGCTTTGCGGTGGTGGCGGGCGAAGTCCGTCAACTGGCGCAGAAAAGCGCGTCATCGGCGAACGAGATCCGTCATCTGATCGAAAGTTCAGCCAGCCAGACCCGCGAGGGGATGTCGCTGGTGGAAAAAGCCAGTGCGTTGATCAACGGCATGGTGACGAACGTTGAAGAGATGGATGTGATCCTGCGCGAGATTGGCCAGGCGAGCCGGGAGCAAACCGACGGCATTTCGCAGATCAACAGCGCTATCGGGCTGATTGACTCCACCACCCAGCAGAACTCCAGCCTGGTGGAAGAGTCCGTTGCGGCGGCTGCCGCACTGAACGAACAGGCACTGCACCTGCATGAGCTGGTACAGGTGTTCCGTCTGCGCGATATGCCCGCGTCGGCTTAATCCAGTTGCGAAATATCCAGCGCTGCGCGGTCGATAATGCCAATGATCTGCTTTAGCTGCGTGGCGCTGAGTTCCCCCTGATTGACACGTAAATCCAGTACCGCTTTGAAATTCTCCAGCGCGCGTTTCATCTGTGGGTTTCGGCGTAACTGGTAGCCCACATTGCGGGCTTTAATGCGCTCCTGAATCTGCGCCAGTTGCGACTGATTTTCCTCCAGCCAGCGCAACCCCTCTGCGGTAATGGCTATTTTCCGACGCCCGCTCTCTTCATCACTGATGACGATCAGTTGCTGATCCTGCAAAAAATCCAGCGTTGGATAGATAACGCCAGGGCTTGGCGTATAGTTGCCCTGCGTCAGGGTTTCAATCTCTTTAATCAACTCATAACCGTGGCTGGCGTTGTGCGTCAGCAGGTGCAGAATAACCAGCCGTAATTCGCCATGACCAAAAAAGCGCTGGCGACGCCCGCCGCCGTGGTGATGCCCGTCGTCACCGCTACCGTGATGATGCCGCATACTCTTCTCCTTAAATTTGATATATCTAATTTATATCTAAAGTTACTTTTCAGACAATGTATAAAACAGATATTTTTATAATTTATTGATAAATAAGATAATAATTTATCTCTTTAACGAACTGTGCGCTTTGCTTTGTCTATATCATAAAAAGCGCTTGCCTTCTTTCTAATCAACAATCATTATCATTTGCACAACATTTAGATATATCGTATTCAACACTACGAAGGCCGATTATGACTACCAACCCACAACGCTACCCGCAGCGCGTACGCAATGAGCTGCGCTTTCGTGAATTAACCGTTCTGCGCGTAGAGCGCCCGGGCGTCGGCTTCCAGCGTGTTGTGCTGGGCGGCGAGCAACTGGAGGGGTTTTCCTCCCGCGGATTTGACGATCACACCAAAGTTTTTTTCCCGCAGCCGGGCACATCGTTTGTGCCACCGGTTGTGACGGATGAAGGCATTGTCTGGGGCGACGGGCCGCGTCCGGCTTCCCGCGACTATACCCCGCTGTATGATGCTGGCCGCCACGAGCTGCTGCTGGATTTCTATATCCATGATGGCGGAGTGGCAAGTCAGTGGGCGCTGAATGCGCAGGTCGGCGATAAGCTAACCATTGGCGGGCCGCGCGGTTCGCTGGTGGTGCCGGAAGATTATGCCTGGCAGCTCTATGTGTGCGATGAGTCCGGTATGCCGGCTCTGCGCCGCCGCCTGGAAGGGATAAGCCAGCTTGCTGTGCGCCCGAACGTCATGGCAGTGGTCACCCTTCATGATGTGGCGTATCAGGATTACCTGGCGCATCTGAGCGGTTTTGATATCCAGTGGGTGATTGGGCATAACCCGCAGGCGGTTGCTGACAAACTGGCGGCCTTGACGGTACCGGCGGAGGACTACTTTATCTGGCTGACCGGGGAGGGCGAGGTGGTGAAATCGCTGATGAGCCGCTTCGAGGGTAACGGTATTGATCAGCAATTGGTGCGTGCACAGGCATACTGGCACAAGAAGTAGCGAGCAGGCCCGGTTAATGACCGGGCTTACTGCCTTCAGGCGACTTCGTCGTACTCCGCTTCGCTGACTTGCTGCTCCAGCGTCTGACGCAGTTCCGCCAGTGCTTTTTCCTGCTGGCGGAAGTAGGTTTCCTGATCGCCGAGCGTTGAGACCAGCTGCCAGGTTTCCTCTTTTTCCAACGCCGCGAGTTCTTCAATCAGCGTTGCGATATGTTGTTTCACCTCGACGACGCGCTGACGTAAACGTTGCAGATCGTTTAAACGATCGCTGGCCATCAGTGGGTCAAAGCCTTGTTGCAAGCGGGTCAGTAAAGAGCGAATGGCGCTCAGATCGCCACGCTCACGCGCCTGGTTCAACTGCACCATCATGCCGTGGGCCTCGTTTTTCAGCTCATTGTCCACCAGATCCGGGTGGCAGAGTTTACTTGCCTGGCGCCACAGCCGTTTCAGTTCAGTGCGCTCGTCTTCCGACATTTTTTGCTCAAAACTGAAGCGCTTCTCGGCGTCGTGCTGCTGTTCCTGATGGTTTTCGTACTCCTGGCGTGCCTCGTCACGGGCATGGCGAGTCGGTTCGTCTTCACGCGTGAGGCCGCTTTCCAGCTCCAGCGCTTCGGCAAGCAAAGAGGCGATCAGATCGTTTTGCTGCTGTAAATGTTTACGCGCTTCAGCGGCTTGTATGGAGTGGGGCGGCATGCTTTCCCAGCGCTGGGTCAGCATGACCAGAACATTGACCGCCTGCGACAGGTATTTCTGGCAACGCTGATAATCCGCTTCACGACGGCGCGCTTCGGCTTCCTGACGGCGGACGGCGGCTTCGGCGAGGAGTTTGCGCAAGTTCAGGATCTGCGACATCAGTGGCCCAAGGCGAGTCATGTACAGGTCGTTGAAATCATCCAGCAACTGGATGCGGGCGTTACGTTTATCAATCAGCTCCCGCAATTGTTCTTCCAGCGCTTTCAGCTCCAGTTTGCTGGCGGACACCTGTGGGTCTGACCAGGCGATCACCGAGCGCTGATTTTGCAGCCACTCTGTGATAGCGCGCATTGCATCACTGTAGTTTTTCGCTTCAAGCGCCTGGACAATGAAGGCTAATTCCGGGTCCGTGACTTCAGCTTTGAGTGAAGGAAGCTGACTATGGATGATCCCGTCATCCTCCAGTTCAATGGCGTATTTGATGATTTCAAGCCGTTTTATAGGTTTGTTCATGGCGTTTCGTCAAAGCGCGTAATGAGTCTGTTAATGGGAGTTGTTCATCAGATCTGGACCACGACGATGAAACTCGCAATAGCCCGGCACCATATTACATGCGACCCCTTTCAATGCGTAGTCTTTCTGTGAAAATTGCGTTTACGGTGTCTATTCCATGCGAAATGCGTAAAAAGTTGCGTTATGGCGGGGCAGATGATTACCGAGCAGCGGAACGTTTTCCGCTGCCAGTAAGACCACGCCCTTATCTGCTGAACGCGGCATAACATTAACCAGGCGTTGGGCTGTCCGGCAACCCGCGTACCCGAATCGGCTCTTTAATGGCCTCTGCGCTGAGCAGTCGCTGAAGGGCAGAGATGGCGGTGTCGGTGAGTTCGTGCCCTTTCGTCAGCACCATCAAACCGTTCGTGGTGCGGATATCTTCATCCACCACCCAGCCGGGCATCAGTTCGCGAATGCGTGCAGAGCGTACGCCGGTGACATTGGTACGGAAATCCGAGAGGGATTTAATGATGTAGTCCGGCAATGCCGGGCTTACGGCACGCAGGATCTCCCACGGGCGCTCCAGGCTCCATCCGCGTGCGGCATGGCGTTCCAGCTCAAGGGCTGCGCGCAGCAAATGCGAACCGCGCAACACTTCGAGGGGCACATTGGGCGCGGGTTCTTTCGCCTGATGACGAATGATTTCGGCCACCAGTTCAAGACGGGGGATATTTGCAACCAGGCGGGCTGCGACCTCCGGATGCCCCACCAACAGTTTTCTCTCTTCTTCCGAGAGTTTGCGCTGGGCTGCATCTGCCTGCACGATGTCGGCGGGAATGCCGACGCAACCGATTTGGCTTAATGAGGCGGCGATGGTGTATATCCACTCATCGTGCCACTCCAGTTTTGGCAATGCGTGACGGACGCAGGATTGGGCGAAGGCTGCGCGCTGGAACGCCCAGGGTGCCACCATGGCGAGCACTTCCGTTAGCGTTTTCACCGAGGCGGTAAGGGTAGTGGCCAGCAACTCTTTTTCTGCGCAGACGAGACGATACTGGCGGACAGCATCATTGAGTGCCGCAATCAGCTCCTCTTTCGGGCAGGGCTTACAAAGGTAGCGGAAAATGGCCCCTTTGTTGATGGCCGCAATGGACGAGGTGACATCGGCTTGCCCGGTGAGCAGGAGCCGCACGCTATCGGGAGAGAGTTCCCGCGCTTTGGCCAGAAACGTTGCGCCGTCCATGTTGGGCATGCGCATGTCCGACATGATCACTGCAAAACGTTCTCCCCAGCGAATCGCATCCAGGCCCGCTTCCCCACTCGGCGCGACGACCACGTCAAATTCGCCAAACAGATTTCGTTCCATCGCTGCGAGTACATTGGGTTCATCGTCGACGCACAGCACCCGGGGTAAGGCGGTATCAGTCATGAGGCGTGTCCTGTAGGGTGGTAAGCATTTGCTGCCATAAAGGTAGCTGGTTCAGCATGCCTGTCTGTTCGAGATAATCCCGATCCGGCAGGGTGTTATTGGCAAGCGCGACCGCAACGTGCACGATACCGATCGCGTCAAAGACGCCGTTCGCGGAACGGGAGGGTTGAGCGTGGCCCGCCACGATCTCCACAATGTCCATGGGTAAGCCCCATAGCGCCAGCAGGTAAGCGCCCACAGCGGATCGCATGGGAATGTTATCGCGCGTGAGCGTTGTTTCGCCGCCGTCCTCTCGCATTTCCGGGATCAGCAACGCAATGTTGGCCAGCAGCGCTGCGGTGGGTTCCAGCCCCTGATGCCCGGCGATCCGCTCGGCAAGTTTGGAGGCGAGAAGGGCGCTGTGTTGCAGTTGTTCAACGTAGGGATCGACTTTCGCATCGGCAAAAAACTGGGAGGCCAGCACCAGCAGTTTTACCTGTTCCAGCCCCAGATGGGTAATGGCGCTGCCAATATCATGAATTTTTGCTCCCCGGCTGAACCACGCGGAATTGGCAAGCTGCATGATTTTGGCGCTTAGTGCAGGGTCGCTGCCCAGACGTTCCGCGATCTGTCGGGTATCGCTGGCGGGGCTGGCAATCAGTTGGCAGACTTCGGTGAACACTTTTGGCGAGGCGGGTAGCTGATTAATCCGTCCAACCATCCCAAGGACAGCGGGATCTTTAAACATATCGCGTAACGTCAGGGCGCTGCCGATCATCGTAAGCAACGCTGCGCTGTCGCAGGGTTTTGCCACAAACCGGTGAGCGACTTCCAGCATACGCCGGGTGGCGTCGGGTTCTGAGTAGCCGGAGAGGATCATGCGTATTGTGCCAGGCCAGCGATCGCGCACCTGAGCCAGTAACTCTGCGCCGTCCATAAAAGGCATGCGCATATCGGACACCACCACGTCCGCCGGGGTCTCTTCCAGCATTGCCAGCGCTTCAGGGCCGCTGGTGGCGAAGCGACACTCCCAGTCGGCATCGTGCATCATGATCGCCCGCTCAATACCCGACAGCACCTTGCTTTCGTCATCCACGAACATCACTTGCATGCCGGATCATCCTCCTTGTTGCTGCGTAGCGGAAACAGCAGGATAAACGTTGAGCCGACGCCCTCTTGCGACTCGCAGCGGATCTGTCCATCGTGTTTGTCCACCACCGTTGAGTACACAATCGCCAGCCCTTGTCCTGTCCCTTTTCCCACGGCTTTAGTGGTAAAAAAGGGATCGAAAATACGGTCACGGATCGCCGCCGGGACACCGCTGCCATCATCGTTGACGCGGATTTCCAGATAGTCACCGTTTTGTTGCGCAGAAATAGTGATGCGGCCTTTCTCTTTAACGCCTTCCTTCAGCGTGTCCGCAATAGCGTGCGCGGCGTTGACCACCAGGTTGAGAATAGCCTGGCCAACCATATCGCGCAGGCAGGGAAGCTGTGGTAAATCGTCGCTGAAATGGGTTTCAAGATCGGCAACGTATTTCCATTCGTTGCGGGCCACGGTCACCGTGGTATTGATGACTTCGCGTATATCCACCCGTTCCTTCACATTTTGCGACGGGTGTGAGAACTCTTTCATGGCGGCGACGATCCTGGCGATATGGCCGAGGCCTTCGAGTGATTCGTCCAGCGCGCCTGGGATCTGGCGTCGCAAAAAGTCTAACTTCGTGCGCTTGAGCGTCGCGTCAAATTCCGCCATAGCGGGCTCATCGGCCAGTTTCCCGCGCGCGACCTCGGCCAGCGCAAGAGCCGCATCAAGCAGCGTTAACAGCGTCGCATTCGCACTTTTAACAAAGCCGACATTGTCGGAGACATACTGGGTCGGCGTGTTGATTTCATGGGCGATACCGGCGGCAAGCTGGCCGATGGACTCCATTTTTTGCGCCTGAAGCAACTGCGTTTGGGTAATGCGTAACTCAGCCAGCGCCTTTTCCAGTTCGTGTCGCTCGCTTTCCAGCTCCATTGTCTTACGGGCGACCACTTTTTCCAGCCCCACATTCTGCTCCAGAATGGCGAACGGCGTGGCGTGGCTGTGTCGGGCTTCTTGTGCGATGCGGCGTTTCAGGACGTCGATGGTCTTATCCCGGGCGATGAGCTTGCGCTCATAATCCGCGAGGGAAAGGCCGGTCTGGGAGGCTTCGGGAAAGGCGGACATAATGGTTAACCTCCAATGGCAACACCCGTAAATGTCTGGTTTACGTGCAGCCCGTTATATTGCTCGCCGTAGGTTGAGAACCCTACCACCTTGTTTTGCACCATAATTTCGCCGATCTGTTGCTCAAGACCCTCTTTTTCGAACTGGAGACGGCGCAGGATGCAATCACAGCCGATGATGACCGCGGGTTCCGGGATGGTTTCACGCACTTTGTCAAAGGCCTGGCTAAAGGTCTGGATCGGATCCTCGGCGATGCCGATCGATACGATCAGTCCTTCTTCAATGGCGCAATAGCAGGTAAGCGAGAGATCGTCGTTCATTTTCTGAATCGAGCGAACGTAAGGCTCGTCGCCAAAAGAGAGCACCAGCGGGTTGCGGGAGAAGACTGTTGGCGTTAATTCATCGACAGTAAGACCAAGAGATTCGGCATAAATCTGCGCAGCAGGCTCGCCATTAATTTCAAAGATGAGCCGTTTCTCGGCGTCAGCCTCGGTGATAATCAGTTCCACGTCGCTGGGTTCGAAATGCTGGATCTTAAAGGTGGCGACCGGAGAGCTGGTTTCGATAACGGCAAAAACGGCGGCATCGGAAACGAAGTGTCCATTACCATCGTAGACGTAGCTTTTTTCGAAACGTAAATCGTCGCCTGCGGACCCCCCGACGATAGGAACATTGCCTATCTGCTGATACAGGTTCGCGACAAGGCGCTCTTCGGCCATCGAAAGACCATCGACCAGCAGCAGGCCGAAACGGTGCAGGTTGGGTCTCTCCTGGCTGTCGCGATGAATGGTTTCGGCGATGTCGGTGATGACGGCAGTGTATTCAACCAGTGGGTGGATCATAAAAGTGCGGGCGCGAAAACCACCGCCCAATCCAAGCCCCAGCAGCCCGGAGTGCTGGAAACCTTCTGTGCCAATGTGACCTGAGGAAGTACAACCGATGCAGGGGCAGGAGAAGGTGCTTTTTAATGCCCGGCCTAGTGCTTCCAGATCATAATCCGGAGAGCAGAAGAAAATAATGGTTTCGATTTCGTCATGACCGATCTGTTCAGCAAACTCGGCCACTGCCTGAACCGGATCCGGAGACTCGCTACTTGCATATCTGGGTTGGAAATTCACGGCATCATCTCCCCATTCTAAACAACTACCTTCGCGTCTGTGCTCGCCTAGTCCAGTACATCGTCAACTGTCCCGATGATGGAAGATTAGGAGCTGGACCCGTAAATAGCAAATCCGCAGGGCTATAATTTGACTGGATTTTTTACTTATATTTTTCTTCTATCACGCGTGGAGTTTATTGCCCGCATGGCAAGGTTGGGCAACGATATAGGGAGGGGAACCGGCGGAGATTTATGATGCGCCGAAATCACTTTGGCGCAAGATCATTGAGTTTAAAATGTCTTGACCAAAGCCGCCTGGGTGCAACGTTGTCTGCTGGCTGTGCAGTAATGACGGTAACACTGTATTCTTCGTCTCTCTTGAAACGGTAGTTGACAGGAATACACTCACCCGCCTGTAGGGTATATAACGGCGCGTCAAAGTTGTCTTGTTTCCAGACTTCCTGCATCTGACCTTTTGCATCTCTTGCTGACAACGACAGAATAAGTAGTTTTGCCTGGCCACTTTTAACGGTGGCGTCATTACTAACAGAAATACGGGGTTCGTTGCCGTTAAGAGTGACATCAGCAAGCCGGTAGGCGTTATGCTCCATCGTACAACCGGTAAGTAACGGCGGGATGATAAAAAGAATTTTCCATTTCATTTCCATAAGCTCCTTTTATCTCGTGGGGATGCAAGAAAATACTGCAACGTGTTTTGATACTTAGATAATAAATCCGGGCCATGTATCCCATTGAAGCTGTTTAAATCCTTACATCCTTTATACTACCGGGGGATTTTTATGAACTGAAAAACGTGTGTACTTACGCTGCGCACATATACAGTTAAGGGGGCGAGGGGCAGAGAATTTGAATTTATGATGCCAAATCCCGCAGCGTCAACTTCCTCTGGATATTCCGAGCTTGAGCTGTTTCGAAGCTATCAATACCTTTTGGTATCAATATCCATCAACAGAGCTGAAAACCTTATTAGGCGTGATAGATGGCGGTGCAGAGGCTGCGGTTATGCTCATAACATGAGAACCCTCATGCTAAGTCTGATGCTGAACAGTCTCTATAACCATAAAAAATGTGAGAAAAGAGCAAATCGTTATGCAGGTATGAATTTATACTTGAAAAGTGAGCTTTCCCATATTGCCACACTAATCGTTATCCTGAATTACCTCAGGAGGCGATAAACTGAGGGATGGACAGTCTATGAGCTTCAGGAAAATTAAAATTCGGACACTTCTGCTGCGCCTCTCTGTCGGAGGGATCATCATTTCGTCCATCGTGCTCTTAAGTGCCCTTATGCTTTTCCAGAAGGGAAATATTGAGAACAGTCTTCTTGATGGGAACATCGCATATGCAAGCAAGCTGGCTGACACAACAGACCTGTATCTTGATATAGCGCAAAAAGAGCTTGAATGGAGCGCGTCGCTAATCCATAACCTGAACGATCTTGAAAACCTGCGGCATGAGGTTGACCGTCTGCGTTTGCAATCCGGCTTTTTTAATTCAGTCATAGTAGTGAATCCGCAGGCTGTGGTTAAAGCAACCTCACCGGAAAGCCTGAAATTAGTTGGCATTAAACTTAACTCTCGCGGCAGTGTTCAGGCTCTTGAAGCAAAAAAAACATTTATATCAGAGCCGTATATTGGTGCTTCCGGTAATTATGTCGTGTTTATCTCCTCTCCTGTTTTCTCCGATAATAAAGATTATATAGGATATGTCGGTGGGACGATTTATTTAAAAAAACAAAGTATCCTTAGCCGTATACTGAGTAATCATTTCTATAGTGATGATACTGATGTAAGTATTGTTAGTGCTGATGGTAATATTGTGTTCAATAAGAACCCAGATTTGGTTGGTACTAATATAAGCCTTCCGGTAGATATCAGAAATAAACTAAGGGAAACCCAGAAAGGTAGCTTTAGAATTGATAAAAACAATAAAGAATATCTTGTTGGTTTTGCAAATATAAAAAAAGCTGGATGGAGTGTTCTAATTTCTGGTTCATCTGAGACTGTTTCCAACATACTTCGTAGTATGGTAATAGATTCTGCATGGTTCATTTTATTAATAATAATTATTGCGGGGATAAGCGTTGCGCTGGTATCCGCAAGGATATCACAGCCTCTGGAGATGCTTTCTGTGTTAACCCGGCTTGAGGATAACCTTGCCGCGTTGAAAAAGATTCAGGAAATAAATGCATGGTATCAAGAGGCTGACAGGTTGAAAAAGTCAATACATAATAATATGTCACAGACTACAAATCATGTTGCCATGCTCAGTAATGAGGCAAAGACTGATCCCTTAACCGGACTTTACAATCGCCGGGGATTTGATGCAGCTATAAAAGATCACCTGGAAGATAATAAGCACTGTGTGATTTTGCTGGATATAGATCATTTTAAAAAAATAAACGATGTATATGGTCATGATGCAGGCGATACAGTTCTGTGCCACGCTGCTGACATAATTAAATCATCTTGCAGAGATTTTGATATTGTCGGGCGTATGGGTGGGGAGGAATTTATAGTTTTTCTGCCGAACTCGAGCCTTGATGAAGCTTGCAAAATTGCTGAGCGAATTCGGTTAGCTATTTATGAATTTGTTTTTCCCCTGGCAGGAAAAATCACAATTTCAGGCGGTGTTACCTCATTAAATGAATGTGAAAATGATTACGATAAGATGCTGAAACAGGCCGATATAGCCCTTTATGAGGCCAAAGGTGTCGGACGTAATGTGATGATTGCCAGTCACATGGGGAAACTCACCCGGGTGGAAACGTAGGGATAGATGCCAAACGCTTAGACAGTTGTGGTGGCGTAAAAAGCGGGTATGCCTTAACAGATACTTAATCGCGACTCACTACTATTACCGTCGGAATGGAAGCTACTCCTACAGAGTAGACTACGTTCTTTCCTCGTTTCTGTCGCCACTTTGCCGACACAGGAAAAGAAAAAAGGGCTACGCTTTCACGTAACCCCTTGTTTTATTTGGTGGCCCCTGCTGGACTTGAACCAGCGACCAAGCGATTATGAGTCGCCTGCTCTAACCACTGAGCTAAGGGGCCGTGGCGGGGAATTATAAAGTAACTTACCCACGCAATCCAGCGGGAATCGCCTGGCTGATGTTTTTATAAACAACCTATTTTCAATCCCTTATACTGGCTTTTACTGCATTCATCAGGAGGTGGGTATGATCCACGATATTCTTGAGCCGGGGTTGCGGGTGGTGTTTTGCGGTATCAACCCTGGCAAGTCTTCCGCCCATACCGGTTTTCACTTTGCTCATCCGGGGAATCGCTTCTGGAAAGTGATCCACCAGGCGGGCTTTACCGATACCTTACTGCGCCCGGAAGATGAACGGCATTTGCTTGATACCCGCTGCGGTATCACCATGCTGGTTGAACGCCCGACCGTGCAGGCAAGCGAAGTGGATCTTCATGAGCTGCGTAGCGGCGGCAGAGAGTTGATCAAGAAGATCGAAGATCACCAACCCGCTGCGTTAGCGATCCTCGGTAAAAAAGCCTTTGAGCAGGCATTCAGCGTGCGAGGTGCGCCCTGGGGCAAACAGGCTATCACCATTGGTGTCACGCAGGTGTGGGTGCTGCCGAACCCCAGCGGGCTCAACCGCGCAACGCTGGATAAACTGGTGCAATCGTACCGGGAACTGGATGAAGCGCTGGTCACGCGCGGGCTTTAATACGGTGAGGGGAAACAAAAAAGGCTTCCATTGCTGGAAGCCTTTTAGCATTACGGCATAACGACTTAATCGTCGAGGAAGCTACGCAACACTTCAGAACGGCTCGGGTGGCGCAGTTTGCGCAGCGCTTTCGCTTCGATCTGACGGATACGTTCGCGGGTAACGTCGAACTGTTTACCCACTTCTTCCAGCGTGTGGTCGGTATTCATATCAATACCGAAGCGCATACGCAGGACTTTCGCTTCACGGGCGGTCAGGCCAGCCAGAACATCGTGCGTGGCAGCGCGCAGGCTCTCGGTGGTGGCAGAGTCCAGTGGCAGCTCGAGGGTGGTATCCTCGATGAAATCACCCAGATGCGAATCTTCATCATCACCAATTGGTGTTTCCATGGAGATAGGCTCTTTAGCGATTTTCAGCACTTTACGGATTTTGTCTTCCGGCATCAGCATGCGCTCAGCCAGCTCTTCCGGCGTCGGTTCACGCCCCATTTCCTGCAGCATCTGGCGGGAGATACGGTTGAGCTTGTTGATGGTCTCAATCATATGCACCGGAATACGAATGGTGCGCGCCTGATCCGCGATGGAACGGGTGATCGCCTGACGGATCCACCAGGTTGCATAGGTGGAGAACTTATAGCCGCGGCGGTATTCAAACTTGTCTACCGCTTTCATCAGACCGATGTTGCCTTCCTGAATCAGATCGAGGAACTGCAGACCGCGGTTGGTGTATTTCTTGGCGATAGAAATAACCAGACGCAGGTTCGCTTCCACCATCTCTTTCTTCGCACGGCGGGCTTTCGCTTCGCCGATGGACATGCGACGGTTGATGTCTTTAACCTGCTCGATGGTCAGGCCGGTTTCTTCTTCGATCTGCTGCAGCTTCAGCAGTGCGCGTTGTACTTCTTCGGTCACTTCGTGCAGTTTTTCCGACCACGGTTTGTTCATGGCCAACGCAGCGTTGAACCAGGTTTCGCTGGTTTCATTGCCGGTGAACAACGTAATGAAGTTCTTTTTCGGCATTTTGCACTGCTCAACGCACAGCTTCATGATGATACGTTCCTGGGTACGCACGCGATCCATCATGGTGCGCATGCTGTTAACCAGGTAGTCGAACTGTTTCGGTACCAGACGGAACTGTTTGAACACTTCAGACAGCTTCAGGATCTCTTCCTGAGCGGCAGCGTGGCTGCGGCCTTTCGCTTTGATGGTGTCGCGGGTCAGTTCGTACTGGGTACGCAGTTCGCCGAATTTCTCGCGCGCCAGCTCAGGGTCGATGCTGTTGTCGTCATCGCTGTTATCGTCGCTGTCTTCTTCGTCTTCATCATCGTCATCGTCGTCCATCTCTTCGCTGGAGAGTTCAGAACCGACGTGGGTCGCCGTAGGCGCCATGTCTTCTTCCGCATTGGGATCGACGAAGCCGGTGATCAGGTCAGACAGACGCGCTTGTTCTGCTTCAACGCGGTCGTATTGTTCCAGCAGGTAAGTAATGGCTTCCGGATACTCGGCAACGGAGCACTGAACCTGATTAATCCCGTCTTCGATACGTTTGGCGATGTCGATTTCGCCTTCGCGGGTCAGCAGTTCAACGGTACCCATTTCGCGCATGTACATGCGCACCGGGTCGGTTGTCCGCCCGATTTCAGACTCAACGCTGGAAAGTACCTGCGC
The DNA here is from genome assembly GCF_025642095.1 of Kosakonia sp. ML.JS2a. GTDB lineage: Bacteria > Pseudomonadota > Gammaproteobacteria > Enterobacterales > Enterobacteriaceae. The sequence goes on from NZ_CP106754.1 coordinate 698,152, forward strand.
AGCAGCTTCTTCAGCATCTTCGTCGGTGTTGTTGGAGTTTTCAGCCAGCAACAGATCATCGGCATCCGGTGCTTCTTCCATCACCTGGATGCCCATATCGTTGATCATTTGGATGATGTCTTCGATCTGATCGGAGTCGACGATATCTTCCGGCAGATGGTCATTGACCTCGGCATAGGTCAGATAGCCTTGCTCCTTACCACGGGTGACAAGAAGCTTCAGCTGTGACTGCGGGTTTTGCTCCATAAGACGGTATCCACACTTAAATTCATGAGGGTTGGTGTCGGTCGGCGAAATAAACCGCCAACATTTAACGCGAGGGTGTATTTATATTTTTGCCGCTGGCCCTCATCGCGGCTGTCGGGATCTACCCGAACGATTATCGGCACTTAAGCCGTTGAATTCATTTTTTCGCCAGTTCCTGGTTTAACTGCCAGAGCTCCCGGCGTTCTTCGCTGCTTAAACCGTGTGTGCGATCGCGAGCTATCAACTCTTCTTGTCGCCGTTCAAGCATCGAATCAAGCATATGATTGAGTGCGTCGGTGAACGTTTTTTCCGCAATGTCCTTATCTGCTATATCGTCCCACATTGACAGTTTTTCAAGGGTTGCGGCCTCTTTTGTGCCGCGATAATGCTCCAACAACTGCCCGGTGGTCAGTCCTGGCTGTGACAAACAAGTGTTGACCAGTTCTGCAAATAAGCCAAGCCCAGGTAGTCTGGATTGATCCAGACCTGTTAGTGGCGGCACCGCTGGCGCCAGCTCCGGGTTCTGGATCAACAACCCTATCAGTATACGCATGGTTGTGCGTTTTAGCTGGGGAGCGGGGCGGACCACGCTGTTTTCCGCCTGTTTTGGCATTAATCGATCAAGCTGTGCATCATCGAAAATACCAATCTTATTGCCCAGCATCTGGCGCAACTGGATGCGCAATGTTTCGCCCGGCACCTGGTTGATTAACGGCAACGCCAGCGCGGCCAACTGCGTTGTACCGTCCGGCGTGGTTAAATCCGCCTGCGGCAACAGGCTGTTAAACAGAAACGTGGAGAGCGGCTGAGCCTGCTCCATCCGCGCTTCGAACGCCTCTTTACCTTCTTTGCGCACCAGCGTGTCCGGATCTTCACCGTCCGGCAAAAACATAAAACGTAGCTGGCGACCGTCGCTCATATACGGCAGCGCCGTTTCCAGCGCTCGCCATGCGGCATCGCGACCTGCGCGGTCGCCGTCGTAACAGCAGATGACGTTTTTCGTCACCCTGAACAGCAGCTGGATATGATCCGCCGTTGTCGACGTTCCCAGCGAGGCGACCGCGTAGTTGATGCCGTACTGCGCCAGCGCCACCACGTCCATATAGCCTTCGACGACTAACAGTCGCTGTGGTTCATCGTTATCCTGCTGCGCTTCATACAGGCCATACAACTGGCGACCTTTATGAAAAATATCGGTTTCCGGTGAGTTCAGGTACTTGGGCGTATCATTACCTAATACGCGCCCGCCAAACCCAATCACCCGGCCACGCTTATCGCGGATGGGGAACATGGCCCGCTCGCGAAAGCGATCGTAACTGCGTCCCTGATCGTTCGTTACCAGCATGCCTGCGTCGATCAGCGATTTGCGGTTTTCGCTGTTGCCGCCAAAACGCTTTAACACGTTGTCCCAGCCGGGTGGGGCGTAACCAATAGCGAACCGCGCAATAATGTCGCTGCTCAAACCACGCTTTTGTAGATACTGGCGCGCAGGTTCAGCGGCAGGTTGCGTCAGAGATTGCTGATAAAATGCGTTCAGGCCGTCCATCAGTTGATAGAGCGTTTGCCGTTGATGGCGCTCAATCAGACTTGGCCCGCTACCTGCTTCGAAAGGCACTTCAAGGTTGTGCATGGCCGCCAGTTCTTCGACGCTTTCGACGAACTCGAGCTTGTCGTAGTTCATTAAGAAGTCGAGAGCGTTACCGTGCGCGCCGCAACCAAAGCAGTGGTAAAACTGTTTTTCACCATTTACGGTGAAAGAGGGGGTTTTTTCGTTATGGAATGGACAGCACGCGTGGTAGTTCTTGCCCTGCTTTTTCAGCTTTACACGCGCGTCGATGAGATCGACGATGTCGGTGCGCGCCAGCAGGTCATTGATAAAAACACGTGGGATTCGTCCAGCCATAGGCCCCGTTTATTTATATTCGTTGTCTTTCAGGCCGCTGCGACGCAACCGGAAATCCGTAGAATATGTCAGCTTATAAACGAAAATAAGCCGCGCATTCCTTTCGGAAGCACGGCCTTACAACTACAACTCGGTCTGCAATTGAGGGCGATGCGCCCTCAACAGATTAGTACAGACGAGTACGGCGTGCGTTTTCGCGAGCCAGTTTCTTCGCGTGACGTTTCACAGCGGATGCTTTAGCGCGTTTACGTTCGGTAGTCGGTTTTTCATAGAATTCACGACGACGAACTTCCGCCAGAACACCTGCTTTCTCGCAGGAACGCTTGAAGCGACGCAGAGCTACGTCGAACGGCTCGTTTTCACGTACTTTAATTACCGGCATGTGCCTCTCACCTTTGATTAAATCGGTTTGCCGCTGGCGTTCACGCCAGCTTATTTCAAAATGGTGCGGAATTTTACTGCAACTACCGTTGCTTTGTAAAGCACCTCCGCCCTTTTTGAAAGGGACTTTCATAAGGGTGGGGAGTATACACGAACTCCTCACCTGGGGTGAGCAAAGTTTTACATCGACCCGCATTCGCCCTACACTGCGCGGTATTGCAACGAGGTAAAAAGAGCCATGCGCGTACTGGGCATTGAAACATCCTGCGATGAAACCGGCATCGCAATTTATGACGATCAACAAGGGCTTTTAGCCAACCAACTGTATAGTCAGGTAAAACTGCACGCCGACTACGGCGGTGTGGTGCCGGAACTGGCGTCCCGCGACCATGTGCGCAAAACCGTGCCGCTGATTCAGGCCGCGCTGAAAGAATCCGGATTAACCGCAAAAGATATCGATGCGGTGGCCTATACCGCCGGTCCGGGGCTGGTCGGTGCGCTGCTGGTCGGTGCGACCGTCGGTCGTTCACTGGCCTTCGCATGGAATGTTCCGGCTATCCCGGTGCACCATATGGAAGGGCATCTGTTAGCGCCGATGTTGGAAGAGAATCCCCCGGCATTCCCCTTTGTCGCTCTGCTGGTTTCCGGTGGCCACACACAATTGATTAGCGTCACGGGCATCGGTAATTATGAACTGCTGGGCGAGTCGATTGATGATGCAGCAGGCGAAGCCTTTGATAAAACAGCGAAACTACTTGGCCTGGATTATCCTGGTGGCCCGATGCTGTCAAAACTCGCGTCGCAGGGGACTGCCGGGCGTTTTGTTTTCCCGCGGCCGATGACCGACCGCCCCGGGCTGGATTTCAGTTTCTCTGGCCTGAAAACCTTTGCGGCGAACACCATTCGCAGCAATGGCGATGATGAGCAAACTCGTGCCGACATTGCACGCGCGTTTGAGGATGCAGTGGTCGATACGCTGATGATCAAATGCAAGCGCGCGCTGGATCAAACCGGCTTTACGCGGCTGGTGATGGCGGGCGGCGTGAGCGCCAACCGGACATTGCGCGCAAAACTGGCGGAGATGATGCAAAAGCGTCGTGGCGAGGTCTTTTATGCGCGTCCGGAGTTTTGCACCGACAACGGCGCGATGATTGCTTATGCGGGGATGGTGCGCCTGAAAGCGGGGAATGACGCCGGGCTTGGTGTGACTGTTCGCCCGCGCTGGCCGCTGGCGGAGCTGCCTGCGGCGTGATCGACGACAGCCCGGTTGCTGCTTGCGCGCCGGGCAACATTCCTACTCTTCCCGTTTTTTCTTTCTGAGCCGGGTCCAGATTTTGGTTTCCTGACGTCGCCACAGGCGTTGAATATTGTCGTGGTGGCGCAGCAGGATCAGGCACGACAGCATCGCCACCGGGAAAGTGAACTGCGGTTTGAACCACCAGACATAGAACGGGGCAATCAGCGCGCTGACAATCGCCCCCAGTGAGGAATAACCGCTTAGCAGCACTGTCAGCAGCCAGGTTCCCGCCATCACGCCCGTTAAATCCCAGCCAATCGGCGCAATGGCGCCAAATGCCGTGGCCACACCTTTGCCGCCCTGGAATTTAAAGAAAACGGGCCAGATGTGTCCAAGACAGGCTGCGATCGCGATGAGCCCCAGCCAGAATGGCGTGATGCCAAGCGCGTACGCGCCCCAGACCGGCAGCATGCCTTTCAATACGTCGAAAATCAGTACCGTTACGGCTGCTCCTTTGCCGCCAATTCTTAATACGTTGGTCGCTCCGGGGTTTCCGGAGCCACTCTCGCGTGGGTCCGGAAGACCCGCGATGCGGCAGACCAGAATGGCGCTGGAGATTGAGCCGCAAAGATACGCGAGGAGGATCATTCCAGGCGCGATTGCACTCATAACGCTGTTCCGTTGTGAAAATGTCGTTTTATTCTCTGCATCCGTGGATAATACGCATAAATTCCGGAAAGTGGTATCCAGGGAATGCGCAAAATCTGACGGACCGCCAGGAAAGCGGCGGCCTGAGGCAAGACGTGTGTAACCCAATAGCAGGCGAGGTGTAATGGACATCGTATTTATTGAGCAGCTTTCAGTGATCACCACTATTGGTGTTTACGATTGGGAACAGACCATCGAACAGCGACTGGTGTTCGATATCGAAATGGCGTGGGATAACCGCAAAGCCGCAAAAAGTGATGATGTGAAGGATTGCCTGAGCTATGCCGATATCGCCGATGTGATTGTCGGTCATGTGGAAGGCGGGCGCTTTGCCCTGGTGGAGCGTGTAGCGGAAGAGGTTGCAGACCTGCTGCTGGCGCGGTTTCAGTCGCCGTGGGTGCGCATCAAACTCAGCAAGCCAGGCGCTGTTGCGCGCGCCCTGAACGTGGGTGTAATCATCGAGCGTGGCTTAAATCTGAAAGAAAGTAATTACATTCATAATAATTAAACCAAGCGCTAGTATTCAGGTCATAGATAACGGCCTTTTGCGGCTTCTCCATGGAGAAAGCCGTTTTTTATAGCTTTCTTAGGGGTTTATTTGATGGGTGATATGCATTCGTTGCTGGTGGCAGCCATTCTGGGTGTCGTTGAAGGGCTTACCGAATTTCTGCCGGTCTCCAGTACCGGCCATATGATTATCGTGGGGCATTTGCTGGGATTTGAGGGCGATACGGCAAAAACCTTTGAGGTGGTGATTCAGTTAGGGTCAATTCTGGCGGTAGTGGTGATGTTCTGGCGGCGCCTGTTTGGTTTAATCGGCATTCATTTCGGCCATCAGCCCCATGAAGGCACCGGTACAGGTCGCCTGACGCTGGTGCATATTCTGCTCGGCATGGTTCCGGCCGTGGTGCTCGGGCTGGTCTTCCACGATACCATCAAGTCTCTGTTTAACCCGTTGACCGTGACCTATGCGTTGGTCGTCGGCGGCGTACTGCTGATTGCCGCCGAAGTTCTGAAACCCAGGGTTCCGCGCGCGGAAGGGGTTGATGATATTACCTATCGTCAGGCGTTTATGATTGGCTGCTTCCAGTGCCTGGCGCTGTGGCCAGGCTTCTCCCGTTCCGGTGCCACCATTTCTGGCGGGATGTTGATGGGGGTAAGCCGTTACGCGGCATCGGAGTTCTCGTTCCTGCTGGCAGTGCCGATGATGATGGGTGCCACGGTACTGGATCTCTATAAAAGTATGGGGTTCCTCACAACCGGTGATATCCCGATGTTCGCCGTTGGTTTTATTACGGCCTTCATTGTGGCGCTGATTGCGATCAAAACCTTCCTGCACGTGATTAAACGTATCTCGTTTATTCCCTTCGCGATTTACCGCTTTATCGTCGCCGCAGTTGTCTATCTGGTCTTTTTATAAGACCTGCGCCCTCACTCTTTCGGCTGAGGGCAACGCTGTTCTTTCCAGTGCGCAAGGGCTGCTATCCGTCTACGGGTCAGCTCTTCGCGCACTTCCGCGCCTTTAAAGCCCGCATCAATCACCTCTTTGGTTGGCACCGCACGCGCCACTTGCCAGGCTTCACGCAATAAACGCCCCTGCGGATAGTCGCTGGCTTCAAACCCTGTACGACCGCGCACATCTGCTTCACTGGTCAGCGCGATTTGCTCCACGCGGTGCGGCTTACGCCAGGCGTCGATAGAATCAAACAATTTAACGATGGTTTTGGGCAACAGGATCGGGAAGGTGTGGATCAGATCGTGAAACTCCGCCACCAGTTTTGCCAGGTCGCGGATGTCATTAGGTACGCGAAGGCGTTTACACAGCCCTTCTACCAGTTTCACGCCTGCCGGGCCATGGCCATGATGGCGCGGCCACAGCTCTTTTGGGGTTAACCCTTTGCCCAGATCGTGACACAGCGTGGCAAAGCGCACATCCACTTCCGGGCTGAGCATCGCCGCCATCGTCAGCGTCATCAGCGTATGCACGCCAGTATCGATTTCCGGATGCCATTTTGCGGGTGCGGGAACACCATACAGCGCGTCCACTTCCGGGAATAAAACGGCCAGTGCGCCACAGTCCCGTAGCACCTGGAAGTAGACCTGCGGGTTGCGGGTGCGCAATGCATTTTCCGTCTCTTGCCACACGCGTTCTGTGGTCAGATGCGCCAGTTCGCCCGCGTCCGTCATGGTGCGCATCAGCGCCATGGTCTCATCGGCAATGCGGAAACTGAGATGCGCATAGCGGGCGGCGAAGCGTGCAACGCGCAGAACGCGTAAAGGGTCTTCGCCAAAGGCGGGGGAAACATGGCGCAGGATCCGGTTGTGCAGATCACGCTGACCATTGAAAGGATCGATGATGTCGCCGTTTTCATCCTGCGCGAGGGCGTTAACGGTTAAATCGCGGCGCAGCAAATCTTGCTCAAGCGTAACATCCGGCGCCGCATGGACGATGAATCCTGTATAGCCGACGCCCGATTTGCGCTCGGTGCGCGCCAGGGCGTACTCTTCGTGGCTCTGCGGGTGCAGGAACACAGGAAAATCACGGCCTACCTGCTGGTAGCCCGCGTTGAGCATCTCTTCCGGCGTGGCGCCGACCACCACCCAGTCTCTGTCTTTGACTGGCAGGCCTAACAACGTATCGCGTACTGCACCACCGACCAGATAACTCTTCACCCGCCACTCCTCTCACCTATTTTGCCGACAGATAATACGTAAGTGTAGAGAAGATGGCTAATGTGCTTAGTTCATCCAGCGGTCTTTGCGTTTGCGGGTGGGGATCATATGCGGCAACACCAGACCCAGTAGCAGGCCTGCGCCCAGCACGCCGCCGCCATACATAAACCATTGCATGATGATGGTGCGCTGTTTGTCATCCAGTTGCAGATTGGCAGCATTCACCTTCTTCTGCGCCACAATTAACTCGTTTTTGAGCTTTTGGTTTTCATCTTTCAGGCCGCTAATGACGCCGTCGCTCTGCGAGACTTTTTGCTGCATCTCGGCAGTACGCTGGTTCCAGGTGTTATCGATATTGTTGAGTTTATCGGTCAGCGTCTTGACCTGATTTTCCAGTTCCGGCACGCGGGTGCGCAGGCTGGGTTGGGTATTCAGCTCTTTCAGCGGGATCCACGCGGTACGCCCGGTGCTATCGCGCACCTGACCATAGTCGCTATTGGATTGCAGCAGGGTCACTTCCTCGCCGGCATTCACCGTGCCCACAAGGCGATAATTATCTCCCGGACCGCTACGGACCCAGGTATTCAGTTCGTCGGAAACATAACGTTTTTCCTCAGCGTGGGTTCCCAGGGACACGCTAAGCGCAAATAAGGTCAATCCAATCAGGCGTAATTTTGGCATCAGGTAGTCGTTATTTCCATTGGACGTGAAGGGTAAACAGTGACCACAGTCTGACGATACCCTGCTATTGGCATCAATCGGAATCTTCCGGGTCAAACTGCGCGCTTATGCGAACTTTTGCTCCAGCCAGATTGCGCATTGCATGGCAATTTGGCGCAAAATACTATCTACTGACAAACATCAGGTGCGTTAGTTCGCCGAAATTTTCACTGATGTGACATAACCATAAGTGCAAGGCCATGGCTCAGGAAATCGAATTAAAGTTTATCGTGAATAGCGACAGCGTGGAAACGCTTCGCCAACATCTCCATACGCTGACCGACGAACATGTCGCGCCCAGCCAACTACTGAACATCTATTACGAAACGCCGGATAACTGGCTGCGTGGCCACGATATGGGGCTGCGTATTCGTGGTTTTGACGGCAAATATGAGATGACGATGAAAATCGCCGGTCGGGTGATCGGCGGTTTACATCAACGCCCGGAATACAACATTCCGCTGGAAAAAGCCGAGCTTGACCTGGCGCGTTTCCCGGCGGAAGTGTGGCCAGACGGAACGCTGCCTGCTGACTTACAGGCGCAGACTCACCCGCTGTTTAGCACCGATTTCTGGCGCGAAAAATGGCTGGTGAACGTAGGCGACAGCCGCATCGAGATTGGTCTTGATTTGGGCGAAGTCAAAGCCGGTGAATTTGCCGAGCCGATTTGCGAGCTGGAGCTGGAACTGCTGAGCGGTGATCCGGCGGATATCCTCACGCTGGCGCGCCAGCTCGTCACGCTCTCGGGGTTACGTCAGGGAAGTCTGAGCAAAGCGGCGCGCGGTTATCACCTGGCGCAGGGCAATGCGCCGCGTGAAACTCGCCCGACGCCGGTTCTGCAACCGGCAGCGAAAGCCAGCGTAGAGCAGGGTTTTGCCGCCGCGCTGGAGCTGGCGCTGTCGCAATGGCAATACCACGAAGAGTTATGGATCCGGGGGAATAACCGCGCAAAAGACGATGTACTGCGCGCCATTGCACTGCTGCGTCATACTCTGGTGCTGTTTGGCGGTATTGTGCCGCGTAAAGCGAGCGCTCACTTACGTGATTTGCTGACGCAAGCCGAAGCCACCATCGCCTCTGCGGTCTCCGCCGAAACAGCCGTCTGGACCACGCCATCAGCCATGGCAAAACTGGTGCTAACAGACTGGCTGGTGAGCAATGGCTGGCGCACCTTCCTTGATGAAAAAGCGCAGGCGAAGTTTGCCGATTCGTTTAAACGTTTTGCGGATGTCCACCTCTCGCGCAGCGCTGCCGAGCTGAAAAAAGCGTTTGCTCAGCCGCTTGGCGACAGCTATCGCGACCAGTTGCCGCGCCTGGCGCGGGATATCGACAGCGCGCTGCTGCTGGCCGGTTTTTACGATCGCGCACTGGCGATTGAATGGCTGGAAAACTGGCAAGGGCTGCATCACGCCATTGAAACCCGCCAAATCATCGAAATTGAACATTTCCGTAATACCGCCATTAACCAGCCGCCGTTCTGGTTACACAGCGGAAAACGCTAACTAAAGGATATTTCGGATGCCGCATGCTTCACCGTTATCGCAGCACTGGCAGACGGTACTCTCTCGTCTGCCGGAATCTCTGACCGTGCAGCCACTAAGCGCACAGGCGCAGTCAGTGCTCACTTTTAGTGACTTTGTTCAGGATGCGATCATCGCGCATCCGGCGTGGTTAGCGGAGCTTGAAAGCGCGCCGCCGCAGGCTGACGAGTGGCAGCACTATGCCTCCATGCTACAAAGCGCGTTGCAGGACGTTGCGGATGAAGCATCGCTGATGCGGGCATTGCGGCAGTTTCGCCGCCGCGTGATGGTGCGTATTGCCTGGGCGCAGGCGCTACGACTGACGGCGGAAGAAGATATCCTTCAGCAGTTGAGTGTACTGGCGGAAACGCTGATTGTTGCGGCGCGGGACTGGCTCTACGATGCCTGCTGCCGCGAGTGGGGCACGCCGTGCAATACGCAGGGCGTTGCGCAGCCGATGCTGGTGCTGGGGATGGGAAAACTCGGCGGCGGCGAGCTGAACTTCTCGTCCGATATTGATTTGATTTTTGCCTGGCCGGAAAACGGCTCAACCCGCGGCGGCAGGCGGGAACTGGATAATGCGCAGTTTTTCACGCGTCTCGGCCAGCGGCTGATTAAAGTGCTCGATCAACCCACGCAGGATGGTTTTGTCTACCGCGTGGATATGCGCCTGCGCCCCTTTGGCGACAGCGGCCCGCTGGTGCTCAGCTTTGCTGCGCTGGAGGATTATTACCAGGAGCAGGGGCGCGACTGGGAGCGCTACGCCATGGTCAAAGCGCGGATCATGGGGGATAACGACGGCGATCATGCCAGAGAGTTGCGGGCGATGCTGCGGCCCTTTGTCTTCCGCCGTTATATCGATTTTAGCGTCATTCAGTCTCTGCGTAACATGAAGGGCATGATCGCCCGTGAAGTGCGTCGTCGTGGTTTGAAAGACAATATCAAGCTGGGCGCTGGCGGCATTCGCGAAATCGAATTTATCGTCCAGGTGTTTCAGTTGATCCGCGGGGGTCGCGAACCGGCGTTGCAATCCCGTTCGTTGCTACCGACGCTGGCGGCAATCGATCAGTTGCGCTTGTTGCCGGAGGGTGAAGCCACCACACTGCGGGAAGCCTATCTCTGGCTACGCAGGCTGGAAAACCTGCTGCAAAGCATTAATGACGAGCAGACGCAGACCCTGCCGGGTGATGAGCTGAATCGCGCGCGCCTCGCCTGGGGAATGGGCGTTACCGACTGGGAAACGCTCAGCAACACGCTGGAAACCCATATGGCGGCGGTACGACGCATTTTTAATGCGCTGATTGGCGATGATGAAACGGACTCGCCGGAAGATACCCTGTCTGAACACTGGCGCGAACTGTGGCAGGACGCGCTGCAGGAAGATGACACCACACCTGCGCTGACGCACCTCTCCGATGACGATCGTCATCGCGTGCTGGCGTTGATTGCCGATTTTCGCAAAGAACTCGATAAACGTACTATTGGGCCGCGTGGTCGCCAGGTTCTCGACCATTTGATGCCGCACTTGCTCAGCGATGTGTGCTCGCGTGATGATGCCCCGGTGCCGTTGTCGCGCCTGACGCCGCTGCTGACCGGCATTATTACCCGAACGACCTATCTTGAGCTGTTGAGCGAATTCCCCGGTGCGCTGAAGCATCTGATTTCGCTGTGCGCGGCATCGCCGATGGTCGCCAGCCAGCTTGCGCGTTATCCGATCCTGTTGGATGAACTGCTCGATCCCAACACGCTGTATCAGCCCACGGCAATGACTGCTTACCGCGATGAGCTGCGGCAATATTTGTTGCGCGTGCCGGAAGACGACGAAGAGCAACAGCTCGAAGCTGTGCGCCAGTTTAAACAAGCCCAGTTATTGCGCGTGGCGGCGGCGGACATTGCCGGAACCCTGCCAGTGATGAAGGTCAGCGATCATCTGACCTGGCTGGCGGAAGCGATTATCGATGCGGTGGTGCAGCAGGCGTGGGGGCAAATGGTGGCGCGCTTTGGCCAGCCGACGCACCTGCGCGAGCGTGAAGGGCGCGGTTTTGCCGTGGTGGGTTACGGTAAACTGGGTGGCTGGGAACTGGGGTACAGCTCCGATCTCGATCTGGTGTTCTTACATGATTGCCCACCGGATGCCATGACCGATGGTGAGCGTGAAATCGATGGTCGTCAGTTTTATCTGCGTCTTGCTCAGCGCGTCATGCACCTGTTCAGCACCCGCACATCGTCCGGCATCCTTTACGAAGTTGACGCCCGTCTGCGCCCATCCGGCGCGGCAGGCATGCTGGTGACGACGACGGAATCGTTCGCGGATTACCAGAAAAATGAAGCCTGGACGTGGGAGCATCAGGCACTGGCGCGCGCGCGCGTGGTCTACGGCGATCCGCAACTGACTGCCGATTTTGACGCCATTCGTCGCGATATTCTGATGACCCCGCGTGATGGAGAGACGTTGCAAACCGACGTGCGCGAAATGCGCGAGAAGATGCGTGCGCATCTCGGCAACAAACATAAAGATCGCTTCGACCTGAAAGCCGATGAAGGCGGCATTACGGATATCGAATTTATCGCGCAATATCTGGTGCTGCGATACGCGCATGACAAACCGAAGCTGACGCGCTGGTCGGATAATGTGCGCATCCTCGAGGGACTTGCGCAAAACGGCATTATGGATGAGCAGGAAGCGCTGGCGCTGACGCACGCGTACACCACGCTGCGTGATGAACTGCACCATCTTGCGTTGCAGGAGCTACCGGGAAATGTGGCGCTTTCTTGCTTTGCCGCCGAACGCGCCCTGATCAAAGCGAGCTGGGAGAAGTGGCTGGTGGAACCGTGCGCCCGCGCGTAAGTGTGGTATTATCGCGCGCAAATTTTGTATCTCTCAGGAGACAGGAATGAAAGTAACGCTGCCAGAGTTTGAGCAAGCCGGTGTCATGGTAGTGGGTGATGTGATGTTGGATCGCTACTGGTACGGCCCAACCAGCCGCATTTCTCCGGAAGCCCCGGTGCCAGTGGTGAAGGTCGATACGATTGAAGAGCGCCCGGGCGGGGCGGCAAACGTGGCGATGAACATCGCATCGCTGGGCGCCAGTGCGCGTCTGGTCGGGCTGACCGGTATTGACGATGCGGCGCGTGCACTGAGTAAGGCGCTGGCAGACGTTAACGTTAAATGCGACTTTGTTTCTGTTCCGACGCATCCGACGATCACCAAGCTGCGCGTGCTTTCCCGCAACCAGCAACTGATCCGTCTGGATTTTGAAGAAGGTTTTGAGGGCGTTGATCCGCAGCCGATGCACGATCGCATTAGCCAGGCGCTGGGCAACATTGGCGCGCTGGTGCTGTCTGATTACGCCAAAGGCGCGCTGGTCAGCGTCCGGCAGATGATTACGCTGGCGCGCAACGCGGGCGTACCGGTGCTTATCGATCCGAAAGGTACTGATTTCGAACGCTATCGCGGGGCAACGCTGCTGACACCGAACTTGTCCGAGTTCGAAGCCGTCGCGGGTAAATGCAAAAGCGAAGCGGAGATCGTTGAGCGTGGCATGAAAGTGATCGCCGACTATGATCTGTCGGCGCTGCTGGTGACCCGTTCCGAGCAGGGCATGACATTGCTGCAACCGGGGAAAGCGCCGCTGCATATGCCAACCCAGGCGCAGGAAGTGTATGACGTGACCGGTGCGGGCGATACGGTCATCGGCGTTCTGGCGGCAACGCTGGCATCAGGCAATTCTCTGGAAGAGGCCTGCTACTTCGCGAACGCGGCGGCGGGTGTGGTGGTCGGTAAACTCGGCACCTCAACCGTGACGCCGATTGAGCTGGAGAACGCCGTGCGTGGTCGTGCGGAAACCGGTTTTGGCGTGATGACGGAAGCCGAGCTGAAAGAGGCCGTTGCGGCAGCGCGTAAGCGCGGTGAGAAAGTGGTGATGACCAATGGCGTTTTCGACATCCTGCACGCCGGGCACGTCTCCTATCTGGCGAATGCGCGGAAACTTGGCGATCGTTTGATTGTTGCGGTGAATAGCGACGCGTCCACCCGACGCCTGAAAGGCGATACCCGCCCGGTGAACCCGCTGGAACAGCGCATGATTGTGTTAAGCGCGCTGGAAGCGGTGGATTGGGTGGTTTCGTTTGAAGAAGATACGCCGCAGCGTCTGATTGCCGGGATCCTGCCGGATCTGCTGGTAAAAGGCGGTGACTACAAGCCGGAGCAAATTGCCGGCAGCGAAGAGGTTTGGGCCAACGGCGGCGAAGTGCTGGTGCTCAACTTTGAAGACGGTTGCTCAACCACCAATATCATCAAAAAAATCCAGAAGCAGGGCGATTAAACCCTGCAATCGCGCTCTTTGCCTGGCAAAGAGCGCTTCGTATTACGCGTGATCGTCAACCGGCGGAATAGCCGGCGCCGGTTTCACTTCGGTGTTTTTTCCCTGATTCTCCAGTTCGCTAAGACGCTGCTCCAGCAGGGCCAGCTTCTCACGCGTGCGCAGCAGCACCTGCGTTTGCACATCAAACTCTTCACGGCTTACCAGATCGAGGCGGGTTAACTGCGCCTGTAGCGTCTGACGGATTTTTTTCTCAACGTCTTCCCCGAGCTCACGGATCCCTTTTGGCATGGATTCGTGAACCTGGCGCGCAATCTGTTCAATTTTTTTGGGGTCAATCATTTTGGGTTCCCTGCTCGGATGGGCTCATGCAGTCATTGTAGTGTGATAACCCCAGGTGATAAACCAGAATTGTTTGAAGGTTATGCATTGCCGAAGGTAATCAATGGCGTTATAGTTATTCCGCTTATTCTCAGGGCGGGGCGAAATTCCCCACCGGCGGTAAATCAGCGCATGCTGAAAGCCCGCGAGCGCTTCAGGTTAACGCCTGAAGGTCAGCAGATCCGGTGTAATTCCGGGGCCGACGGTTAAAGTCCGGATGGGAGAGAGTAACGATTCTGCCGGGCATGATGCCCGCTCGCGTTATTTTTTTGCCGCTTTGCGACACTCCTAAGACTGCCCTGATTCTGGTAACCATAACTTTATTGAGGTCTTTTACCATGAATCAGACGCTGCTTTCTTCTTTTGGCACGCCTTTCCAACGTATTGAAAACGCTCTCGCCGCACTGCGCGAAGGCCGTGGTGTGATGGTGCTCGATGACGAGGACCGTGAAAACGAAGGCGATATGATTTTCGCCGCCGAAACCATGACCGTTGAGCAGATGGCGCTGACTATTCGTCACGGTAGCGGGATTGTTTGTTTGTGCCTGACTGACGAACGCCGTAAACAACTCGATCTGCCAATGATGGTCGAGAACAACACCAGCGCCTACGGCACCGGTTTTACCGTCACTATCGAAGCCGCTCACGGCGTCACCACCGGTGTTTCCGCTGCTGACCGTGTTACTACCGTTCGCGCGGCGATTGCCGATGGTGCTAAACCGTCCGACCTGAACCGTCCTGGTCACGTTTTCCCGCTGCGTGCGCAGCCGGGTGGTGTTCTGACCCGCGGCGGTCATACTGAAGCCACTATCGATTTAGTCACGCTGGCTGGTTTTAAACCTGCGGGTGTGCTGTGTGAATTAACCAATGACGATGGCTCTATGGCGCGTGCGCCGGAGTGCATCGAGTTTGCTAAGCAACACAATATGGCAGTTGTGACCATTGAAGACCTGGTGGCCTACCGCCAGGAGCATGAGCGCAAAGCCAGCTAATCGTTGCCGTTAACGATAAAGATAAAAAATCCGAAGTCGCTGGCTTCGGATTTTTTTTGCCTGTCCTGTATCAAACTTTGTTGCACTTCTCATACTCACACGTTGAAATCTTATGCCTCTACTTATAAAGTGGTAACGATTTTACTTGCGGTGAATAATGGGTTTGAATTTATCTAATCCATTAAATTAAAAAGATTTTTAATGATTCTGCGTCGTATTTTTTGCCAAATATATTCATGGAGTCGCGATGTTTATTTCCTGGTATTGGCTACTGCTTATTGTCCTGGTCATCGTTGTGTATATTCATGCGCTTAAACGCAACAATAAAGCCTGTCGTCACGACCGCGAGGCGCTGTACAAGGCTTATCAGCGTGTGCTTGATGAGTTGAAGAAAATCAGCGGCACCAGGCAGGGCGAGTAGCAGCGCTACCCGTCCACGACGGTCAGGCGGTCGGTTTAACCGCCAATTCCCATCGCCTGCAGGGCGACCAGACTTAATCCCATCACCGACATACCGCACAGTACGCCATAGCTCGGGTTGTTATTCGGGTCTATTTCTTTTGCCAGCGGCATAAGTTCATCTACCGAAAGCGCAACCATAATCCCCGCCACGGCGGCCATGATCGCAGCCATCACCACCGGCGACACCAGGCTACCGAGGATCAACCACGCCAGCACGCCGCCGATAATTTCCGCCAGGCCTGAAATCCCGGCCCAGAAGATGGCGGTACGTTTGGAACCTGTGGCGGCATAGACCGGGCCGGCAACCGCAAGTCCTTCAGGAATATTGTGTAATGCCACCGCAAAAGCGATGCCGAGCCCCAACTCCAGATCGTTGCTGGCGGTCACGTAAGTGGCGATCCCTTCAGGAAAGTTATGCAGGCTGATACCGAGCGTTAGCAGAATGGCGGTACGGCGGATGCCACGCGGGAAACTGTGTTGTGTCCCCTGCATTAAGTCCTGCGGATGTGCATGAGGCAGCATGCGATCCAGCGCAAAGTAGCCCAGCAATCCGACAACAAACATGCCATAGCCCAGCATTGGCGACATATGTTCTGTTGCCAGCGCGGCGGGAAGCATCTCCATCAGCGAGATGAGCAGCATAATTCCGGCGGCAAAGCCCAGTGAAAACGCCAGTACACGGTTTGAGGGCTTCTGGCCTAACACGCCGAGGATCGCGCCAATAAAGGTGGCGGCACCTGCCAGTAAGGTCAGGATCAGGGGCGCTGACATGCATAACTCCTTTATGATAATGATTCTCATTAATGTATGTTTTCATGCTGCGAAAAGCGAGGCGGGCGCGCCATCTTTACGCATTCCTTACATTCAAAATTACTGAAGATCTTCATCATGGTTATCAGAGTTCTTCGTCTACTGAAAAGGCGTAATGTAGTGCCATCAAATTGTCACACTCTGTAAGGATATCACCATGTCAGCACCACGTATGCCAGCGCTGTTTTTGGGCCACGGTAGCCCAATGAATGTTCTGGAAGATAACATTTATACCCGCGCCTGGGGGCAACTGGGCGAAACACTGCCGCGCCCGAAAGCGATTGTGGTGGTATCCGCACACTGGTTTACGCGCGGCACGGGCGTGACGGCGATGGAAGCACCGAAAACGATCCATGATTTTGGCGGTTTCCCGCAGGCGCTGTATGACACGCATTATCCTGCGCCGGGTTCACCGGAGTTAGCGCAGCATTTGGTTGACCTGCTGGCGCCAGTACCGGTGGTACTCGACAAAGAAGCCTGGGGTTTCGACCACGGTTCATGGGGTGTGTTGATTAAAATGTACCCCCATGCGGATATCCCGATGGTGCAACTGAGCGTGGACAGCACCAAACCCGCGGCATGGCATCTTGAGATGGGCCGTAAACTGGCGACGTTGCGTGACGAGGGCATTATGCTGGTTGCCAGCGGTAACGTTGTGCACAACCTGCGAACGGCGCGCTGGCATGGTGAGAACACGCCATACCCGTGGGCGACGTCGTTCAATGATTTTGTGAAAGATAACCTGACCTGGCAGGGACCCGCTGAGCAACATCCGCTGGTCAATTACCTTGACCATGAAGGTGGTTCGTTATCGAACCCGACGCCGGACCACTTCCTGCCGCTGTTGTATGTGCTTGGCGCGTGGGACGGTAAAGAGCCGGTGTCGATCCCGGTCGATGGCATCGAGATGGGTTCCCTCAGTATGCTTTCCGTTCAGGTCGGTTAACCGAATGGCGCGTAATGCGCCATTTTTGTTTTTGCTTTCGTCCCGAAAGTAGAGAAATACGAGCCGGATCTCAAAAAATGGCCGCTGAAATGCCGTTTTTTTGAAAATAAAAAGAGATTCACTGCAAAAATGAAACGCTGTGCTGAATTTAGCCATTTTTTGTGAACAGCATCGTCGCAATAACCCCGCCGAGTGACTACTCTTCAGAGTGTCTACTGTCTCAGACATACCCATAACAACGCTTACCGTAATACCACGAACGCTTTGTTCGCGGTCGACCTTTTTTTCTAAAAAAATCAGACCCTCTGGAGACACGGAAATATGAACTCAGCAAAAACCTTACTGAAAGTCTGTATTAGTTCCGCTCTGTTGTTTATCTCCCACGCCTCTTTAGCTCAGACCTTCCGCGCAGCGGACGTTCATCCTGCTGACTATCCCAATGTTGTTGCTGTTAAGCATATGGGCGAGAAGTTAAGTGCGGCGACAAACGGACGTCTGGATATTAAAACGTTTCCTGGCGGTGTATTAGGTGACGAAAAACAGGTGATTGAACAGGCGCAGATTGGCGCGATTGATATTATTCGCGTATCGATGACGCCGGTGGCAGCAATATTACCCGAGATTAATGTCTTTACGCTGCCCTATATTTTCCGCGATGAAGATCATATGCATAAAGTGCTCGACGGGATGATTGGCCAGGAAATTGGTGGCCGCTTGTCTGACAGCAGTAAATCCCGATTGATCTTTCTTGGCTGGATGGATGCCGGTACACGTAATTTAATCACCAAAGCACCGGTAAACAAAGCTGAGGATCTGAAAGGCATGAAGATCCGCGTTCAGGGCAGTCCAATCGCACTCGACACGCTGAAGGCGATGGGGGCGAACTCCGTGGCGATGGGGGTGAGCGAAGTGTTTAGCGGCATGCAGACCGGGGTGATCGACGGCACGGAAAACAACCCGCCGACTTTTGTTGCGCATAACTATCTTCCGGTTGTCAAAAATTACACCTGGAGCAAACACTTTATTATTCCGGAGCTGTTTTTATTCTCTAAACCGAAATGGGATAAGTTGAAAAAAGAGGATCAGGAATTAATCCTCAAACTGGCGAAAGAAGCCCAGGTTGAACAACGGGAATTGTGGAAAGCTTACAATGAAAAATCGCTGGAGGCGATGAAAGCCGGAGGTGTTCAATTCCACGACATCGATACCGCCGTCTTTTATAAAGCCACGCAGCCGGTTCGCGATAAATACGGCAAAGAACACCAGGATTTAATTACCCGTATTCAGGAAGTGCAATAGCGTTTAACGGGCAGGGGCGACCTTGCCCGAATAACGTGTTTCCGTATTGCTGTTTTCAACCTTCACCGGGGAAACTGTTATGGGTGAACGCTATTCGTTATTGATGGATATTCTTTACCGGATTTCAATGTGGGTTGCCGGGCTGGCGCTGTTAATTATGGTCGCCATTATTCCTGTGGGGATTTTTGCCCGCTATGTCATGAACAGTGCGTTGTCCTGGCCGGAACCGGTGGCCATTATCTGCATGGTGACATTTACCTTTGTCGGTGCAGCCGTGAGTTACCGTGCGGGTTCGCATATCGCTGTCAGCATGGTAACGGACCGCCTGAGCGAACCTGCGCGCAAAGCCTGCTTCATTGCGGCGGATCTGATGCTGTTGGCTATCAGCCTGTTTATTCTCTGGTATAGCAGCGCGTTGTGCGCGGAGTTGTGGGAACAGCCGGTGGCGGAATTCCCGCTGTTCACCGCCGGTGAGAGCTACCTGCCGCTTCCTGTCGGTTCGGCTATCACCCTCCTGTTTATTATCGAGAAGATGCTTTTTGGCGCGCAGTACCACCGCCCGGTGGTGATGCTGGGTTCTTCGAGCTGATCCGGTAAGGAAAGTCTATGGATGCATTTATTCTTGTCTTTACGTTAGCCATTATGCTGGCGGTGGGCGTTCCGGTGGCATACGCCGTTGGGATCAGCGCGGTGCTGGGGGCGTGGTATATCGATATTCCGCTGGAAGCGGTGATGATCCAGCTCACCAATGGCGTCAATAAATTCTCACTGCTGGCGATCCCGTTCTTTATTCTGGCGGGGGCGATTATGGCCGAAGGCGGTATTGCCCGTCGGCTGGTGAATTTTGCTTATATCTTTGTTGGTTTTATTCGCGGCGGCCTGTCGCTGGTGAATATCGTGGCCTCGACATTTTTTGGCGCCATTTCCGGATCGTCGGTGGCGGATACCGCCTCAATTGGTTCGGTGATGATCCCGGAGATGGACAAAAAAGGCTACCCGCGCGATTTTGCCGCCGCGGTGACCGCCAGCGGATCGGTGCAGGCTATTTTAACGCCGCCCAGCCACAACTCGGTGATCTACTCACTGGCAACGGGCGGCACGGTCTCTATTGCCGCGCTCTTTATTGCCGGGATCCTGCCCGGATTACTGCTGAGCTTTACCCTGATGGTAATGTGCGTGGCCTTTGCGCACAAACGTGGTTACCCGAAAGGAGAACGCGTGCCGTTTCGCCAGGCGTTAAAGATCTTTGCGGATACGCTCTGGGGTCTGATGACGGTAGTGATCATCATGGGCGGGATCCTGTCCGGGATCTTTACCGCCACGGAATCAGCGGCGATCGCCTGCTTATGGGCGTTTTTCGTCACCATGTTTATCTACCGTGACTACAAATGGTCAGAACTGCCGAAGCTGATGTACCGCACGGTAAAGACGGTGACCATTGTGATGATCCTGATCGGGTTTGCCGCCGCGTTTGGCGCCGTGATGACCTACATGCAACTGCCTGGGCGGATCACGGAAGCTTTTACCAGCATCTCCGATAACAAGTATGTGATCCTGATGTGCATTAACATCATGCTGTTGCTGCTGGGGACATTGATGGATATGGCGCCGCTGATCCTTATCCTCACGCCGGTACTCTTGCCGGTGACTAACGCGCTGGGCGTTGATCCGGTGCACTTCGGCATGATCATGTTGGTTAACCTGGGTATCGGGTTGATTACGCCGCCGGTTGGATCGGTACTGTTTGTGGCAAGCGCGGTAAGTAAACAGAAGATCGAACAGGTGGTAAGAGCCATGCTGCCGTTCTATGCAGTTCTGTTTATTGTGCTGATGCTGGTGACCTATATTCCGGCGATCTCACTGTTTCTGCCGACGCTGTTTGGTGTGATGTAAGGGAATAAAAAACCCGGCGCGGATGGCCGGGTTTTCGCTTATTCAACAAAGATATGGGGATAAAAGCGCGACAGATCCTGGGTGATCAGCGCACGGTCTTCGCGGATGCCAATCCCGGCAGGCTGATCGTTGATAAGCCAGCTGCCAATCAGGGTATAGCTGTCGCCAAATTTCGGCAGCGGGCAGAACTGCTGCACAATCATACCCTCTTCGCCGTACGGCCCTTCAACGGATTCCAGCGTTTTGCCATTCTCAATGATCGACACATTTGCGCCTTCGCGGGAGAAAATTGGCTTAACGACGTATTTTTCCATTTCCGGGTGCGGATCTTCAGCGAAATACGCGGGCAACAGATTCGGATGATCCGGGAACATTTCCCATAACATCGGCAGCAGCGCTTTATTGGAAATAATGCTCTTCCATGCCGGTTCCAGCCAGCGTACACCCGCGTCTTCCAGCTTGGTGGAGAAGACTTCACGCAGCATAAATTCCCACGGATAGAGCTTGAACAGATTGCCGATAACCTGATCCTGCAGATCGCTGAACTGGCCTTTTTCCCCAAGACCAATATCCTCGATATAGAGAAAATCCGTTGCCAGCTCCGCTTCCGCTGCGCAATCCTGCAAATATTGCACCGTACCGCGATCTTCAACGGTATCGCGGCAGCAGGCGAAATGCAGCAACTGGAAACCGTGCTGCTCACGCAGCTCGGCAAAACGCGCAATCAGCTTTTCTTGCAGGCTGTTAAATTGATCGCTGCCTTCCGGCAACTGCCCGGCATTGAGCTGGTCTTCCAGCCAGATCCACTGAAAGAAGGCGGCTTCGTACAGTGACGTTGGCGTATCGGCGTTATTCTCCAATAGCTTTGGTTCACCTACGCCATCCCAGGCTAAATCGAGACGAGAATAAAGCGATGGCTGCTGCGTCGCCCATGACTGACGCACAAAACCCCAGGTGTGTTTCGGAATGCGGAACTTCGCCATCAGCGCATCGCTGGCAACGACCTTTTCCACCACTTTCAGGCACATCTGGTGCAGCTCCGCGGTCACGTCTTCCAGCTTCTCGACCTGGGCAAGCGTCAGCCTGTAATACGCGTCTTCACACCAGTAGGGTTCGCCGTACATAGTATGAAAATTGAAACCGTATTCGGTGGCTTTTTCGCGCCAGTCCGGGCGCTCGGTAATGGCGACTCTTTCCATGACGATCAACCGCCCATTGAGCGGGTTGGCGTGCCGCTAACGCGACGCTGCATGGTGTTCTGTTTCGCCACCGATTCGCCAAAACCGCCGCGTGTCACGGTGGTGGTGGCCGGTTTCGGTGCCATCGCGGTTTTCGGTACGGTCATGGTGCGGCCCGGCTGTGCTGCGCCGTAGCCTTTACCGGAGGCGTCGGTGTACTGACCGTAGGCCGGGCTTGCCGGGTTGCGCGAACTGAACAGCGGCTGCTGAGCAAACCCTGCGCCACCGCCCATCAGACGCCCCATCATATAACCCGCCATCAGCGGCATCCAGAAGCTGCCGCTGGACTGCGCTTGTGCCTGGTTTTCCGGCGCGGTGCCTGCCTGTACCGGCGTTTGCTGGCATTGCCCTTCACCAAATTCGGCGACGCAATCTTCACGCGTGGCGTATTTCGGCGCGGTGCGTTCCGCTTCTTTCAGTGCATTATTGTAGGCCGTGGTGCACTCGGCACTTTTACCCGGATTCGCCGACGAGCAATCATCGGCATTTTGGTACAGAGAAACCGTTTCGTCGCTTTTCTCACAGCCCGCCAGCATAAATACGGCGGTAACTGCCAGCGCAACAGGTGTTAGATGACGCGCACCCCAGCTTTTGCGGAACGTCGCATGTTGAATGTTTTTTGTCCGTTTCATTTTTATCTTCCTGTGGACCCCAAAGGCATAAACAGACGATCAGGATAGAGGATGAGGGGGGGAAGTGAAAGCAAGGAGGGGAGGCCTTTACGTTGCCTTACGTAAAAACGGGGGCTGTGCGCCCCCGTTGTGGAAAAGC
Organism: Kosakonia sp. ML.JS2a; assembly: GCF_025642095.1. Taxonomy (GTDB): domain Bacteria; phylum Pseudomonadota; class Gammaproteobacteria; order Enterobacterales; family Enterobacteriaceae. Next base: position 720,654 of record NZ_CP106754.1, read on the forward strand.
GAAGAAAACAGCGATTAACGCTTAGTGCTGGTGCGTACGGCGGCGGGTTGTGCGTTGCCGTTAAAGTTATCAACGGCGGCGGCCTGCTCCGCGTTTTCCGGCGCAACGCTTTCCGGTGAAGTGGAAATGGATTTACCCAACGCGTTGTTCAGCGCAACCAGATCCTGCTCGTTCAACGAACCCAGCGCAGACTTAATGTTAAGCTGGTTGATCAGGTAGTTATAACGCGCGCTGGAAAGCTGCTGTTTGGCGTTATACAGCGTGGTGGTCGCATCCAGCACATCCACAATGGTGCGCGTACCGACAGAGTAACCGGCTTCCATCGCATCCAGAGAACTCTGGGCGGACACCACTGCTTGTTTGTAAGCGTTGATGCTGCTGATGGAGGCATTCACGTTGTTAAACGAGGAACGCACGGTCTGCACAACGGTACGATGCGTGCTTTCCAGTTGCTCACTGGAGCCCACAAAGTTGTATTGCGCCTGTTTCACCTGCGAGTTCACCTGACCGCCCTGATACAGCGGCAGGGAGAAGCTCAGGCCGACTTTGTTCTGGCCTGCGTCATTATCGTTATACTGCGTGCTGTTATTGGTTTTTGAGCCACTGTAAGAGGTATTCGACACGCCGGTTGAGGCGGTTAAATCCAGCGTCGGCAGATGGCCGTCCTGCGCCTGGCGGATTTGCTCACGCGCCAGATCCTGATTCAGACGCGCCTGCAACAGCGACAGGTTGCGGCTTTCTGCTTCTTTCAGCAGGGCGTTAACCGGCTGCGGTTTTTCCGTTTTGAAATTATCGATGTTCAGCGACGCCAGCTCCGGGTACTCATTGCCGGTCACCTGACGCAGCGATTCAATCGCGTTATCGAGGCTATTACGGGCAGTCACTTCGTTAGCCAGTACGGTATCGTACTGTGAACGGGCGTTTTGCACGTCGGTGATCGCCACCAGGCCAACGTTGAAACGCTGGGTGGTTTGATCCAACTGACGGTAGATCGACTGTTTCTGCGCTTCAGTGTAGGAAAGCGTATCAATGGCGCTCAACACGTTAAAATAAGCGGTAGCCGTGTTCAGGATCAGCGTTTGTTGATCGGTCTGCCAGGTGACATCCTGAATACCCGCTGTTTTTTCCTGCAAGGTCAGCGCGCGCCATTTCGACATATCGAAAATGGTTTGCGTTAACTGGAGAGAGGCGCTGGTGACGTTTGAGTTCACACCCTTGCTGTCACGGTAGCCATTGTTGTAAGTGTAATCTGCACCCAAACCGAGCTGCGGCAGTAACGGGCTGCGCGCTTCGTTGATCTTTTCAAACGCCGCATCGCGATCGGCTGCGGATTTACGGAGATCGGGGTTGCTTAAACGCGCCTGCTGGTAAACCTGCAGCAGGTTTTCTGCCTGGCTCATGGCGCTGAAACCGGTCAAACTCAGGCCGATAAGGAGGGGGAGCAATTTCTTCATTTGCATTCCTTGTTGTGAAGCAGTACTAGCGCTGGTCTAAATTGGAAAAATATTCGCCGATTCTACCAGAGATTGGTGGCGCTAAAGCTTGGCGTAACGTGCCATTGGCGGAAATTTGCCCCAATCTATCACATAGCGCTTGAAACGTTCGCTAAACAGGCTTGAAATCCACAGTTTGATCATTATTTTTCATGAGATACCGCCAATGAGTAAGTCAATATCATCTGCAGTGACTTTCACAAAAAACGATGTAGAAATTATTGCACGGGAAACGCTGTATAGCGGTTTTTTTTCGCTGGAATTGTACCGTTTTCGCCACCGCTTATTTAATGGCGGAATGAGCGGTGAAGTGCGTCGTGAAATTTTTGAACGCGGCCACGCCGCAGTCTTGCTACCCTTTGACCCAGTGCGTGACGAAGTGGTGCTGATTGAACAGATCCGCATTGCCGCGATAGATACCAGTGAAAGCCCGTGGTTGCTGGAGATGATCGCCGGAATGATTGAAGAAGGCGAAACCGATGAAGAGGTCGCGCGCCGGGAAGCAATAGAAGAAGCGGGTCTGCACGTTGGCCGCGTGAAAAAAGTATTGAGTTATCTGGCAAGCCCTGGCGGCACCAGCGAGCGCTCATCTGTATTGGTTGGCGAAGTGGACGCCACGCAGGCCGAAGGGATCCATGGCCTGGTGGATGAAAACGAAGATATTCGTGTTCAGGTGGTGAGCCGGGAACAGGCTTACCAGTGGGTAGAAGAGGGGAAAATCGACAACGCAGCGTCTGTCATCGCCTTGCAATGGCTGCAACTGCATCATGAGAGCTTAAAAAACGAGTGGAAAAAATGAAGCGTTACACACCTGACTTTCCTGAAATGATGCGCCTGTGCGAGACCAATTTCGCCCAGTTGCGCCGCCTGTTGCCGCGTAATGATGCGGCGGGCGAAGCGGTAAGCTATCAGGTGACCAACGCACAGTACCGGTTAACGATAGTCGAATCCACCCGCTACACTACGCTGGTGGAAATTGAACAGACTGCGCCTGCCGTGAGCTACTGGAGCCTGCCTTCAATGACGGTGCGCCTCTACCACGACGCCATGGTGGCTGAAGTGTGTTCGAGCCAGCAGATCTTTCGTTTTAAAGCGCGTTATGATTATCCGAATAAAAAGTTGCATCAACGCGACGAAAAGCATCAAATTAATCAGTTTCTGGCCGACTGGCTACGTTACTGTTTAGCACATGGAGCAATGGCGATTCCGGTTTGTTAGCGTAGTGAAACCTAAGGACACCATTTGGAAAGCCTGTTAAACCTTTCTCTGGCTGGTGAGGCCAGGGTCAGGATATTACAAATTACTGACTCTCACCTGTTTGCCGAAAAGCATGAAACGCTGTTAGGGGTGAATACCTGGGAGAGCTACCAGGCGGTACTGGACGCGATTAAAGCTCAGCAGCGCGGATGCGATCTTATCGTCGCCACCGGCGACCTGGCGCAGGATCATACCGCTGCGGCTTATCAGCACTTTGCTGAAGGCATCGCAAGCTTTAACGCGCCCTGCGTCTGGCTGCCGGGCAACCATGATTTTCAACCTGCTATGTACAGCGCGCTGCAAGACGCGGGGATCTCGCCGGCGAAACGTGTTTTCGTTGGTGATAGCTGGCAAATCCTGCTGCTCGACAGCCAGGTGTTCGGCGTCCCGCACGGTGAGCTAAGTGAGTTCCAACTTGACTGGCTTGAGCAAAAGCTTGCCGCCAGTCCGGATCGGCACACCTTGCTGCTACTGCATCATCATCCGCTGCCGTCTGGCTGTAGCTGGCTCGATCAGCACAGCCTGCGCAATGCCGCTGAGCTTAACAATGTGTTGCAGCATTTCCCGAAAGTACGGCATCTGCTGTGCGGGCATATTCATCAGGAGCTGGATCTCGACTGGAATGGCCGCCGCATGCTGGCGACGCCGTCAACCTGCGTTCAGTTCAAGCCGCACTGCGCCAATTTCACGCTGGATACCATCGCGCCAGGCTGGCGCTGGCTGGACCTGCACGCCGACGGCACCCTGCACACGGAAGTTTGCCGCTTACAAAGCACGAAATTCAGCCCGGACACGGCGTCGGAAGGGTACTGATGTCTACGCTTCTCTATTTGCATGGCTTTAACAGCTCGCCGCGTTCCGCCAAGGCGACGCAACTTTCGCAGTGGCTGGCGCAACACCACCCGGAGATCGACGTCATAGTGCCGCAATTGCCGCCTTACCCTGCGGCGGCGGCGGAACTGGTTGAATCACTGGTAATGGCGCAGGGCGGTAAACAGCTTGGCATTGTAGGCTCGTCGCTGGGCGGCTATTTTGCGACCTGGCTTTCGCAGTGTTTTATGTTACCGGCGGTGGTGGTCAATCCGGCGGTGCGGCCCTTTGAATTGCTGGCGGATTTCCTCGGCAATAACGAGAACCCCTACACGGGGCAACAATATGTGCTAGAGTCTCGCCATATTTACGAGCTCAAAGTGATGCAAGTTGACCCGCTCGAAGCGCCGGACCTTATCTGGCTGCTGCAACAAACCGGGGACGAAGTGCTGGATTACCGCCAGGCTGTGGCATATTACGACGCATGCCGCCAGACTGTGGAAGAGGGCGGAAACCATGCCTTTGTAGGCTTTGAGAATCATTTCACACAGATTATCGAGTTCCTTGGGCTGTGTTGAGCTAACCAGGAAACGATGCGGTCACTATCTACGAACAAACCATGACGCAATCCTATAACGCTGATGCCATAGAGGTACTCACCGGGCTTGAGCCGGTTCGCCGCCGTCCGGGGATGTACACCGATACCACGCGCCCCAACCATCTGGGGCAGGAAGTTATTGATAACAGCGTGGATGAAGCGCTGGCGGGCCACGCGAAACGCGTGGACGTGATCCTGCATGCGGATCAGTCGCTGGAAGTTATCGACGACGGGCGCGGCATGCCGGTAGATATCCACCCGGAAGAGGGTGTCCCGGCCGTTGAACTGATCCTCTGCCGTCTGCATGCGGGCGGTAAATTCTCCAATAAAAACTACCAGTTCTCCGGTGGTCTGCACGGCGTCGGGATTTCGGTGGTGAACGCCCTGTCCCGCCGCGTGGAAGTGACCGTCAGGCGTGATGGGCAGGTCTATAGCATCGCCTTTGAAAACGGCGAAAAAGTGCAGGATTTGCAGGTCATCGGCACCTGCGGCAAACGCAATACCGGCACCAGCGTCCACTTCTGGCCGGATGAATCTTTCTTCGATAGCCCACGTTTCTCCGTCTCCCGCCTGACGCATTTGCTGAAGGCCAAAGCGGTGCTGTGCCCGGGCGTGGAAATCACCTTCAAAGATGAAGTGAACAACGCCGAGCAGCGCTGGTGTTACCAGGATGGTCTCAACGACTACCTGTGCGAGGCGGTTAACGGCCTGCCGACGCTGCCGGAAAAACCCTTTATTGGCACTTTCTCCGCTGAGACAGAAGCGGTGGACTGGGCGCTGCTGTGGCTGCCGGAAGGCGGCGAACTGCTGACGGAAAGCTACGTTAACCTGATCCCGACCATGCAGGGCGGCACGCACGTTAACGGTCTGCGTCAGGGGTTACTGGACGCCATGCGCGAGTTCTGCGAATACCGCAATATTCTGCCGCGCGGTGTGAAGCTCTCCGCTGAAGATATCTGGGATCGCTGCGCGTATGTGCTGTCGGTAAAAATGCAGGATCCGCAGTTCGCCGGGCAGACCAAAGAGCGTTTATCGTCCCGTCAGTGCGCCGCATTTGTTTCCGGCGTGGTGAAGGACGCGTTCAGCCTGTGGCTGAACCAGAATATCCAGCTGGCGGAACTGCTGGCGGAAATGGCGATCTCCAGCGCGCAGCGCCGTATGCGCGCCGCCAAAAAAGTGGTGCGTAAGAAACTGACCAGCGGTCCGGCGTTACCGGGCAAGCTGGCAGACTGCACCGCGCAGGATTTGAGCCGTACTGAGCTGTTCCTGGTGGAAGGGGACTCCGCAGGCGGATCCGCCAAACAGGCGCGCGATCGCGAATATCAGGCGATCATGCCGCTGAAAGGGAAGATCCTGAACACCTGGGAAGTCTCTTCCGACGAAGTCCTTGCCTCTCAGGAAGTCCACGATATTTCGGTGGCGATCGGCATCGATCCGGACAGCGACGATCTCAGCCAACTGCGCTACGGCAAGATCTGTATCCTCGCGGATGCGGACTCCGACGGTTTACACATTGCCACGCTGCTGTGCGCGCTGTTTGTCAAACACTTCCGCGCGCTGGTGAAAAACGGTCACGTTCATGTGGCGCTGCCGCCGCTGTACCGTATCGATCTCGGCAAAGAGGTCTATTACGCGCTGACGGAAGAAGAGAAAACCGGCGTGCTGGAGCAGTTAAAACGCAAGAAGGGCAAACCGAACGTGCAGCGCTTTAAAGGGCTGGGCGAAATGAACCCGATGCAGTTGCGTGAAACGACGCTCGATCCGAATACCCGCCGCCTGGTGCAGCTTATTATCAGTGATGAAGATGAGCAGCAAACCAACGCGACCATGGATATGCTGCTGGCCAAAAAGCGTTCGGAAGACAGGCGCAACTGGCTGCAGGAAAAAGGCGATATGGCCGATATCGAAGCCTGATGCACAAAAAAAAGGGATGCGCACAGCATCCCTTTTTTCTTAGCGGCGCAGATGCCGCTCGCCCCACTCCAGCGCGGTGTTGATCAGCGCGCTCAGTAGCTCCCGGAACCGCTCGCTCTTCTCTTCTGACCAGGTAAATTGCTCTTCATCCATGTAGCAACATTGCGCAACCTCAAGCTGCACCGCATGAATGTGCTGCTGCGGGTCACCATAGTGGCGGGTGATATAACCGCCTTTAAAGCGGCCATTTAGCACCTTCGTATAGTGCGGAAACGCCTCACAGCGCGCCAGCAATGCGGCACTCAGATCCGGCGCACAGCTTGCGCCATCGGCAGTCCCAAAATTGAGATCCGGCAGCTTACCGTCGAACAGGCGCGGCACCACCGACTTGATCGAATGAGCATCCCACAACAAGGCATAACCGAAGGTGTCGCGCAGCCTTGTCAGCTCCTGCATCAGCGCCTGATGATAAGGCTGCCACAGGTGCTGCAAAATCGCGGCTTTCATCGCCTCATCCGGCGCTTGTCCGGCATCGAACAACGGTTCGCCGTCAAAGAACGTGGCCGGGAACAGGCCGGTGGTGGCAGTGCTGTACAGGGGTTTATCGTCGGCCGGGCGGTTTAAATCCACCACATAGCGGGAGTAGTTTGCGCTCAGTACGCTCGCGCCCAGCGCGCGAATGGGCTGATAAAGCCGCGGAATGTGCCAGTCAGTATCTTCCAGCCGCTGCGCACGAGGCGTCAGCGCGGCGGCGATCTCCGGCGTCAGTTGCGTGCCGGGGTGCGGCATACTCACCAGCAACGGCAGCGTACCCTGATGTAATTCGAACCCGTTAGTCATGCCAGACTTCCTCCCCCTTGTAGATCACCCGTTTGGATAACGTGCCGCCCAGCCAGTAGCTCAGTTCCGCCGGATGTTCGACGTCCCACGCCACAAAACTGGCCTCTTTGCCTGCCTGCAACGTACCGCAATGCGCACCGATGCCTAACGCGCGGGCAGCATGGCAGGTCACCCCCGCCAGCGCCTCTTCCGGCGTCAGGCGGAACAGGGTGCAGGCCATGTTCATCATCAGTCGCAGGGATAACACCGGAGACGTGCCGGGGTTCAGGTCGCTGGAAATGGCCATCGGCACCCGGTACTGACGCAGCAGCGCCACAGGCGGCTGTTGCTGCTCGCGTAAAAAGTAGAACGCGCCCGGCAGCAGTACCGCCGTGGTGCCGTGTTGCGCCATCAGCGCAATATCCTCTTCGCACAGGTATTCCAGATGATCGGCCGAAAGGGCGTTATAGCGGGCTGCCAGCCCTGCGCCATGCAGCAACGAAAGTTGCTCCGCATGCAGTTTCACCGGTAAGCCCAATTGTTGCGCCTTGCGGAACACGCGCTCCACCTGTTCGGGGGAGAAAGCCAGATGTTCGCAAAATGCGTCTACCGCATCCACCAGTCCTTCTGCGTGCAAATCGGGTAACCAGCGCTGGCAGATGTCGTCGATGTACTCATCAGCACGGTGCGTGTACTCCGCCGGCAACGCATGCGCGGCAAGACAGGTGCTGAAAAGGGTCAACGGCATCTCGTTAGCCAGCATACGGATCACCTGCAACATTTTGCGCTCATCGGCAAAACTGAGGCCGTAACCGGACTTGATCTCCAGCGCCGTGACGCCGTCTTTGCGCAGTGCGTCGATGCGTTTGCGGGCGCTGTCCAGCAGTTGCTGTTGATCGGCGTGACGGGTGGCATTGACGGTGCTGATAATGCCGCCGCCCGCTGCCGCAATCTCCGCATAGCTCGCCCCGTTGAGCCGCATCTCAAACTCCTGGCTGCGATTGCCGCCAAACACGCTATGGCTGTGGCAATCAATCAGTCCAGGCGTAACCAGATGTCCGTGCAGATCCACGTCATTATCCACCGATCCTTCCGGCTGCGTTCCCTCTTTGCCCAGCCATACAATCTGCGGGCCATCGGTCAGCATGGCTGCCCCGGTTATCAGGTTATATTGCCCGTCCACCATGGTGGCAATCTGACAATGGCGCCATAAAGTACGCATAAGCGTTCTCCCGTGATGATAGTGCGCGGTGGTTACCGCGCCTTTAAATCATGACCCAGAAATCATCGGTAGGTTGAGACCGTGCTCGTTGGCGCAGGCAATGGCCGAATCGTAGCCCGCATCCGCATGGCGCATCACGCCTGTCGCCGGATCGTTATGCAGCACGCGGGCAATACGCTCTGCGGCTTCATCCGTGCCGTCGCATACCACCACCATTCCGGAATGTTGGGAAAAGCCCATACCCACCCCGCCGCCGTGGTGCAAAGAGACCCAGGTCGCGCCGCTGGCGGTATTCAGCAATGCATTCAGCAGCGGCCAGTCGGAAACGGCATCAGAGCCATCTTTCATCGACTCCGTTTCCCGGTTAGGGCTGGCGACGGAACCTGAATCGAGGTGGTCGCGGCCAATGACAATCGGCGCGGAAACTTCGCCGCGTCTGACCATTTCGTTAAATGCCAGCCCCAGCTTCGCGCGCTGCCCCAGACCGACCCAGCAGATACGCGCCGGCAAGCCCTGGAAACTGATGCGCTCTTTTGCCATATCCAGCCAGCGGTGCAGGTGCGCATCGTCGGGAATCAGTGCTTTCACCTTTTCATCGGTACGATAGATATCTTGCGGATCGCCGGACAGCGCCGCCCAACGGAACGGGCCGATCCCCCGGCAAAACAGCGGGCGAATATAGGCGGGCACAAAACCAGGAAAGTCGAACGCGTTGCTGACGCCCATCTCTTTCGCCATCTGGCGGATGTTATTGCCATAATCAAACGTGGGAATGCCCTGCTGCTGGAAGGCGAGCATTGCTTTCACATGCTCTGCCATAGAGGCTTTTGCCGCCTGAATCACCTGTGCAGGCTCTGTCTTCGCGCGTTCGCGGTAGGTTTCCCACTGCCAGCCGATGGGCAGATAGCCGTTCAGCGGATCGTGGGCGCTGGTTTGATCGGTGACGAGGCCCGGGCGCACACCACGTTTAACCAGCTCTGGCAATATCTCTGCTGCGTTGCCGTGCAGCGCAACGGAAACCGCTTTGCCCTCGCGGGTATAGCGATGAATACGCGCCAGCGCATCATCCAGATCGCTTGCCTGCTCGTCCACATAGCCGGTGCGCAGACGGAAATCGATACGCGACTGCTGGCACTCAATGTTCAGTGAACAGGCGCCAGCCAGCGTGGCTGCCAGCGGCTGCGCGCCGCCCATGCCGCCCAGTCCCGCGGTCAGTACCCAACGCCCGCTCAGTGAACCGTTATAGTGCTGGCGACCCGCTTCCACGAAGGTTTCGTAGGTGCCCTGCACGATCCCCTGACTGCCAATATAGATCCAGGATCCGGCGGTCATCTGCCCGTACATCGCCAGCCCTTTGGCATCCAGTTCATTAAAGTGTTCCCAGTTCGCCCAATGGGGAACAAGGTTGGAGTTGGCGATCAGCACCCGGGGAGCATTCGTATGGGTTTTAAACACGCCCACCGGTTTGCCGGACTGCACCAGCAGCGTTTCATCGTCGTTGAGCTGTTTCAGCGCCTCAACCATTTTATCGAAGCACTCCCAGTTGCGCGCCGCACGACCAATTCCCCCGTAGACCACCAGTTCTTTGGGATTTTCCGCGACGTCAGGATCCAGATTATTCATCAGCATGCGCAGCGGGGCTTCCGTCAGCCAGCTTTTTGCATTCAATGTTGTGCCGCGCGGCGCCCTGATTTCAACATCACGATAACGGGAAAATTCACTACTCATGCGGTTTACCTTCTCTGTTGGCTAGCGGAATAAATGCTCGCTGAAATGGCGATATCATTTTGCAGTATCTTGTATATACATGATAAGCACATACGGTGCCACTTTGATCATTTTATTTATTTTCGAGTAAAAACAGCCTGTTAAAAACGTGCTTTTTATTGGTGTGCGTTTATCAGCCTGATTTGTTGCTGTTTTCCTGCACCGTTATTGTGCGTGACGAGGAGATTTGTGAGCAATTCAGGTGCAAGAAAAGCGAACCGGGTGCTGATGGCAACGCAGGTGAATAGACCTTTTTCCACGGACTCTGAACGCTTTTGTTGATTTAACCTTATGTTTTTATGCTTTTTTATTTGAATGCGTGATTGTTGCAATGACGTTATGGCACATGGCTTGCAAGTTGTACATACAAGGATATACATACGGCCTGTTACCCGGCCCTGTTCTTTGGCGGCACATGATGACCATAAGGCGTAGCGATGATTACTTTCAATAATGTGACCAAGCATTATGACGACGGCACCGTCGTGGTGGATGGCCTGAACCTGGTTGCGCCGGGAGGGAAAATTACCGTACTGGTGGGGCCGTCCGGCTGCGGAAAAACCACTTCATTACGGATGATCAACCGGCTGGTGGAACCCTCTTCCGGCACCATTTTGCTGAACGGTGAATCCACCGCGCAAATGGATGTGGTGCAACTGCGTCGACGCATTGGTTACGTCATCCAGAATGCCGGGCTGTTTCCGCATAAAACCATCCTCGATAACATCGCCACCACCGCCATCCTTAACGGTGCGACCAAAAGCAAAGCCAGAGCCAGAGCGGGGGAGCTGCTGGAGGTGGTCGGGCTGGCGTCGCAACTGGCAAAACGTTACCCGTGGCAGCTCTCCGGCGGGCAACAACAGCGCGTTGGCGTGGCCCGTGCGCTGGCCGCCGACCCGGAATTTATGCTGATGGATGAACCCTTCAGCGCGGTTGACCCGGTGGTGCGCGAACAGTTGCAGGAGGAGTTTCTGCGCATTCAGAAGGCGGTAAGCAAGACCATTATTATGGTCACGCACGACATTGATGAAGCGATGAAGCTGGGGGACTGCGTGGCGGTTTTGAAACCCGGCGGCAAGCTGGCGCAACTGGCTACGCCCGGGGAATTGCTGAATGCGCCGCAAAGCGAATTTGTGGCGGACTTTATTGGCCGCGATCGCGGCTATCGCAAACTCAGTTTTCACGCTTCCGGGTCACTGCCTGCGCTTCAGGCGGAACCTGCCATTGAAATGGGCGCATCCCTTTCACAAGCGTGCGGCGTCAGCGCGCAACGCTGGTTATTGGTCACGCAGCAGGGCAAAGCCTGTGGCTGGTTCGACACTCACCAGCAGGTAGAGATTATTGCCCCGGAAAACATCAACCTGGGCGCTACCTTTTCGCCACAGGGCGGCACGCTGCGTCAGTTGCTGGACTCGGCGTTAAGCTCTCCCTGTCATCGCGCTGTGGTGGTTGACGAACAGCACCGACCGGTGGGATCGCTGTCGCTAGAAAAGGTGCTGGATGCCTGCAAGTCGCTGACGCAGGAGGCGCTATGAGGTTTGACTGGCTGTGGGCGCAGAGCGACCGAATCCTCTCACTGCTGTTGTGGCACTGCTACTTGTCGATTACACCAATCATGATAGGGCTGTTACTGGCCGTTCCGGTTGGCTGGGCGGTGCACAGTCTGCCGGGCGTCAAAGCGGTGATCCTCAATCTGTTTGGCCTGCTGTACACCATTCCGTCGTTGGCGCTGTTTGTGCTGTTGCCGCCATTGCTGAATACGCAAATCCTCGATCCGCTCAACGTGGTGGTGGCGCTGACCATTTACAGCTTTGCGCTGCTGGTCAGGACGGTGTGCGACGGGCTGGATTCGGTCTCCACTGAGACCCGGCAGTCTGCTTATGCGCTGGGCTACACACCGCTGCAACAGTTCCTGCAAATCGATCTGCCGCTTGCCGTGCCGGTGATTGGCGCGGGTCTGCGCGTCGCGGTGGTGTCCAACGTCAGTATTGTCTCCGTGGCGGCGCTGATTGGCGCGCCGCAGTTGGGGTCGCTGTTTACGCAGGGTTTTCAGTTGCAGTTTCTCACGCCGATTATCGCCGGTATTGCGCTGTGTATCGTGCTGGCTCTGGTGCTTGATGCGCTGGTCGTGGCGACAACCCGCGTCTTGAGCCGCTGGCAACCTAAAAGGGGATGAGCAATGTCTGAATGGTTTTTCGAGCCCAGCCACTGGTACGGCGATGATGGCATTGCGCCTCTGCTGTTACAGCATGTGGGCTATAGCGCAGCGGCGCTGGCATTTGCGATCGCCATTGCTTTCCCGGTGGGTTGCTATACCGGGCATACCGGCAAAGGAGAAGCGCTGTTAATTGGCACGACGAACGCACTGCGTTCGCTGCCCTCGTTTGGTCTGATCATTTTGCTGGTGATCCTGCTGGCAGGCTATTTCGAATCGGATATGGCCTTTGTACTGCCTTGCATCATTGTGCTGGTGGTTCTGGCGTTGCCTCCGGTGGCGCTTGGCGTGCATGCGGGTATTCGCTCGGTGGATCCGGGCGTGCACGATGCAGCGAAAGGCATTGGCCTGACCCCGTTGCAGGTGCTGATGCAGGTGGAGTTACCCTGCGCTGCGCCGCTGATCCTCTCCGGTATTCGCAGCGCGGCGCTGCAAATCGTCTCTACCGCGACCATCGCGGCGTATGTGTCGCTTGGCGGCCTCGGGCGGCTGATTATCGATGGTAGAGCGGCGAATGACTTCGCCCAAATGACCGCCGGCGCGATCCTCGTCGCGCTGCTGGCACTGATGATTGATCTCTTATTTTCGCTCGCCGGGAAAGTGATGGTGTCACCAGGCATCTCCCGGCGTACCCACAACCAGTAGTCCTTTAATAACAGAAGGTTAATACGATGAATGTTCAGAAACGCTCTCTTATGTTGCTCAGTGCCGCACTGCTGTCTGTCGCTTCTTCTGTCTGGGCTGCGGACGCCGGTCAGAAAGTCATTATCGGCTCGGCGGATTTTCCGGAAAACCAGTTGCTGGCGACCATTTATGCCGGGGCGCTGGAAGCGCAGAACATTCCGGTAGAGAAAAAACTCAATATCGGCAGCCGCGAAGTCTATATTCCGGCACTGCTCGATGGCTCTATCAACGTTATCCCGGAGTACAGCGGCGCGCTGCTGAGCTATCTGGATGCGAAAAACACCGCGCACAGCTCGGAAGAGGTGGCAACCGCGCTGGCCACGAAACTGCCGAAAAATGTCAGCATGCTGAACACCTCCGCGGCGCAGAACAGTGATGTGCTTGCGGTGACGAAAAAGACCGCCGACAAGTACAAACTGAAAACCATCGACGATCTGAAGCCGATTGCCGGTGAACTGGTGCTTGGCGGCCCGGCGGAGTGGAAAACCCGCCATGAAGGCGTTCCCGGCCTGCGCGAGGTCTACGGCCTGAATTTCAAAAGCTTTAAAGTGCTGGATGTTGCCGGGCCGTTGACGCTGACCGCGTTGAAAAACAACCAGATCCAGGTCGCGGATCTCACCTCCACTACGCCGGAGATCAAAAAAGATCACCTGGTGGCGCTTGATGATCCCAAGCACCTGTTTGCGGCGCAGAATATTGTTCCCATCGTCGCCAGCGCCACGCTGAACCCGACCATTCAGAACACGCTGAACACGATCTCCGCTCAATTGACGACCGAGGATCTGATTGCCATGAATGAACAGCTTGCTGAGTTCGCCAGCATTGACGATGTGGCGCACCAGTGGCTGGTTAAACACCAACTGAGCAAGTAAGGAACGGCAGCAAGATGACGACAATTCCCTTTTCTTCCGCGCAACAGACGGATGCGGTGACATTAGGCCGGGCCGCCACGACCCTTGATGAACTGGTGCGCATTGCCGATGGCGCGCCAGTGGCGCTGGATCCTGATGCGCTGTCGCACATGGATACGGTCAGCGGGTATATCCACAACGCCATTACCCGGGGCGACGTGATCTATGGCCTGACGACCGGCGTGGGAGATCTGGTGACTGAGCGTCTCTCTGCGGATCAGATTGCCAGCATGCAACTTAATATGTTGCGCAGTCATGCCTGTGGTATGGGCGCGGATCTGTCGGTGCGGGAAGTGCGGGCGATGATGGCGGTGATGCTGAAATCGTTGCTGCAAGGATGCAGCGGCGTCAGTGCTGAACTGGCGCAGCGGATGGCGCTAATGCTGAACCGGCAGCTGACTCCGTGGTCTCCGGCAGGTGGATCCGTTGGCTATCTGATTGCCACCGCGCATATCGGTTTATCCCTGTTTGGCGAAGGGCAGTGCTGGTATGAGGGGCAGTTACTGCCTTCCGCCGATGCGCTGGCAAAGGCGGGGATCCCGCCCCGAATCCCTGGCCCGCGTGAAGGGCATGCGCTGATCAGCGGCACGTACGAAATCACTGCGTTGGCCTGCCTGGCGGTTCGGGATTTTGAACAGTTGCTGCCGGTCGCGGATATGGCGGGCGGCATGTGCCTTGAAGCGTTGAAAGGCAACACGCGCGGCTACGATGCACGGCTGCATGCGCTACGCCCCCATGACGGGCAGCAGGAAACGGCGCGCATTTTGCGCCGCTTATTGCAGGGAAGCGACATTCTTCAACATTACCGTGACCATCGGGTGCAGGATGCGCTCAGCCTGCGTTGCATTCCGCAGATCCACGGCGCGGTACGTGATCAACTGGCGCATTGCCGCCATATCGTGACCACTGAACTCAATTCGGTCACCGATAACCCGGTATTTTTAATCGAAGCGGATGCACTGGTGACGTTGCCGGGCGGCAACGGGCATGGCGCGCCGCTGGCACTGGCGCTGGATGCGCTGGCGGTGGCGATTGCCCAGCTCAGTACCGCCTCGCAGGCGCGTTCAGACCGTATCACTAACGTACATCTCAGCGGTCTGCCCGCGTTTCTGGTGGGCAAAAGCGGCGCCAATTCCGGGATGATGATCCCGCCGTATGTCGCTGCCGCGCTCGCCGGGGATAACCGTAGCCTGGCTGCGCCCGCCAGTGTGCACACGGTATCGACCTGCGCCGGGCAGGAAGATCATATCAGCATGGGCGTGTCGGCGGCGCGTAAGGCGCGGCAAGCGGTGGCGAACGCGGTGGATATTGTGGCGATTGAACTGCTGTGCGCCTGCCAGGCGATTGAGTTCCACCGCCCGCTGCGGGCATCCATTGGCACGGAGTTAACGTTGGCGCAGGTGCGTAAGCGGGTGGCGTTTCGTGAAACGGATACGGCGCTCTATCCGGATATGCACGCGGTGCGCGATCTGATTGCCAGCGGTGAGTTGAGCCGCCAGCTTTGCGCGCTGATTAGCGAAGCCGACAATGGGTAAATGCCTGCGTCGCGATTAGCGGGGGAGGAGCGTTACGCAGGCGAAAAGCGTGTCTGCGCCTGCATCGACCGTGAGGGTTGCCGGGGCATAGATCAACAGGCTGTCGTAATGCTGCAAGGTAAATGACTGCGCGTTAACGGTGACATCCAGCACGTCACCGGCGTTAAACAGTAGCAGAGTTCCTTGCGGATGCGCCCACTCTCCAGCGCGTGCCCAGCGAACGGCGGCCTGTATGGTTTGCGGGTTATAGATAACATTGAAATCCAGCAGCGGCCCACCGACTACTTCGCAGTATGTGTCGCTGTCGCCGTTAAAATCCGTTGCCTGAAAAGGGGGGATCAATGCGCTGCGCTGGCCGTCCAGGGTGAGGAACATGCCGTCGCCTTCCAGCACGCTGATATTTCGCAGGTAGCCAGAGAAACGCGAGAACGCACCGTTTTCACGAATGGTGGCGACCGATACGCGCCAGTCGTACGCTTCGCTTCCGGGAAAACGACACACTTCACGGGTCACGCCCTGGCCGTTTTTCCAGCGCATCTCCGCATAGTCGGCGTAGGGCAGCAGCACGGTCATTTGCGCATGCTTCCTTCCAGCCGGTAGCGCGGGCCAGGGTAGACCAGCCGCACGCTGGTGACGATTTTTTTGTCCTGACGACCGGTCCAGGTGCGGCGATTGACCTGTAAGCAAGGGGTGTGCTCATCGATTTCCAGGTACGCGCACTCCGTACGGGGCACGTTGACCGCCTCGATAATGTGTTCCCCTTCCACAATCGGCGCGATGGAAGAGAGATAGGCGTTCGGGGTGATGCGGGTAAAATCCTGTTGCAGATAGTCCGGCACAATCAGTGCATTCACCAGCCGGTCTTCCAGCATCACCGGTACGCCGTTTTCGTAATGGCAGATCAGCGAGTGGAACAGGCGGCTGCCTTTTGGCAGGTTAAACGCCAGCGCTTGCTGGGCATCGGCATGCAACTGGGTCAGTTCAAGCACCCGGGCGTGGTGGCGATGACCACGGCTGATAATCTCATCGGCGATGTTATTGATTTCCAGCAGCGCAGACTGCCCGCGTACTTCGGCGACAAAGGTGCCGACGCCCTGCATACGCACCAGCAGGCCTTCGGCGGTCAGCTCGCGCAGGGCGCGGTTAATGGTCATGCGGCTATAGCCGAACTGGCTAACCAGTTCACTTTCGGACGGCACGCGGAAATTAACCGGCCAGACACCGCTGTGAACATTGGTTTTGATCATGCTTTTTACCCTTTCATAGAAAGGGGCGGGCTGATCCAGATGCCCTTCTTCAGCCACTGCTTTAAACACGTCGCTTTGCGCCATTACGCTATCCTCACCTGATGAGTGATAAAGTTTACTCTACCCCCTATTGGATGTATATATATAAACATGTATATACATCTTGTGAATGTCTGCGCGGAGAGGGGATATGGCGGTCTATTTCGCGGCAAAAGCACTGTTGCCGCAAGGTTGGGCAAATAATGTCAGGATCACGGTTTCAGCACAGGGCATGATCGGTGCGCTGGAAAGCGACAGTCAGCCGGGTGATGACGACATCCGGCTGGAGGGTTTTCTGGTGCCGGGAATGCCGAATCTGCACTCGCACGCCTTTCAGCGCGCAATGGCGGGGCTGACCGAAGTGGTGGGCGATCCGGCGGACAGCTTCTGGACATGGCGGGACTTGATGTACCGGCTGGTGGATAAAATCAGCCCGGAACAACTGGAAGTGATTGCCAGCTATCTGTACATCGAAATGCTGAAAGCCGGTTATACCTCGGTGGCGGAGTTTCACTATTTGCACCACGATCGCGGCGGCAAACCTTACGCGCAACGCGCAGAACTGGCGCTGCGTATTTCACAGGCGGCCAAAACCGCAGGCATCGGGTTAACGCTACTGCCGGTGCTCTACAGCTATTCCGGTTTTGGCGGGCAGGCGGCGTCCGCCGGGCAGCGTCGTTTTCTTCATGACACCGAAGGCTATCTGGCGCTGCATGAAACGCTCACCGCGCAGCTTGCCAGCGAACCGATGCAGCGTACCGGGCTGTGCTTCCATTCACTGCGGGCGGTGACGCCGGAACAGATGCAGACGGTGCTCGACGCCAGCCCGCAAAAACAGCCAGTGCATATTCACGTCGCTGAACAGCAAAAAGAGGTGGATGACTGCGTCGCCTGGTCCGGCTTGCGCCCGGTGGAGTGGCTGTACCGCCATCAACCGGTGGATGAACACTGGTGCCTGATCCATGCGACGCACGTGACGCCGGAAGAGACGCGCATGATGGCTGCGTCCGGTGCGGTAGCGGGCCTGTGTCTGACCACGGAAGCCAATCTTGGCGACGGTATTTTCCCCGGCGCGGATTACCTTACCCGGCGCGGTGCCTGGGGGATTGGCTCCGACAGCCATATTAGCGTCAGCGTCACGGAAGATCTGCGCTGGTTTGAGTACGGGCAACGCCTGAATCAGCGGCGGCGCAATCTTCTGCATCTGCCCGACGAACCCTATATCGGTAATGTGCTGTATCAGGGGGCGTTGCAGGGCGGGCGCAGAGCGTTGGGTCAGCCGATCGGTCAACTGGCGACAGGCGAGCGTGCAGATATGCTGCTGCTGGATAGCCGCGATCCTTTCCTGGCCACTGCCGGCGATCGCGAACGGCTGAACCGCTGGATTTTTGCCTGTGCAGCCAACCCGATAAAAAGGGTCATGACGGGAGGACGCTGGGTGATTGAAGAGGGGCGGCATGTGCACGAAGCACGTATTACTTCTGCCTTTATCCAGGTCATGCAGCAACTGGTGGCGTAATACAGGGATGCCCGGGCGGCATCCCGTCACGCGTTAATCTACGCGGTTAAGCAGGGGTTGCAGGAAACTGGCGGCTTTCATTGCGCCATTGGCGGTGAGGGTATGCGGCACGCCGGGTTCAAAATAGGTATCGACATCGATACCCGCTTCCCCAAGCTCTGCGGCGGCGCGCTCACTCTCTTTCCAGTTGATCACCGGATCGCTCATCCCGTGCACCAACAGCACCGGGGTGTTGCGTGCTGGCTGCCACGGCCGGGCGGAGGCGAGACGACCGGAAAAGGCGACCACCGCCGCCAGCGGCCACTGGCCATTAACCAGCGCGTCCAGCGACATAATGGCTCCCTGAGAGAAACCCGCCAGCACCAGTTTGTCTCTGCCTGGCTGCACATCATGCTTTTCGAGCAACCCAGTGAGGGTGGCATTGAATGCCGCGCGCGCATCAGCAATACGCCCTGCGCGCGTCTCTTCGGTGATGCCGTTAACGCTAAACCACTGGAAACCCGGTCCCATATCAAAGCGCGACGGCCCGTCCGGCGAAGCCACCAGCACATCGCCCAGCGTCTGCGACCAGTATTTCCCCAGACCGCGTAAGTCGTCGCCGCTGCTGCCGACGCCGTGTAACAGCACAATCAATTTTTTCATCATCGCTTCCTGTCAGAGCCCATAAGCGCTCAAATCCGGCCCCTGCGGGACGATGCCGTTAGGGTTGAGGGCTTTGATGGAGTAGTAGCCCTGCTTAATGTGATCGATATTCACCGTCTCGCGAATGCCGGGGTATGCCAGCATCTGGCGCAGATAGCGGTCCAGGTGTGTGTATTCCGCGAGCTTACGCAGGTTGCATTTAAACAGCCCGTGATAGGCGGCATCAAAGCGCACCAGCGTCACGAACAGGCGGATATCCGCTTCTGTTAACTGCTCGCCACAAAGAAACGGGCGCTGCGCAAGGTGGCTTTCCAGTTTATCCAGTTGCCTGAAGACATCGCTGACTGCTTCTTCATAACTGAGCTGTGTGGTGGCAAAACCGGCGCGATAAACCCCATTGTTGAGATTCGGGTAGATCTCCGCATTCAGGCGGTCGATCTCATCGCGCAGAGGCAGCGGATAGAGATCGAGCGTCTGGTTTGCCAGCTCGCCAAAGCCGCTGTTAAACATGCGCACGATATCGGCCGACTCGTTATTCACAATGGTGTGGGTTTTCTTGTCCCACAGCACCGGCACCGTTGCGCGCCCGGTAAATTTGGCGTCGGCGCGGGTGTAAAGCTGATGCAGCCACTCCGCCTGATTGAGCGTATCGCGATCAGCGCCGGGGTAATCACCGAAATGCCAGCCTTCGTCCAGCAGCCAGGGTTCGACCACGGACACACTGACGACCGCTTCCAGCCCTTTCAGTTTACGGGCAATCAGCGTACGGGACGCCCACGGGCAGATCAGCGCTACATACAGGTGATAGCGGTCCGGTTCGGCCTGAAAACCACCGTCGCCGGTGACGCCAGCCGACCCGTCCGGCGTGACCCAGTGGCGAAAGCTGGAGGTCTGGCGCACAAAGCCGCCTTTCTCGTCGGTGGCTTGTACAGGGTGCCAGTCCGCTGTCCATTTACCCTCAATCAGCATATAACCTCCGTTAGCTCTGTCGTGTGGTGGGCTTCAGCGCGAATTTACCGTCGCCGGTTAATGCCAGCACCAGCAGACCCACGATCCAGAATGCCGGGAATTCCCAGCCACCGTTCGGGTTCGTGAAGAAGAAGCCCGCCGGACCGTGTACGGTAAAAATAGCGCCAAGCAGAATAGGGATCAGCACGATTGCCACAACACGGGTGTAGACACCGAGGATCAGGGCAATTGCGCCCAGCAGTTCAACGGTCATCGTGACGTAGGCCAGCCAGCCGGGCAGACCCAGAGACGCAAAGAATTTTGCCGTGCCCGCCGGGGTAAACGCGAAAAACTTCAGGCTGAAATGCGCCAGAAACAGAATACCCAGCGCCAGGCGCATCAGCAGAGCAGCATAAGGGGTTGTGCGTTGATCGAACATGGTGGTCTTCCTCTCAGGTCAGTTGATGAGGGGAGTGTACAGTCTTTCCATATCGATGATTATCCGCTCATAACAGGCATGTTTATTTCCAATATGGAAATTATCACCACCCCTGTTCCCATGCGGGCTGCGGCGAGAAGGATTCCACCAGAAAGTCGATCAGTACGCGGGATTTCTGCGCCAGGTAGCGGGCCGGAGGGTAAACGGCGAACAGCGCCAGCGGCGGTGCTTCATAGGCGCTCAGCAGCAGTTTTACGCGCTGCGCTTTCAGCGCTTTCCCGGCCACAAAAACCGGTATCCGCGCAATACCCAGCCCGGCACAGGCCGCTTCAAGACAGACTTCGGCATTGGAGAACTTCATGCGCCCGCGCACAGGCTGGGCGTGTAGCTGCTGCTGCGCGTCAATAAACGGCCAGTGCCAGGGATCGCGAAAGTTGGTATCGACAATCAGACTGTGCTGGTCGAGTTGCTGCCAGTGCGACGGTTCGCCGTGGCGGGCCAGGTAGTCCGGCGATGCCACCACCACGTTGCGGATCGCACACAAACGGCGCGCTACCAGGCTGCTGTCCGTCAGGCTGCCGATGCGTAACGCCAGATCAAAACCCTCGTCCACCACGCTGACCAGCCGATCGGCAAAGCTGACATCCAGCTCAATGTCCGGATAACGACGGGCGAACGCCACCAGATGCGGCGTCAGTTGCGACGTACCAAAGGTGACGGGCGCAGAGATACGCAGCAGGCCGGAAGGGGCATTCGCAATGTTGCGTACCGAATCATTGAGCGCGTCGTAATCGGTCAGTAACTGGCGAATGCGCTCGTAATAGGCCTGTCCCACCTCGGTGGGGGTAAGCGAGCGGGTGCTGCGGCGCAGCAGGTTAACGCCCAGTTCATGCTCCAGGCGGGAGATCAGCTTAGAGGCCTGACCGTGACTGGTGCCGCAGCGTTGTGCCGCGCCGGTAAAGCTGCCGGTTTCCATTACCGCCACAAACATGCGATCGCAATCCAGCCGTTCCATATGCTTTTTCCGGTGAAGTTATCAGAGCATCACCATAGCAAAACCGCGCCTGGGGCAACAGTCAGCGCGGTGCCGTGGCGTGGTTTTTACGGTACTGTAGCGGCGTTTCACCGATGCCCTTCTTAAACGCGCTGATAAAGTAGGTCACATCGGAAAAACCGACGTCATCGGCGATCTCGCTGATGCTGCGCGCGCTGTGCAGCAGGTAATCACAGGCTTTTCGCAGGCGGATGGTGTTCAGGTATTGATGAATATGCTCACCGGTTTCGAAATGAAAACGACGCGAGACATAGCTGCGGGACTTGCCCAGCTCCTGCGCCAGCCTGTCGAGACTGAATTTTTGCCGGTAGTTTTCCTCCAGCCAGAACATCACCGGCGTGGCAATGCCGCTGCGCTCTTCCGGTAACTCTTCATTGGCTTCCGGCAACATGCCCAGCAGGTTAAGTAACAGGCAGGCGACCTGCTCGCCCGTCAGGCTGGCGCAGGCGGCAAGCCTGGCATAACAGCTAAACAGGTGATCGATATGCGGGTGAATATCGGCGGCATCCATCACCACCGCTGCGCCGCCGCGCAGTGAAAGACGCTGTAACCGGCTGTGGTTGTGCGGGAAATCGCGCAACTGTTTGAGCACTGCATGGTGATCGACATGAATGATGGTGCGGCGATAACGATCCTGCGCCTGCTCATCCACCATCACTTTATGAATGGTAAAGGGCGGGAAGAAAAACAGCCGACCGGGGCGCATGGTGTACTGGCGGTTGTCGACAATCACCACGCCAAAACCCTCTTCGACGTACAGCACTTCCAGACACTGATGCCAGTGGTGGTAACGCACGGTATTGGCGAAAAGCCGACTGAACGACACGATGGCGTCATTCAGGGTGATCAGCTCAAGGCGCTCTGCCTGCCAGTTGTCGTTCATAGTGCAACTGTTCTCAATTTTTACCCGGATGAATCTAGTTATAAACCACGGTTTTAAATTTCCTCAATAGCGGTTTCAGGCAAATTACGGCGGTGTGACCAGGCTAACATTTCCCCTTCTCATGGATTCACTATCCTTCAGCCACACCCAAGGGAGAGCAACCTATGCAGACGGCGGAAGTGAAAACATCAAATCCATTGTCATCCCGCGACGACGTGGTCGCCGCGCTGAACACGATACTGAGCGCGCTGGATCGCCAGTTTCCGGCGGGCGAATCCCGCTTTTCGCTGGGCGACACCAGCGCCCATTACCCTACCGATATTGCAGAGATGGAGGGATTGTCGCGGGCATTATGGGGGCTGTTCCCGTTGATGGCGGGTGGCGATGCCGAACCGTTTAGCCCGAAATACCTGGCGGCAATAAAGCGCGGCACCGATCCACAGAGTGAAGGCTACTGGGGGGAAACAGGGCCTTACGATCAGCGACTGGTGGAGATGGCCGCTTATGGCCTCGGTCTGGCGCTGCTGGGCGACACGCTCACCGCAAGCTTTAGCGAACGCGAAGTGCATAACCTGCATCGCTGGCTTAACCAGATCACCGATGCAGAGATGCCCGACAGCAACTGGCATTTCTTCGCCATCATGGTGCAACTGGGCTTTAAACGTGCGGGACTCCCTTGGGATGCGGCGGCGATTGAACGCCGTTTTGCGATGATGGACGCTTATTACCTGGGCGACGGCTGGTATTCCGATGGCCCAGGTCGGCCGAAAGATTACTACATCCCGATGGCGTTCCATTTTTACGGCCTGGTTTATGCCATGCTGAATGGCGATGACGACCCCGTGCGGGCAGGCATTATCCGCGAACGGGCGCGCCTGTTTGCGCAGGATTTTATTTCGATGTCGGCTGCGGGAGGCGAGTGCGTCCCTTATGGGCGCAGCCTGACGTACCGTTTTGCGATGGTCGCTTTCTGGAGCGCTGTGGCGTTCTCCGGGCTGGATGTTTTTCCGGCTGGCGTGGTGAAAGGGGTGATATTGCGCCATCTGCGCTGGTGGCAAAAACAGCCGATCTTTGACCGCGACGGCATTCTGACGCTGGGGTTTGCCTACCCTAACCTGGCGATGTGCGAAGACTACAACTCACCGGGTTCGCCGTACTGGGCGTTAAAAGTCTTTCTCATTCTGGTGCTGCCCGCCGCGCACCCGTTCTGGCGTGCCGAAGAGTTGCCCTTGCCGGAGCGGGCCGTGCAGCGAACCCTGCCGCACGCCGGGCAAATCCTGGTGCACAGTGACCACGCGCGGCATGTCTGGATGCTCGCGTCCGGGCAGCTTGAGCTGAACAATTACGTCAATACCGAGGCGAAATACACCAAATTTGCCTATTCCAGCCTGTTTGGCTTCACCATTGAACGCGGGCGTTATGGCATTAAACACGCCGCCTGTGACTCCATGTTGCTGCTCAGCGACGGCGATAACTATTTCCGCGGCCGTCGGGAATGTGAAGAGGTGGTGGTCAGCGAACAGGCCATTTTCTCCCGCTGGTCACCGTGGCATGACGTACATATTGCCACCTGGCTGATTCCCTATGGTGACTGGCATGTGCGGGTACACCGTATTGACTCCGCCCGCCATTTGCAGAGCGTGGAGGGCGGTTTCGCGGTGCTGAAAGCCGCGCATCGCGGCGAAGAGGGCGGGAGCCTGGTGGTGGCGGAAAATGGCATCAGCGCGATTTTCCCACTGGCCAGCACCGTTATGCGTCAGGCGGACAGCGTGGTCACGCCGCCGAACAGCAGCATTATGTTTGCTCCCTGTGCGGCGATCCCGGTGTTGCAGGGCGATATTCCCCCAGGCCGCCACTGGCTGGCGTGCGCGGTGCAGGCCGCCGCCTCTGAAGGGGCATTTAATTCCTGCATACCGCAACTGCACAGAGAAGAACAGGCGCTGGTTATTCACCAGGCCGGAAAAGCAAAACACATCATTACCTTTTAATTCCCGGTTATCACCGGATGCCGAACTCTGAACCCTACATGCTTTCGCCGAGGATAGTATGGAAAAGACAGCCATCAACCAGAAAACTGAATATTACAAAATCAGCACATTTATTTTTCTCTATTTCTTTACCTGGTCGGCCAGTATTGGTCTGCTGGCTATCTGGTTAGGACAAAAAGCCAACCTGAGCGGCACGGTCATTGGTACGGTATTTGCCGTGAACGGTATTTTCTCAGTGATCCTGAAACCGATTTACGGCTATATCCTCGATAAAATCGGCATGAGCAAATATCTGCTCTATTTTGTGGTGCTGATGTCGGCATTAATGGCACCGTTCTTTATTTATGTTTACCAGCCGTTATTAATGTCGAATACGTTGCTGGGGATTATTGTCGGGGCAATCTATTTAAGTTTTGCCTGGTATGCGGGAGTGGCCGCCTGCGAGTCTTATACCGATCGCTACAGCCGTTTAAACGGTATGGAATTTGGTCAGATTCGCATGTGGGGGTCGCTTGGCTGGGCGGTGGCATCCTCGTTTTCCGGCCTGCTGTTTAACCTCTCGCCAGCCTATAACTTTATGATGGGATCGGTCGCTTCGCTGATTATGCTGGCGGTGTTGTTAAGCCTGAAAGTGAATGTCCACTCCACTCATGCCGATGAGGTGCTGACCAAAGAGAAAATCGTCCCGGCGGATGTCTATGCGCTGCTGCGTAACCGCAAATTCTGGGCGTTCTGCCTGTATGTAGCCGGTGTGGCATGGATGATGTTTATCGCCGAACAGCAGTTCTCCCGCTATTTCGTGACCTTCTTTGAGGATGTCCATCAGGGCAACGCCGTTTTTGGTTATCTGGGAACGGTGCAGTCCGGCATGGAGTTCGTGATGTATATGGTGATCCCGCTGTTTGTGAATTTTATTGGCGCTAAGCGTGGGTTGCTGATTGTCGGCATGGTGGTGGGGGCGCGGTTAATCATCTCCGGGCTGTGCGAATCGCATCTGCTGATTTCGGTATTAAAACCGCTGTACGGCCTGGAAATCTGCCTGCTGCTGGTGTCGGTATTTAAATATATCGCTGAGCATTTTGATAAACGCGTGAATGCGACCATGTATTTACTTGGTTATCAGGCCATGCTGTATGTCGGCAACGTGGTGGTTTCCTCGCCCGCCGGGATTTTGTATGACCGCATCGGTTTTGAAAATACCTACATCATTATGGGCGGGATTGCGCTGCTGTTTACGCTTGTCTCGCTGTTTACGTTATCCGCTTGCCAGAGCAAATGGCGGCAGAGCGGTTCGCTGGATATTGCCCGCAATAATGTGACGCGTTAATTATCTGTAAAAAGAAGGAACCGAAATATGTTAAGTAAAATCGTTGAGGAAACGCTACGCGATTATCCAGGCGCTACGATTGATGCGCAGACCTTTAAAGATGAACTGGAGACCGCGCGGGCGCATACCCTTGAACTGATTCGCCGTCATTTAACGGAATTCGGAGATAAGTTCCCCGCCGAAACCTGCGTGCAGGGATATTATCCGTTAACCGATAATATCGAGTGGACCACCAGTTTCTGGACCGGGCAATTATGGCTGGCGTGGGAGATGAGCGGTGAGGAACCCTTTCGTGCGCTGGCGGAGCGGCATGTGCGCTCTTTCGGCGTGCGCATCGCCGGGCGTCATGATACTAACACTCACGATTTGGGCTTTTTATACACGCTCTCCTGCGTGGCGGGCTGGCGGTTGACCGGCAATCGGGACGCGCGAGGTTTTGCGTTGCTGGCGGCGGAAGCACTGTTGGAACGCTTCCACCAAAAGGCGCAGATCATCCAGGCGTGGGGCGATCTCGCGGATCCGGAGCAGGCCGGTCGCATGATCATCGACTGCAACATGAACCTGCCGCTGCTCTATTGGGCGACGGAGCAAACCGGGGATCGGCGTTTTGCCGACGCGGCTGTGGCCCACGTGCAGCAGGCGGCGAAGTACCTGATCCGCGAAGATGCATCCACCTTCCATACTTACTATATGGACGTGAAAACCGGTGCACCGCGCTACGGCAATACGCAGCAAGGCTATGCGGATGACTCATGCTGGTCGCGCGGTCAGGCGTGGGGGATCTACGGTTTTCTGTTGAGTTTCATTTATACCGGCGACCGCGAGATGGTGGCGCTGTCGAAACGGCTGGCTAACTATTTCCTCAACCGCTTACCGGACGATGCGGTCTGCCATTGGGATTTGGCGCTGGTCGGCACCGACGCGCTGCGGGACTCCTCGTCGGCCGCGATTGCCGTGTGTGGTTTGCTGGAGCTGATTAAGCACCTGCCAGTGACCGATCCGGATCGCGCGCGTTATCAGCAGTGGGCCATGCAGATCATGTCATCGTTAGGCAAACACTACCTGGCGGGGAAAAACGAGGCCACTACCGGGTTGCTCAAGCATTCGGTTTACCATCTGGCGAGCAATAAAGGGGTGGATGAGTGCTGTAGCTGGGGGGATTATTTCTATGTGGAGGCGCTGGCGCGGTTTTTGCAAAGCTGGAAACTCTACTGGTAGGTAACACTTCCCTCTCCCGGCAGGGAGAGGGGAAGACAACACTCAGAGACCCGCTTCCAGAATACGGATATGGGTTTCCAGCACATCGCCTTTTACTGCTTCGCTCCACGCTTTCATATGCGGCGTTTGCAGATGGGCTTCAAGGTGCGCCACGCTTTCCCATACTTCCACCATCATGATGGAGTCCGGTGCGGTGGTTTGAAAGCTCACGTTCGCGGCGTGATCCACCAGCGGCGCATAGCCATGACATCCTTCTTCCTGCAATACAACCGGCACTATCTTCGCGAACTGATCGAGAACCGCCTGGCGATGATGTTGCCCTGGACGGGTACGGATTTCTGCAATTACTGTCAACATGATTAACCTACTCCCTATAAGTCCAGCTTCACAGTTAAGCAAAAATCTCCGTCAGATGCTTGCGATATTCTGCGATATAACGCGGGACATCCGGCATTTTGATCACATCATTGGTGATAAAGGTCGGCAGCGCGTCCATACCAAGGAACTGATTTGCCTTGTGAAACGGCAGATAGACGCCGTCTACGCCGACACCGTGGAAGAACTGTTCTTTCTCGGTAAAGGCTTCCATTGGCGCGTTCCAGGTCAGCGACAACATATAGGTTTTGCCCTGAATCAGGCCGCCGGAACCGTATTTTTTCGAGGCGTCGGAACGGGTGCGACCATCGCTGGCGTAGAGTGCGCCGTGGCCTTCGGTGAAAACATCGTCCATATATTTTTTCACCGTCCAGGGTGCGCCCATCCACCAGCCTGGCATCTGCCAGATGATGGTGTCCGCCCACAGAAAGTTCTGCACTTCTTCTTTTACGTCATACTCGCCATCGGCGCGGACGGTGCGAACATCATGCCCGGCGTCGCGCAGAAAACTTTCCGCGACCTCGGTCAGGGTGTCATTCAGTTGACCTTTTGAGTGGGCGAATTGCTTCGCGCCATTGATAATCAGAATATTGCTCATGGGATTTCCTCAGCGAAATACGTTTGCGGGCCATGGTATCCCGATCGACGGTGCGGTGAAATTGGCAAAAAGTGCAAAGACTTTTGCTTTCACAGCAATAATGCCGCTACCAACTGACCCGCGCGATAAATCCCCCCTGCGGATGATTTCCGAACGTCACCGTCATGTGATGCAGCCCGGCGATGCGCTGCACAATCGACAGGCCCAACCCGCTGCCGGTTTCACTCTGCCCGGGCGGGCGATAGAAACGCTCACCAATGCGCGCCAGCGCCTCTTCGCGAATGCCGGGGCCATTATCCCTTACGCTAAAACACTGCGCGTCGAGCGTGACATCCACGGTACTGCCCGCCGGGCTGTAGCGAATGGCGTTGTCCAGCAGATTACGTACCAGCAGGCTGAGTAACAGTGGCTGGCCCTGGCGGCTGACGGTGGTGTCATGCAGATGCAGACGGACGTCAATCCCGGCCTGCTGCGCCGGATGGTAGTTATCCATCACCGCGGATTGCAGCAGCGCAGCCAGGGAGATGGGTTCGAGATCGTCAAGATTATCCAGTGAGTCGAGTCGTGACAGCGTCAGTAGCTGATCCACCAGACGGGCAGCGCGATCGATCCCCACATGTAACTGAGCCAGCGCTTTTTGCCGATCAATGGGATCGTCATCGGAAAGCTGGGCCACGTCGGTCTGCACTTTCAGCGCCGCCAGCGGGCTGCGCAGCTCATGCGCGGCATCGGAGGTGAAACGCCGCTCGCGCTGCATCATCGTATGGGTGCGGGCAAAGAGCTGGTTCAGCGCCTCCACCAGCGGGCGCACTTCACGGGGCACACCGTCGGCAGGTAACGGCTCGGCGAGATCCGGCGCGCGAATGCGCAGCGCCAGCGCCAGTTTTTTCAGCGGGCGCAGCTCCAGACTCAGAAGAACAACCAGCAGAATGAGCATCAACGGCAGGGCGACAAGCCACGGCGTGAGCTGCGAGGTAATAATCTCCAGCGCCATCTCCTGGCGGTAATCCCACTCCTGACCGACAACAATGCGAAAGCGCTTGTCTTCAGCGGTGAGCCACAGAAAGCGCCACTTGTCGTCATCATCGCGCAGGTGGCCATTATCAAACCCTTCGCGGTGATAGTTATAGGGAATCTCTTTGCCGTTCTCGCCATCGTGCAGCAGCATTTTGCCGTCTGTCGAATAGATGGCGAACGCCAGCGCATCGTCGTCGAGATGGCCGTGTTTCACCTTTTTCTTCGCGATCTGCGGTGCGGCACTTTGCAGTTGTTCAAACTCCATGACGCTCAGGCGCTTGGCGAACAACATTTGCTGGGTGTCGAACAACTTGTTGAGCTTATCGCGGGTCTGCTGCCAGGCAACCAGGCTGGCGCACAGCCAGGCCGCCATCGATAACAGTAAAAACAGTAGCGTCAGGCGCAGGCGCAGACTCAACGGGCGGGTGCGTTTCATGCTTCTCCCAGGGTGTAACCGATGCCGTGAACCGTGCGGATAAAGTGGCTGCCCAGTTTGCGCCGCAAGTGGTGCACATGCACTTCCACGGCATTGCTGGTGACATCGTCATCCCAGTTATAGAGCTTCTCTTCGATGAGTTTACGCGGCAGTACGCGCCCGGCGTTGCGCAGTAACAGTTCCAGCAGGGCAAACTCCTTCGGTTTTAGTGCCAGCGTTTCGCCATTCAGCGTGGCGACCAGGCTGCCCGGATCCAGCGTCACGTCGCCGTGGCGCAGCGTACTTTGCGTGTGACCATGCGTACGGCGAATCAGGGCTTCCAGCCGGGCGGCCACTTCGATCAGCGCAAAGGGTTTGCACAAATAGTCATCCGCACCCAGACGCAGGCCTTCCACCCGTTGATTAAGGGCGTCGCGGGCGGTCAGGATCAGCACCGGTTCGGCGCGTTGTTGTTCGCGCCAGTCGCGCAGAATGTCGAGGCCATCGATACCGGGGAGCGTTAAGTCGAGGATCACCGCGTCATAAGGGGCGGTAAACAGCGCCTCTTTCCCTTGTTTGCCGTCCGTGAACCAGTCGACGCTAAATCCCTTTTTGCTGAGTCCGGTTTTGATGCCGTCGCCGATGAGCGTGTCATCTTCAATCAGTAAAATGCGCACAATGCCTCCTTTCACCACCCTGTTATGGGCAGTAAACCCGTTGGCGACAGGCAATGTACAGCGAAAAATTATCTTTTTTCCCGTTAAGAAGTCGTTAAGGAATGGCCGGTTAAATGGTCGCAAACCACAGGAAAAGGGAGAGAAAAAATGAAAAAGACTGCCGCCATGATTGCCGTATTCGCGTTATGTTCCGCCCCGGCTTTCGCCGCGAATCAGGGTGGGTTTACTGGCCCTGGCGCCACTCAGCAGAGCGGGGGTTTTACCGGGCCGAACGGCAGCAAAGCCACCGTTGAGAGCGTGAAGTCGCTGCGTGACGATGCCTGGGTTACGTTGCGGGGGAACATCGTTGAGCGCGTCTCCGACGATACCTATTTATTCAAAGATGCCACCGGCACCATCAATGTGGATATCAACCGTAAACGCTGGAATGGCGTGACCGTCGGACCGCAGGATGTGGTGGAGATCCAGGGCGAAGTGGATAAAGACTGGAACTCGGTGGAAATCGACGTAAAAGAGATCAGCAAGGTCGCCCAGTAAGCGCCAGGCGCGCGTGAAAAAATCGCTCATCACTATGACTCCTCGCCGCAGATAGGGTAGTATCTGCGGCAATATTGCCGCCGTACAGGCGGGCGCACACGTTGAGGAATCACGATTAATGAGCGATATGGCAGAGCGCCTTGCGCTGCATGAATTTACGGAAAACGCATACCTGAACTACTCCATGTACGTCATCATGGATCGTGCGTTGCCGTTTATCGGTGATGGCCTGAAACCTGTTCAACGCCGCATCGTTTACGCGATGTCTGAACTGGGGCTGAACGCCAGCGCCAAATTCAAGAAATCCGCCCGTACCGTGGGCGACGTCCTGGGTAAATACCACCCGCACGGCGACAGCGCCTGCTATGAAGCCATGGTGTTGATGGCGCAGCCGTTCTCCTACCGCTATCCGCTGGTCGATGGGCAGGGCAACTGGGGGGCGCCGGACGATCCGAAGTCCTTCGCCGCCATGCGTTATACCGAATCCCGTCTGTCGAAATATGCCGATTTGCTGCTGAGCGAACTGGGCCAGGGCACCGTTGACTGGGTGCCGAACTTCGACGGTACGATGCAGGAGCCGAAAATGCTGCCTGCGCGCCTGCCGAACATCCTGCTGAACGGCACCACCGGGATTGCGGTGGGGATGGCGACGGACATTCCGCCGCATAACTTGCGTGAGGTCGCTAATGCGGCTATCGCCCTGATCGAGCAGCCGAAAACCACGCTCGACCAGTTGCTGGATATTGTGCAGGGGCCGGACTACCCGACCGAAGCGGAAATCATTACCTCCCGCGCCGAGATCCGCAAAATTTACCAGAATGGGCGCGGATCGGTGCGTATGCGCGCGGTGTGGAAAAAAGAGGATGGCGCAGTGGTGATCACGGCGCTGCCGCACCAGGTTTCCGGCGCGCGCGTGCTGGAGCAAATCGCCGCCCAGATGCGCAATAAAAAATTGCCGATGGTCGACGATCTGCGCGACGAGTCGGATCATGAAAACCCGACGCGTCTGGTGATCGTCCCGCGCTCCAATCGCGTGGACATGGAGCAGGTAATGAACCACCTGTTCGCTACCACCGATCTGGAAAAGAGCTACCGCATTAACCTGAATATGATCGGTCTGGATGGTCGTCCGGCAGTGAAAAACTTGCTGGAGATCCTCACCGAATGGCTGGCGTTCCGCCGCGATACCGTGCGCCGCCGCCTGAATCATCGTCTGGAAAAAGTCCTCAAGCGCCTGCATATCCTGGAAGGTTTGCTGGTGGCGTTCCTCAACATCGACGAAGTGATCGAGATTATCCGTACCGAGGACGAACCGAAGCCGGCGCTGATGTCACGCTTTGGCATCAGCGAGACGCAGGCGGAAGCGATCCTCGAGTTAAAACTGCGCCATCTCGCCAAACTGGAAGAGATGAAGATCCGCGGTGAGCAGGATGATCTGGCGAAAGAGCGCGATCACCTGCAAGCGATCCTCGCCTCCGAGCGCAAGATGAACACTCTGCTGAAGAAAGAGCTGCAGGCTGATGCAGATGCCTTCGGCGACGATCGCCGTTCTCCGCTGCATGAACGCGAAGAAGCGAAAGCGATGAACGAGCACGATATGCAACCGTCTGAGCCGGTGACCATTGTGCTGTCGCAAATGGGCTGGGTGCGTAGCGCCAAAGGCCACGACATTGACGCGCAGGGACTGAGTTACAAAGCCGGGGATAGCTGGAAAGCGTCGGCGAAAGGCAAGAGCAATCAGCCGGTGGTGTTTATTGACTCCACCGGGCGCAGTTACGCGATCGACCCGATTACGCTGCCGTCCGCACGGGGTCAGGGCGAACCACTGACCGGTAAGCTGACGCTGCCGCCGGGCGCGACCGTTGAACATATGGTGATGAGCAACGATGAGCAGAAACTGCTGATGGCGTCGGATGCGGGTTACGGTTTTGTGTGCACCTTTAACGACTTAGTCGCACGTAATCGTGCCGGTAAAACGCTGATCAGCCTGCCGGATAATGCGCGGGTGATGCCGCCGCTGGAAATCGTTAACGATGACGATATGCTGCTGGCGATCACCACCGCCGGTCGTATGCTGATGTTCCCGGTCAGCGATTTGCCGCAGTTGTCGAAAGGGAAAGGCAA
Source organism: Kosakonia sp. ML.JS2a (assembly GCF_025642095.1). Taxonomy (GTDB): domain Bacteria; phylum Pseudomonadota; class Gammaproteobacteria; order Enterobacterales; family Enterobacteriaceae. The sequence continues at coordinate 752,926 of NZ_CP106754.1, forward strand.
CAAGATCATCGGTATTCCGTCTGCGGATGCAGCCAATGGCGCCGACGGGCTTGCGCACCTCTACCTGTTGCCGCCGCAGAGCACGTTAACCATCCATGTCGGCAAACGCAAAATCAAGCTGCGTCCTGAAGAGCTGCAAAAAGTGCAGGGTGAACGCGGACGCCGCGGAACGCTGATGCGCGGTTTGCAGCGTATCGATCGTGTTGAGATTGATGCGCCTTCCCGTCCGACGGCGGGCGACAGCGAAGAGTAACCGACATAAGCGTGTCTCCATCGCCCCTGATGGAGACACGTTTCTACATTAAAATTTCCCGTAAAAGCGTTGTTAATTCGGCAATTGCGATTAACAATACGCTTTTTTAAAGGCCGCATAACACAAAGCCCAGGCCAGTTGATGGCTCATCGTGGCGCCGCCAGCCTCAGCGTAGTGCTGCTGGCGTGTATATAATGCTCAAAGGTATGGGCTTCAGAGGTCGCTATGCTATTCATTTTTCGCGTAATCATCGTTGTTATTTATTCCATTCTGGTGTGCGTATTCGGGTCCCTTTACTGCCTGTTTAGTCCGCGTAATCCAAAACATGTTGCGACCTTCGGTCATATGTTTGGTCGACTGGCGCCGGTTTTTGGGCTGAAAGTTGAAACCCGCCTGCCGCCGGGCGCTGAGCAGTTCGGCAACGCTATCTATATTGCGAACCATCAGAACAACTTCGATATGGTGACCGCGTCCAGCATTGTGCTGCCGCCAACGGTGACGGTCGGTAAAAAGAGCCTGCTGTGGATCCCGTTTTTTGGTCAGCTCTACTGGCTGACCGGTAATCTGCTGATTGATCGTAATAACCGTGCGAAAGCCCATGGCACCATTGCCGAAGTGGTTAAGCAGATCCAGAAACGCAATATTTCCATCTGGATGTTTCCGGAAGGCACCCGCAGCCGCGGTCGCGGTTTGCTGCCGTTTAAAACCGGGGCGTTTCACGCCGCGATTGCCGCCGGTGTGCCGATCATTCCGGTGTGCGTGTCGACGACCTCAAACAAAATTAATCTCAACCGCCTGCGTAACGGGTTGGTGATCGTTGAGATGCTGCCGCCCATTGATATCACCCGGTTTGGTAAAGATCAGGTGCGCGAGCTGGCGACCCATTGCCGTGAAGTGATGGCAAAGAAAATCGAGGAACTCGATAAAGAAGTTGCAGAACGCGAAGCCGCCGGTCGGGTTTAACCTTTTGTTGTTAATAAGTCCGCAGACAGTGATGTTTGCGGCGAAGAGTCAGTGTTACACGGAGCAAATATGTCACTCAGTCGGCGTCAGTTTATTCAGGCATCCGGGGTTGCGCTATGTGCAGGTGCGGTGCCGCTGAGGGCAAATGCCGCCGGGCAACAACCGCAACTGCCCGTTCCTCCCCTGTTTGAATCCCGTCGCGGGCAACCGCTGTTTCTTACCCTGCAACGTACGCACTGGTCATTTACGACCGGTACGCGCGCCCAGGTTTTCGGCATTAATGGGCGTTATCTGGGGCCAACGATCCGGGTATGGAACGGCGATGACGTCAAACTGATTTATAGCAACCGACTGGCGGAGAACGTGGCAATGACCGTCAGCGGGTTGCAGGTGCCAGGGCCGCTGATTGGCGGCGCGGCGCGCATGATGACCGCCAATAACGACTGGGCGCCGGTGCTGCCTATTCGCCAGAACGCCGGGACACTGTGGTATCACGCCAATACGCCGAACCGCACTGCGCAGCAGGTCTATAACGGCCTTGCGGGAATGTGGCTGGTGGAAGACGAGATCAGTAAGTCGTTACCGATACCGAACCACTACGGCGTGGATGATTTCCCGGTCATTATTCAGGATAAACGGCTGGATAATTTTGGCACGCCGCAATACAGCGAACCCGGTAGCGGCGGCTTTGTCGGTGATACGCTGTTGGTGAACGGTGCGCAAAGCCCGTATGTGGATGTTTCCCGCGGCTGGGTGCGCCTGCGTCTGTTAAATGCCTCGAACTCCCGGCGCTACCAGTTACAAATGAGCGATGGTCGCGCACTGCATGTGATTGCCGGAGACCAGGGCTTTTTACCTGCGCCGGTCTCGGTAAAGCAGCTGTCGCTGGCGCCAGGGGAGCGCCGCGAGGTGCTGGTGGATATGACCAACGGTGATGAAGTGTCGATCACCTGTGGCGAAGCGGCAACCCTGATGGATCGGGTGCGCGGCTTCTTTGAGCCTTCCAGCATCCTGATTTCGACGCTGGTGTTGACGTTGCGCCCAACCGGGCTGCTGCCGCTGGTGACGGACACGTTGCCTATGCGCCTGCTACCGTCGGAGATTATGGCTGGCACACCAACCCGCAGCCGGGATATCACGCTGGGCAGCGATCCGGGTATTAACGGGCAGTTGTGGGATCCGCAGCGGATCGATATCACCACTCAGCAAGGCACCTGGGAGCGCTGGACCGTCCGCGCCGAAATGCCGCAATCCTTCCATATAGAAGGCGTGATGTTTTTGGTGCGCAACGTTAACGGCGCGATGCCATTCCCGGAAGACCGGGGCTGGAAAGATACAGTCTGGATCGACGGGCAGGTGGAACTGCTGGTGTGGTTCGGTCAGCCTTCCTGGCCGCACTTCCCGTTCCAGTATCAAAGCCAGACGCTGGAGATGACCGACCGCGGTTCGGTAGGGCAGTTGCTGGTGAACCCGGCGCCGTAACATGTGTAAGCCTGCCAGGTTTTTACCTGTCAGGCTGCTGTCCTGTACAAAATCCTCCTTCATTTCCGGTCAAATTACGGCGTATAATCGCCGCCCTTTGATTATTTTTTTACCATTTTTGGAAGCAAGATGAGCGCAATATCCCTGATCCAACCGGATCGTGACCTTTTCTCATGGCCTCAGTACTGGGCGGCCTGCTTCGGCCCTGCGCCGTTTTTGCCGATGTCGCGCGAAGAGATGGATCAACTTGGCTGGGATAGTTGCGACATTATTCTGGTGACGGGCGATGCTTATGTCGATCACCCCAGTTTCGGGATGGCGATTTGCGGCCGTATGCTGGAAGCGCAGGGGTTTCGCGTTGGCATCATTTCCCAACCGGACTGGAACAGCAAAGACGACTTTATGCGCCTGGGCAAACCGAACCTGTTCTTCGGCGTGACTGCTGGCAACATGGATTCGATGATCAACCGCTACACCGCCGATCGTAAGCTGCGTCATGACGATGCCTACACCCCGGATAACGTCGCCGGTAAGCGCCCGGATCGCGCCACGCTGGCCTACACACAGCGCTGTAAAGAAGCGTGGAAAGAGGTGCCGGTGATCCTCGGCGGTATTGAAGCCAGCCTGCGCCGTACCGCGCATTATGATTACTGGTCTGATACCGTGCGCCGCTCGGTGCTGATTGACGCCAAAGCCGATATGCTGATGTTTGGCAACGGTGAGCGCCCGCTGGTGGAAGTGGCCCATCGTCTGGCCGCAGGCGAGCCGATCGCGCAGATCCGCGATGTGCGTAACACCGCGATCATCGTCAAAGAAGCGCTGCCGGGCTGGAGCGGGGTGGATTCCACCCGCCTCGACACCCCAGGTAAGATCGACCCGATCCCGCATCCCTATGGCGAAGATTTACCCTGTGCGGACAACAAACCCGTAGAGCCGCAAGCGCAGGAAGCAAAACGTGTGACCGTGCAGCCGCCGCGCCCGAAACCGTGGGAAAAAACCTATGTGCTGCTGCCTTCTTTTGAGAAGGTGAAAAGCGATAAGGTGCTCTACGCTCACGCGTCACGTATTTTGCACCACGAAACCAACCCTGGCTGCGCCCGCGCGCTGATGCAAAAGCACGGCGATCGTTACATCTGGATCAACCCGCCGGCTATCCCGCTGTCGACCGAAGAGATGGACAGCGTGTTTGCCCTGCCATATAAGCGCGTGCCGCACCCGGCGTATGGCAACAGCCGTATCCCGGCGTATGAGATGATCCGCTTCTCCATCAATATTATGCGTGGCTGTTTTGGCGGCTGCTCTTTCTGCTCCATCACCGAGCATGAAGGCCGTATCATTCAGAGCCGTTCCGAAGATTCGATCATCAATGAGATCGAAGCGATTCGCGATAGCGTGCCGGGCTTTACCGGGGTGATTTCCGACCTCGGCGGGCCGACCGCAAACATGTATATGCTGCGCTGCAAATCGCCGCGTGCGGAACAGACCTGTCGTCGACTCTCTTGCGTTTACCCGGAGATCTGCCCGCATATGGATACCAATCACCAGCCGACGATCGATCTCTATCGCCGCGCCCGTGATTTGAAAGGCATTAAAAAGATCCTGATTGCCTCTGGCGTGCGTTACGATCTGGCCGTTGAAGATCCGCGCTATGTGAAAGAGCTGGCGACCCACCACGTGGGGGGGTATCTGAAGATTGCTCCGGAGCATACCGAAGAAGGGCCGTTGTCGAAGATGATGAAGCCGGGAATGGGCAGCTATGACCGCTTTAAGCAGTTGTTCGACACCTATTCCAAACAGGCGGGTAAAGAACAGTATCTGATCCCCTATTTTATCTCTGCGCACCCCGGTACGCGTGATGAAGATATGGTGAACCTGGCGCTGTGGCTGAAGCGCCACCGCTTCCGTCTTGACCAGGTGCAGAACTTCTACCCCTCGCCGCTGGCGAACTCGACGACCATGTATTACACCGGCAAAAACCCGCTGTCGAAAATCGACTATAAGAGCGAAGAGGTGGTGGTGCCGAAAGGGGACAAACAGCGCCGTCTGCATAAAGCGCTGCTGCGTTACCACGATCCGGTTAACTGGCCGCTGCTGCGCCAGGCGCTGGAAGCGATGGGTAAAAAGCATTTGATTGGCTCGCGCCGCGAATGTCTGGTACCGGCACCGACGCTGGATGAGATGCGTGAAGCGCGCCGTCAGAACCGCCAGTCGCAGCCAGCGCTGACCAAACACACGCCGATTGTGCACCAGCGTAGCAACGGTAAAAACGCTGCACCGGCGAAGAAAAAAGCCACGCGGGTGCGTTAAGTCAACATAAAAATGCCCGGTTCACACCGGGCTTTTTTTTATGGTCAACGGGCCTTAACCGCCGAACTGATCCGGGTCCGGCCCCAGCCGTTTACCGGCATCCAGTTTGGCGATTTCCGCCAGCTCGTCTTTATCCAGGCGGAAATCCCAGACATCAAAGTTCTCGGCAATGCGTGATGGCGTGACCGATTTCGGGATCACCACCAGCCCGCTATCGAGATGCCAGCGGATCACCACCTGCGCTGGCGTTTTGCTGTATTTATCCGCCAGCGAACGGATGATTTTCTGATCGAAAACCCCTTCGCCGCCTTGCGCCAGCGGGCTCCAGGACTCGGTCTGGATCTTGTGCGTTGCATTCCAGGCGTGCAACTGACGCTGTTGCATTAACGGGTGCAGCTCGATTTGGTTAATCACCGGCGCGACGCTCGTTTCATCAATCAGGCGTTGCAGGTGCGGGATCTGAAAGTTGCACACGCCGATGCTTTTCACCAGCCCCTGTTGCTGCAATGCGATCATTCCCTGCCACGCTTCGACATAATGATCGATGGCCGGTACCGGCCAGTGCATCAGATAGAGATCGACATACTCAAGCTGCAGTTTTTTCAGGCTCTCTTTTAATGCTTGCGCCGGGCGCTGCTGATCGTCGTTCCACAACTTGGTGGTAATGAATAATTCATCGCGCGGTACGCCTGAACTGGCAATCGCTTTGCCCACGCCTTCTTCGTTTTTATAGGCCGCGGCGGTATCAATGGATCGATACCCCACATCCAGTGCCTTATGAATCGCGGTAACCACTTCCTCGTTGCTCGCTTTCCACACGCCAAGACCCAGTTGCGGCATCAGTGTGCCGTCAGAAAGCTTAATCACGGTGGGATGTGTCATGCATTTCTCCTTTCAATAGGCTTACCGGGACAGGCCCGGTAAGGTGGTGTGCATTAAGTGTGGTCGAAAAAACCAAAAACGAAAGCCGTTGCCAGGCGAGACTTAGCGCGCCGCTTCGTAGATGCGACGACTGACTTCCAGCGTAATATCCTGGTGTTCGCCAAGCTGCGTCATACCGTGTTCTTCGAGCTTGCTCAACAGCGCCGGAATAGAGCTACCGTCCAGGCCGTAACCGGACAGGCGCGTTGGTACGCCCATACGTTCGAAGAAGTTACGCGTCGCTTCAATGGCCGCATCGATACGCTCGTTTTCAGAGCCTTCAGTGATATTCCATACGCGCTCAGCGTATTGCAGCAGTTTGGCGTGCTTGGTGTCGCGTTTTTCATTCCACAGTGCAGGCAGAACAACCGCCAGGGTTTGCGCATGGTCAAGACCGTGCATCGCGGTCAGTTCATGGCCGAGCATATGTGTTGCCCAGTCCTGCGGTACGCCTGCGCCAATCAGACCATTCAGCGCCTGCGTCGCCGCCCACATCACGTTGGCGCGCACGTCGTAGTTTTCCGGTTCCTGCAACGCTTTCGGGCCTTCTTCAATCAGCGTCAGCAAAATACCTTCGGCGAAACGGTCCTGAATTTTACCGTCCACCGGATAGGTAACGTACTGCTCGACGGTATGGACAAAGGCATCCACCACACCATTCGCCACCTGACGCGGCGGCAGGGTGTAGGTATACACCGGATCGAGGATCGCAAATACGGGCTGCACGAACGCAGAGTGGAACGCCTGTTTGTCGCCGGTTGCTTTACGAGATACCACCGCGCCTGCGTTGGATTCAGAACCGGTGGCTGGCAGCGTCAGCACGGAACCCATCGGAATGGCGCTTTTGATGTCACTTCCCCGCGTTTGCAGGATGTGCCACGGATCGATGCCGTCTGCGTACTGCGCTGCTGCGGCGATAAATTTGGTGCCATCGAGTACGGAACCACCGCCTACCGCCAGCAAGAACGTGATGTTTTCGTCTTGCACGATTTTTACGGCCTTCATCAGGGTTTCGTACGTTGGGTTTGGCTCAATGCCGCTGAATTCACGGACATCCAGACCTTGCAGCGCGCTGTAGACCTGGTCCAGCACGCCGTTTTTCTTCACGCTGCCGCCGCCATAGGTAATCAACACGCGGGCATCCGCCGGGATTTGCTCACGCAGGTTGGCAATTGCGCCTTTACCAAACAGGATGCGGGTAGGGGTATGCAGATTAAAGTTATTCATTGCTCGTTCCCTTCTCATTGGGTGAAAAATAGTCCGGCAGTCGTCTGCCTGATGGTGATTATTGTGGGCGTGGGCGGCGTCTCTCTCAATGCACATTCCTGCGAATGTCTTGCCTGTTTCTCTTTCAGACTGGAGAAAAAACACAAAACTGAGCACACTGTATGTGTCAAAAAGCCTTGCCGGAGTAGCGGAAAATGAAGCGCGAAGAGATTTGTTTGCAGCTGACTGAAAAGATTAAGTCGCTGAAAGTTAATGAAAACAGACTGAGTGAACTGTTACCGGATATCCGTTTGCTGTACGGGACTCAGCCGGGAACCCGAACGCCGGTGATGTACCTGCCGGGGATCGTTTTTCTCTTTTCCGGTCATAAAATCGGTTATATCAATGAGCGCGTTTTTCGCTATGACACCAACGAGTATTTATTGCTGACGGTGCCGCTGCCGTTTGAGTGTGAAACCTTTGCCACGCCGGACGTGCCCTTGGCGGGGCTTCGCTTAAATGTCGATATCCTGCAATTACAGGAGCTGCTGATGGATATTGGCGAAGATGAACTCTTTCGCCCCGATATCGCCGCGAGCGGTATTAACTCGGCGGTCTTGTCGGAAGAGATCCTGTGCGCCGCCGAACGCTTGCTGGACGTGATGGAGCGCCCGCTGGATGCGCGTATTCTCGGTAAACAGATTATCCGCGAGATGCTTTACCATGTGCTGACCGGGCCGCGCGGCGGTGCACTGCTGGCGTTGGTGAGTCGCCAGACGCACTTTAGCCTGATTAGCCGGGTGCTGAAGCGCATTGAGAGCCAGTACACGGAGAATCTGAGCGTCGATCAGCTTGCCGCCGAAGCCAACATGAGCGTTTCTGCGTTTCACCACAACTTTAAGTCAGTGACCAGCACCTCGCCATTGCAGTACCTGAAGAGCTACCGTCTGCACAAAGCGCGCATGCTGATGGTGCATGACGGCATGAAAGCCAGCGCTGCGGCGATACGCGTTGGCTATGAAAGTCCGTCGCAGTTCAGCCGTGAGTTTAAACGCTATTTCGGTCTGACGCCGGGAGAGGATGTGGCGAGAATTCGCACCATGCAAGGGATATAAAAACGGCCCCTCTTCGCCGGGAAGAGGGGCGGCGGGTCAGGCGTTGCAGTATTTTTTCTTCAGTACCACCGCAACGGTGCCGACAAGCCCGGCGACCAGCAGGAAGACCGGGAGGATCATCAGAAACGTCATCACCTGATCTTCATGGCGTTTCACAAACGGGATCATGCTGATGGCGTAGCCAAAAGAGGTGACGACGCCAACCCACAGCAGGGCGCTCAGCCAGTTAAACAGCTGGAAGCGGCGGTTCGACAAACCGGAGATGCCCGCCATGGTCGGCAGCAGGGTGCGAATAAACGCCAGAAAACGCCCGGCAAGCAGCGCCAGCAGACCGTGGCGGTCGAACATGCAGGTCGCCCGTTCGTGGTATTTCACCGGTAGCTGCGCAAGCCAGCTTTTCACCACCCGCGTATTGCCCAGCCACTTGCCTTGCAGATAGCTGAGCCAGCAGCCGAGACTGGCGGCGGAGGTGAGGATAAACAGGGTTGATACAAAGTCCATGCAGCCGCGAGCGATCAGCGCTCCGGCCAGTAACAGCAGGCTGTCCCCCGGTAAAAACGAGGCAGGAAGCAGGCCGTTTTCCAGAAACAGGGTGGCGAACATCACAAAATAAACAACGCCAACAACATGTGGGTTAGCCAGCGCAGCAAAGTCGTGTTGCCAAAGCGCAGCGATAATATCTTGAATAACAGCCATGGACGTTCCTGTGGTACCGCGTAGAGGAGGCTATTGTACTCCAACTCGCCAAAAACACCTTGATCCGGGGCGCAAGAAATAGAGAATTTTCTGAAGCTTTACCCCGGTTAGCCTGGTTTACACGATGCGCTGGAATCCTGCAGCTAAATCTTCAATCAGATCGTCAACATTCTCTAAACCGATATGCACCCGAATTAAGGTGCCGGTGAAATCCACTTCGCCGTCCGGCCGGATCGCCGCTATCTGTTCCGGCTGGTTGGCGAGAATTAATGACTCATAACCGCCCCAGGAGTAGGCCATGCTGAACAGGGAAAACGGATCGAGGTACTGCGACAACTCTTCATTGGTTAAGCGTTTATTTAATACAAAGGAGAACAGGCCGCTGCTGCCGGTAAAGTCACGTTTCCAGTACTCATGTCCTTTGCTTCCTGGCAGCGCCGGATGATTCACCCGCGCCACTTGCGGGTGCGCCGCCAGCCATTCGGCAATTTTTAAACTGCTTTCATGGTGCTGACGCAGGCGCACGCCCAACGTACGCAAACCACGGCTGGTCATATACGCGGTATCCGCATCCAGCATTTGCCCCATCAGATAGGCGTTTTCACGCAGTTGCGCCCAACAGCGGGCGTTGGACACGGCGGTGCCGACCATCGCGTCGGAGTGACCAATCAGGTATTTGGTGCCTGCCTGAATCGAGATATCAATATCAAACTCCAGCGCTTTGAACAGGATGCCCGCCGCCCAGGTGTTATCAATCATAATGATGGCTTCCGGGGCCACGCTTCTCACCGCCTGAACAATCGCCGGAACGTCATGTACTTCCATGGTGATAGAGCCGGGAGATTCCAGGAACACGACTTTCGTATTGGGTTGGATCAGATGCACAATGCTGGCGCCAATCATAGGGTCAAACCAACTGGTGGTGACGCCCAGTTTGGCGAGAATTTTGGTGCTGAAATCCTGGGTCGGCTCATAGGCGGTGTTGGTCATCAGCACATGATCGCCTTGTTCCACAAACGCAAGAATGGTGTTAGCCACCGCTGCCGCGCCGCAGGGGAAAAGCGCGCACCCGGCGCCACCTTCCAGTTCGCACATCGCTTCCTGCAACGAGAAGTGCGTTAGCGTACCGCGGCGCCCATAAAACAGTTCGCCGTTCGCCCGGTTGCGGGTGGCGTGTTTTTTGGCTTCTACCGTTTCGAAAACCAGGGAAGAGGCGCGTTGGATCACGCTGTTCACTGAGCCTTGTGTGTATTTTTTGCTGCGCCCTGCATTAACCAGAGCGGTATCAAGATGCTTCGCCGTCATTTTCGCTCAACCTGTTTTTATACGTCTGGATGTCCAGACTACCATGATTGTGGGTTGATGCATCCTTGTTTGCAGTGTGGGTGTTAATTTTTTCTAATATGTGTTCAGTGGCGCGAGTTTACTGCGTGAGCGCAAAGAAAATGGCTTTCAATTCAGGCACTATGTAAATACTAATGAGAACTACTATCAATTCGACGTCATTTTGATATGATGGCGCTCAGTTTTTGTGATTTGCGTCGCGGAGAAACACAGTGGGTAATAATTTGATGCAGACGGACCTATCCGTGTGGGGTATGTATCAGCACGCTGACATTGTCGTTAAAGTGGTAATGATCGGCCTGATTCTGGCGTCCGTGGTGACATGGGCTCTGTTCTTCAGCAAAAGCGTTGAGATGATTGCGCAAAAGCGCCGCATCAAGCGCGAGCAGACCCTGCTGGCTGATGCCCGCTCCCTGGACCAGGCCAGCGAAATCGCCTCTTCCTTCCATGCGAAAAGCCTGAGCACCCTGTTAATCAACGAAGCCCAGAACGAGCTGGAGTTATCCGCAGGCAGCGAAGATAACGAAGGCATTAAAGAGCGTACCGGATTCCGCCTGGAGCGTCGCGTGGCGGCTACCGGCCGTTATATGGGCCGCGGTAATGGCTATCTCGCCACCATCGGTGCGATTTCGCCGTTTGTCGGTCTGTTCGGTACCGTTTGGGGCATCATGAACAGCTTTATCGGCATCGCTCAGACGCAAACCACTAACCTCGCCGTTGTGGCGCCGGGTATCGCCGAAGCGCTGCTGGCGACGGCTATCGGGTTGGTTGCTGCCATTCCGGCGGTGGTGATTTACAACATCTTTGCGCGCATGATCGGCAGCTACAAAGCCACTCTCGGCGATGTTGCCGCGCAGGTTCTGCTGCTGCAAAGCCGCGATCTTGACCTGGCTGCCAGCAATGCGCAGCCGGTGCGTGCGGCTCAGAAATTACGTGTAGGTTGATACGCCATGGCAATGCGTCTTAATGAAAACCTGGACGATAACGGCGAAATGCACGAAATCAACGTAACGCCGTTTATCGACGTGATGTTGGTGCTGCTGATTATCTTTATGGTAGCCGCGCCGCTTGCCACGGTGGATGTGAAAGTGAATCTGCCGGCATCCTCCAGCCAGCCGCAACCGCGCCCGGAAAAACCGGTCTACCTCTCTGTAAAAGCGGATAACACCATGTTTATCGGTAACGATCAGGTGACGGATGACACAATGGTCAACGCGCTGAATGCGATGACTGAAGGTAAAAAGGACACCACCATCTTCTTCCGTGCTGACAAAACTGTCGACTACGAGACAATGATGAAAGTGATGGATACGCTGCACCAGGCAGGTTATCTGAAAATCGGTTTGGTGGGCGAAGAGGTCGCGAAAGCGAAGTAATCCGCCGCGACGAAAGGTAAAAAGCTGGCCATCGCCAGCTTTTTTTACGCCTGCTTATCCGAGATGTTCACCGCCTGTTACGCCATGCACTTCGGCCGTGACGTAGCTTGACTCCTGGCTTGCCAGATAAACATAGATGGGGGCCAGCTCAGCCGGTTGTCCGGCGCGTTTCAATGGCGTTTGCTGACCGAATTGTGGCAGTTTCTCCTGTGGCTGACCGCCAGAAATCTGCAATGCTGTCCAGATTGGCCCCGGTGCCACGATATTGACGCGGATCCCTTTTTCCGCCACCTGTTTTGCCAGCCCGCGGCTGTAATTGAGAATGGCCGCTTTGGTGGAGGCATAGTCCAACAGGTGCGTGCTTGGCTGGTACGCCTGGATCGACGAGGTGGTGATGATGCTACCGCCGCGTGGCAGCAGCGGGATGGCTTCCTGGGTTATCCAGAACAGCGCAAAAACGTTCACCGTGTAGGTCTGAGTAAATTGCGCGGTGGTCAGATTAGCAATCTCTTCAATTGCGGTTTGTCTGCCAGCGACCAGCGCCAGAATATCCAGACCGCCAAGCTGTTCTTTGGCTTTGTGCGGCAATGCGCGGGCAAATGACTCATCGCTCAGATCGCCTGGGATCAGCACCGCTTTGCGCCCGGCGGCTTCGATCTGCGCTTTTACCTGCTGCGCATCTTCTTCTTCCGCGGGCAGGTAGTTGATCGCCACATCCGCCCCTTCACGCGCGTAGGCGATGGCGGCTGCGCGACCGATACCGGAATCTCCGCCGGTGACCAGCGCTTTGCGATCTTTTAGCCGTCCGCTACCCACGTAGCTGTTTTCGCCACAGTCGGGCACAGGATCCATTTTTGCCTGCACCCCGGGATAGGGTTGTTTCTGCTGCGGGTAATCGCCAGCATAGTACTGTTTGGTAGGATCCTGAATTTTTGTCTGGTTCGTTGCCATTAAGTACCCTCCATATCGGTTGTTGAGTACTTAAGAGTAGTTGTCTACGCTGCTATTGCAGCCAGATTCAGGATTTTCTTGATAGTGATGATGTGAGCAACCGACGAGGCCGGTTATTTTGCGTCTGGCTTGTTCGTGGTGGTTTCTTCATCCAGCGCGACGGTGGTGACGTTTGACGTGCGGTATTCACCGTCAATCAATTTACGGTTCAGGCGCAGCGTTGCGGCTTCCCGCCCCAGAATGTACTGGTAGTTGGTTTCCAGACGACCCATGATCTTTTCCAGCAACTCAGGCTTCTGCTCAATAATTGCATTGATCACCGCGCCATAAATTTCTTCTTTAACCTGTAATGGATAGATTTCCCGACGATTCTGCCATTTCAGGCGCACCAGCGCGGCGGGAATGGATACCAGCTCACGGGCAATACGCTCAATAGTGCTGTTTTTATCGAATACTAATGCCTCTATATTTTGCTTTAAGATAAACTCATCACTTTTCTTGTCATCTAAAGCTAAATATACATTATTGTTATCGATTTCTTTCACGCTACTCCTCCCCAATTTTATAAAACATTGGTCCATCTTTTTCGCGAGTAATCAGGTTAAGCCAAATCTTATCGCCCGATTCATTAATTTCCTGTGTTTTATCCGCAATTATTTTGCTTAATGTCTGGGCATCAATCTCGCCTTCAGCTTGTAAGTCATTAAGCAGACGGGCGAATGTCTCGATTTTTACTACGCGGAACAAACGATCTTTTATATGACGATCGCGTTCCTCAAGTAACATATTTCTTGATTGCCCATTGTGGCTTACGTTCGCTAATATTTGCTCAGCGTGTTCGGAGAGGGTTCTTTTTCCCTGAGTTAAATTAGGCTCTTTTCCTTCTTCTCCTGGCCTGGTTTCAGCGGCAGAAATGTGAAATCGTGCCGGGACAAGATTCTCGGGAAGCATTTCTAATATCCTTTAATATCAACAGGGAAGGGGCAAGACAGACGTGAGGTTCGTTGACAATATCATGGCGCACTTTTAAAATCAAAAAAAATGGAGCCTGCTCATGAACAGTATTTTTTATTCTGTTATTACATTATTGCTGCTCACTGGCGGCGTACTTTTATTAATGCGCGAGTACAATAAAGCCCCGCGCAGCGAAATTGAGAACCTTCCTCCCAGACCTCAACCGTTGTCAAAAGAGGAAGGTGAGGATCATTTTTCTGTGTTAATGAATGCCATTACTCCTGTGTGGTACTGGCGGGTTAACCATGAATATATTGATTTTCTTCATGCGACCATAAAACGCATGAACATGGCGGAATTAAATAACACCCCTGGTTTATTTGAGGCGCAGCGTCGTTGTAGCGATCTCAATTCTGCTGTGTATAAGTATTATGACAATATAAAGAAGCGTTGCCTCAATGGCGAGAAGGTGCCACACGCCGATCTGGATGTGCTCAACCTGCGCCAGTGTTTTCACGAGTTCAGCACTGAAGCCTACCCGGCGCTGGTTGTTTTAGTGTGGCCGGAAAACCAGCGTCCGTGGGTCAATCCCGAAGACGTATAGCGATATTGTCCATACCTTTAGCAGGCCGAAAGGCTGGCCTGCCATCAACCTCGTTATTTTGTACGTCTCATTGTGTTCAGGTGATGTTGGCAGAGTGTTGCCAAATGTTTGCCAGACTGGGATATACTGGCCGCTGGTTTAGCTATCTGACAGGACACTATGGAACGATTTCTGGAAAACGCAATGTACGCTTCGCGCTGGTTGCTCGCCCCGGTTTACTTTGGCCTCTCCCTTGCTCTGCTTGCACTGACGGTAAAATTCTTCCAGGAGATTTTTCACATCCTGCCCAACCTATTCAGCCTGGCGGAGGCCGATCTCATTCTGACGCTGCTGTCGCTGGTGGATATGACGCTGGTCGGCGGCTTGCTGGTGATGGTGATGTTTTCCGGCTATGAAAACTTTGTCTCGCAGCTCGACATTGCAGAGCACAAAGAGAAACTGAACTGGCTCGGCAAAATGGACTCCACATCCCTGAAGAACAAAGTGGCCGCCTCTATCGTCGCCATCTCGTCCATTCATCTGTTGCGGGTGTTTATGGATGCGAAGAATGTTCCGGACAACAAACTGATGTGGTACGTGATAATCCACCTGACATTTGTGCTCTCGGCATTTTTGATGGGCTACCTGGACAGGTTAACCCGCGACAAGCATTGATCAAGGCAGGCCGGTTTCCCGGCCTGTATTCGATTATTTATCCGACGACGCCTGCCACAAATTCAACTCACCATCGGCGATGTGCTTGTCGATTTGCGCCAGCTCGTCTGCGCTGAATGTCAGATTATTTAACGCCTGAACATTTTCCGCGATCTGCTCCGGGCGGCTTGCGCCAATCAGGACGGAGGTGACGCGCGCATCTTTTAGCAACCAGCTCAGCGCCATTTGCGCCATCGACTGCCCGCGTTGCTGCGCCATCTCATTCAGCAGCCGCAGGCTGTTGAGATTGCTTTCCGTCAGCATCTTTTGCGTCAGACCGCGCACTTTATTGCCTTCACGCTGCATGCGCGAACCTTCCGGAATACCGCTCAGGTATTTACCCGTCAATAATCCCTGCGCCAGCGGCGTAAACGCGATGCAGCCGACACCATTATCTTCCAGCGCATCCAGAAGGCCGGTTTTATCTACCCAGCGATTGAGCAGGTTATAGGAGGGTTGGTGGATCAACAGCGGGATTTTCCACTCGCGCAGCAGTGCCGCCATTTGCCGGGTACGTTCGGTGGAATAGGAGGAGATGCCGATGTACAGCGCCTTACCGCTCTGCACCGCATGGGCCAGCGCAGCGGCGGTCTCTTCCATCGGCGTTTTTTCATCTACCCGGTGCGAATAGAAGATATCCACATACTCCAGCCCCATACGCTTCAGGCTCTGATCAAGGCTGGCGAGCAGATATTTGCGCGAGCCGCCGGAGCCGTAAGGCCCTGGCCACATATCGTATCCCGCTTTGGTGGAAATAATCAGCTCGTCGCGGTAGCTGGCGAAATCTTCGCGCAGCAGACGACCGAAGTTTTCTTCCGCACTGCCTGCTGGCGGTCCGTAGTTATTGGCTAAATCAAAATGGGTGATCCCGAGATCAAACGCGTTACGCAGCAGGGCGCGCTGCGACTCCAGCGCGTGACCGTGGCCAAAACTGTGCCACAAACCGAGTGAAAGGGCGGGTAACTGCAAACCGCTTTTGCCGCAGTAGCGATAGTGCATCTGCGCATAGCGATCCGGGTTGGCAAAACCAGGCATGATGTCTCCTTTATTGTACAGGCTAATTCGAAACAACGTTTCCATCTTATCGCTGTATTTCTGTACATCAAAGGCCAGGCTGATAACTGAACATTTTTTGTGCAGAAAACGGACCGCTATGCTTTGCTTAGAAGGGAAAAAAACGAACGGAGATATGTGATGACGCGTTTGACAGCGAAAGACTTTCCTCAGGAATTACTCGACTACTACGACTATTACGCGCACGGCAAAATCAACAAGCGCGAATTTTTACAGCTGGCCGGTAAGTATGCGGTGGGAGGGATGACGGCGCTGGCGCTGTTTAACCTGCTTAAGCCGAATTACGCGCTGGCGGAGCAGGTGGTGTTCACCGATCCGGACATTCATCCGGAATATATCACCTACCCGTCGCCAAACGGGCATGGTGAAGTGAGGGGCTATCTGGTCAGGCCGACAAAAGCCACCGGGAAAATACCGGCGGTGGTGGTGGTGCATGAAAACCGTGGCCTCAACCCTTATATTGAAGACGTAGCGCGTCGGGTGGCAAAAGCAGGGTACCTTGCGCTGGCGCCGGACGGTCTAAGTTCCGTGGGCGGTTATCCCGGCAATGATGATGAAGGGCGCGAGCTGCAACAAAAGGTCGACCCGACAAAGCTGATGAACGATTTCTTTGCCGCCGTTGAATTTATGCGCCAACACCCGGATGCCAGCGGTAAAGTGGGGATCACCGGTTTTTGCTATGGCGGCGGCGTTTCGAACGCAGCGGCGGTGGCTTACCCGGAACTGAATTGCGCTGTGCCGTTCTACGGTCGTCAACCGCCAGCGGCGGATGTGGCAAAAATCAAGGCACCGTTGCTGCTGCATTACGCTGAACTGGATAAAAACATTAACGAAGGCTGGCCCGCCTATGAGCAGGCGCTGAAGGCACACCACAACGTCTATGAGGCGTACATTTATGCGGGGGTGAACCACGGTTTTCACAACGACTCTACGCCGCGTTATGACCGTGCTGCCGCGGAACTGGCGTGGCAGCGTACCCTCGGTTGGTTCGAAAAGTACCTGCACTAGCGATGAATCTCCGGCAGGGAGGCCGGTATTGTCGATCTTTATGCTGTACGAGGCGAATGAATCGATCAAATAACAGACGATTCACTATTTTAAAATCCCGTCCCACAATCTCAATCCCCGTTTTAATTTACTTTAGGCACACAACGTTGTCTGGCAAAACATCCGCTAAAAACGGTTGAAAAATAACCTGATAATAAATACTGATGCGCGATTCATAATATTTGTGAATGTATGAAAAAATAAGCAACCTGACGCATATACGCTCATGTTGGGATGATGGAAGAATGAAGCTCTGAGTTTGAGATCTCTTGCTCAGGCCGCACGGTATCTGACTTTTGTCGTTTCGGCTTGTTCCAGATAGCGCATACAGATGCCTGTCTCCAACCCAGGTGCGTGTATGTTTTAATAATTCTTAACTTACATTTAAAGTACACTTAACACTCTGTTTGGATATTTTTCTAAAGCGTTTGTTTATATATTTTAATATTTCGCATGCTGTTTTTGGGATTGTTTTAGGGAAAAGTGGTGCGGTCTCTTTTTATCAAAAAATTGATATAGGCTAATCCTTATATGCACATGCATTTTGGGTATTTGGTTAAGGGTTGTTAATAATTATCATTTTCTTGTTGATACTATTTTCATTTTTTTATAAAAAACATAAATAAAAAAATCCTTATAAATTGGTGTGTTATGTGTTGATTTGTTGCGTTTTAATCTTTTTTATGGTGTGGGAAAATATGGCGTAAAGTTAGCAGAATAACGTTCTGTGAGGAGACTGGCTCTACCAGTTGAGGTGATAAGTGGCGCTCCTGGATACACAAAAAATTTTAAGCGAACCATACAACTTTTCTAAAACTTGCCGATAAGAAGTTAAGTTTCGCCCGCAGGCGAGAATCTACCTTCACCGCAAGGATAATATTATGGGTATGCTTCGTAACTTTACTATACGAGCCGTGATGCTGGTGATCCTCGGGATCTTCGGTCTGCTGTGGTCTGGCGTCGGGTTGTATAGCGTTTTTTCGTTGTCAAAAGTGGCCGATGGCAATGATGTTGATCGCCAGTTAGTGTCACAGATGACTCTGCTCAGCCAGGGTAACGATCAGTATTTTCGGTTTGTTACTCGTCTCAGTCGCGTTATGGAAGCTAAAGCTGCGGGTGGCTCACCGGATATGGCGCCGGTTCAACAGGCGCTGGATAACATGGGCCGCCGACTGGCGGACTTTAAAGCGATTTCTCCGGGTCCGATGGATCCGAAAGTCTCCGAACAAGTGATTTCTGGTTGGCAGGCGCTGCTGGACCAGGGGATCACCCCGCAGATGCAACTGGCGCAGCAAGGCACGCCGGAGGCTTACCGTAAACAGGCCAACGACGTGACCCCGGTGCTGAGCCGTAACTTTGGCACCGCAACAGAAAGCTTCAATAAAGCCGCCAGCGAGATGTTGGATCAGACCCGGGTAATGGTTGACGGGCAAACCAGTAGCACGCGCAACGCATTAATTGCGGCGATGGTATGCGGTCTGCTGATCCTGCTGTTCACCGACCGTTATCTGGTCACCATGATGGTGAAACCGCTGGCGCGTATCCGCTCGCACTTCGGTCTGATGGCGCAAGGCGATCTCAGCCAGCCGCTGGAAGACTTTGGTCGTAACTGCGTTGGTCAACTGGTGCCGCTGCTGTTAGCGATGCAGGATAGCCTGCGTGAAGCGGTAAGCAGCATCCGCCACGGCAGTGAGAATATCTGGCGCGGCGCGACAGAAATTTCATCCGGTAATAACGATCTCTCTTCCCGTACTGAAGAGCAGGCAGCGGCGCTTGAAGAGACCGCCGCCAGTATGGAAGAGCTGACCTCAACGGTGAAACTGAATGCTGAGAACGCCAGCCATGCAAGCGAGCTGGCGCAGGCAGCCTCGGTGACCGCAAGCAAAGGCGGTTCACTGGTAAAAGAAGTGATCACCACGATGGATGGGATCTCCGGCAGTTCGAAGAAAATTGCTGAAATCACCAACGTCATTAACAGCATTGCGTTCCAGACCAACATTCTGGCGCTGAACGCCGCCGTTGAAGCCGCGCGTGCAGGTGAACAAGGTCGCGGTTTCGCCGTGGTCGCCGGGGAAGTCCGTAACCTTGCCAGCCGCAGTGCGGGCGCGGCAAAAGAGATTGAAACGTTGATTGCCGACTCGGTTAACCGCGTGGAAAAAGGCGCGCAACTGGTTAACGATACCGGCACCACAATGGAAGGTATTTTGCGCGCGGTCACCGAAGTGACCACCATTATGAAAGAGATAGCCTCCGCCTCTTCTGAACAGAGCAAAGGCATTTCTCAGGTGGGGCTGGCGATTACGCAAATGGATAACGTCACCCAGCAGAACGCCGCGCTGGTTGAGGAAGTTTCCGCTGCCGCCGCTGCGCTGGAACGCCAGACCGAAGAGTTGCAGCGTTCCGTTCAGCAGTTCCGTCTCTCCAGCGAGGAGCAGCATAAAGCGGCTGCACCGAAGCTGGTCAAACCCGATTTATCACGCGGGGCAGCCAAAAAAGAGGCCGCTTCGTCTGATGAGTGGGTGGCGTTTTAATCAGCGCTATCGCCCCCGTCAAAGATCGTTATATAATTTTTTATATAGCGATTGGGGGTGATAACGATGGACAACCATTTTGGTAAGGGTTTGATGGCCGGGCTGAATGCGTCGCAGGCGGATAGCGCCAGTAATGTGGCGCATTTCTGCCCGGATTATAAGCGTGGTTTTGTACTCGGGTTTTCGCATCGCATGTTTGAAAAAACCGGCGATCGTCAACTCAGCGCGTGGGAAGCTGGCATTCTTACGCGCCGCTACGGGCTGGATAAGGACATGGTGATGGACTTCTTTCGCGAGAGCCACTCCAGCACTGTGATCCGATTTTTTATGGCGGGTTACCGCCTCGAAACCTAAAAATAAGCTTTGCTCAATGTAGTTCTCTTTAGTGAAGGTCACTTTTGTCGAGGGTGGCTTTCATTTTTTTTTGTCGTTTTGTGCCCATAAGCCCCTATTTCTTTTGTGCCTACTGTGCACTCCGTCAACTTTTTGCATAATACCCTTGTTTTTTATGTGATTAATTGTCGGGGCGATCGCAGCATTCTGTTCCCAAAGGGGAGGAGAATAATCTTAGTCCGGGCTGAGGGATAACAAGTAAATGGCAGGAGAGAATCTACATTTTGTATCACAGGGTGTGAGCCGTCGTGATTTTATGAAGCTGTGCGCTGCGTTGGCGGCCACCATGGGATTAAGCGGCAAGGCTGCTGCAGAGATGGCGGAAGCCGTCAGTCATCCCCAACGTCCACCGGTTATCTGGATTGGCGCACAGGAGTGCACCGGATGTACCGAATCGCTGCTTCGCTCTACCCACCCCACCGTTGAAAACCTGGTACTGGAAACCATTTCGCTGGAATACCACGAAGTGCTTTCTGCTGCCTTTGGTCATCAGGCTGAGGAGAACAAACACCGCGCGCTCGAGCAGTACAAAGGGCAGTATGTGCTGGTGGTTGACGGCTCAATCCCGATGAAAGACGGCGGGATTTACTGCATGGTGGCTGGCGAGCCCATTGTGGAACATATTCGTAAAGCGGCGGAAAACGCGGCGGCGATCATTGCCATTGGCTCCTGCTCTGCCTGGGGCGGCGTGGCGGCGGCGGGCGTCAATCCTACCGGTGCGGTAAGCTTGCAGTCGGTGTTGCCGGGTAAAACAGTGATCAACATTCCTGGCTGTCCGCCGAACCCGCAAAACTTTCTCGCGACAGTGGCGCACATCATCACCTTTGGCAAACCACCTGCGCTGGATGCCAAAAACCGTCCTGCTTTTGCCTACGGTCGGCTGATCCACGAGCATTGCGAACGCCGTCCGCACTTTGATGCCGGACGCTTTGCGAAAGCGTTTGGCGATCAGGGCCACCGTGAAGGCTGGTGCCTCTATCACTTAGGCTGTAAAGGGCCGGAAACCTACGGTAACTGCTCCACGCTGCAATTTTGCGATGTGGGCGGCGTCTGGCCAGTGGCGATTGGTCACCCCTGCTACGGTTGTAATGAAGAAGGCATTGGCTTCCATAAAGGCATCCATCAACTGGCGCACGTTGAGAATCCCACACCGCGGGCAGAGAAACCCGATGTCAACCTGAAAGAGGGGGGCGCGGTTTCGGCAACAGCGGTTGGTTTGCTGGGCGGCGTAGTGGGTCTGGTGGCGGGCGTAGGCGTTATGACGGTGCGCGAGCTGGGGCGTCAGCAAAAGAAAAACGACGCTGACTCACAGGGAGACTAACCGTGAACAGACGTAATTTTCTTAAAGTGGCGTCCGGCGGGGCGTTGCTGGCGGCAGGCTCGTCGACGAGTTTTGCCGCCGCAGAGAACCGCCCGCCGATCCCCGGCGCGCTGGGTATGCTGTACGACTCCACGCTCTGTGTAGGGTGCCAGGCTTGCGTGACCCGTTGCCAGGACATCAATACCCCGCAACGTAATCCGCAGGGTGAACAAACCTGGTCCAATAACGACAAACTTTCGCCGTACACCAATAACATCATTCAGGTCTGGCATAGCGGCAGCGGGGTGAACAAAGATCACCTTGATGACGGTTACGCCTATATCAAAAAACAGTGCATGCACTGCGTGGACGCCAACTGTGTCTCCGTTTGCCCGGTTCAGGCGCTGAAAAAAGACAGCAAAACCGGCATTGTCCATTATGACGCCAGCGTCTGTACCGGCTGCCGTTACTGCATGGTCGCCTGTCCCTTCGATGTGCCGAAATACGATTACAACAACCCGTTCGGTGAACTGCATAAATGCCAGCTTTGTAACCAGAAAGGCGTTGAGCGTCTGGATAAAGGCGGATTGCCAGGCTGCGTGGAAGTCTGTCCTGCCGGCGCGGTGATTTTCGGTACGCGCGAAGATCTGCTGGCGGAAGCCAAAAAACGCCTCTCGCTAAAACCCGGAACCGAGTATCACTATCCCCGGCAAATGCTCACCTCTGCTGACACCTATCAACACACTGTCGCCAGCTACTACCCGCACCTGTACGGTGAAAAAGAGGGTGGCGGCACGCAGGTGCTGGTACTGACCGGCGTGCCTTACGAGGTGCTGGGTTTACCGGAGCTGGATGATCTGGCAACCGGCGCCCGTTCTGAACATGTTCAGCATACCGTGTACAAAGGCATGATGTTGCCGCTGGCTGTGCTGGTGGGGCTGACGGCGCTGGTGCGTCGCCATACGAAGAATGAGCACCATGAAGGAGGCGACGATCATGAGTCATGATCCGCAACCGTTGGGCGGCAAGCTGTTCAGCAAGCCAATACGGCTTTTTGCCCCGCTGATCGTGCTGTGTGGGATCTTTATCCTCAAGCGTCTGATCTTCGGCCTGGGATCGGTCTCGGATCTTAACGGTGGTTATCCGTGGGGGATCTGGATCGCTTTCGACTTGCTGATCGGCACCGGTTTCGCTTGCGGCGGCTGGGCGCTGGCCTGGGCGGTATATGCCTTTAACCGTGGCGACTACCATCCGCTGGTGCGCCCGGCATTACTGGCCAGTCTGTTCGGTTATTCGCTGGGCGGTTTGTCTATCACCATTGACGTCGGGCGTTACTGGAATCTGCCCTATTTTTACATTCCGGGGCACTTCAACGTGAACTCTGTCCTGTTTGAAACCGCAGTCTGTATGACGATTTACATCGGTGTGATGGCGCTGGAGTTCGCGCCCGCGCTGCTGGAGCGGTTGGGCTGGAAAGTGTCGCTGCGACGGCTGAATAAGGTGATGTTTTTTATTATCGCCCTTGGCGCGCTGCTGCCCACCATGCACCAGTCTTCGATGGGCTCTTTGATGATCGCGGCCGGGTACAAGGTCTATCCGCTGTGGCAAAGCTACGAAATGCTGCCGCTGTTCTCCTTGCTGACCGCATTTATCATGGGCTTTTCGATTGTCATCTTTGAAGGTTCGCTGTTGCAGGCCAGCCTGCGCGGTAACGGGCCGGATGAAAAGCGGCTGTTTACCAGGTTAACCGGGACGTTAAGCGTTCTACTGGCGCTGTTTTTGCTGCTGCGCGTAGGGGAAATCACCTGGCGCGACAAGTGGAGCTACGCCTTTGCAGGGGATTTTTACAGCCTGATGTTCTGGCTGGAAATCGCGCTGCTGCTGTTTCCGCTGTTGGTGCTGCGCTCGGCGCGCCTGCGCACCGATTCCCGTGTTCTGTTTATCGGCGCGTTAAGCATGCTGTTGGGATGCGCTCTGTGGCGACTCTCCTATTCGCTGTTAGCGTTTAACCCCGGCAACGGCTATCACTACTTCCCGGCCTGGGAAGAGATATTGATTTCTATCGGTTTTGTGGCAATTGAAGTCTGTGCGTACATCTTACTCATACGTCTGTTGCCGATTATTCCTCCGTTACAACGACAAGAACGTCATGAGGCGAGTGAAGCATGAGTCAACGAATTACCATCGATCCGGTGACCCGTATTGAGGGTCATTTACGCATTGACTGCGAAATTGAAAACGGTGTTGTATCCAAAGCCTGGGCATCAGGCACGATGTGGCGCGGTATGGAAGAGATTGTGAAGAACCGCGACCCGCGGGATGCGTGGATCATTATGCAGCGCATCTGCGGTGTCTGTACGACGATTCACGCTATTGCCTCTGTCCGTGCCGTGGAAAGCGCACTGGAGATGAAAGTCCCGGTCAACGCCCAGTATATTCGCAACATTATTCTGGCCGCGCACACCATCCACGATCATATTGTGCACTTCTACCAGCTCTCGGCGCTGGACTGGGTTGATATCACGTCCGCGCTTAATGCTGATCCGGCAAAAGCGGCGAACCTGCTGAAAGGGCTCTCTGACTGGCCGCTGAACAGCGAAAACACCTTTAAAGAGGTGCAGGACAAAATCAAAGCGCTGGTTGCCAGTGGTCAGTTGGGGATTTTCGCCAACGGTTACTGGGGACACCCGGCAATGAAGCTGCCGCCGGAAGTGAACCTGATCGCCGTCGCCCACTATTTACAGGCGCTGGAGTGTCAGCGTGATGCCAACCGCATCGTCGCCTTGCTGGGCGGGAAATCGCCGCATATCCAGAACATGGCGGTGGGCGGTGTTGCCAACCCGATCAATCTTGACGGCATCGAAGTGTTGAACCTGGAACGGCTGATGTACCTCAAGTCGTTTATCGACAAGCTGCAGGGCTTTATCGAACAGGTTTACAAGGTCGATACCGCCGTGATTGCGGCGTTCTATCCGGAGTGGCTGGAGCGCGGTAAAGGCAGCGTCAATTACCTGAGCACGCCGGAGTTTCCGACCGACGGTGAAAATGGCAGCTTCCTGTTCCCTGGTGGTTACATCGAAAACGCCGATCTCAGCACCTATCGGTCCATCACCGCATACAACGATCCGTTTATGGTGAAAGGCATTCAGGAGGGCGCGAAACACGCCTGGTATAAAGACGAAGCGCCGCAAGAGCCGTGGCAAGGGACAACGGTGCCAAACTACACCGGCTGGCAGGAAGACGGGAAATATTCGTGGGTCAAATCACCGACGTTCTACGGCAAAACCGTGGAAGTGGGGCCGCTGGCCAATATGCTCTGTAAACTGGCGGCGAAGCGCGAATCCACGACCAGCAAACTCAATGAAATTGTGGCGATTTACCACAAACTCACCGGTAAAACGCTGGGCGTTGAGCAACTGCACTCCACGCTGGGCCGCATTATTGGTCGCACCGTGCATGCCTGCGAACTGCATCAGGTTGCCAGCCAGCAGTATCAGGCGCTGGTCGACAACATCGGCAAAGGCGACATGACCACCTTTGTGAAGCCGGACATTCCCGCCAGTGGCGAGTTTAAAGGCGTAGGCTTCCTCGAAGCGCCGCGCGGCATGCTCTCACACTGGATCGTGATTAAAGACGGCACCATCAGCAACTACCAGGCCGTCGTGCCATCGACGTGGAACGCCGGGCCGCGCAACGTGAACGACGAAGCCGGTCCCTACGAGCAGTCGCTGGTGGGCACGCCGATTGCCGATCCGCAAAAACCGCTGGAAGTGGTGCGCACCATTCACTCTTTCGACCCTTGTATGTCCTGCGCCGTACACGTGCTGGACGCAGACGGTAACGATGTGGTGTCGGTGAAGGTGCTGTAATGTCGATTTTAGTGTTGGGGGTGGGCAATATTTTACTCACCGATGAGGCAATCGGCGTACGGGTGGTGGAAGCGCTGGAACAGCGTTTCCACCTGCCGGAACAGGTCGAAGTGCTGGATGGCGGCACCGCCGGCATGGAGTTGCTGAGCGCGATGGCGAGCCGCGATCATCTGATCATTGCTGACGCCATCGTCACGCGTAAAAGCGAGCCAGGCAGCGTCATCTGCCTGCGCGACGATGAAGTGCCCACGCTGTTCAGCAACAAAATTTCTCCGCACCAACTGGGGTTGTCTGACGTGCTGTCCGCGCTGCGCTTTACCGGGGAATTCCCGGCGAAGCTGACGTTGGTCGGCGTTATTCCGGCCTCGCTGGAGCCGCATATTGGTTTGACGCCGATCGTGGCGGCAAGTATCGATACGGCTTTACAGGCGGTGCTGGATGCGCTGGCGGAATCCGGCGTGGTGCTGACGCCAAGGGAGGTTCAGCATGCAGGATGAGTTAACCGGTTTTGACGCCTCGCCGCACGGCGAGGTGCAGGCTGCTTTTGCTGCAGTGGCCGCAGGCGAGATGCACGATTTACCGTTTGTACATCCGCACATGCCGATCTCGGTGACGCCCTTCACGCTGTTTGAAGGGCAGTGGATAGGTTGTGTGATAACGCCGTGGATGCTGAGTTTGCTGATTTTTCCCGGCCCGCAGCAGTGCTGGGTGCGGCGTAACGTCGGCGAGCGCATTGGGCTGCGATTACCCTACGGTGAGATGACCTTTACCGTTGGTGAAATGCCCGCCCTTGCGCAGTATCTGAGCTGTTCGTTAATGTCGCCATTAGCGCGGGAGTTACGTGCAGAACAGGGGGCGTCGCTGGCGCATGATTGCCTGAAAATGGCGCTCTCCCTGCCGGTGAGCGAGTCGGTGAGTCGTCGTGCGTTGCTCACCCGGCTGAAGGACGCCCGGCATGCATGAGTTATCGCTATGCCAGAACGCGGTGGAGATCATCGAACAGCAGGCCAGGCAAAACGGCGCCAGCAAGGTGACCGGCGTGTGGCTGGAAGTGGGCGCGCTGGCCTGTGTGGAGGAGAGTGCGCTGCGTTTCGGCTTTGATATCGCCTGTCGCGATACCCTTGCCGAAGGGTGCGCGTTGCATATCCTCCATAAACCCGCGCAGGCATGGTGCTGGAATTGCAGCCAGTCGGTGGAAATTACCCGCCATGATGAGTGTCCGCTCTGTCACTGCCCAACGCTGCATATTGAGCACAGCGAGGGTGTACAGATCAAAAGTATTGAAGTGGAGTAAGCAAGATGTGTATAGGCGTACCGGGCCAGGTGGTGGCCGTGGGCGACGATTTTCATCAACTGGCGCAGGTGGACGTGTGCGGCGTGCGGCGCGGGGTCAATATCGCCCTGGTGTGCGAAGATGATCCGCGTGCGTTACTCGGGCAATGGGTACTGGTGCACGTGGGGTTTGCCATGAGCCTGATTGATGAAAACGAAGCGCAGGAGACGCTAGCGGCGCTGCGCAATATGGAGCTGGAGGATTTTGCTCCTCAGCGGTGAGGCGTGTCGGTTTTTACATCGGTGATCATTTGCGTCACCAGTGACAGGTTGCCGATTTTTACTTCGCTGGCGCGGTAGAATTTGCTCTTATCGATAAGCAGCAGCGATTGCTGCGCCCGCCGCAACAACTGCGCTTTAAACACGGCGTTATGGCGGGTGGAGTCCCACATCTCGCCCGCCGCATCCACCCCCTCGCAGGAGAAGATAAACAGATCGATCTCCAGCGATTTCAACAGGCCAGGCAGCGCCGGATTGACATAACAACGCTCGGCGCGATCCAGCCGCCCGCCCGAACAGACCAGCGTGATGTTTTGCCGACGGACGATCTCCTGGCATACCGGCACGCTGTTAGTAAAAACGGTAAGGTCGATATCCGGCAACTGCCGCGCAAGGTGAAAACAGGTGGAGCTGGCATCCAGCGCCAGCGTCATCCCCTCATCAATCCAGTTCAGCGCATGGCGGGCGATATCGGCTTTATCCGCATAATGGCTTTTCAACCGGTTGCGAAACGGCTCGCTGCTTTCCTGCTGCGGTGAATGCAGCATCCGTGCGCGACCATGGCGGCGCACTATTTTCCCCTGCGTTTGCAGCGCATTCAGATCCCGGCGGATGGTTTCAATACTCACGCCCAATTGTGCAGACAGCGCTGCGGTCGTCAGGGTGTCATACCGGGTGAGGAGTTGCACAATCGTCTGCTGGCGTGCGGTTTTCATCAGCTATGCCCCGGCGCAGGCGGAGAGGGAAATCAGCGTCTGGCCGAGAGCTGCGCCGTTTTTCCCGGTATGTTTGATGTGATACATCGCCCGATCGGCGCGTTTCAGCGCGTTGATGAAATCGTCGTCATCCTGCGCTTCATCAATGCCAATCGATGCCCCAACCGACGCTTCGCCGTTATCCAGTTCGAAGGGCGTCAGCGCCGCGCGCAGGCAAGTATGGGCGGTGCTGTTAATCAGCAGGCTGGTAAGCGGAAACGGTAACAGCAGAACAAACTCATCGCCGCCAAGACGGCCGACAATCGTTCCTTGCGGGCAGGCATTGCGCAGACGCTGGCTCAACTGGATCAGCAGTTCGTCGCCGCTACGGTGACCGAAAGTGTCGTTGACCGCTTTAAAATCATCCAGATCGATAAAGGCCACGCACACGGGGCCGGCAAGCTTCAGCTCATCAAAATGCTGCAACAGCGCGTGGCGATTAGCCAGCCCGGTAAGCGGATCGTGGTTTGCCAGCGCCGAGAGTTGCTCCTCATACTGCTTCTCTTTGGTCATGTCGATGTGCGTGCCGGTCACTTTTAGCGGTGAACCGTTGGCATCCCACTCCGTTACGCGGCCTCTGTCGAGCACCCAGGTGACGGTGCCGTTTTTATGCTGCATGCGGTGCAGGGCTTCATAAAACGGGGTCTTGCCGTGCAAATGATCGTAAAACGCGTCCAGCACGCGCTGGCGATCATCTTCATGCAGGTGCTCACGCCAGACATCAAAATGGGCGCTCAGCTCTTTGGGTTGATAGCCAAGCATCGAACCCCAACGGCGGTTGTAGATGATCAGCTTGCCGCTGGGGACATCAAGCTGCCACAGGCACAGCCCGGTGCCGTCCAGCGCGGCGCTGAGTTTATTGCGCGCGTCGCGCGCTATCCGCACCAGCCGGGCGTTATGCTTTTTCAGATTCTGGATCTGCTGTTTGAGCGCGATGTCGGACATGGGGCCGGCTACAGGTAAATAAAACGCATTCTTACCAGTTATTCAGGCCGTGTAAATATGGTGTGAAAAAAACAGTGGAAGGTAATGAAGGGCGGGAATAAACCGGGCGGAATACCGCCCGGTGCAGAAGATTACGCCTGACGTTTATCTTCCGTGTTGGTGTCGAAGTCGCTGGCGTCGTGGCGCTCATGCAACTGCTCATGCGGCTCGCCGAACGTACGGTTAACGATCCGCCCGCGTTGCACAGCCGGGCGCGCAAGAATCGCTTTCGCCCAGCGTTGCACATGGGTATAGATGCCTGCGTCGAGGAACTCTGCGGCGTTGTAGACATTACCCAGCACCACATTGCCATACCACGGCCAAATCGCCATATCGGCAATGGTGTACTCATCACCGGCGACAAACGGATGGTCAGCCAGTTGCTTATCCAGCACATCCAGTTGGCGCTTGGCTTCCATAGTAAAGCGATTAATCGCGTACTCGATTTTCACCGGTGCATAGTTATAGAAGTGACCGAAACCGCCACCGAGGAACGGCGCAGAGCCCTGCAACCAGAACAGCCAGTTCAGGGTTTCGGTGCGCCCGGCTGGATCGTTGGGCAGGAAATGGCCAAACTTCTCCGCCAGATACAGCAAGATCGCCCCGGATTCAAATACGCGGGTGGGCGGCGTGGTGGAGTGGTCGCGCAGCGCCGGAATCTTCGAGTTCGGGTTCACTTCAACAAAACCGCTGGAGAACTGATCGCCTTCGCCAATGCGAATTAACCAGGCGTCATACTCGGCCGCCGTAACCCCTTTCTCCAGCAGCTCTTCCAGCATGATGGTCACTTTCTGGCCGTTCGGCGTGCCCAGCGAATAGAGTTGCAACGGATGTTTGCCCACCGGCAAGGTTTTCTCATGCGTCGGGCCGGAGATCGGACGGTTAATATTGGCAAATGCACCGCCGCCGGATTTATCCCACGTCCAGACTTTAGGTGGCTGATAGTTGTCTGACATATTGGTCTGCCTTTTGGTTGATCTGTTGAAGCGTTATAGAAACGGGTTGCTCATCAGTGTAGCAGCGTCTCAGGCGAGGATACGCTGCGCCCAGACGCCGATGTCATCGCCGCTGCCGAGATCGGCCTGCACCAGCCCGTTGACCATAAAGGTCGGCGATACGTGAATGCCGTTCTGCCGCGCATATTTGCTGTGCCATTTGATTTCGGTTTGCAATTCCGGCCTGGCG
The DNA here is from genome assembly GCF_025642095.1 of Kosakonia sp. ML.JS2a. GTDB lineage: Bacteria > Pseudomonadota > Gammaproteobacteria > Enterobacterales > Enterobacteriaceae. Next base: position 782,480 of record NZ_CP106754.1, read on the forward strand.
AACGCCGCCGCCAGTTTCACTCCGCTATACTGCTCAATGCGTTCAATAATTTGCTGCGGCGTGGCGTGCATATTCGGGCCGCTACAGTGGTCCGTGAATTCGAACTCTTCACGATGGTCCGCCACCGCTTTCAGCACGCTTCGTGCAGCGGCTTTGCCTTCCGGCAGTGTGGAGGCAGCAAGGATGCAGCGCACAATCACACCAGAGAACATATGCCACGGTTGCGATTGCAGACGGATTTTGACGGTGACCTTCTCTTCGCCCACCTCGTTGAGCAAGGCGTCCAGCTTGTTAAAGGCGCGAACGGAGAAAGGGCAGGTCGGCTCGAGGAACACCTCGAACGTGCGTGGACCGTGGCCCCAGCTAAGCGGATCGGCGTGTAAAGGTTGTTGGCTCATTGTCACTCCTGGATGTGATGTTTTTATCGTGTCTGAGAATATCAGGATGCGATAGACGCGGGGAGTACGCTTTGCGCTGGATGCGGTTAACGCCTCTTGCAGCGCTTTCTTATTGAAATGACTGAGGTATTCGGTTTACTAACGTTAACAGGCAATGATGAAAAGGAACTAAAGAGGGCGGAGATTATGTGTCGTTACCTCGTCAGACTGTGCGTGCTCTTTTTCGCGGTATTTCTCGTCAGTGACTGGGGGTTAAACTTTCGCCCCGGCAACAATGTCTCTCTCTTCTGGCCCGCTAACGTACTGGCCTTCAGCCTGTTTATTCATTTCCGTTTACGTTGCCGTCATGTGGGCTGGCGACTGTTGCACAATGGATTGCTGACGGTTATCAGCTATTGCGCGATGCTGCTGGCGGCTCTCAGTTTTGAGGATGGGTCGGGTATTGAGCAAAAGGTGATCTACTGCGCGTTTAATATCGGCTTTTATCTGCCTGCCTGGCTCTGTTTTATTTACTGTTTCCACAGCCGTTTTTTGCAGCGAAGAAAGTTCACCGGCAATGCTGTTCTGGTGATGACTATCCCGGTGGTGGCGGGCGCGTTCTGCTCGGCGGCGGTGTTCGGGATTTGGCTATGGGCGACAAACAGCGCCGATATCTATCAGCTCATGCGCGGCTGGTTCAGCGAACAACTCAGCACAGGCATCATTTTTGTTTGTTTTTTCATTCAGTTAAAGACTATTTTCCGCACAGTGCGGCGGCAATTACACCGTGGGTGGCAACAGTTACGCCCGCAGGTTTTCGTGATCGCTTTTTTAGTGTTTGTGCTGCTCTGTGTCCTTTTTTCCGGCACCGAGATGGTGGCGTTAATCCTCTTCCCGCTGGCCTGGTTCGCCCTGCGTTACTCCTTTAAAACGACCGTTGTACTCTGCATGCTCACCGGTGTGGCGCTGAATTATCTCTATGCTGTCAGGCTGCTCGAGCCCGGCGCGGGCATCACCCAAGCGGATCTTGATGCCATGCTCAACGCGTTTCGCATCAATCTCTCGATACTGATCATGGCCATACTGATGGTTTCCCGGGTCGTTTCCGCCAACAAAATTCTGCTTAAACGTATTGAGTCCGGCAGCCGCCGCGATGTGCTGTCCGGTGCATTGAACCGCCGCGCTTTTCTGGCGCAGCTTTCCCGGCTCTGTACCGATCGTGAAGGGATGTCCCCCCGCGAGGTGGCCATCCTGTTTCTTGATATCGATAACTTTAAAAAGATCAATGATATTTACGGTCACTCGGCGGGCGATGATGTTATTCGCCATTTTGTTGCCCTGTTGAAAAAGCAGATGCGGCAAAATGACCTGATCTGCCGCTGGGGAGGCGAGGAATTTATTATCGCTGCGCTGGATCTCAACCCGCATGACGCTCTGTTACTCGGCGAGCGGATGCGTGCATGGGTTGCGTTAACGCCGGTTAAAGTGCCTGGCGCCGCGCCGCTGAGCTTTACCACCAGTGTGGGCATCAGCGCCTTTCGGTGCGGGCTGGGTGAAAACATCCATCTGGCGATTAACCGGGCCGATGAGGCGCTGTATGAGGCAAAAAAACAGGGCCGTAACCGCGTGAAAATGTACTCGCCGTCGTGAAAATCATGCTCTGATCGCCTGTAACAATCAGCCATTAACGCCGCGCCTTGCATCGCGATAAATGAATTAATCTGACTTAAATAATATTTTTCATGGAGTATCTGATTTAACTAAAATTAATATGATATATAATGGACGGTTGCTTATTTTAATTTCTTATGTGAATACTATTTCGTCAGCATTATTTGTTATTAATATGTTTTAACCGCCTGTCGATAATCGTTATGAGGATCTTTCTCGACTCATCAGGATGAGTCATTCGTCGCAGATTATCTGGTTAACGAGTAGCGGAGATAATGATGCAGGAGATTCAGGCGATTCAGGCAAGCGCGCACCTTGCCAGCACAAAAGAGACTATCACGCATAAGATTGAAACGGCGAATAGCACCGGCATCAGTACCGGCACCAGTACTGAACATGGCGCTGGCAAGCAGTCGTATCAGGATGACAGCACCAAAGTGACGCTCTCCTCTCGTGCAGAAAACCACAAGTCTTTAAAAGAAGTTCAGGCTGAGCAAGAGGCCCAGGAAAAGAAAAAAGTGGAAAATCATGAGATTGATTATTCCCTGGCGATGTCCGGTATTCCGCAATATGGCGGACGACTGGTCACGATCGTTAAATATCCTGATGGCCGAACGGAAATGATCGATGCGTTTTCCGGGAAAAAAGTCACCCAGCAGGATTTAGAGCAGGCGCAGATGGCGAAAAAAAATAGCCAGCTCGCGCAGCAGCAACTGGAAAGCAAACCTACCGTGGAGACGCTTCCCAATGCAATGCCTGGAGAATCTCAACTGACCGATATGCAATAAATTTCCGGAATAATACATGCTTTATTTTTAAGGGTATTTTCTCTTTTTTGCAGGCAACGGAGTCATTTACTCATCGGTTTGTTTTGCAAGGCGTTTGCGAGAGAAATATATCTTATATGGGTTATTTGAAAATAACGTCGCCATCCTGATATCTGTTTGGCTTAAGTGCGTTAACGATACGGTGAATTTTCAGCGGTTTTTTAGCTGAGGATATTGGCTATCTTTTGCCTGGTTATCTGGCGCAGGGCATAAAATCTGCCTCCCTTTTGCTCAGGGCAGAAAGACTCAGCAACGCCGGGTAATGCAAACCAAAGGTATGCCTGTGCACATGAAGAGGGTTAACGTGGCATCGCTTTCATCCGGATGGGAGCAGGTTTAAGCGTATTTAACGACAAGAGGGGGGAGCGATTGACGCAGGTGTTAACGCTTCGTTTTGTTATGCTTCTCTTTATATTCAGCAATGGCGTCGTTGATACTGTCCGTGGCGATGGAGTCAACCTGCTGGCCTTCAAAAAACACCTCATAATGGCCTGAGACGTATTTAAAGGTGAATACTTTTCCCTGATAACGCACGCGTTTTTCTTTAACCGATAAACCCCTGTTACGCATAGCCACTTTTGCTAATGTATCTATCTTTTTATTTTTCATAATTATTTTACTTACCTGTGCAGGCTGCTTCGCGATGTCTGATATTAAGCTCACTCTGTATGATGTTAATTTGTTATCCTCAAAAAGGAAAGAAGAGGGTGCCAGATAGTGGCTATTGATAATAGATGAAATATTTTTCATTATCTTAAGGTTATCTTAATATTAACAGTGCCTTGCAACTGATAACTGAAAGATTCATTTATTTTTCTCTTTTTACTGATATTAAATTTCAAACTTCTCTGGTGATAATAGTTTTGATTCTCATTTCATTTCCGCTACGATTACACTCCAGCTTCGTCTGTAGACGCTCGCTATTAAACCAATGAAAAAAGGAATGATGATGAAGAATCGCTTTTTGCCTTTCTGTTCGCTTGCACTGGTCATCTCTTCAGTTTTAACCGCCCCCGCTGCATTGGCGGCAAATAACGATGACGGTATTGTTGTTTATAACGCGCAACATGAAAACCTGACCAAAAGCTGGGTTGATGAGTTCACCAAAGAAACCGGTATTAAAGTCACATTGCGCAACGGCGGCGATACCGAGCTGGGTAACCAGTTGGTGCAGGAGGGCAATGTCTCTCCGGCGGATGTGTTTCTGACGGAAAACTCCCCGGCGATGACGCTGGTGGATAATGCGAAGCTGTTCGCCCCGCTGGATGCCGACACGCTGAAGCAGGTGCCTGCTCGTTTCCGTCCTGCGCATGGTCGCTGGATTGGCATCGCCGCGCGTAGCACGGTGTTTGTTTACAACCCGGCCAAAATTAGCAACGCGCAACTCCCGGCATCACTGATGGATCTGGCGAAACCGGAATGGAAAGGGCGCTGGGCGGCTTCCCCGTCAGGCGCGGACTTCCAGGCCATTGTCAGCGCTATGCTGTCGCTGAAAGGTGAAAAAGCCACGCTCGACTGGCTGAAAGCCATGAAAACCAACTTTACGCCGTACAAAGGCAACAGCACGGTGATGAAAGCCGTGAACGCCGGGCAGATCGATGGCGGCGTGATCTATCACTATTACTACTTTGTTGATCAGTCCAAAACCGGCGAAAACAGTAAAAACACCCAGCTTCACTACTTCAAACACCAGGATCCTGGCGCATTTGTCAGCATTTCTGGCGGTGGCGTGCTGGCATCCAGCAAGCACCCGAAACAGGCACAGGCGTTTATCAAATGGATCACCGGCAAAACCGGCCAGGATATGCTGCGCACCAACACCGCATTTGAATATGCTGTAGGTGAGCATGCCGCTTCCAACGAAAAACTGGTGCCGCTGAATCAGTTAGATGCACCTGCTGTTGAGCCGTCCGCCCTGAACAGCCAAAAAGTCACAGAGTTAATGACCGAAGCCGGTCTGCTGTAATTGATTGCATAACCATGAGCGCCTTATGTCCAGTTTAACGCTTCCGGCGGCAACCGCCGCGGCCAGCCAGACCACGCGCCATCGTCCCCCGGTGGTGTTAGTGGTGTTAGCCCTTTTTGTCGCGTTGCTTGCTTTACTTCCCGTGGGGTTTGTTATCGCTGTGGGAATCGATACCGGATGGGAGAGTGTTAAGGCGCTCATTTTTCGCCCCCGCGTGGGCGAACTGGTGAGCAATACCTTTTTGCTGGTCGCGATTGCCGTACCTGCCTGCGTGCTCCTTGGCACGGCGATCGCGTGGTTAACCGAAAGAACCTCGCTGCCAGGCCGACGACTCTGGTCGGTTCTGGCGGTCGCGCCGCTGGCTATTCCTGCGTTTGTGCAAAGCTATGCGTGGGTCAGTGTTGCGCCTGCATTCAATGGGCTTTGGGCGGCGGTGTTTATCTCCGTGCTGGCCTATTTCCCGTTTATCACCATGCCGGTGGCTGCCGTGTTGCGCCGCCTGGATCCGGGGCTGGAAGATGTGGCCGCCTCGCTGGGAACCCCGCCCTGGCTTATCTTTTTCCGCGTAGTGCTGCCCCAGCTTAAACTGGCGCTTTGCGGCGGTGCGCTGCTGGTGGCGTTGCACTTGCTGGCGGAATATGGCCTGTTCGTGATGATCCGTTTCGACACCTTCACCACCGCCATTTACGACCAGTTCCAGTCCACCTTTAGCGGCCCGGCGGCGAATATGCTGGCGGGCGTGCTGGCCATCTGCTGCCTCGGGCTACTGTTACTGGAAAACGCTGCGCGTGGCAACGCGCGCTATGCTCGTGTTGGTGCGGGCGCGGCGCGTAAGCAGCAGCAACATACACTGGGCAGATGGGGCCGTACGTTGGGGCTGTTGGTGTGCCTCTGCGCGGTGATCCTGTCGCTGGGCACGCCGCTTGTCGTGCTTGCCCGTTGGTTATGGTTGGGTGGCGTTGCTTGCTGGGATAATGCCGATCTGTGGCTTTCTCTGCACCAGACGGTTTTTCTGGCGCTCTGCGGCGCGGCGATCACCACCGCTTTTGCGCTCCCGACGGCCTGGCTTAGCGTACGTCATCCGCGTCCTGCATTTCGCCTGCTCGAAGGCTGTAATTACATTGCCAGCTCGTTACCGGGAATTGTTGTCGCCCTGGCGCTGGTGACGGTGACCATCCATTATGCCCGGCCGATTTATCAGACCGAGGTGACGCTGTTTCTTGCCTACGCGCTGATGTTTATGCCCAGAGCGCTGGTGAATCTTCGCGCCGGTATTGCGCAAGCGCCGGTTGAGCTGGAACGTGTGGCGCAAAGCCTGGGTACAACACCCGCCAGAGCACTGATCAGCGTAACGCTACGGCTGGCGGCGCCGGGGGCGGCAGCCGCTGCGGCGCTGGTGTTCCTGGGGGCGAGCAATGAGCTTACCGCGACGTTGCTGCTTTCGCCGCTTGGCACCCGCACACTGGCGACGGGGTTCTGGGCGCTAACCAGCGAGATTGATTATGTTGCAGCGGCGCCTTATGCCGCGCTGATGATCCTGATTTCACTGCCGCTGACCGGCCTGCTGTACAAGCAATCACAAAAACTTTCAGGTCTTTAAGATGTTAGAACTCACGCATATTTCCAAAACATTTGGCGCTGTACGGGTACTGGACGATGTCAGCCTGACTATTCCACCCGGCAGCCGTACGGCGATTGTCGGGCCGTCCGGCTCCGGTAAAACCACGTTGCTGCGCCTGATTGCCGGGTTTGATGCGCCGGACAGCGGCCAGATTATGATGCAGGGAAAGCCGTTATTCGCCGACGGGCAGTTTGTTCCTGCCCATCAGCGCCGCATTGGTTTTGTACCGCAGGAAGGGGCGTTGTTTCCCCATCTTCGCGTGGGAGAAAACATTGCCTGGGGATTGCGTGGTGCGCGCCAGGCGAAGCGCGATCGCGTGGCAGCGTTGATGGCAATGGTCTCGCTGGACGCGAAACTGGCCCGGCGCTGGCCGCATGAGATTTCCGGCGGGCAGCAACAGCGTGTGGCTCTGGCCCGTGCGCTGGCGCAGCAACCAGCGGTGATGCTGCTGGATGAACCTTTTTCGGCACTGGACACCGGCTTGCGGGCGTCGACCCGTAAGGCCACGGCGGAACTGCTGACGCAGGCGGGCGTGGCGTCGATTCTGGTGACGCACGATCAGAAAGAGGCGCTCTCCTTTGCCAGCCAGATTGCGGTTATCCGCCACGGGCGCTTTACTCAGGTGGGATCACCGTTTGAGGTCTATTCGCAACCCACGGATGAAGAAACCGCGCTGTTTTTAGGGGATGCGTTGATCCTCCCCGCGGAGGTCGCTCAGGGTAAGGCGCGTTGCCTGTTAGGTGAGGTGGCGGTCGACAGTGCCGCCGCGAGCGGTGCGAAACGGATCATGTTGCGCCCGGAGCAGATCCGCGTTCTGCCTTGTGACGATCCGCAGGCTGCGCCACAGGCGCAGATTGTCGGGATCGACTTTGCCGGTTACCTCTCTTCGCTGACGCTGCGCTTCGCACAGAGTGGCGAATCCCTCAGTTTGCAAACCGTGACGGATGCCGCCTGGTCGCCAGGTATGCAGGTCAATGTGCAGATCACAGGGTCTGCACGCGTATTTGCCCGCTAATCTGAAGCCCGGCGTTCGCCGGGTTTTTTTCGATTGTGATATTTTTGAATTCGATCTCAAAACTATGTTTCTAGATGTGTAAAACTTCGTTTCTTTTTGTATCTCTATAAAAATAAGCACATTTTGTTGGTCGGACTTCTGGCCGGATCCGCTTAGCGTCATCCGGCATTTTATTGAGCCTCATTTTCCAGGAACAGACACTCAGGATTACGTCGGCGATCTATCGCCGGGATCACCTGTTTCGGGAGAATGACAATGCAATACCTCTTGGGATTAAGCGCGCTGTTATCTTGCCTGCCAGCAATCGCGGGTTCAGCCACGCTGCTTGAAGGCACGGTAATTGCCGATACGCCGCTCAGCGGGGCGACGGTAACCGTCACCGACAGCCGCGGAAAACACCTGACCACCCGCACGCGCAGCGATGGCCGCTATTCACTTCACGTGGAGGGGTTACGCGCCCCCTTAACCTTGTCGGCGGTACAACCGAATGGCACATCATCGTCATGTTTGCGCAGTGATGTTCCCCGCGCCCGTTGCATGGCTTCGCTGCGGCTTACCCTGCAAAAAGATCGCGTAAATACCGCGAATATCACCCCGTTTACCGACCGGCTGGTCTCGGAAGTGGCGGGGGAGTTGGGGTATATCGGCCCGCAACAGTGGGTGGAGCACGGCGATCCCGCCAAACTGAACGCCGGGATACTGGCGACGCCGCTGGCCAGGTTCCGCACGGGAATGGGCGACGCGCTGCGCCAGTCCGGTTTCGATCCTGACACGCTGGATCCGGTGACAACGCCGGTTCATCAGGATGATGGGATGACACGCATCCTGTCGGTGATTCATCACAACCGTAACTACGACAACAACAGCGGCGAGGCCGGTAGTACGGTGCTGACCGACAGCGCGTTTCGCCCGATTGTCGGCCTGCAAAATTCAGGGCCATGGGAGCCGTTTGATCTGCGCAGGGCGCTGGCGGACAGGCAGGCCATCCGTCGGGCGAAAACCCGCATTTTAGTGGTCAGTGATTCCACTGCCGCCACGTACGAGGCGAGCCGCCTGCCGCGAATGGGCTGGGGGCAGGTTTTCCAGCAGCAATTTCGCGCCGACAGCGGTGTCGTGGTGCTCAATGGCGCACGTTCCGGGCGCTCCAGCCGGGATTTTTATAACGAAGGCTGGTATCAGCAGATGGCGCGCGATCTGCGTCCTGGCGATTACGTGTTTATCGCGCACGGGCATAACGATCAGAACTGCGATAGCGACAAAGCCATTCGCGGCGCAGCCGATGTGCAAAACCTCTGCACCTGGCCGAATGATGCCAGCGGCACACCGCAATTCCCGCCCGGAAAACCGGAGACCGCATTCCAGCACTCTCTGGAGCGCTATATCACACTGGCGCGGGCAGCAGGCGCGACGCCGGTCCTGTTTACGCCCACGACCCGCGTAAAAAATCGCGCCGGGAAAACCGCCTTCCAGCAGGGGGCCGGTGATGGGGTGGTGAGCAGCCATTACACCGTCGACAAGCCGGGTTACCGCTATTACGGCAATTACATCGACACCATTAAGCAGACCGCCCGGCGCAACCATGTGCCGCTTATCGACCTGGAGCAACAGACCATCGACTTCGCCAATGCGCACGCGAGCGACTGGATGGATTACTGGCTGGCGGTTGACCCTAACGACCCGCGTTACCCCTGGTATAAAACGCAAACATCGGGCATTCGCAGTAATCCTGATACCACGCATTTCCAGGAAAAAGGCGCGGAAGCCGTCGCATCGATTGTCGCCGGGCAGATCCGTCAGACGCCTGAATTGAGCGCGCTTGTTGACATGTTAAAACACTAAGGAGAGTCTGATGAAAACACTGCACTGTTCCGCGCTGTTATTGGCCTGCATAAGCGTTTCCGTCCAGGCGGCGGAGTGGAACGCCGTTGTCTCTGTGTCACCCAAGGCGGGGGAGTTCGCCACCATTCGCCAGGCGCTGGCGGCCGCGCCGGACAGCGGTACGCCGTGGCGGATTCTGGTGAAAGAGGGGCGCTGGAATGAGCGCCTGGTGATTGAAAAACCGGTCACGCTGGTGGGGGAGTCGAAAACGCAAACCCAGATTGAAGCCAACACACCGGCCGGGGCGTTAGATGACAGCGGGCAGAAGTTGGGTACCGGGCGCACCAGCACCGTCGAGATACGCGCCAGTAACGTGACGATTGAGAATCTGACCATCCGCAATAGCTTCGATTTCCCGGCCAATGCGGCACTGCCGGATGGCGATGCGAAGAAGCTGAAAGATACTCAGGCCGTGGCGTTAATGGTGTCGGAAAATGTCGACAAAGCGCGCTTCCGCCATGTCCGGCTGGAAGGGTATCAGGATACGTTTTACAGCAAGAGCGGCAGCCGAAGCTATTTCACTGATTGTGACGTCAGCGGGCATGTTGATTTTATCTTTGGCCCTGGCATCGCTGTGTTCGATCGCTGCGAGATCATTGCCCGTAACCGTAGCGACATTGCCCCGCCGTATGGCTACATCACCGCTCCGGCCACACAGGCGGATGAGAAGTTTGGTCTGTTTATCATCAACAGCAAGCTGAGCAAAGAGGCGGGCGTACCGGCGAAAAGCTTTGCGCTTGGGCGACCATGGCACCCAACGACGCAATTTAGCGACGGGCGTTACGCCGATCCGAACGCGATCGGTCTGGCGGCCTTTATCAACTGCGACATTGACGATCATATCTACGGTTGGGACAAAATGTCCGGCAAAGACAAAGCGGGGGAGAAGATCTGGTTTTATCCCGAAGATAGCCGCTTTTACGAGTCCGCAAACCGTGGGCCAGGAGCCGGTCAGGGAGGTGAAAAATACCAGCTTAGCGCTGCCGATGCCGCGCAATATTCTCTCGCCACCATCTTCGCCGATTGGGATAAAGGACTGCTGGAGTAAACGCGCCAATGCCCCCGGTTACGGGGGCATTGAGCCGGGTCAGTTACCGTATTTCACATTAAAACCCAGCGCGCTGCCGACGGTGTCGTATTCACGGAAATTGAAAATCAGCGGCTTCCATTTGGCGGAATCCACAATGCCGTTTTCGCCCAACAGATGATCGTCAACCCACAGGTTAACAATATCCAGCTCAGCGAGGATAAAGCGCCCTTTATCGCTGGTGCTCACTAACCGGCATTCGGCCTGAATAGGGCATTCCGCGATGCGCGGCGGTGCGACGTCCACGGATGCTTCGGCGTGCAGTCCGCTTTTACTGAATTTATCGTGGCAAATCTCAACGCCCCATTTGGTCTGCGCTTCCGACAACGTATCCCCGCCGGTCAGTCGGCCAATTTGCTCGACTTTCTCCCATTGGGTGTGGTCGGGAATATTGATCACGGCATCGGAACCTGCCATCAAATTACTCCAGGTTTTACTCCCTTTGCTGATGCCAATAATCAGTTTTTCCCCAAGGGAAATAGAAGATGAAGCGGCGGAAATATTTGTGTTGCCACTGCTATCTTGCGTGGTAACTAAAAATACCGGGAAGCCATAATAAAATGAATTCAATTTTGATTTGTTTTTCATGGTTTCTTTTATGCCTTGTTTAAAGAGTCTAATGACTATTTTTCACCCTCGTTAGCGTGTTTTTCAATAACCCTTTTTGAGTACTGAAAACCCATGAAAATAGCCACTAAAAAAAGTGGTCCACAAATTTCAAAAACAGGCATATGATATGCAACATATGTTTTTTACCTTCCCGGCAGGCGCTGTTTGCTGAGAACCATGAGGATGAAACATGCAACGTATTGCGATACCCGCGAACTATGTTCACACCCGCACCACCCCGTTCTGGACCAACGAGACCGCGCCGGCGTCCATCTGGAAACGCCATCTTGATGCCGGTACCCGGCAGGGCGTTTACCCGCGTCTCAGTGTTCTGCAAGGGGCGATCCGCTATTACGGCTATGCCGATGAAACCAGCCCCGAGCCCGTGGAAACGCTGACCATTAACGCCGGGGAATTTGCTGTGTTCCCGCCGGAGAAATGGCACAACATTGAGGCGTTATCCGACGACACGATATTCAGCGTGGATTTCTATGTTGACCCGAAAATTTTGATTGAAGGCTGAGGTATTCATTATGACCATTGAAAATAAAGGTTATTCTTTAGCGGTATCTAACCGCAGTAACAATGAAACCGAAGAAAAAGTGTATCTGAAACCGATGTCGTTATATGTTCCGGACGTTGCCGTACAGGCCGTAACGGAACTGGTGGGCCGGCTTTCTGATGCAAAAAATAATGCCAGCGAGATTGTTCTGACGGTAACCAATAACAATAACGGTGTATCCGTAGATAAAGATTTTACCGGTATTGATGAATTAAAAGACCCGCTAAACGCAGCCGATTCGGTGAAAGAGTTGATTAATATCGTGCGCGGCTACGAATCCGATGAAGAAACCAACGTCTGCGGTTGGTAATACCGAGGAGATTCCCATGGCATCAGGCATTCCTGTGCATTTTCGTCATACCCGCTCCACCCCGTTCTGGACCAAAGAGACGGTGCCGCACGCGCTGTTAACCCACCACAACACCAAAAAAGGCGTGTACGGTCGGCTGTCGGTGATGCAGGGGGCGGTGAAATATTTAGGTTTCGCGAATGAGCATGACACCACGCCGGAAATCGACGTGGTGATCGAAGCCGGGCACTTTGGCATCAGTCCGCCGCAGTACTGGCACCACATTGAACTGCTAACGGAAGATACCTATTTCAATATCGATTTCTTTGCCGATCCCGACGAGGCCTTAGAAGGCAAGGGTATCGGACAGGTGGTGAACACCCGGCACGGCTAATGCGCCGGGGTTAAAAGTTGTCGATAAAGCGTCGCACGGCGGGGGAGCGCTCGAACTTCCGCCATGCCAGCGCAATATCGGTCTTCAGCGCCTCTTCCATTTGGTGAAATGTCACCTGCGGATGGCTGATGCACGCCATTGACTGGGGAATGATGGCAAAGCCGAAACCTGCTGCCACCATGCTCAAAGACGAGGCGAATTGCGATGCCTGCTGCTGGCCGTCCATATTGATCCCTGCGCGCAGGCAAGCGTTATACACCAGTTCGTAAAGCCCCGGCGCCACCTCCTGCGGAAAGATCACCACCGGCGTTTTTTGCAGTTCAAACAGCGACAATTCCGCTTTGGCGGAGAGCGGGTGCGTGCGGTGCAGCGCAATAACCATCGGCTCTTCATCGATAAGCTTCAGATTGAACGACTTGCTGTTCTCGCAGGGCAAGCGGACAAACGCCACATCGATTAACCCCTCATCCAGCTCCTGCATCAGCGTCGCCATGTTGTCCTCTTTCTGGTAGAGCGACACCTGCGGGTAGTCGTCTCTGAACCTTTGCAGCACCGAAAATATTTTGCCGTGGAAAGCGTTAGAGCTGGTCACCCCCAAATAGAGTTTGCCATTGATGCCCCGGGCAATGCCTTTGGCTTTTTCCAGCGCGGCATCGCTGAGTGCCAGGATCTGACAGGCATCTTCATAGAATGCCTCTCCGGCCTCGGTCAGCTCCACGCCGCGCGTCAAACGGTAGAACAGCGGCGTGCCCACTTCCTCCTCCAGACGGCGGATTTGCTGACTCAGCGGCGGCTGGGAAATACCCAGCATTTCGGCGGCGCGGGTGAAGTGTTGCGCCTGCGCGACGGCAACAAAATAGCGTAGATAACGAAGTTCCATATCGAAAACATCTCAAACCCTGATGCTTTGTATATTGGAATCCCCGGCTGAAACGAGTCAATATTTAATCAGCTTTTCTGAACGACTACTCAGCGAGGGAAAAGAGGATGACTCATGTAAACGATTGTTGTTGTGAGGAAAATCTACGAGAAACATTTCGTGCTTTTTCCAGAAACAATCCAAATGGCGTGATATATCAAACATCGCTAATGAGTGCCCTGCTTAGCGGGGTGTATGAGGGAAATACCACCATCAAGGCGTTGCTCGGGCACGGCGATTTTGGGCTGGGCACCTTTAACGAACTGGACGGTGAGCTGATTGCCTTCAACAGCGAAGTTTATCAGTTGCGGGCCGATGGCAGTGCGCGGGAGGCGAGCCCACAGCAGAAAACGCCGTTCGCGGTCATGACCTGGTTTTTACCGCAGTATCGCCAGCAGTTTGATAAACCCGTCAGTCGGCAGCAACTGCACGACATCATTGATAAACAGATCCCGTCCGACAATCTCTTTTGTGCGCTGCGCATTGATGGCCATTTTTGTCATGCTCATACCCGCACCGTGCCGCGCCAGACGCCGCCCTACCGTGCGATGACCGACGTGCTCGACGATCAACCGGTGTTCCGCTTCAACCAGCGTAGCGGCGTGCTGGTGGGATTTCGTACGCCGCAGCATATGCAGGGCATCAACGTTGCGGGTTACCACGAGCACTTTATTACCGACGATCGCCACGGTGGCGGTCATCTGCTGGACTACCAACTGGAGCACGGCACGCTGGCGTTTGGCGCCATCTACAAGCTGTTGATCGATCTGCCTGCGGATGATGCCTTCCTGAACGCCGATCTGCATCCGGACAACCTGGATGCTGCCATTCGTTCCGTGGAGAGTTAAGCCCATTTCAAGGAGAGACTGATGAGCAGTGAAAACCGTACACACCAGTGGGCGCACGGCGCTGATATGGTCGTAGGTCAACTGGAAGCTCAGGGCGTCAAACAGATCTTTGGCATTCCCGGTGCCAAAATCGATAAGGTTTTTGACTCCCTCCTCGATTCAACCATCCGCATTATTCCGGTTCGCCATGAAGCCAATGCCGCTTTTATGGCGGCGGCGGTCGGGCGAATCACCGGTAAAGCGGGCGTGGCGCTGGTCACCTCTGGACCGGGGTGCTCGAACCTGATTACCGGGATGGCGACCGCCAATACCGAAGGAGATCCGCTGGTGGCGATTGGCGGTGCGGTCAAACGCGCAGATAAAGCCAAACTGGTGCATCAGAGCATGGACACCGTGGCAATGTTTAACCCCGTCACCAAATACGCCGTGGAAATTTCGTCGCCGGATGCCATCAGCGAAGTGGTGTCAAACGCGTTTCGCGCAGCCGAACAGGGAAGGCCTGGCAGCGCATTTATCAGTGTACCGCAGGATATCGCCGACCAACCGGCCACCGGCGATATTCTTCCCGCCAGCGGCATTCTGCAACTTGGCGCCGCGCCGGACGCCGCCATTGACGAGGTGGCAAAACGCATCGCCGCCGCGCAAAACCCGGTGTTTTTACTCGGGCTGATGGCCAGTCGGCAGGAGAACATTAGCGCACTGCACCAGTTACTGGAAAAGAGCCATATCCCTATCACCAGTACCTACCAGGCCGCCGGGGCGGTGAATCAACAGCACTTCACGCGTTTTGCCGGGCGCGTGGGCCTGTTCAATAACCAGGCGGGAGATCGGCTGCTGCGACTGGCGGACCTGATTATCTGCATTGGTTACAGCCCGGTGGAATATGAACCGGCGATGTGGAATAGCGGTGAGGCAAAACTGGTGCACATCGATGTGCTCCCGGCCTATGAAGAGCGCCACTACGTACCGGACATTGAACTGGTCGGCGATATTTCCGCCACCCTGAGCAGACTGGCGGCGCGCATCGAAAAACCGCTGGTTCTCTCGCCGCGCGCCTCGGAAATTCTTATCGAGCGGCGCAACCAGCGCGAGTTGCTCAGCCGCCGGGGCGCGCAGCTTAGCCAGTTCGCGATTCACCCGTTGCGTATTGTGCGGGCAATGCAGGACATCGTGAATAACGACGTGACGCTAACCGTGGATATGGGGAGTTTTCATATCTGGATCGCCCGCTACCTCTACAGTTTTCGCGCCCGTCAGATGATGATTTCCAACGGTCAACAGACCATGGGCGTTTCGCTGCCATGGGCCATCGGCGCCTGGCTGGTTAACCCCGACCGGAAAGTGGTCTCCGTCTCCGGCGACGGCGGTTTCCTGCAATCCAGCATGGAGCTGGAAACCGCTGTACGTCTGGGCGCGAATATCCTGCACATCATCTGGGTGGATAACGCCTACAACATGGTGGCAATCCAGGAAGAGAAAAAATACCAGCGGCTCTCCGGCGTGAATTTCGGCCCGGTGGATTTTAAAGCCTATGCCCAGGCGTTTGGCGCAGCCGGTTTTGCTGTGGAGAGTACTGCGGAGCTGGAACCAACGCTGCGAGCCGCCATGGACATCGATGGCCCGTCAGTGGTCGCCATTCCGGTGGACTATCGCGACAACCCGCTGCTGATGAGCCAGCTCAATCTTAATCAAATTCTGTAAATAACCAGGAAAATGCTATGAAAAAAGTCGCATTTGTAACCGGCGCAGGCCAGGGGATTGGCAAAGCCATTGCCCTGCGTCTGGCTAATGACGGGTTTGCTGTTGCCGTGGCGGATTACAACGCAGAAACCGCCCATGCGGTCGCGGACGAGATCAATCATGCGCATGGCAAGGGCAGCGCAATCGCCGTAACGGTGGATGTGGCCGATCGCGAGCGCGTTTTTGCTGCAGTGGAAGAGGCCAGGACAAAACTGCAAGGCTTTGACGTGATCGTCAACAATGCGGGCGTCGCGCCTTCTACCCCGATTGAGTCCATTACTGAAGCGGTGGTGGATAAGGTTTACAACATCAACGTGAAAGGCGTGATTTGGGGGATCCAGGCGGCTGTCAGTGCTTTTAAAGCGGAAAAACACGGCGGCAAAATTATCAACGCCTGCTCGCAGGCCGGGCATGTGGGTAACCCGGAACTGGCGGTTTACAGCTCCAGTAAGTTCGCCGTGCGCGGCCTGACGCAAACCGCAGCGCGGGATCTTGCCCCGTTGGGGATTACCGTTAACGGCTACTGCCCGGGAATTGTTAAAACGCCGATGTGGGCGGAAATCGATCGCCAGGTGTCAGAAGCAGCAGGCAAACAACCGGGCTACGGTACGGAACAATTTGCCAAACGCATTACGCTGGGGCGCTTGTCGGAACCGGAAGATGTGGCGGCCTGCGTCTCATACCTTGCCGGGCCGGACTCGGATTATATGACAGGCCAGTCGCTGCTGATTGATGGCGGTATGGTGTTTAACTAACGGTTTTTGGCTCGGACACAGCCTTGCCTCCTGCGCTTGCGCCGGGGGCTTTTTTTATTCCGCAGTACTGATGAAAATCATTCTCATCGCGCTGTTGTTATGATAAGTTGCATATAAAATACATGTTTTAGCGGGGAGCGCGTCATGGCCGAAAACGAGAAAGCAGGGCACACCTTTTTAGCCAGCCTGGGGAAAACACGGTTGCGACCGGGCGGTGTGGAAGCCACCGAATGGCTTTTTCGCCAGGCGCAGCTCACGCCGGAGTGCAAGGTGCTGGAAGTCGCCTGTAACATGGGAACGACCTCTATTGAACTGGCGCAGCGTTTTGGTTGCACCGTCTGCGCCATCGACATGGATAAAAACGCGCTGGCGAAAGCACGGGCCAACGTCGCGGCAGCCGGGCTGGAAAGTCAGATCCAGTTCCTCGAAGCCAATGCCAGCAAGCTACCGTTTGACGATGCCAGTTTCGATGTGGTGATTAACGAAGCGATGCTGACCATGTATGTGGATAAAGCGAAGGCGAAACTTATCGCCGAATATTACCGCGTGCTGAAACCCGGTGGTCGCCTGCTGACGCATGACATCATGTACACCCGCAGCGAACTGGCGGCAAATAAGCAAACCCTGCTGGAGCAGGTGGTGAAATCCAATGTCAGCCCCATGACGCACCAGGCATGGAAAGATCTGTTTCTGGCCAATGGTTTTAACAACGTGGCGACGCACAACGGCAGCATGTCGTTGATGTCACCGCTTGGGCTTATTCGCGATGAGGGCGTTGCCCGCGCGCTGCGCATTGTGTTTAACGGCCTGCGCAACCGTGAGAACCGCAGCCGCTTTCTCGGCATGTTTCGCTTTTTCCGCCGTAACCGGCATCAGCTCAATTACATTGCCTGTTGTTCGCGCAAAGGGATGCCTGGCGCGTAAAGACCGGGTATATGCGTTTTTCGGCAAACCAGCGCAAAAATTCTCGTTTGGGTTATGGGGCCGTTTGCGCTTAACTGACAGGGTGAATGTTAACCGGAGAACGCGCTGATGAAGACAATGCTGCAACAGTGGCTTAATCGCCTCACACTGGCGCTGCCTGTGCAGGTGGAAGACGGAGAGTATGATTCAGGTCGCCATGTGGCGTTGCTGATCCCGTTCGGCCTGCTCTATGGCCTTGATTACCATCCGTCGGTATGGATTTACGATGAAAAATGAGCGCTTCCACCAGGTCATGCGCTACAGCTACTGGAACGAACTGTGCGCGCTAATGTAGAACCCGTCTGAAAACAGGCGGGTTTTTTTATGGGCGCTGTCTGCACAAACGGTTCGGGCTTATACTCACCCGGTGTTTATCCAGACCGGAGTGACAGCGTGTGAAACGGATTTTCCCCGTGATTTTTTTACCCCTTTTTTTAACCGGTTGCCCGATGGGCGATCGCATGCCCATGGTCTATTCCGCAAAGCTGCTCATGGTGGCGAATTCGTTGTGCATCCAGGTGCAGCCCGATGGCAACGAGCGGATGAGCGGTCTCTGGATTGAGGAAATAGGCAATCCGGAGCATCAATTACAGAAATACGACATTGTTGATGTTGCTGTTTCTGCGCAGAAATGCCTGCCGACTTACGGTTATACATTCCAGCCAGGACACGGCTATCGGGTCTCTTTTATGCTTGAATCCGTCGACAAAAAGAGCGGCGGCATCACGCCAGCCTCACGCTCATTCTCCAATGGTTTCACCATCTGGACCAATGCGGGTGTATGGCAGGTGGCTGAATTATAAGCAGTAACGATAAGGCCAGATGAAATCGCCAGGCGAGGTCACCTGGCTTTTCGTTAACAACGCTCGACGATCATTGCTACACCCTGGCCGCCGCCGACGCACAAGGTCGCCAGCCCCAGCGTTTTATCCCGGCTTGCCAGCGCATGCAGTAGCGTGACCAGAATGCGCGCGCCGGAGGCGCCAATAGGATGACCCAGCGCGATAGCACCGCCGTTGACATTGGTGCGCTCCCAGTCGAGATCCAGCTCGCGACCCACCGCAATACATTGTGCGGCAAAGGCTTCATTGGCCTCGATCAGATCCAGATCGGCAACGGTCATGCCCGCGCGCCGCAGCGCCAGTCGGGTGGCGGGTACCGGGCCCAGCCCCATCAGTGCCGGGTCGACGCCGCACGTCGCATAACTGCGCAGACGGGCAAGGGGTTTTACGCCCAGCGCGTGCGCCCGCTGCCGGCTCATTAACAGCAACGCAGCAGCGCCGTCGTTAATGCCCGAGGCATTGCCCGCAGTGACGGAGCCATCAGCAGTAAATGCTGGCGCCAGTCGGGATAAATCTTCTAACGTGGTTCCCCGGCGCGGATGCTCATCCACGGCGAAGATCTGATCGCCTTTCTTACTGTGCACGGTAACCGGCACGATCTCCTGGCGGAAATCACCCCGCTCAATTGCCGCGGCGGCACGCTGTTGGGAAAGCAGTGCCAGTTGATCCTGGTGCTGACGGCTGACGCCGCACTGGCGCGCGACGTTTTCCGCCGTCATTCCCATATGATAATGATTGATCGCGCAGGAGAGTCCATCGTTGACCACGCTATCCACCACGCGCTGGTCACCCATGCGATAACCCCAGCGTGCGTTGTCCAGCAAATAGGGCGCGGCCGACATGTTTTCCATTCCCCCCGCCAGTACCACTTCTGCACTGCCTGCTGCAAGGGTTTCAGCGGCGAAAATCACGCTCTGCAACCCGGAGCCGCACACCATATTGATGCTGGTTGCCGGGGTCTCCTGGGCGATTCCGGCGTCGAGCATTGCCTGGCGCGCGGGGTTTTGCCCCAGCCCGGCCTGTAGCACGTTGCCAAAAACCACCTGATCCACGGCAGCAGGGGAGATACCGCCACGTTGGAGCGCGGCGGTCATCACCTGTGCGCCGAGCACCGGCGCGGCGAGGGTGCTCAGGCTACCGCCAAACTTGCCAATCGCGGTACGCACCGCGCTGACAATCACAACCTCTGTATTCATTTTTTTCTCCTTACACATTCACTGGCGTGATGTCGGTACACCACAACAACACCAGCGTGATGACGCCAACGCCCACCAGTAACTGGTAAGCTCCGGTATAGCCGCCGAGCCAGGAGAGACCAAAAGCCAGAATCGAGAAGGCGCAGCAGCGCACTACCGACTGGACCGGCAGCACAATCGCAATGGCGCGGATGTAATTTTGACGGGGAAATTTGGCGGCAATCAGCGCAGTGCTGAGGTTGGTTGCGCCTGGCATACACAGACCAATCATCACCAGCGACACCCACAGCATCACTTCGTGGTGCGCGAACATATTGACGATGATGGCGACTATCCAGCTCAGGGTATAGAGCAGGATGGCGCGCTTAATCCCCAGACGATGGTTGAGCCAGCCCCAGCCATACGCGCCAGGTGCGCCGATAAGCGCGGCCACGGTCATATAGAAAATGGCGGTGCTTTGCGGGTAGCCCATTTCCATGATCCGCGGCACAAACTGCCCCACCACCCCGACCAGCATGATATAGATGCCGCCAGTGGCGATGCCGATCAGCCAGACGTCACGCATTTTCAACAAATGGCGAATGCGGATGCGGCTGATGTAGTCGTTGTTACCGTCCATGGATGTTGGGTGAGCATTAACACCGGGGGCTTCGTTGTCTGGCGCCCGGCCAATATCTTCCGGCTTGTTGGCAATAAACAGCCAGGCCCACACGGCCATGACCAGCATGATCACCGAGATCCCCCAGAACCCGTAGCGCACGCCCAACCAGGCAAATAACGCCGCCAGTGTCGGCACGTAAAACGCGCTTGAGAGCGTTTGCCCGATGGTGCACCAGCCCAGCGCCAGCCCCTGTTTACGGACAAACCAGTTGGCAATCAGCGCCGTTCCACCGACGTAAGCAAAGCCGGTGCCGAAAAAACTCACCGCGCCAAACAACAGCACAAAACTGAGATAAGAGGTGCTGTAACCCAGTGCGCCAAAGCTGAGGCCACAGGCCAGCAAGCAAACAATGATGTTGAATTTGACGCCTCGCTTTTCACACAGCCAGGCGCAGGCGGGACTGGCGAAAATAGAGGCCCATGACGCGGGCGTAGCCAGCGCCAGCAACGTGCTGTAATCCAGACCATACAACCCGGACAGGGTCGGCAACACCACGTTAAGGCCATGGGTGACCGTGCCTGCGGCAACCCAGAACAACAGCCCCTGAAAGACGATAACGTTCCATCCCTGAGCGCCAAAATCATGCCTGCCGCGTGGGGTTGCGGCGAGATCAGCGTGGTTGTTCAGCAGCGAGCGGCTTTGCTGTTCGATCATAATGTGACATCTCCGGCAGGTTCTGCGGCAGGTTAGGGGAACATGCCAGCCATTCAGGCTGGCATGACCTTGGGTGGAGCAAGCACAATCAGCGTGGGTTCGACCTGGCGCTGAATATCCTGCGGCGTCAGTCCTTCCAGCAGTTCGGCGAGCACCAGCCCATCGGGCGTGACATCAATGACGCACTGCTCGGTCACAATGTGATCGACGCAGTGCTTGCCGGTCAGCGGATAGCTACAGTGATTGACCACCTTCGGCTTGCCGTCTTTGGTGCACAGCTCCATGGTGACAATCACTTTGCGTGCGCCGCTGACCAGATCCATCGCGCCGCCCATACCAAATACGCGCCCCGGTTGCGCCCAGTTTGCGAGGTCGCCATTCTCCGCCACCTGCAAGCCGCCGAGCACCGTCGCCGCCAGCTTGCCGCTGCGCACAAGGGCAAAAGAGTCCGCACTGTCGAAAGCGCTGGCACCCGGAACAGGGGCAAAACGCAGCGCCGTGGCGTTGGAAAACCCTTCGACGGCCAGCATGCCTTCCACCAGCGGGCCCATGCCGACTAAACCGTTTTCGGTATGAAACATCACCCCCGGCGGGGCGTAATCGCTGCACAGGCTGGGAATGCCGATCCCCAGATTGATCACGTCGCCATCGGTAAAATAGCCCGCCGCACGACGGGCGATGCGTTCGCGTGCGTTCATCGTTGTTCTCCTTGCCGCACCAGGATCTTGTCGACGAAAACCCCCGGGGTGATGATGCTGTCGAGCGCCAGCTCGTCCACATCTACCAGGCTGTCGGCATCCACCAGCGTCAGGCGGGCAGCTTTCGCCACCAGCGGGTTAAAGTTGCGCATCGTGCCGCGATAGGTGAGGTTGCCCAGCGGATCGGCGGTACGTGCGCGCACCAGGCCGATGTCGGCGCGTAGCGGCGTTTCCAGCAGCCACTCCTCGCCATTCACCACCATATGCGGCTTATCTTTGTCCACCAGCGTGCCGAGGCCGGTGCGCGTCAGCACGCCGCCCAACCCCGCGCCGCCACAGCGCATCCGTTCCGCCAGGCTGCCTTGCGGCACCAGTTCCAGTTCGATTTTTCCTTCCGCCACCAGCGCCACGGTTTCGGTGTTGCGCCCGATATGAGAGGCGATGAGTTTGTCCACCAGACCGTGGTGGATCAGGCGGCCTATCGTCAGGTCGGCATCGCCGCTGTCGTTAGAAATCAATGTCAGATGGCGCGCGCCGCTGGCGATCACGCAATCAATCAATCGGTTGGGGACGCCGTGATTGGCGAAGCCGCCGCACATCAGCGTTTGCCCGTCGTGAAACAGCGCGATAATCTCGTCCGGTAACGCAAATTTACTGGCCATGGTTTATTCCCTCGTCAGCAGTACCGCCACACCCTGGCCGCCGCCGACACAGAAGGTGATCACGGCGTTATCCAGGTGGCGTTGCTGCATGTCATACACGGCTTTGGTGGCCAGAATGGCACCGCTACCGGCTAACGGATGACCGAGCGCGATAGCACCGCCGTTGGGGTTAACCCGTTGCGGGTCCATGCCGATCTCCTGGATGCAGGCCATCGACTGGGCAGCGAAGGCTTCGTTAAGCTCCCACAGCGCGATGTCTTCTACACGTAACCCGGTCTGACGCAACAATTTGGCGCAGGCGGGGATTGGCCCAAGGCCCATATAGTTCGGATCGACGCCCGCGACCGCATAGCCGCGAAACACCGCCAGCGGCTTCAATCCTTGCTGTTGCGCCAGTCCGCGCTCCATCACCACCAGCGCGCCAGCACCGTCGCTCATGGGCGAGCTGTTGCCCGCGGTAACGCGACCGTCCGCAAGAAAACTGGGACGCAGCGCGGCCAGGCCTTCGGCAGAGCAGTCCGCACGCACCGACTCGTCATGATCCCACTGGCTTATCTGGCCTTTTTTCCCTCGCAGCGGCACTGGCACGATCTGCTGAGTAAACCGCCCGGCCTGCCAGGCGGCGCTTGCCAGTCGATGGCTGCGTAGCGCAAAGGCGTCCAGTTGCTGGCGGCTAAGGTCGTAACGGGCGGCGATGTTTTCCGCGGTGATGCCCATCGGTGGGTTGCCCACGGCATCGGGCGCGGTATGGATCTCCGCAAAGCGCGGGGGTTGTACGGACCACGCGGTGTCGGTTTTCTCCAGTGTCCAGGTGCGACGGGAGTCGCTCTCCACGCCACCGGCGACAATCACGTCGGCGAAACCGGCCATAATCTGGATCGCGCCGTAAGCCAGCGCGTTGAGTGAGGCGGAGCACTGTCTGTCCAGCGTGATGCCCGGTACCGATGTTGGCAGCCCGGCTTCAAGGGCGACCATTCGTCCCATGTTGTTGATTTCATGGTTCATCAGATTGGCGAAGATCACATCGTCAATCCGCTCCGGGTCGATGCCGGAACGCCGCACCGCTTCCCGCACTGCCAGCGCGCCCAGTTGATGCGCGGGGACGGAAGCCAGCGCGCCGCGACAGCGGCCAATAGGGGTGCGTGCGGCGGCAACAATCACAGCTTCTTTCATCGTGAGCCTCCCAGCGGCGGCAGGCCGAGAATGTGTCTGGCGACGGCCGGGGTGGCGACCCGTTTGCCGTACAGGTTTACCGCCTGCGCTGCGCGTTCCACCAGTTGGCGGTTGCTGGCCTTCACGCCCCGACTGAAGTAGACGTTGTCTTCCAGGCCGACGCGGATATGGCCATTTAACGCCAGCGACGCGAAGAGGATCGGCAGATGGTATTTACCGACACCGAAGGCTGACCAGGTGGAGCCCGCAGGCAGGTGCTGCGTGAGGTACACCAGGTTTGCCACCGTGGCGGGCATACCGCCGGGAATACCGAGACAGAACTGGTAATGCAGCGGCGCATGCAGTTTGCCTTGCTCGACGAAATAGTCGGCGACGCCGAGCATGCCGCTGTCGAAAATTTCAATTTCCGGCTTGATGCCGCGCGCTGTCAGGATCTCGCCTAGCTGGCCGAGAAAGGCCGGGGAGTTGACAAAAACGCCCGCCGGCATCCAGTTAAAGGAGCCGGCATCCCAGGACGCCATTTCAATGCCATCGAGCGTGGAGACGTGTGCCATGCGTTGCGCGTCGCTGGCCCGACTGTCGCCGGAGGTGGTGCAATTGATAATCACGTCGCAATCGCGATGCGCGCGCAGCAGACGCAGGGTTTCCGCGAAGCGTTCACTGGACATGGTGCCCTGTCCGTTTTCATCGCGCATATGCAGGTGCACCACCGCTGCACCCGCCTGCCAGCAGCGATACGCATCGTCGGCAATTTCCTGTGGGGTCAGGGGAATATGTTCGTTAATATCTTTCGGTGTTACCGCACCGGTAAGCGCAGCAGAAATAATTACGTCGTCTGCGGTATTCATGAACCAACCTCCGTTTCGCTATTTCCTTTTTCGCCACTCAAATGAATGGCGCAATGGATATATTGCGACGCGCCCGTTGGCGACGCGTCACATTGATGTGTCATGCGGATAAATAGTCAAAAAGCGGCGGTGAATTATTTAATTTCCGTTTCTTCATTTCCTCCGCCAATACGCGGTCGCACCACTTTGCCTTTTTTCTCTGCGGCTTTGACTAATTCGGCTTCTTCATGCGCCCAATTCCAGTAATTAATCTCATGCGGCGAATGTTCAGTGGCGGTGACGTACATTTCGGTGGCGAAGGAGTTACGCAATTCGTTGGCAATATCCTCTTTCCACGGTTTACGCAGTTGCTGCGTGGTAATGCGGCGGGTCACGCGGGTGCCGGTGCGCATAATCAGTTCGGCAATTTCCCAGGCGCGCTGGTAGCAGGACTCGGTGTCATCACAAATTTCATTGACCATCCCCAGCGCCAGCGCTTTGCGCGCGGTGATGATCTCCCCGGTCAGCTCAGCGTAAGCGTAGCGTTTGCGGCCCATCAGTTCACGCCATGCGATTTGAATCCCGTCGCCCGGCACCATATTGACGCGGTAGTGCATCTCGGTGGTCCAGGCGTCTTCGGTACAGAGCGTGATATCGCTGAACAACACCAGATCGGTATGGAAAGCTGCGCCATTCCACACGCCGATGGTCGGCACTTCGACATCAAACACCTGACCTTCAATATCGTTGGTGCCATCATAGTATTGATATTCGTACATTTTCCACGCTTCAGACGGCGCAGAAGCAAATTCGGTAGCGGGCTGCCAGCGGCCATTTTCATCCAGGCGGCCAATGCCTTCCATAAAATCGTCACCGCTGCCGCCGAGGATAATCACCTCGTTTTCCGGGTCGCGTCCTGCCCAGTCGAAAAAGTAATGCAGCCCCTGATGCGCAGGCGCACCCCATTGCAGGCTGCCGCCGTTGGTATGCAAACGGGCTTCGAGAATGCCGTTTTTACGCTTCATGGTGAAGCAATGTTTTAACCGTTCTGAATATTCTTCAAACGGCATATGCGGAATAGTGCCCAATTCTTTATGGGACATTTCTTTGCGTTTATCGTGATCGGATTCAAAGTTCGCTTTAATCACCATGACGTGCTCCTTAATATAAAAGGGTGATATTCCGGGGATGTGTCCTCGTTAATCGTTAGCCTATAATTCGTGGCTATCGGGTAGAAATTCTTTTTATTTTTTCGGCTATGTTATTTGTGCATAACCGCAGTCATAAATAGCCTTTATTATTGCGAAAATAATAAAGGCATAACGATTATGCTGTTGTGGCCTGGCAGCGCATATTCCGGCTAAACGTATGGCTGAATAATTCCACGCAGGGGTTGCGATTACGCAGCGACCAGACCAGCTCAAGGCTGAACCAGCAATCCTGTTCGGTGAGCGGCAACAACACGCTATTTTCGCCGAGCAAATAACCGCGATGGCGCGGCATAAACAGCACTTCCCTGGCGTTCAACTCCAGATCAAAGCAGCAGGATTTGAGATTAGGAAACTCTTTGCACAGCGTAAAATCGATGCCGCGCGCGCTTAAAAATCGGGTGCTGTACTGCTCGGAGAGCGCGAACTCGCGGGGATCGACGCGGATAACCGGCCAGCGCGCGGCGTCACGTAAAGAGACCGTTGCGTGTTGCGCCAGCGGATGCTGGCGATTGACCGCCACACATAGCGGATCGGTCTGAAATGAGAGGGCGGCATACCCGGCCCGTTGCGGCATGAAATTGGGGCGGATCAAAAAGCCAATATCGCACTCGCCAGCATCCAGCAATGCCAGCACTTCCTCCAGCTCGCAATCGCGGCACTCCACCACCACATCGTTATGTTGCTGGCGAAAATCCTCGACCCTTGCCACCAGTGTCTGGCGGATGGCCTCACCGAGAAAGGCGATGGACAAACGCCGTCGGCTGCTGCCGGTGAACGTGCGCACCGCGGTCATGCTTTCATCGTATTGGTGGAGGATTTTCCGCACCTCGCTTGCCAGGCGGTGACCCGCGCTGGTGAGCGTGACCTGGTGCGTATCGCGCAGGAACAGCGCTGCGCCGACATACTCCTCCAGCTCTTTCATATGACGGCTGAGCACCGGTTGGGTGATATGCAGCTTTTGCGCCGCCCGGGTGAAATTGAGCCGTTCGGAAAGCAACAGAAACTCTCGCAGCAGTTGTATTTTCATCACGCTTCTCGCTTAGTCCACTGATCCGCATGGGGTGACGAATGCAGGATCCAGGCCAGCCCGCCAGGCGAGTGATGACCCGCAATTGCAGTGCGCGGGCGTGAGAAAAACGCGGGAGTGATACGCCGATGCATCACGGTGATAGCGCGCTGTATTACCGCTTCGTCACTGGCCGGCACCGGGCGTACGGGGAATATGCAAAGCTATTAAAATCAATAAATTAACTCGACATTGCCGCTGGCGCGCTAATTGCTATGTGTTGCAGGCATCACCCGGTTCATTCTTCTAAAAAGGCAATGTCATGAGTTATACGCGACGTAAATTGATTCAGCGCCTTGGCGCCTGCACAGTATTACTGCTTACCGATCCCCCCCTGCGTTTGTTGCTGGCCAGCGAGAACATCGCGACCGGCGTACGTTACGCCATGTTGCATGACGAAACCCGCTGTATTGGCTGCCAGGCGTGTGTGGCGGCCTGCCGGAAGACCAATAAGGTGCCGGAAGGCGTCAGCCGTCTTGCCGTCGTCCCCAACCCGTCACCCGGCGATGATGGCAAGACGCGACAGTTTTTCCGCCGTTCATGCCAGCATTGCGATAACCCGCCCTGTGTAACGGCCTGCCCGACGGGCGCTTCGTATAAAGATCCGGCCACCGGCATCGTTGATGTTAACCACGATCGCTGCATCGGTTGCCGTTACTGCCTGGCGGCGTGCCCGTACCATGTGCGTTTTATCCACCCGGTCAGTCTGACCGCCGATAAATGCAACTTCTGCCGGGATACAGAGCTGGCGGCGGGGCGATTGCCTGCCTGCGTGCAAATTTGCCCGATGAAAGCGCTCACCTTCGGCAACCTTAACGATCCGGATAGCGCCATTTCACAGGCCATTCGCAGCAAGGTGGTCTATCGCAGCAAGCTCTATCTCGGCACCGGCCCTAATGTCTACCGCGTGGCAGGCAAACAGGGCGAAATCAATCCCAACCGCAGTTGAGACCAACATGTCAGTGAGGCGATCATGACAATCCATCCTTTTCAATTCGACACGCTGGTCTGGGACTGGCCTATTGCGCTGTACCTTTTTGTGTTGGGCATTGCCTCCGGGCTGGTGCTGGTGGCGCTCAGCCTGCAACCTGCTTTACCGGGGCCGCAACGCCGCTGGTTTGCCTGGCGGGCGGCGATTGGCGCGCCGGTAATGGTATCCGCGGGTCTTCTGGTGCTGGTTTTTCACCTGACGCACCCGCTCTCTTTCTGGTACGTGATGGTGTTTTATAACCCGCATTCGGTGATGTCGCTGGGGGTGATGCTGTTTCAGCTCTTCTTCCTGGCGCTGGCATTGTGGTGGTTGCGGCTTGGCTATGTGTGGCTGCATGGCCGCGCGCAGCGTAGCTCGCGAGCGGGAGAACGGGCGGTGATGCGTCTGCTGGCCCGCCTGGGTCAGTGGCTGGCGCATCATCACCGCGGGCATAACGCCGTGCTGGGTGTGCTGGCGGTACTGTTGGGGGTTTATACCGGCTTTCTGCTCTCTACGCTGAAAGGGTATCCGTTGCTTAATAATGGCGTGTTGCCGCTGCTGTTTCTCAATTCCGGTCTGGTATCGGCGCTGGCGGTCCTGTCGCTGTGCCCGTCATTAACCCGATCTGCGCCGCAGGCTGTCCATCTGATGCACCGTGGAGAAATCGGCTGCGTGCTGCTGGAGGTGTTGCTGCTGACGGCCTTCTTTTTCAGCCTCTATGTTGGAGGTGGTGCGCAGACGCAGGCGGCGCTCACCGCGTTAAGCGGTTTTTGGGGCGGGGTATTCTGGTCAGGCGTAGTGGGGTTGGGGATTGTGGTGCCGTTGTTGATGGCCTTGCGTCCCGTTCACTCGCGTGGCGGCAGCGTGGCGTTGGCGTGTGTGGCGCTGGTGAGCGTGCTGCTGTTTCGCTTCTTTATCCTTTACGCCGGGCAGATGGTGGTTGCGTAAAAAAGGCGGGGCAGGGCCCCGCCGTCATCAGATCGGTTTACAGTCCGAGTAATTTATCCAGTAACACATTGGCCTGTAGCCAGAAGGTATAGCCATTTTCCGGTTTGACGCCACTATAAGCATATTGCCAGTTGGTGTTGTTCCAGGTGCGTGCGCCGCTCAGTTTGACGCTGAGCTCCGGCGTTACCGCAAAGGCAGCGTCAATGCTCAGTTGATACTCGTTGCGCGGAACCTGCCAGCCGCTGCCGCCCTGGGTGTTGTACATCTCCTGCAAATAACGTTGCTCACCATCGGTGAACCTGCCCCAGCGGAAGGTCAGGCCGTAGCTGTCCAGCGGACGGCTCTGCCATGGCCCCTGCCAGATAAGCCCGACGTCGGCGAGGGTGGAGATGCCCGTGTAGGCATCTGATTGCAGGGTTTGCGTGACGCTGCCGTGCAGGCTGATCGCGCTGGGATTCGGGTTGTTGCTCTCCGCTCCGCCGTCGCGCCGCCAGATGGCTTTTTTCGCCGTCAGGTAAAAACCGGATACGCCATGGTGGCTACGCACTGCTGATTGGGTATCCGTGACTTTGGAGGTGCCGTTGACGGTGTAATAGGCGTCGTCATAGTCGAGGTCGTTATAGAAGCCCAGTATTTCCCAGGTGAGTGGCCAGGTCTCCTGCTGCCAGGAGACGCGGCGCGCCAGGTTGGCGACCCACAGCGTGCTGCCGCTGTCGTAATCGTCGTCCCAACGCTCCCAGCCATTGGTGAAGGGGAACGCATGGTAGGTGCGCCATGCGCCGACATTGGACTCGATCTGCGGGGTAAAATGCCAGCTGGCACTTGCGCCCCATCCTGCATAGGGCGCAGGACCGAATACGGCGGTTTTGTTCAGTACTGTGTTAACGCAGCTCTCCGCCACGTTGCAGTTAGTGAACCCCATAAACTGGCCGGGGTTGCTCTTGCCGATTTCGAGCGATAAGCGGTCATCGAATAACTTCTGCTGATAACTGAAACGCAGCAAATGCGCGACTTTAGGGATGTAAGGCGGCGGATCCCCCGCCAGCATGCCGCCTGCGCTGTTGCCGTAGTCAAGATTGCTGCTAAACGGCACCCACAGTTGCATAAAGTGGATGCTGCCGCCGGGGATCGCCCCCATCTTTTCGAAATCAAAATCCGCCCCGGCGAACAGCATGGTATAGCTCTGTTGCTCATTGGTGCTGGTACCTGCGCTGGGATTGCCCAGCCAGAATTGCGTCGCCATAAGGTGTGGCGTCACGCCATGCTCTTTTAACCATGATCCGACGTCCGATAACGGCAGAGCGGCGTCGTCCTTGTCCGCTGCCAGTAGGTTGCCGCTCATCAAGCTACTGAGCAGCGCGCCGGAAAACAGCATTCTTGTCCAGATATTGCGCGGTGTAATTTTCATTGTTCAGTCTCATCACCAACAATGAGACGCAAAACAGCCGGTCAGCGTTGACCGAAAACATCTGAGTGCTTCTTCAATCTTTTTTCGCGAAAGCAGACCACACAGCATAGAGCAGAGGTGGAAAAAAAATTAAAACTCATTTCGATAACCACATTCGCCGCCTTTGGCGCTGGTTTCCGTCTCTGAGAAATTAGGGGGGCGGCGTCATCGCGGACGCCGCCTGTTTATTGTTAAGGCTGTTTGATGTACTGCGCGGCATGTTCGCCGGCAATTCGCCCGGAGTTATAGGCAAAGCCCAGCGCCAGCCCCTGATAAGGGGGATAGGCCGGAGAACCGAAGAAGCCGCCAGCGTTGTTGCCCACCACATACAATCCTGGAATGGCCTGCATATTCTGATCGGTGGCTTCGAGTTGCTCATTCACCCGCACCCCACCCGTGGAGCTGAGGCTAACCACTTCGGAGGCCAGCGCGTAATAGGGGCCATTCGCCACGTTGAGCGCAAGGAACGCAGGTTTCTTACCAAACTCGGTATCTTTTTTGGCTTTGATGGCGGCGTTATAGCGCTCAACCGATGCTTTCAGGCGGGCGGCATTCATCCCGCTGTTGGTGGCTAATTCATCCAGCGTTGCCCCTTTATAAACGGTACCGTTTTTCACACCTTCTTCCACCAGTGCCACGAAGTCGCCATTGCCGGTGGGGTTTGGCGCGCCAGCGCCGGAAACTTCAAACGGCAGCTTCCCTTTGCTGAATGTTTGCAGCGTGGGGGTATCCACAACGATGAAATAGTTACCGCCCACGGAATAGGCGGCGTTGGCCCACAGCGCGGTGTCATAGACCAGCGACTCGTCAGCAAAACGCTCCCCGGAACGATCCAGCCACAGCAGCGGCGTTTTCAGGATGCGGATCAGCAGACTGTCGTTGAAACCGGTGGCTTTGGTCGGGTCAACCCCCACCAATTTGGTGGCATGCAGTAATGCTGACTGGGTTTCCCATTTTGCTGCGCCTGCGTCCCAGGCCATCTTCACACCTTCGCCCTGGTTGGCCCACGCCAGCGAGGAGATATTGGTGGTCAGCATGTTGCTG
Organism: Kosakonia sp. ML.JS2a; assembly: GCF_025642095.1. GTDB lineage: Bacteria > Pseudomonadota > Gammaproteobacteria > Enterobacterales > Enterobacteriaceae. The sequence continues at coordinate 813,400 of NZ_CP106754.1, forward strand.
GTCAGCATCTTCATATTCGCGCCATAGCCGCCGGTGGCGACAATCACCGCTTTGGCATTCACCGTTAGCGTGCCGCCATCGGCGGTTTCGGCGACCAGTCCCACAACCCGGCCTTGCTCATCTTTGATCAATGCTTTGCCGGTGGTGCGTGTCATCAGTTGTCCGCCCATCTCCGCCAGATGCTTGTACATATTGGTGAACGCCGCACCGCTGTCTTTGTAGTGGTGATAGATGCGCCACTTGATGGGGTCGGCGTTATGCGCCTGCTGGGTGTTATCGTCGGAGAGATACAGCTCCACGCCGTATTTCATCAGCCAGTCGACGGTGGAGGCGGATTTGTCCACCACGGTGCGCGTCAGCGGGCCGTTGGTCAGATAGTGGTTATAATCCACCAGCCGGTGAAAAAGCTCATCGGCGGTAAAGGTGAGTTTTTTCTGCCGTTCCAGCGAGGAGCCTACTGCGAACAGGCCGCTGGCAATCTTACCTGCGCCGCCCACCGCAGGGGCTTTTTCCACCACCAGCACTTTTGCACCGGCTTCAGCCGCCGCCAGCGCCGCGGCTGTGCCGGACGCGCCGCCACCGACCACGACCACGTCGGTGGTGAGAGTTTGCGCGGCGCCGGCGGTTTTCGCTTTTGCCTGGCTATAGGCGTTCGGATCCGCGCCTGCCTTCGACAGCGCGGCGGCGGCGGCTTTTTTCACCGCGTTGCTGGTCTCCGTTGCGCCGGTCATGCCATCCACGTTCAGACTCTGCTGTTCGAGAATGGCCTGGCCGACTTCCTTCCCTGCCACACCGCCCAGCTCCGGCGTTTCGTGCGAGGCGTCAACGCTAAGCTGGGTGATTTTGCCGTCCTTATCAACGCTAAGCGTGACGCTGACCGGGCTCTCTTTGCCCTGCGCCGAGGCGCTGTATTCTCCCGGTGTAACATCGGCCCACGCCATGCTGGTGGTGACCAGCAGTGAAAGCCCCAGCCAGATGCCTGCCACGCCAGGTCGCCGTTTTTGTATTACGTTATGATGTTCCATAGACCTACCTTTATAAGTGATTCCAGAGACTCGAAACCCTATTACTCACCGTCGGCCAGCGGCCTGACGGCGGATCCCTTGTGCTTTTCCCAACCGGCTGAACAACGCGGCGCTCACCAGCAGGCCGCAGCCCATCAGCCGGAACAGCGCGCCAAAACGCTCCACGGCCTGTTCCGGCCAGGAGACGCAGTGGGTGAGAAAAGCAAAACTGATGGCGATGCCGAGCATCATTGAGAGCAGTTGCACCAGCGTGAGCAGGCTGTTGCCTGCGCCGTAGCTGTCATCGTTGAGTGCGGAAAACGCCAGTGTGTTCAAACAGCAGTAAATTGCCGAACTGGTCAGCCCCAGGCCAAAGGCGAGGCCCGTCACTGACCAGGATGGCTGGTCAATGCCGGACGCCGACATGACCGCCAGCAACAGCGCACCCAGCAAACAGCCGTGGGTAAGCAAGCGCCGATAACCGAGCCGCTCCAGCGCCTGGTTGAGAAACAGACGCACGCTCAACGCGCCTGAGGCGAAGCTCAGCAGGGCCAGTGACGCCGCGGTGGCGGAAGCTGCATGGTGTTGCGGCGTTTGTAGCTGCATCGACAACAGCAGCGGCGTTGACGAGAGGCAGATCCGCACCAGCGCATGACCCGCCAGGCTGATGCGAAAGTCGGGACGCGCTAACAGGGAGGCGTCAAACAGCCCGCTATCCGGTTGCTTCACCCGTCGCCATGCCAAAATGGCGATCAGTCCTGCCATCAGCACCCCCACGGGTGCCAGTCCGAGCGGCGACAGCAGGCTGCGTCCCACTGGCGTGCTAACGCCAAGACAGAGCAGCAGCACGGGCGCGGCCAGCAGATAGCCACCGGTATCGAAGCGCTGTGTACAGGTGACGGCGGGGGTGATAAAGGCCCGGCTGAGTGGCAGACACAGCAGGCACAGCGGCAGCGGCAATAAAAACAGCCCGCGCCAGGGCATGAAGGCCAGGCCAATCCCGCCAAGGGCCGGCCCGAGCAAGGTTCCCAACAGACCGATGGCGGTAACGCGGTTGAGCTGACGCGCTTGCTGATCGTCGGGTACGGTTTTAAGCAGTAGTACGCGCGAGGCGGCCAGCATTAGCGCGCCGCCGCTACCCTGCACCAGACGCCACAGGCACAGTTCAGGCAGGCTGTTAGCGCGTGCGCACCCGAGTGCAGCCAGCATAAAAAGGCATAATGCGCCCTGATAGACCACGCGTTCGCCATAGCGCGTCATCAGCCAGGGCGTGAACGGTGTCGCCAGCACCACGGCGGCGAGGTAACTCAACGCCACACCATCCATTGCGCGAAGCGGCGCGTGCAACGACTGCGCGATAGTGGGTAAGGACAAATAGAGCAGGGACGTGTCGCTGGACTGGATCAGAAAAGTGAGCGCTGTCATCACGGATATGCGCCCAATCAGCGACCGCGGTGTATCTGTCATGCTTTCCTCCTGCCTGGCGTGGCCTTCCTCTGTTTTAGCGGTATAAGCAATCCCTATGCCGTTTATGCATAAAGAAAATAAAGACAACAAAATCAATATGTTGATTTTATTTTTCGGATGTATCGGCGTCGGGAAGGGTAACGGGCGAACCCGGTGATGCGCTTTTGCATCAGTCGGTCAGGACGGTTTGTTTAACTATGAGGTTTATGTGGTTATTTCATGCAGCACTTAACATTTCTGATGGCGCTATCAACGATACAGTGAGCTATCAGTCATACCGTTCTGGTTTATGGCGGGCAACGCGAGGGGGAAAAGGATGAACTTAACGCTGGACGACAACGCAAATGACATCAATTACAAAGAAATTCTCGACCACCTCGAATGCCCTATCTACGTTACGGATGCCAACGGTGTGACGCGTTATGTCAATCTCGCTTACCTTGCCGAAAATCCTATTGTTGACCGGGATAAACTGATTGGCCGGAGCGTGGGTGACATTATCCAGGAGGGGAAATATTTCAACCAGGCGATCACCATGCGCGTATTGCATGAACAGCGGGAGGCCATTGAAGTATTGAGTCATCATCTTCTGCCCGACAAAAGCGCCTTTGTCTCCGGCCGCCCAATTTATGATGCCAAGCGCAGCGTGAAAAACGTTGTGTCCATTATGTACGTCGACTCCTTTTTTCAACGCCTGAATCGCCATTTTGATTACCCGTTGCGCCCCCTCTCTTCTTTTGTCCGACCGCCGATTATCGGGAGTGCGCCGCTTGCGGCTTCGATGCCGCCGGTGCCGCTGATTGGTGCCAGTGAAGCGATGACGACGTTAAAACGGCTGATCATGAAAGTGGCGCCGATTGATGCCTCCGTACTGATCACCGGTGAGTCCGGCACAGGTAAAGATGTGGTCGCCACCCTGTTGCAACAGTTAAGCCCACGCCGCGATAAACCATTCGTAAAAATCAATTGCGCCGCTATCCCCGCCAATTTGCTGGAGAGTGAGCTGTTCGGTTATGAAAAAGGGGCCTTTACCGGGGCGCTGGCGCGGGGTAAACCCGGCGTGTTTGAACAGGCGAACGGCGGCACGCTGTTTCTTGATGAAATTGGCGACATGCCATGGGAAGCGCAATCGAAACTGTTGCGCGTGCTGCAGGATAAAGTGGTGCAGCGCGTGGGCGGGATGGGAACTCTGCAACTGGACGTGCGGATAATCGCCGCCACCAACGCCGATCTGCAAGGGCAGATCCGCAAGGGGACATTCCGCAAAGATCTCTATTACCGCCTTAATCTGATCCCGATGCAGACACCGCCACTGCGTCAGCGCCGTGATGATATTCCGCTGCTGCTGGACTTTTATTCCCGGCAATTCGACAAACACTACCGGCGCATCATCCGTTTTGACGATGCGGGCGTCGCCCGGCTTGCCGCCTATGACTGGCCGGGTAACGTTCGGGAATTACGCAATTTTCTTGAATATATGTATGTCTGCCAGGACGATAATTACGTCGATATGGCGACCATTAATAGCTGGTTGAGGCAAAACGATGTTGAGCCTGTTCCGGAGGCGCAACCGCCCGTCAATATGCCAGCCGAAGACGCCTTACTCGGCTGGTGTCGTGCGCAGTTACGGGCAGGCGCAACGCTGAAAACCATGCTGGCGCAGGTTGAGAGCGATGTGTTGCGGCTGGCGCAGGCGCAACATAAAACGACCTATGCCATTGCCGATCGCCTTGGCGTGGCGCAACCCACGGTGGTGAGGAAACTGCAGGCGCACGGGATAGGGGCCAACCGTGGCGCGGTGGGGGCCGTGGATCTTACGTGATTATGCAATGAGTGTGATCACCCGTTCAGCCTGGAGGAGATAATAACCCCGGATCCGATGCCCACTCTTTCGCCTCGGCGTCAAAGATTGCGTGAGTTCGAGGGTGATACGCTGTGTTGCGGGTTCGATGGAGCAAACCCGCGCGGCGTCAAAGCCAAAAAAACAGCCCGCCTCCGGATACAGCGCTTTAAACAAGCTCTCTTTGACGGAGAAGGCGATGAGCAACGCGGTTTCGTACGGGATACCGCAGTTGGCAAGCAGACTCTGTTCTTTGGTGTCAGTAAATATAGTTGCGGTTTCCCGCATGGTTCCCGGGGCAAGCATTTCAATATCAATGCCTGGCGTAAGACCTGTGTGACTGGGCGCGATGACGGCGATCGCGTGATTCCCGGTATGAGAAAGGCTGCCACACCAACCTGTTGGCCAGACAGGAGCCCGACTGGCGGCGGTGCCAACGTGGCCAGCACATCCTGCATCTTCCAGTAATCGTCTGGCGGCATAGCGAACGGCAAGGTATTCCGCACGGCGTTTTGGCACCGTTTTTCCCAGTTCCGCAGGAAACGGGATTGCGTATTCGTCAAATAACGAATCCTGATAAACGCACGCGTCGAACACAACCTGGCAGTAGGTAATGGCAGGAAAGTGCGATACCACTCCCACGTTGATGTGGCGAAAGAAAGGCGGCTGTGAATTGGCAATAAATAAAGTAAGCATTTTTAGGGTGACCAATAAAGGTTATTTACTGAGCTTCCTGTTTATCTCTGCAAAGAGTAATAGCATGAAATTGATATTTTGCTATTCATATAATTAATACCTCTTTAAGTTTTATAGTTCGTGTTTGTGTAAAAAGTATGTGTGTCATTTATAAGTAATGATTGACGTAAAAAGTGCAAGAGGATTTTACAATCTGCTTGCCAAGATTTCCATTTGCCCTGTAGACTTGTGTGACGTCAATAAATTAATGGTTTAATGTTGATTTTTTATCATGATGGTATATTTCGTGTTTCCTTTTCTTATATAAGGTTCAATAAATGATGTGCGATATATTTTCGTGCCGTGAGCGGTGATGTGGTTAGAAATCACCCGATTATTTTAAAAATACATATATATCAACGCGTGAGAATATTCTTTATTCTCTATTGCGCATTTCTTGTTCTTACTATGGATGCTTTCTATAAGCGGAGTTAACGCACGTTTATCGAACAGTTGTGGGTAATGCTTAAACATCAGGAATAAAGCATTTATTCATGCTGGGTATCATTCGGACGATATCCTGTTCAATAAAAAATGTACTTCATTTAACACAATGATGTGGTTTTTATAAATTAGGGAAGAAAATCATGTGTATATCTCCTGGTGGCAATGCATCTGCACGTCATCCTTCACCGCTGAACAACAGCACATCATCGCCAGGGAAGTGCTTTCCCCTCAGTTCTACGCAGCAGGCTATCTGGTTTGATCAATCGCTCAATCCGCACCTTACAAATTACAATATAGGATGTGTCGTCGCGATAGAGGGAGATATTATCCCGGATGTCATGTCTCAGGCTTTTGAATCAATCATTAAGCGTCATGATGCATTCCGCATGCATTTGGTTAACGGCGATATTCCTGCCCAATATTTTGCTGACATCCCGCCCGCATTACTGGATTTTTATGACTTTTCAACTGCGGATAACATGGCCGAAAAAGTTGCGCAATGTATAAATGCAAACTTCCATAACCCCTTTGATTTAGATAAGACTTTGTGGCGTTCGGCATTAATACGCAGCGGTGAGGGTCATTGGTATTGGCTATTCTGTTGCCACCATATTATTGCCGATGGGATGAGTTTAAGTCTGATTAGTGCAGAGCTGGCTTATAATTATAGCCAACGGATACGAAAGGCGGCGCTATTGGATCAAAAGGCATCTTCCTATGTTGATTTCATTACGGATGATGCGGCTTATCTCAATTCTAAACATTATGCAAGCGATCTGGCATTTTGGCTTGAACGCTATGCGGTACATCCGCCTGCGCTATTCCAACCGCGGATTGCTGCCAAAAAATCGACGGCGTTGCCATCTGACCCTGTTAATTGGCTACTGGATAGCGAACTTTTTCGGCGTATTGAGCAGTCTGCTACGTCACAGGGATTATCTGTACTGCATTTTATGTATGCCGTTTTTGCCTGTTATTTCAAACGAACAAAGGATATTGACGACATCGTTCTCGGTATCCCGTTACATAACCGCAGAAATGCGCGTCAAAAATTAGCCGTCGGTATGTATGCTTCTGTTATTCCCGTGCGCGTAAGGTTAACGGCGGAAGAGACTTTTGCCGACGTGATGCACAACGTAGCGACCGAATTGCGTTATTGCTACAAGCATCAGCGCATGCCCATTGCGGAAATCCAGCGAAAAACAAAAGCACAACAGAATACGGGCAGGGCGCATTTATTTGAGATGACGTTATCGTATGAGCCCTACGCGGTAGACGTGCATATGGAGGGGGCGGTAGTCACCTCAATCAAACCGCATCACAGAGCGCAATACCCGCTGGCCGTCACCATTAACCGCTACGCATTTACCAGCAATGATAAGCAGAATCAGTCGGTTATCGTTGAGTTTAATTTCTCTGACGAATATTTCACGACTGCCGATATCGTTGCGATTCAATCTCGCCTCGCCGTATTGCTGGAGGGGGCTTTGCAAGACCTTAACACGCCGGTTTCGTGCTTACCCGTTTTACCCGACCATGAACGCCAGCAGGTGTTACAGCCTTTCCGCCCGATAACAGGGAGCCGGGGGCATAATGTATTAATCCACGAAATGTTTGAGGCGCAGGTCCGGCAAACACCACTGGCTGTTGCTGCTGTTTTTGAAGAAAAACGCATCACCTACGATGAGCTTAATCGCCGGGCGAATAGATTGGCTCATCATTTGATCGCCCTCGGCGTGCGCCCGAATGAGCGGGTTGCCATCCACCTTGAGCGTGGTCTTGACATGGTGGTGGGGATACTCGGTATTCTCAAAGCCGGTGGGGCTTATGTTCCCCTGGATCCGGTTTATCCTGGTGAACGGCTGGTCTATATGCTTGAGGATGCCGCTCCCGTCGCCTTAGTGACGCAATATTCTCTGGCGGATACGTTGGGTAGCCAAATACCCACCGTGATGGTTGATGCTCCCCGTTCCGCAACTGAAAATGGTGAGGATGAGAACAATCCCGATCCTGCATTGCTCGGTCTTTCTTCTGACCATCTGGCGTACGTGATTTATACCTCCGGCTCCACCGGGCAGCCGAAAGGCGTGATGGTTGAACACAGGAATGTTTCGCGCCTCTTAACGACAACGCAGGCTCATTTTCATTTCACCAACAATGACAGATGGACGCTGTGCCACTCCTTTTCTTTTGATTTTTCGGTATGGGAACTGTTTGGTGCGTTATGTTCCGGCGGTCGGTTAATTGTTGTGCCAACCGCATGCGCACAATCGCCGCACGCACTCTACGCGCTGTTATGCCGTGAGCAGGTCACCATTCTCAATCAAACCCCCAGTGCGTTTCGCCAATTGATTGCGGCGCAGGATACGACGCCGCATACCCTGCGCTGTATCATTTTCGGCGGCGAAGCGCTTGAAATGCACTCCTTGATCCCGTGGGTAGCCAGGGAATCCAACCGCAATACGCGCCTTATCAACATGTATGGCATAACTGAAATCACCGTGCATGCCACCTATTATGATATTCCCCTCTCAGATATTACGCCCCAGGGCGCGAGCCTGATTGGCTCCCCTCTGGCCGATCTGCGCATCTACATTCTGGACGAACGGGGCCAGCCGGTGCCGGTCGGCGTGACGGGCGAGCTGTATATCGGCGGCGACGGGGTGGCGCGCGGCTACCTGAACCGCCCGGCGCTGACGGCAGAGCGTTTCCTGGCGGACCCGTTTGCGGGCGGGGAGGGGCAGCGGATGTACCGGAGCGGTGACCTGGGCCGCTGGCGGGCGGACGGCAACATTGAGTATCTGGGTCGCAATGACTTTCAGGTCAAGCTGCGCGGGTTCCGCATTGAACCGGGAGAGACAGAGGCGGCCCTGGTGGCGTGCGACGGGGTGCGTGACGCGGTGGTGACGGTGCGGGAGGACACACCGGGCGAGAAGCGGCTGGTTGCCTACCTGGTGGCGGAGCCGGGGCACACGCTGTCGCCGGGCGCGCTGCGGCAGCAGCTGTCACAGACGCTGGCGGAGTACATGCTGCCTGCCGCATGGGTGACGGTGGCATCTTTCCCGCTGACGGCGAACGGCAAGCTGGACCGTCGTGCGCTGCCGGTGCCGGACAGCTCATCGGTGGTGACGCAGGGGTATGAAGCACCGGAGGGGGAGACCGAGCGGGAGCTGGCGGCCGTCTGGTGTGCGCTGCTGGGACTGGAGCGGGTCGGGCGGCATGACAACTTCTTCGAGCTGGGCGGTCACTCGCTGATGATGGTCAGTCTGCTTGAGCGGCTGCGCCGCAGCGGGCGGATGCTGGATATCCGCCGTGCATTTGCCGCGCCGGTGCTGGCTGACATGGCCCGGTGCGTCACCGTGCAGGCGGGGGCGGACGAAGACATCCCGCCGTCGCGCATTCCCGCGCACTGCCGGACCCTCACCCCGGCGATGCTGCCGCTGGTCACGCTGTCGCAGTCCGAAACCGACGCGGTGGTGGCCACGGTCAGCGGGGGGGCGGCCAACGTGCAGGACATTTACCCGCTGTCGCCGTTGCAGGAGGGCATCCTGTTTCACCATCTGCTGGAGGAGGAGGGGGATGCCTACCTGCTTTACAGCCTGCTGGCCTTTGACTCGGCGGCACAGCGGGCGGCGTTTCTCGGTGCCTTCCAGCAGGTGATTGACCGCCATGACATTCTGCGCACGGCCGTCTGCCGGGAGGGGCTGTCCGCGCCGGTGCAGGTGGTCTGGCGGCAGGCGCTGCTGCCGGTGACGGAGTTCGTCCCGCAGGGGGCGGCGGCGGTTCCCGCACAGCTGCGGGCGCATATGGACCCGCGCCGGCGGCGCATCGACGTATGCCGGGCGCCGCTGTTCCGGGCGGAGACGGCGTACGATGCGGCGCAGCAGCAGTGGCTGCTGGCGTTCAGCTTCCATCATCTGGTCTGCGACCACGTGACGATGGGGCTTATCTGCGGCGAGATTGCCCACATCCTTGCGGGGAAGGGGGCGGCGCTGCCCGCCCCGCAGCCGTACCGCAACTTTATTGCCCGGATGCTGCGCGTTCCGGCGGCGGAACACGAAGCCTGGTTCCGGGCGCAACTGGCGGATGTCGACACCCCGACGGCCCCCTTCGGCATACTGAACACCCGGACGGACGGCGGGGACACGGGGGAAGCGCGGCTGACGACGGATACGGCGCTCACCGCGGCGGTGGTGACGCAGGCGCGGCGTCTGGGCGTCAGCCCCGGCGTGCTGTTCCATACGGCGCTGGCCCGCGTGCTGGCGCAGCTCTGCGGGCGTGACGATGTGGTCTTCGGCACGGTGCTGACGGGCCGCCTGCATGCCGGTGGCGCGGACACCCCCGGCATGTTTATCAACACGCTGCCGCTGCGGCTTTCGCTGGCGGGGGAGAGCGTGCGCGACGCGGTGCTGAACACGCGCAGTGCGCTGGCCGCACTGCTGGAGCATGAGCAGGCGCCGCTGTCGCTGGCGCTGCGGTGCAGCGGGGTGCCGCACCCGCTGCCGCTGTTCAGCACGCTGCTCAACTACCGCCACAGTCCCGGTGAAGGCGGGCCGGAAGGCCTGGCGGGGATGACGCTGCTGGAGGTGGAGGAGCGCACCAGCTACCCGGTCACCTTTTCGGTGGATGAGACCGGGTCGGGGTTCACCCTGACGGCGCAGACGGCGGCGGGGATGGAGCCGCAGCGGATGGCGGGTTATCTGCTGACGGCGGTGTCCGGTCTGGTGGCGGCGCTGGAGCGCGAACCGCAGCGTCCGCTGCTTGCTGTTCCCGTGCTGCCGGCAGGCGAGCGGCGGTTGCTGCTGGAGGCGTTCAACGCCACCTGCCGCGAATACCCGCAGGACAGCCTTATCCACAGTCTGTTTGAGGCACAGGTGCGGCGCACGCCGGAGGCGGTGGCGGTGGTGTGTGAGGGCGAATCGCTGAGCTACGACGCGCTGAACCGGCGGGCGAACCGTCTGGCGCACCACCTGATGGCGCTGGGCGTGCGGCCGGATACGCGGGTGGCGGTGTGCATGGCGCGGAGTGCGGACACGGTGGTGGCGCTGCTGGGTATCCTGAAGGCGGGCGGGGCGTACGTGCCGCTGGACCCGGCCAGTCCGGCGGGGCGGCTGGCGGTGATGCTGGCGGATGCGGAGCCGGTGGCGCTGGTGACGGTGAGCGGTCAGGCACTGCCGCCGGGGTGTGCGGTGCCGCAGGTGTGGCTGGATACGCTGCCTGCTGACGGGGAGACGGAGTGCAATCCGTCACCACAGGGTCTGACGTCGCGCCATCTGGCGTATGTGATTTACACCTCCGGCTCCACCGGGCAGCCAAAAGGGGTGATGGTGGAGCACCGCAGTGTTAACCGGCTGGTTATCAATAGCGGTATCGCGGACATCAGCGCGCCGGAGTGTGTTGCCCACTGCGCCAGTATCGCCTTTGATGCCTCGACCTGGGAAATCTGGTCTGCGCTGCTGCATGGCGCACGGCTGTGCGTTATCCCGCCGTCCGTCCTGCAGGACCCGGCGCGCTTCTGTGATGCGCTGCGGCGGGAGAAAGTCACGGCGCTGTGGCTCACCGCCGGGTTGTTCAATGAGTACCTGGATGCCCTGATGCCAGCATTCGGGCAACTGCGCTGGCTGCTGGTTGGCGGGGATGTGCTGGACCCGCATAACATCGCCCGTCTGCAGCAGGCGGAACAGCAGCCGGGGCAGCTGATAAACGGTTACGGTCCCACGGAAACCACCACGTTTGCTGCCACGTACACCATCCGCGACGCGGTGAGCCGGGAGCGGTCAGTGCCGATAGGCAGACCGATAGCCAACACGCGCATCTACATTCTGGACGGGCAGGGCCAGCCGGTGCCGGTCGGCGTGACGGGCGAGCTGTATATCGGCGGTGACGGGGTGGCACGCGGCTACCTGAACCGCCCGGCGCTGACGGCAGAGCGTTTCCTGGCGGACCCGTTTGCGGGCGGGGAGGGGCAGCGGATGTACCGGAGCGGTGACCTGGGCCGCTGGCGGGCGGACGGCAACATTGAGTATCTGGGGCGCAATGACTTTCAGGTCAAGCTGCGCGGGTTCCGCATTGAACCGGGAGAGACGGAGGCGGCCCTGGTGGCGTGCGACGGGGTGCGCGACGCGGTGGTGACGGTACGGGAGGACACACCGGGCGAGAAGCGGCTGGTTGCCTACCTGGTGGCGGAGCCGGGACACAGGCTGTCGCCGGGCGCGCTGCGGCGGCAACTGTCGCAGACGCTGGCGGAGTACATGCTGCCTGCCGCATGGGTGACGGTGGCATCTTTCCCGCTGACGGCGAACGGCAAGCTGGACCGTCGTGCGCTGCCGGTGCCGGACAGCTCATCGGTGGTGACGCAGGGGTATGAAGCACCGGAGGGGGAGACCGAGCGGGAGCTGGCGGCCGTCTGGTGTGCGCTGCTGGGACTGGAGCGGGTCGGGCGGCATGACAACTTCTTCGAGCTGGGCGGCCACTCGCTGATGGCGGTTCAACTGATCAACCGGATCCAGACCCGGTTTTTAATTAACGTGCCTGTTTCAACACTCTTTCAGTCCCCCCTTTTACGGGAACAGGCTGAGGCTATCTTCTGCACACAATTGCTGGCGATAGACAGTGATGAAATGGAGGCAATACACAATGCACTCAACGCGATGTCACCCGAAGCGTTAGAGAAGATGGTGAGCGAAGGACGTAGCAATGACAAAAGATAATAAGGATATTGACGCGCTAAAACGTGCCGTACTGGAACAAAAGGTGAAAGCGTTGCTGCAGGCCCGGCGGGGTTCTCAGCCTCAACGGGCGATCACAATTCCTCTGGCCGATCGACGCCGCCCGTTGCCTCTCTCATTCGCCCAGCAGCGGTTGTGGTTTTTAAGCCAGCTTGACCCGGCCGCCAGTCTGGCATACCACATTCCGGCCACATTACATTTGAAAGGGCGGCTTAATCGCCCATCGTTGGTCTGTGCTTTTAACCAGCTTATTGCCCGACACGAGAGTCTGCGAACGCACTTTGTTCTGATTGACGGTGAACCCAGGCAGCAGATTGCGCCTGCCGATACAGGCTTTTTCCTGGTGAGTCATGACCTGCGCGCGTTAAGTGAAGCAGAGCGTAAGGAGCGTATTGAAAAGATCAGTGAAGAAGGTAAATCTACGCCTTTCGATTTGAGTACAGACCCGCTGATTCGGGGAACACTGTTACAGATCGCCGATGATGAACACATCCTGCTGCTCACTCAGCATCACATCATTTCTGATGGCTGGTCTGTCGGAGTATTAGTTCGCGAACTCGGCCTGCTTTATCAGGCTGCTTGTGAAGGAAAACCGCATTCCCTGAGCGAGTTGCCTGTCCAGTATGCTGATTATGCAAGCTGGCAGCAGAACTATCTGCAAGAAGGGGGGCTGGCGGCCCAAATCGATTTCTGGAAAAAAGCACTGCAGGACGCGCCTGCATTGTTAACGCTTCCCACCGATCGGCCACGACCACACGAGCAGCGCTACAGGGGGGGCCGGGAAGCGTTACGGCTTGATGAAGCTTTGGTTACCGCGCTTAAGGCATTGGGCCAGCGTCATGGTGCCACCCTGTTCATGACGCTGCTTGCGGGCTGGGCATTCGTGCTGGCAAAACTCAGCGGCCAGAATGACCTGGTCATTGGCACCCCCGTAGCGAATCGTTCGCATCGGGAACTGGAAGGGTTAATGGGTTTTTTTGTTAATACGCTGGCTTTGCGCGTTGATCTCTCCGAATGTCCGACGGTCAGCAGCTTACTGGCCTATGTCCGTAAGCAGACGCTTGCGGCTTATGAACATCAGGATCTGCCCTTTGATAAGCTTGTTGAACGTTTGCAGCCCACACGTAGCCTGAGTTACAGCCCGCTCTTTCAGGTCATGTTAGCCCTCGATAACACGCCACCTCAGCACCTTGAGTTGGCTGATCTGCGCCTTTCGTTTATAGAACAGCAGCACCATACCGCCCATTTTGATCTGACGCTCTCGCTAACGGAAACCGCGGGAGTGCTGACGGGCGGTCTGGAGTATGCCTCTGACTTGTTTGATCGGGCAACGGCAGCACGTATGGTGGGTTACTTCGTGCAAGTTCTGGAGGGCATGGTTAAGGATGAAAACCAGCGCCTTCAGTCCTTGTCACTCCTCTCTTCAGCTGAGTATCAACAAGTGACCGCCCTCTTTAATCACACCCAGGCGGCCTACCCGCAGGACAGCCTTATCCACAGTCTGTTTGAGGCACAGGTGCGGCGCACGCCGGAAGCGGTGGCGGTGGTGTGTGAGGGCGAATCGCTGAGCTACGACGCGCTGAACCGGCGGGCGAACCGTCTGGCGCACCGCCTGATGGCGCTGGGCGTGCGGCCGGATACGCGGGTGGCGGTGTGCATGGCGCGGAGTGCGGAGACGGTGGTGGCGCTGCTGGGTATCCTGAAGGCGGGCGGGGCGTACGTGCCGCTGGACCCGGCCAGTCCGGCGGGACGGCTGGCGGTGATGCTGGCGGATGCGGAGCCGGTGGCGCTGGTGACGGTGAGCGGTCAGGCACTGCCGCCGGGGTGTGCGGTGCCGCAGGTGTGGCTGGATACGCTGCCCGCTGACGGGGAGACGGAGTGCAATCCGTCGCCACAGGGTCTGACGTCGCGCCATCTGGCGTATGTGATTTACACCTCCGGCTCCACCGGGCAGCCAAAGGGCGTGATGGTGGAGCACCGGAGTGTTAACCGGCTGGTTATCAATAACGGTATTGCAGACATCAGCACGCAGGACTGTGTTGCCCACTGCGCCAACATCGCCTTTGATGCCTCGACCTGGGAAATCTGGTCTGCGCTGCTGCATGGCGCGCGGCTGTGCGTTATCCCGCCGTCCGTCCTGCAGGACCCGGCGCGCTTCTGTGATGCGCTGCGGCGGGAGAAAGTCACGGCGCTGTGGCTCACCGCCGGGTTGTTCAATGAATACCTGGATGCCCTGATGCCAGCATTCGGGCAACTGCGCTGGCTGCTGGTTGGCGGGGATGTGCTGGACCCGCATAACATCGCCCGTCTGCAGCAGGCGGAACAGCAGCCGGGGCAGCTGATAAACGGTTATGGTCCCACGGAAACCACCACGTTTGCTGCCACGTACACCATCCGCGACGCGGTGAGCCGGGAGCGGTCAGTGCCGATAGGCAGACCGATAGCCAACACGCGCATCTACATTCTGGACGAACGGGGCCAGCCGGTACCGGTCGGCGTGACGGGCGAGCTGTATATCGGCGGCGACGGGGTGGCGCGCGGCTACCTGAACCGCCCGGCGCTGACGGCGGAGCGTTTCCTGGCAGACCCGTTTGCGGGCGGGGAGGGGCAGCGGATGTACCGGAGCGGTGACCTGGGCCGCTGGCGGGCGGACGGCAACATTGAGTATCTGGGGCGCAATGACTTTCAGGTCAAGCTGCGCGGGTTCCGCATTGAACCGGGAGAGACGGAGGCGGCCCTGGTGGCGTGCGACGGGGTGCGCGACGCGGTGGTGACGGTACGGGAGGACACACCGGGCGAGAAGCGGCTGGTTGCCTACCTGGTGGCGGAGCCGGGGCACACGCTGTCGCCGGGCGCGCTGCGCAGGCAACTGTCGCAGACGCTGGCGGAGTACATGCTGCCTGCCGCATGGGTGACGGTGGCGTCTTTCCCGCTGACGGCGAACGGCAAGCTGGACCGTCGTGCGCTGCCGGTACCGGACAGCTCATCGGTGGTGACGCAGGGGTATGAAGCACCGGAGGGGGAGACCGAGCGGGAGCTGGCGGCTGTCTGGTGTGCGCTGCTGGGACTGGAGCGGGTCGGGCGGCATGACAACTTCTTTGAGCTGGGCGGCCACTCGCTGATGATGGTCAGCCTGCTTGAGCGGCTGCGCCGCAGCGGGCGGGTGCTGGATATCCGCCGTGCATTTGCCGCGCCGGTGCTGGCTGACATGGCCCGGTGCGTCACCGTGCAGGCGGGGGCGGACGAAGACATCCCGCCGTCGCGCATTCCCGCGCACTGCCGGACCCTCACCCCGGCGATGCTGCCGCTGGTCACGCTGTCGCAGTCCGAAACCGACGCGGTGGTGGCCACGGTCAGCGGGGGGGCGGCCAACGTGCAGGACATTTACCCGCTGTCGCCGTTGCAGGAGGGCATCCTGTTTCACCATCTGCTGGAGGAGGAGGGGGATGCCTACCTGCTTTACAGCCTGCTGGCCTTTGACTCGGCGGCACAGCGGGCGGCGTTTCTCGGTGCCTTCCAGCAGGTGATTGACCGCCATGACATTCTGCGCACGGCCGTCTGCCGGGAGGGGCTGTCCGCGCCGGTGCAGGTGGTCTGGCGGCAGGCGCTGCTGCCGGTGACGGAGTTCGTCCCGCAGGGGGCGGCGGCGGTTCCCGCACAGCTGCGGGCGCATATGGACCCGCGCCGGCGGCGCATCGACGTATGCCGGGCGCCGCTGTTCCGGGCGGAGACGGCGTACGATGCGGCGCAGCAGCAGTGGCTGCTGGCGTTCAGCTTCCATCATCTGGTCTGCGACCACGTGACGATGGGGCTTATCTGCGGCGAGATTGCCCACATCCTTGCGGGGAAGGGGGCGGCGCTGCCCGCCCCGCAGCCGTACCGCAACTTTATTGCCCGGATGCTGCGCGTTCCGGCGGCGGAACACGAAGCCTGGTTCCGGGCGCAACTGGCGGATGTCGACACCCCGACGGCCCCCTTCGGCATACTGAACACCCGGACGGACGGCGGGGACACGGGGGAAGCGCGGCTGACGACGGATACGGCGCTCACCGCGGCGGTGGTGACGCAGGCGCGGCGTCTGGGCGTCAGCCCCGGCGTGCTGTTCCATACGGCGCTGGCCCGCGTGCTGGCGCAGCTCTGCGGGCGTGACGATGTGGTCTTCGGCACGGTGCTGACGGGCCGCCTGCATGCCGGTGGCGCGGACACCCCCGGCATGTTTATCAACACGCTGCCGCTGCGGCTTTCGCTGGCGGGGGAGAGCGTGCGCGACGCGGTGCTGAACACGCGCAGTGCGCTGGCCGCACTGCTGGAGCATGAGCAGGCGCCGCTGTCGCTGGCGCTGCGGTGCAGCGGGGTGCCGCACCCGCTGCCGCTGTTCAGCACGCTGCTCAACTACCGCCACAGTCCCGGTGAAGGCGGGCCGGAAGGCCTGGCGGGGATGACGCTGCTGGAGGCGGAGGAGCGCACCAGCTACCCGGTCACCTTTTCGGTGGATGAGACCGGGTCGGGGTTCACCCTGACGGCGCAGACGGCGGCGGGGATGGAGCCGCAGCGGATGGCGGGTTATCTGCTGACGGCGGTGTCCGGTCTGGTGGCGGCGCTGGAGCGCGAACCGCAGCGTCCGCTGCGGGCTGTTCCCGTGCTGCCGGCAGGCGAGCGGCGGTTGCTGCTGGAGGCGTTCAACGCCACCTGCCGCGAATACCCGCAGGACAGCCTTATCCACAGTCTGTTTGAGGCACAGGTGCGGCGCACGCCGGAAGCGGTGGCGGTGGTGTGTGAGGGCGAATCGCTGAGCTACGACGCGCTGAACCGGCGGGCGAACCGTCTGGCGCACCGCCTGATGGCGCTGGGCGTGCGGCCGGATACGCGGGTGGCGGTGTGCATGGCGCGGAGTGCGGAGACGGTGGTGGCGCTGCTGGGTATCCTGAAGGCGGGCGGGGCGTACGTGCCGCTGGACCCGGCCAGCCCGGCGGGACGGCTGGCGGTGATGCTGGCGGATGCGGAGCCGGTGGCGCTGGTGACGGTGAGCGGTCAGGCACTGCCGCCGGGGTGTGCGGTGCCGCAGGTGTGGCTGGATACGCTGCCCGCTGACGGGGAGACGGAGTGCAATCCGTCGCCACAGGGTCTGACGTCGCGCCATCTGGCGTATGTGATTTACACCTCCGGCTCCACCGGGCAGCCAAAGGGCGTGATGGTGGAACACCGGAGTGTTATCAACCTGCATTCAGCCCTGCAGACCCGACTGGGTTTGCCACCATCGTGCCGCGTGACAATGAATGCCAGCATTGTCTTTGATGCGTCCGTGCAGTGTTGGGTTCAACTGCTGTCAGGACATACCTTAATGATCGTCCCGGAATCCGTGCGTAAAGATAGCGGGGCATTTTTGCAATTCTTATTACGCTATGACGTCGATGTTGTTGATTGCACCCCTGTGCAGTTGCAGGGGCTGCTTGACACAGGTTTGGGCAACATGCGTAACCCACAACCGCGATGGGTGCTCGTTGGGGGAGAGGCGATTTCGTCTTCAATGTGGGCGACATTGCAAAAAACAAAGCAGATCCGTTTTTTTAATGTCTATGGCCCCACTGAATGCACCGTTGATGCCACTATCTGTTTGATTGACAACACCCTTGCCCTCCCCGGTATTGGGCAACCACTTGCCAACACCCGCATTTACATTCTGGACGGGCAGGCCCAGCCGGTGCCGGTCGGCGTGACGGGCGAGCTGTATATCGGCGGTGACGGGGTGGCACGCGGCTACCTGAACCGCCCGGCGCTGACGGCAGAGCGTTTCCTGGCGGACCCGTTTGCGGGCGGGGAGGGGCAGCGGATGTACCGGAGCGGTGACCTGGGCCGCTGGCGGGCGGACGGCAACATTGAGTATCTGGGGCGCAATGACTTTCAGGTCAAGCTGCGCGGGTTCCGCATTGAACCGGGAGAGACGGAGGCGGCCCTGGTGGCGTGCGACGGGGTGCGCGACGCGGTGGTGACGGTACGGGAGGACACACCGGGTGAAAAGCGGCTGGTTGCCTACCTGGTGGCGGAGCCGGGACACACGCTGTCGCCGGGAGTGCTGCGGCAGCAGCTGTCACAGACGCTGGCGGAGTACATGCTGCCTGCCGCATGGGTGACGGTGGCGTCTTTCCCGCTGACGGCGAACGGCAAGCTGGACCGTCGTGCACTGCCGGTACCGGACAGCTCATCGGTGGTGACGCAGGGGTATGAAGCACCGGAGGGGGAGACCGAGCGGGAGCTGGCGGCTGTCTGGTGTGCGCTGCTGGGACTGGAGCGGGTCGGGCGGCATGACAACTTCTTCGAGCTGGGCGGTCACTCGCTGATGGCGGTTCAGTTGCTGAATCGCCTGGCTCAGGCCGGTATGAAAACCTCGCTGGCAACGCTCTTTGCTCACCCGATATTGCGCCAGCTTGCCTTAGCCGTTAAACGCACCGGGACATTAACGACCTCTCCTTTTGACGATAACCCGCTACTGCTGCGCGCAGAGGGTGCTCTGCCGCCACTTTTCTTTGTGCATGAACCTTCAGGCGATCCACTGGTTTATTCACCGCTGGCTTCAATGCTTCAGATCGATCGCCCCATATATGTGCTGCACGCATTAGGCGTGTATGCCCGGGAAAATCCGCCAACGTCACTGGAAGCGCTTGCTGCTTACCATGCAGAAGCTATCCGTCGCGTTCAGCCGCATGGACCTTATTACCTTTGCGGATGGTCGTTAGGGGGGCTGTTAAGTTATGAAATAGCCTGTCAGTTGCGTCAGCGCGGGGAGGATATTGCCTTTATCGGGATGATCGACAGCTATCACCCCGCTTTGTTGCAGAATAGCGCTTTCGACGCGGTTTCTGCGGCGGAACAAAGAGATGCAATGATACTGGCGTTTTTATCCAGCTATGTGCCGGAGGGCGACCGGGCAGTATTAGCGCAACTTCAACGACCGATTGATGAGAAAAAAGCCGTTGACCTTTGTTCTTATCACCGCTGGTTACCTGCTGATATTACCGGTGAAGCACTGTTGCTGCGCTTAAATACGGCGCTTTATATCAGGCCGCTCGGACTGAAATATACGCCATCGTCCTCAGACCTTACGGTCAATCTGTACACAGCCGAGATGCATGAAAACGATGACAGATGGCGCGGCTGGCGTGACATTGTGGGTGTGCGTTCATCACTACATCCAATAGGGGGAACACATCAGTCGATCATGCAGCAACCCAGGCTTGCGCAGCTGGCCGCGCATCTTGCTGCACATCTGTTGCCCCAGGCGCTTTATAACCCGGTGGTGATCATGCAAGAGGGGGTAAAAACAGCGCCTCCGCTTTTTTGCATACCCGGCGCGGGGGCGTCCGCGTTCAGTTTTCTCGATCTTGCGGAGCTTTTTCCTGTCAGCTCACCGGTTTATGTATTACAGGCCCGGGGATTAACCGACGTTGCCCGCATGCCTCACCTGACGGTTGAAGAGACGGCGCGCGATTATATTTGTGCGATGCAGCAGATACAGCCGCACGGACCTTACTTCGTTATCGGTCACTCTTTTGGCGGCTGGATAGCCCTGGAAATTGCACTGCAATTACAGGCACAGGGAGAGCGGGTTGCCGATCTGATTGTGATTGATAGCAGAGCGCCGGGGAGTAAACAATCGACCACTCATCGCGAGGTGATAATAAAGTTGATTGATATTTATAACTTAATGTTGAACCGGACCCTTCCCGTGACGTGGGCGGAATTATCAACCCTGGCGCCGAAACGGCAACTTGGCTATTTGCATCAGGTCCTGGTGGATGCCGGTGTATATACAAATAAAACGCCGCTTGCCGCACTGGAGGGGGTATTTCAGGTAATAAAAGCGAACTTAAACACGTCGTATTACCCGGCGGATCGCTACCGGGGCGAGCTGCACATGATTAATGCCCAGGAGGGGAACAGCGCAGCAAGAGAACATCATAATGCTGTGTGGTCTGCACATGCGGAACGATTAAATACTCTGCTCACCCCTGGTAATCATATGACCATGCTGGCCATGCCTTTTGTGGCAAAACTTGCGGATCACATCGCCACCGTGATGTGCAAGACCCGCGACTAAGACTCCTCTGTCGCCACCCACAACCACCTCCTGTGAGGTGGTTTTTTTATAACCGAACGGCGTTCGATGGAGAGTCCGGAAGCCGAAAAGCAAAAACCCAGCCATAGGCTGGGTTCTCTGAATAAGTGGTGCCCGGACTCGGAATCGAACCAAGGACACGGGGATTTTCAATCCCCTGCTCTACCGACTGAGCTATCCGGGCAACGGGGCGCATTAAACCTGATTCACCGCGCTCCGTCAACGAAATTTCTTTAAATCGTTGCAGACTGCACAATCTATCACCACTTTGTTGAAAACGCACGTCAGGTCAGGCAAAAAACGCCGTCCACAGGGCGGAAATCGGCATGGCGATCACCAGTGCAGGCAGCATATTCGCCACGGCAAACATCTTAATTCCGCAAATGCGCAGCCCGGTTGCCAGCAGCAAAATCCCGCCCACGGCGGTGAAATCCCCCATCATAGCGGGCGTTGTCAGCGGCAGGATCAGGGTCGCGCAGGTGGCGAGCGTAAGCTGAATAATCAGCATCGGTACGCAAATGATCGCCACAGCAAACCCGAGCGAGGTGGCGAAGATAACCGCGGTAAAGAAATCCAGAAACGCCTTGGCGATAAGAATGCTCGGATCGCCGGTCATCCCTTCGCGCATTGCACCAAAAATCCCGGTACCGCTGGCACAGAACAGAATAATGATGGCCACCAGACTCTGGATAAACGATTCATGGGCGCTATTGGCTTCGCCGCTTTTGCGCTTTTGCACCAGGTTACGCAGGGCGTTGACGCCGCCGCTGATCCCGCGCTCAACGTAGCACAGCTCGCCAATTAGCGTGCCGACCAGCGTGGCAAGCACCATCACCGGGAGGTTGACGCACTTGATTACCAGCAAAACACCGATCCCCAATGATGCGAGGCCGAATATCGATGGCATGGAGGAGCGTACGCGCTCCGGCAGGCGGTGGCTGAGCAGCGCACCGAGGCTGCCGCCGATTAAAACGGCAGCAGCATTAATAAAGGGACCCGTTAACACTCACTCTCTCCCTGATGTTCATAAAACTGAATAAGATAACGCACAGAATAGCATTTTTATGCGGTTGAGCCGCCCCGTTGGTTGCGCCACCAGGGGAAAGATGCCATGATTGCGCGAATTTTCCTCTACCTTCACGGGGCCGCCTGATGACGTACATTAACACTGTTTGTCACACGCTTTACGCCAGCATGCGAATGGGCGCCCGTATCGTTTTGTCCCATACTTCTCTCACCATGCGGTGAGGGTATCGTACGCTCACTGTAGGACAACAGTAAGATCAGAAGCTGTCTGCTTTTACTGATGTCTGGCGGTCGGAGCTGGTTCCAGTCAGACACGTTCGTTGGGTGAAGCCACCGCTTTGCCCGGGGTCTTTTACTCCCCTGAAACGGGTATTCGTGCTTATGAAATCAATGAAAATTGCCGTCAGCCGTGAGCTGGTGTCCCTGCTTTCCACTCACCGCGAAGCCGTGACGCTGGACAGTACCGATTTTACGGATGTGGCGGCAGTCGTCATTACGGTCGCGGAGAGTCATAGCGGCATTCTGGCGTTGCTGAAACGGACTGGCTTTCATCTGCCGGTGTTCTTGTTTGCTAACGAACCTGTTGAGATGCCGGATGGTGTAACGGCAGTGATCGGCGGCAAAGCGCAGGACTGGCTGGAGCTGGAAACCGCCGCCTGCGATTACGAAGACAATCTGTTGCCACCCTTTTTCGATACGCTGCGCCAGTACGTTGAGATGGATAACAGCACCTTTGCCTGCCCCGGACATCAGCACGGCGCGTTTTTTAAAAAGCACCCGGCCGGGCGACAGTTCTATGATTTCTTTGGCGAAAACGTCTTTCGCGCCGACATGTGCAACGCGGATGTCAAACTGGGCGATTTGTTGATCCATGAAGGATCCGCCAAGCATGCGCAAAAATTTGCCGCCAAAGTGTTCAACGCCGACAAAACCTATTTTGTGCTTAACGGCACCTCCGCCGCCAACAAAGTGGTGACTAACGCGTTGCTGACGCGCGGCGACCTGGTGTTATTCGACCGCAATAACCACAAATCCAACCATCACGGCGCGTTGATCCAGGCCGGTGCGACGCCGATCTACCTCGAAGCCGCGCGTAATCCGTTTGGTTTTATCGGCGGTATCGACGATCGCTGCTTTGATGAAAAATACCTGCGCGATGCGATCCGCGAGGTCGCCCCGGAAAAAGCTAACCAGCCGCGCCCGTTCCGCCTGGCGGTGATTCAGCTCGGCACATACGATGGCACCATTTACAACGCCCGCCAGGTGATCGACAAAATCGGCAGCCTGTGTGATTACATCCTGTTTGACTCAGCATGGGTGGGCTACGAGCAGTTTATTCCGATGATGGCGGATTGCTCGCCGCTGCTGCTGGATCTCAATGAAAACGATCCGGGGATCTTCGTCACCCAGTCGGTGCACAAACAGCAGGCAGGGTTCTCGCAAACCTCGCAGATCCATAAAAAAGATAACCACTTGCGCGGTCAGGCGCGTTTTTGCCCGCATAAGCGGCTCAACAATGCCTTTATGCTGCATGCTTCCACCAGCCCGTTTTATCCGCTGTTCGCCGCGCTGGACGTTAACGCCAAAATCCATCAGGGCGAGAGCGGTCGTCGCCTGTGGGCGGAGTGCGTGGCGCTGGGGATCGAAGCCCGCAAAGCAATCATCGCCAACTGCAAAATGATCAGACCGTTTGTGCCGCCGGAAATTGCCGGGCGACCGTGGCAGGATCATCCTACGGAGAATATTGCCCGCGAGCGCCGTTTCTTCAGTTTTGAACCGGGCGATAAATGGCACGGGTTTGAGGGCTATGCGCGGGAGCAGTACTTTGTCGATCCCTGCAAGCTGCTGCTGACCACGCCGGGTATTGATGCTGAAACCGGTGAGTACACGGAGTTCGGTATTCCGGCGACCATTCTGGCGCACTTCCTGCGCGAGAACGGCATTGTGCCGGAGAAGTGCGATCTCAATTCGATCCTGTTCCTGCTGACGCCAGCGGAAAGCGAAGAGAAGATGGCGCAACTGGTGGCGATGCTCGGCCAGTTCGAACAGCATATTGAAGACGACACGCCGCTGGCGGATGTGCTGCCGACCATCTTCAACAAATACCCGGTGCGCTACCGCGATTACACGCTGCGTGAATTGTGCCAGGAGATGCATAATTTATATGTCAGCTTCGGGGTGAAGGATCTGCAAAAAGCGATGTTCCGCAAAGAGAGCCTGCCCGCAGTGGTGATGAACCCGCAGGATGCCAACAGCGAGTTTATTCGCGGCAATGTGGAACTGGTGCGTATCAGCGAAGCGGAAGGGCGTATTGCCGCTGAAGGCGCGCTCCCGTACCCGCCTGGGGTGTTGTGTGTGGTGCCGGGGGAAGTCTGGGGCGGCGCGGTGCAGCGTTATTTCCTTGCGCTGGAAGAGGGCGTAAACCTGCTGCCGGGCTTCTCACCGGAATTGCAGGGCGTCTATTCCGAAACGGATGCGGACGGGATCAAGCGTTTGTACGGGTATGTGCTGAAGTAGTTTTTCCCCTCACCCCAACCCTCTCCCCTCCTGAGGGGAGAGGGAGATGAGCATCGCGCTGTTTCCGAGGGGCAAACATCACGCGGCTACTCGCCGGTACATACGCCGCGGGTGCCCAATCTTGCCGTACTGCATCTCGACCACCAGAAAACCCGCCTCCACGCAGTGTTCCAGGTAGCGGCGGGTGGTGGTTTTACTCAGCCCCGTTTCGCTGACCACTTCATCAACGGAAAAGCAGCGTTCAGCCTCGTCGGCAAACAGTTTTTGCACCAGCGCCAGCGTATTCTCCTCAATGCCTTTGCTGCCGTTATCCTGGCGGTAATTCTTGGCCTGTAACTGATAGAGTGAGTCGACGTTCTGCTGGTCGACGATTTTCCATACCCGCTGCTGCTCGGCGAATTGCACAAAACGCTCCAGTGACTGGCTTAACCGCTTCCAGGACACCGGTTTGAGGATATAGTCAAAAGCGCCATTGCGGATGGCCAGACTACAGGTGTCCATGTCGCTGGCGGCAGTGATAAAAATCACCGAACAGTTAGCGCGGGTAATCAGCGGATCGCTGATAAGCGTAATGCCTTTTCCGTCCGGCAGGTAATTGTCGAGTAAAACCAGTTGCGGCTGCGTACTGTTCAGCAACACCTTCGCTTCGGCAAGGGATGAGGCAATGCCCACCAGGCGTAAACGCGGATGTTTGCTGATCAGTTCAGCATGAAGCTGCGCAAGCGCGTTTTCATCTTCTACTATCAGCACGTCTATCAGTTCATGTCGCATAATTCTGATCTTCCAGGGTCGGTACGGGACGCTGTACGTTGCCCGTTTCAGGAATAAACAAAGAAAAAATCGCACCGCGAGGATCGTTATCAGAAACGTCGATCGATCCGCCTACCTGTGTCACATAACTGGCGATCAAATAGAGGCCAATACCATGATCGCCACTGCGCTTGGTGGTCATCCCGCGTTCAAAAATGTGCTCGCGGATAATCGGGTCGATGCCGATACCGCGATCCGCTACTTCAATAATCAGCTCCCGCTCATTCAGCAGGATCAACACTTCCACCGGTTCGTGAGGCAGCGTTGCACGTTGCGTTGCCTCAATGGCGTTATCCAGCAGATTGCCGATGATCGAGATCAGTTCTGCTTCCCCCAGAGCGAGGCAGGCGCGATCCATCCTGCACAGCGGATCAAACGCCAGTTCGACGCCTTTCTCCCGGGCGCGCGCCGCTTTGCCCAGCAGCAGCCCGCACAAGGTGGGCGAGCTAAAGCGCGACGAGATAAAGTCCAGCAGTTCCTGCGCGTGCTCAGACTGCGCCTGAATATAACGCACCGCTTCGTCGTAACGCTCCATATGCAGCAGACCGGAGAGCGTGGTCATACGGTTTAATTGCTCGTGGCGCATAATGCGCAGGTTATCAACGTAGCGTTTAACCTGGCTGAGTTGCGCGCTGAGGCTGTCTATCTCATTGCGATCGCGGAAGGTGATCACCCAGCCCTGTAATTTATCCTCCAGCATAATGCGCACCCGGCTGGCGATCACCGTTAAAGCGTTAAAACGGCAGATCTCATCGTGGGTGTCGTGTTCCAGCATCACCGCGCGGGTGAAAAAGGGCACCGGTGCGATCACCTCGCCAATGGCTTGCCCGCGCAGGGCACGGGTGGGCTGACTCAGGCCCAGCAGTTTGCGCGCAGCCTGGTTTACCACCTCAATGCGCAATTCGCTGTCGACGGCGATCACCCCTTCATAAATGGACTCCATCATTGCTTTTTGCTGGCGCACCAACAGGCCAATTTCCCGCGGCTCCAGTGAGAAGATCTGTTTTTTAATTCCGCGGGTGAAAAACCAGGAAAAGATAAATAGCGCGACGAGCAGCAACACCGCGGCAATAAAAATATTGATCACTTTGCCAAGCGTAATGGTATCCAGATAGCTGGTCAGATACCCCACGGAAACAATCCCCACGACCTGCCCGTTGTCGTCGAATATCGGCGCTTTACTGCGCAGGGAAATACCTAAGCCCCCTTTGCGGATCGTGGTGGTGCTTAATCCGCGCAGCACTTCTTCGTTATCGCCGCCCACCAGCGTTTTACCCACAACATTGGCATGGACCGAGTGAAATAAATGCAGGCCCTTATTATCACCGATAACAATAAAGCTGGCGTCGCTGTGGGAAACAACCTGATGCATAAATTGGGTAATCGCCGGAATATCTTTTTCAGCAACGGCCTTGCGCAAATTCGGAATAATCGCTATTTCTTCAGCTTGTATTTTTGCTCTGGCGCTCATTTCCTGGTATAGCTGACGACCGACATCCTTGTAATAATAAACGCCCAGCAGGGCAAAAAGGCCGGAGAAGAAAAGCACCAGCGAAATGAAAAGTTTGATTTGGAAGGATACTTTCATGACGGTACGCACAGCAGCCAACAATGTGCCAATGTACCATCTTTTTTTGCTGCCGTGCGCAGTTTACTGGAAACTTGTGATCCCTTGCACAGCCAGCGCTGACGCTGAAAAATGGCCTGTTAAATATTCTTTTTGGGAAATGTTATTAAGTTGTATTTCTATATATAAAAACCATAAAAACCACGCGCATTATTAAGGTGTAAATCACACAAAATAAAAGAAACCATAAAAACCATAGGCGCCATTAAAACTCCGATTTTATTATGCAGCTCCTCACATAAAGTGTGTGTTTAGCCCTTTAGTCTGTACGCACAAAATAACCAAGGGGCTTAATTATGAGCACAACTGACGATTCATTTTCTGTTACCTCTGAATCGCTGGCGATTCAAAAAACATCACTTAAAGATAAGTGGTGGCACATTATGGATACCTGGAAGGTAGGGATTATTCCACTGCCGTTATTCCTGCTGGCGGGTGCGTTGATTGCGATTGACTGTCTGGGCGGCAAGCTTCCCAGCGATATCGTCGTGATGGTCGCTACACTGGCGTTCTTCGGCTTTGCCTGCGGTGAATTCGGTAAGCGTTTGCCGATCATCGGTAAGCTGGGCGCTGCGGCGATTTGCGCAACCTTTATTCCTTCGGCGATGGTCTATTACGGCCTGCTGCCGGACGTGGTCGTGGAATCCACCACCAAGTTCTACAAATCCACCAACATTCTTTATCTCTATATCTGCTGCATTATTGTCGGCAGCATCATGAGCATGAACCGCACCACCCTGATTCAGGGTTTCCTGCGTATTTTCTTCCCGATGCTGTGCGGTGAAATCGTTGGCATGCTGGTGGGTATGGGCGTTGGCCTGATGCTCGGCATGGAGCCGTTCCAGATCTTCTTCTTTATTATTCTGCCGATCATGGCCGGTGGTGTGGGTGAAGGGGCGATCCCGCTCTCTATTGGTTACGCCACGCTGCTGCATATGGACCAGGGCGTTGCACTGGGTCGCGTACTGCCGATGGTGATGCTGGGTGGCCTGACCGCCATCATTATCTCCGGTTGCCTGAACCAGCTCGGTAAACGCTTCCCGCACCTGACCGGTGAAGGTCAACTGATGCCTAACCGCAGCAACGGCGACGAACAGGCTCCGGCGGCACCGGCATTCTCCGGCAAAACCGATGTGACCACTATCGCAGCTGGCGCACTGCTGGCAGTACTGCTGTACATGATCGGCATGCTGGGCCACAAACTGATTGGCCTGCCTGCACCGGTCGGCATGCTGTTTGTTGCTGTCCTGATCAAGCTGGTGCACGGCGTTTCTCCGCGCCTGCTGGAAGGCTCTCAGGTGGTGTACAAATTCTTCCAGACCTCGGTCACCTATCCGATTCTCTTCGCGGTTGGCGTGGCGATCACGCCGTGGGAAGAACTGGTTCACGCTTTCACCATCAATAACCTGCTGGTGATCGTGAGTACCGTTTCCGCACTGGTTGCGACTGGCTTCTTCGTGGGTAAAAAGATCGGCATGCATCCTATTGATGTGGCCATCGTTTCCTGCTGCCAGAGCGGTCAGGGCGGTACAGGGGATGTTGCCATCCTGACGGCGGGCAACCGCATGAGCCTGATGCCGTTTGCACAGATTGCGACCCGTATTGGCGGCGCGATCAACGTGTCGGTATCACTGCTGGTCCTTGGCAATTTCCTCGTTTGATTAAGCATTACAGGAACTGATATGAAACTCGCAAGCTTTGTCCATCAGGGGATCCGTAGCTACGGCATCGTCAAGGCTGATGGCGTCATCAATCTGGGCAAGCGCCTGGGCGACCGTTACGGTGATTTGAAATCGCTGCTCGCCGCCAACGCGCTGAACGAGGCACAGCAGTTTGCCGGTGAAGCACCGGAACTCCGCTTCGATGATCTCGATTTTCTGCCCGTGATCGATAACCCCGGCAAAATTCTCTGCGTCGGCATGAACTACGCCGAAAAACGCAAAGAATTTGATCAGCACAACCCGGCGCCGACGCTGTTTGTCCGGTTTGCCGACTCGCAGACCGGGCATAACGCCCCGGTGCTGAAACCGCGTCACTCCAGCGAATTCGACTACGAAGGCGAACTGGCGGTGATCATTGGTAAAGGCGGTGAAGATATTTCCCGCGAGACGGCGTTAAGCCATGTGGCGGGTTATAGCTGCTATATGGATGGTTCTGCACGTGACTGGCAGCACACCTGGTTTACCGCGGGCAAAAACTGGCGGCAGACAGGGGCTTTCGGCCCGTGGATGACCACCGCCGATGAGATCCCGGATCCGCATGCGCTTGCTATCCGTACCTGGCTGAATGGCCGCATGGTACAGGACGATAACACCGCCAGCATGATCCATAAGGTGGCCGAACTTATCGAGTACATCAGTACCTTCACCAGCCTGACGCCAGGCGACGTCATCATCACCGGTTCACCGGGCGGCGTCGGCAAAAAGCGTAACCCGCCGCTGTTTATGAAAGCGGGCGATCGCATTGAAGTGGAGATCGAGAATATCGGTCACCTCAGCAATGTGATTATCGATGCGCCAGCGCATGCGCTGACGGCGGCGCACTAAGGACGAAGGCAACACCATGCAAGCACGACCCCCCATCGACTTCCGCGTAGCGGAAGTCAACGGCAATACTCAACGGCTGGCCTCTATCCGCACGTTGCTCGCTGACAGCGGTTTAGGTATGGACCACGATATCACCACTTTCGTTGAAGCCTGGTCGGGAAACCGACTGGTGGGTTGTGCGGGCCTGGCCGACAACGTCATCAAGTGCGTGGCAGTAGATGAAGAGATGCGCGGTGAGAACCTCAGCGCGCAACTCCTGGCAGAAGTTGAACACCTGGCGCTGGCGCGCGGCCACTTTCATCTGTTTCTGTGCACCCGCCCCTGTAACCGGGAGCGCTTTCAGCACAGCGGATTCTGGCCTATTGCGCAGAGCGGTAATAACGCCATTCTGATGGAAAACACGCCGTCAGGTATTCAGCGCTACTGCCGTACGTTGCAGGCAGATCGCATGCCGGGAAAGCGTATTGGCGCGATTGTCATGAACGCCAATCCTTTTACCCTTGGGCACCGCCATCTGGTCGAGCAGGCTGCGCAGGCGTGCGACTGGCTGCACCTGTTTGTGGTGCGTGAAGACGCCTCGTTCTTTCCCTTCGCCGCACGCTTAAAAATGGTGAAAGCAGGCGTGTCGCATCTGGCGAACGTCACCGTGCATGAAGGATCTCAGTACATCATTTCCCGCGCCACCTTCCCGGCCTACTTCCTGAAAGAGACCGGCAAAGTGCAGCAGGCGTGGAGCGAAATCGATCTGCTTATCTTCCGTAACTATATCGCCCCGGCGCTGGGTATTACCCACCGCTTTATCGGCAGCGAGCCGTTTTGCGATATCACCCGCCAGTACAACCAGACCATGCATCAGCTACTGGCAGGCGTCGTGGAGGTGGTGGAAATCCCGCGCATTAAAGCCACCGGCAATGCCATCTCCGCCTCGGAAGTTCGCCGTTTACTCAAAACACACCAGTTTTCCCGCATTCGGGAAATCGTACCGGATACCACTTTCGCGCATCTCGAATCCCATTACAGCGCGGAAGTCGCTTAAAAATCAGGAATGTCATTATGAAAATTGTGAGGGAGGCGCTGGCCGGGACCATGGAGTCCAGCGACCTGATGGTGAAAATAGCCCCGACTGCGGGCGAGCTGGAAGTCGTTGTGCACAGCGAAGTGATCAAGCAGTTTGGCGATCAAATCCGCCAGGTGGTCAATGCCACACTGCGCGCGATGGACGTCCATCAAGGGCTGGTGATTATTGAAGATAAAGGCGCGCTGGATTGTGTTATTCGCGCCCGTCTGCAAAGCGCCATCCTGCGTGCCGCCGAAGGCACGGAAATCGACTGGGGGAAACTGCTGTGAAAAAACTTCGTCGTAGCATGCTGTTCCTGCCAGGCGCTAACGCCGCCATGCTCTCCACCGCGTTTATCTACCGCCCGGATTCGATCATGTTCGATCTGGAAGACGCCGTCGCTCTGCGTGAAAAAGACACCGCGCGTCTGCTGGTATTTCATGCGCTGCAACACCCAATGTACCAGGACATGGAAACCGTGGTGCGCATTAACCCATTGAACACGCCGTTCGGTTTGCCGGACCTAGAAGCCGTCGTCCGCGCCGGGGTGGATGTGGTGCGTTTACCGAAAACCGACACCCCGGAAGATATCTACGAACTGGAACGCCATCTGGAACGCATTGAGCTGGCGTGCGGTCGCGAAGTGGGTTCCACCCGCGTGATGGCGGCGATTGAGTCCGCTATCGGCGTCATCAATGCCGTGGCCATTGCCCGTAGCTCTCAACGTCTGATCGGCATTGCGCTGGCGGCGTTTGACTATGTGATGGATATGCAAACCGAACGTGGCGACGGCACCGAGCTGTTCTACGCCCGTTGCGCCGTACTGCATGCTGCCCGTGCCGCCGGCATTGATGCCTTTGACGTGGTGTGGTCAGACGTGAATGACGAAGCCGGTTTCCTGCGTGAAGTCGACCTGGTCCGCAAAATGGGCTTTAACGGTAAGTCGTTGATTAACCCACGTCAGATCGATCTGCTGCATAACGCCTATGCGCCTACCCAGCAGGAAGTTGACCACGCGAAACGGGTTATCGAAGCGGCGGAAGAGGGTGAACGCAACGGCCTTGGCGTTGTCTCGCTGAACGGCAAAATGATCGACGCCCCCATTATTAATCACGCGCAGATGGTGCTGGAACGTGCGGCTGCGTCCGGCGTGCGTCATTAAGGACAGAACAATGAATCAAACAGAGCTTCTTCACGTTAATTTCCCCCATCTGCGTGATTTAAAACCCTTTGAGAGCGCTCATGCCGCCACGCCCTGGCTGGCGGACGTTAACAGCAAACATACGCGTAAACTTTGCGCCACGCTGGAAGATGCCATTGCCCGCAGCGGCCTGAAAGACGGTATGACGATCTCTTTCCATCATGCGTTTCGTGAAGGCGACCGTGTGATCAATAACGTGGTGGCGACGCTGGCGCGTCTGGGTTTTAAAAACCTGACGCTGGCCTCCAGTTCACTGATGACCTGCAACGATGCGCTGATCGAGCACATCCAGAGCGGTGTGATCACCCGGATTTATACCTCCGGTATGCGCGGCAAGCTGGCAGATGCCATCTCCCACGGTCTGATGGACGAGCCGGTGCAAATCCACTCTCACGGCGGTCGCGTGAAATTGTTGCAGGACGGTGAGCTGAATATCGATGTCGCTTTCCTGGGCGTACCGTGCAGCGACGAATTTGGTAATGCCAACGGTACGCAGGGTAAATCCTGCTGCGGTTCGCTGGGTTACGCGATGGTGGATGCACAGTTCGCCAAAAAAGTGGTGCTGCTGACCGAAGAACTGGTGCCGTTCCCGAATATGCCGGCAAGCCTCAGCCAGAATCAGGTCGATCTGATCGTCCAGGTGGAGAGCGTTGGTGATCCGGCAAAAATCAGCGTGGGTGCAGCGCGTGTGACCAGTAACCCGCGTGAACTGATGATCGCCCGCTATGCCGCCGACGTGATTGAACACTCCGGCTATTTCAAAGACGGCTTCTCCATGCAGACGGGTTCCGGTGCGGCGTCTACCGCAGCGACCCGTTTTATGGAAGAGAAAATGGAGCGCCACGGTGTGAAAGCCCGTTTTGCGCTCGGCGGTATCACCGGTAGCCTGGTGGATCTGCATGAAAAAGGGTTAATCGAAAAACTGCTGGATACCCAGTGCTTTGACAGTGAAGCGGCGGCATCGCTGCGTCGTAACCCGAACCATGTTGAAATTTCCACCAACGTGTATGCCAACCCCGGCGGTAAAGCAGCAAGCTGCGATCAACTGGATGTGGTGATCCTCAGCGCGCTGGAAATTGACGTCGATTTTAACGTCAACGTGATCACCGGTTCCGATGGTGTGATGCGCGGCGCGTCCGGTGGTCACTGCGATGTAGCGGCAGCGGCAAACCTGACCATTGTGGTAGCGCCTTTGCTGCGTAGCCGTATTCCGACCGTGGTAAAACGGGTGACGACACTGTTGACGCCAGGGGAAAGTATCGACGTGCTGGTGACCGACCACGGGATTGCCGTTAACCCGGCGCGCCCGGAAATTCGCGAACGCCTGCTGGCGGCTGGACTGAAAATCGTGGATATCGACGCGCTGTACCAACGCGCCATCTCCCTGACCGGTGAACCGAAACCGATCGCCTTTACCGACCGTATCGTCGGGGTGATCCGCTACCGCGACGGCAGCGTGATTGACGTTGTCCGTCAGGTTAAAGAGGAAAATCAATGACCACACTGACGCCCGTGAGAGCGGGCGTCAGCCTCGAAGCGCTGCTGGCGGCGAAAGATAGCCGCGCGGCGCGTCAGGCTGACTGGCTCGCTCACTATCAACAACCTGTTATTTCGCTGACGCTGGTAACGCCCGGCGCCGTGAAAGACAGCATTCGCTATCGCAATACCATGGGGGTGGCGCTGCAAGCCTGCGACCAGTTGCTGTGGCAAAACCACTGGACGGTGCTGGACAGGCAGGTGCTGTGGCTGCCTACCGGTGCAGAAGCTCTGTGGTGCGTGCAGCATCCGGCGGTGGAAATCAAAGCCAACTGCGTGGAGATGGAGCAAACGCATCCGCTCGGCAGACTGTGGGATTTTGATGTTTTTTGCCCGGACAACGGACAAGTTGGCCGACATTCGCTGGATCTGAACACGCGCCGCTGCCTGGTATGCGACGAGCCTGCACACGGTTGCGCACGCTCCCGCCGCCATCCGGTTGAGGAGGTGGTCGGGCGTGTAGAGAGATTGATTGATGGCTGGTTTGCTCGCGACTAACCCCCAACAAGACGATGTGCCCACGCTTGCGGCGCGGGCGTTGCGTATTGAACTGGATTTAACCCCGAAACCGGGGCTGGTGGACAGAGCGAATACCGGCTCGCACCATGACATGGACCATGCTCTGTTTGTGAAGAGCATTGCGGCTATCACGCCCTGGTTTTCTGCGTTTATGCAGGCCGGGCAAGCGCATGCCCATAAACCCGCCAGTGAGCAGTTGCGTCTGTTGCGGCCTCAGGGTATCGCCTGTGAACAGGCCATGCTCAGCGCCACTCACGGGGTGAATACCCATAAAGGCGGCATCTTTTCGCTGGGGTTGTTA
Organism: Kosakonia sp. ML.JS2a; assembly: GCF_025642095.1. Taxonomy (GTDB): domain Bacteria; phylum Pseudomonadota; class Gammaproteobacteria; order Enterobacterales; family Enterobacteriaceae. Next base: position 846,874 of record NZ_CP106754.1, read on the forward strand.
TGTTTTGCCGCCGGGCGCTTGCAGGGGCAAAACCGGATGGTCAGCGCCGATGCGTTGTGCCGTCAGGTCAGTGAAATTTGCCGTGGCCTGGTGGCGCGTGAGCTGATGGCACGCCCGCAAGCGACCACCGCCGGTGAGAAGCAGTTTCATGCCTATGGCCTGACCGGGGCGCGCGGAGAAGTTGAACAGGGTTTTATCACCGTGCGACGCGCGGTATTGCCTTTCTGGCATCAGGAACAAGGCGAGCGTCGCTTGCACAACGCGCTACTGCGCCTGATGGCCGCTAACGCCGACAGCAATCTGGTATCGCGTGGTGGCATGGCAGGGCTGCGTTACGTGCAGGACTATGCGGCTGGATTGCTGGCGACATCGTGGAATAGCGATTCCCTGCGGGAAATGGATAACGCGTTGATGGCGAGGCGGTTAAGCCCCGGCGGTAGCGCGGACTTGCTGGCCGTTGCCTATGTGCTGGCATCGCTCCCCTAAGCGGTTTTCGCCGGACGAATAAGATCCGGCAACCGACCAATAAAAAACCCGGCGCTCAGGCCGGGTTTTTTGTCTTACGCTTTTTGCGCGACGCCTGCCGGTTCGCGCACGTGTTTGTACTTAAACATCGTGATGAACGCGAACGCCAGTACCAGCGAATAACCGGCGAAAATCAACCAGACGGTTTTCCAGTCGGTCACGCCTGCGGTGGTGTAAATCTCCACCACTTTACCGCTCACCATACCGCCGAGGATGCAACCGAAACCGTTGGTCATCATCAGCAGCATACCCTGCGCACTGGCACGGATTGCCGGGCTGACTTCTTTCTCCACAAATACAGAACCGGAGATGTTGAAGAAGTCGAACGCACAGCCGTAAACGATCATCGACAGTACCAGCAGTACGGTGCCGAACGGCGTCGGGTCGCCGAAAGCGAACAGGCCAAAACGCAGCACCCAGGCGAAAATACTGATCATCATGACGTTCTTAATGCCGTAACGGCTCATAAAGAACGGAATAGCCAGGATGAAGGCGGTTTCGGAAATCTGCGAAATCGACATCATGACCGAGGCATGGGTCACGATAAAGCTGTTAGCGAACAGCGGGTTGGCATCGAAGCTGTGCAGGAAGGTGTTGCCGAACATGTTGGTGATCTGCAACTCGGCGCCCAGCAGCATCGAGAAGATAAAGAAAATCGCCATGCGTTTGTTTTTAAACAGGGCAAACGCATTGAGGCCGAGCATTTCCACCCAGGTCTGTTTCTCTTTGCTTTTCGCCACCGGCATATGCGGCAACGTCAGGGAGATCAGGCTCAGCAGCAGCGACAGCGCAGCGCCGATATAGAGCTGCATATGGCTCAGTTCGAAACCTGAGAAGCTCACCGCCCACATTGCCAGGATAAAGCCAATGGTGCCCCAGATACGAATTGGCGGGAAATCCGTCACGATGTCGTGACCAGCGGATTGCAAACGGAAGTAGGAGATGGTGTTCACCAGGCCCAGCGTTGGCATATAGGCCAGCGAGTTGAGCAGGATAATGGCGAACATGGCCCCCGGCGTTGTCACACCTGCGGCAATAAACAGTGTGATTGCCCCGACCAGGTGGCAAAGGGCGTAAACCCATTTTGCACTCAGCCACTTATCCGCAATGATGCCGAGCAGCGTTGGCATCAGCAGAGAGGCAATACCCAGCGAGCTGTAAACGGCGCCGATTTCCGCACCCTCAAATTTCAGGGTGACGAACATATAAGAGCCAAGTGTAGTCAGCCAGCTTCCCCACAGGCAGAACTGCAGAAAGATAATGACTTTCAGCTGCAGCTTAAGATTCATGCTAATTTCCTCACAAAGGAGACGGTTAGGTGTTGGAATGGGCACAATTGCTTTTGTTATGTGTCAGGATTCTATCATCGACGGGGCGGTGAATTTGTTATGCCCGACATAAAAATGCAAACTTCCTCTGATTGCAATTCCATATGGTGACGTATGTCACAATTTAACGCAACCGTTTGCATCTCTCAAAGGTAACGCTTATGCCTCTTTCCGCGTGATGCGTAAAAGAGGCATAAGGTGAGGGGGGTTAATTGCGGCGGTACGTTTTTTGCGCCGTATTCACTTTATACAGGTAACGGCGGGATTCCGCGGACGGATGGCGGCTGGTCAGGGTTTCGTAAACATCCCCCGGCGTCAGGGTGTTAATGATATTCGCCGCCTGCACTTTATCACTGGAGAAGACGCGCAACACGCTACCTGCGCCGCCATTATAGGCGGTGATCACCGCATAACGGCGTGATGTCGGGTTAGTGATGCCGGAAAGATAAACATTGTTCAGCATTGCCAGGTAGGCGGTACCGGTATCAATGTTGCTTTGCGGATCAAACAGATAGCTTCTGTCTGGCGTACCGGATTTCCCCTGCGCGCGGAACACATCTTTCCCGGCGCTGTGCTGCACCACCTGCATCAGTCCCAGCGCATCGGAGCGGCTGACCGCATACGGGTTAAATGAGGACTCGGTTTGCATAATCGCCAGGATCAGCGACTCTTCCACACCATATTTGCGTGCCGCCTGGCGCACCATGCCCACGTATTTGTGCGCACGTTTATCGAGGTGGTTCGGCACCAGATTGATGGTGACGCTGTAGATCACGCGTAAGCCGTTGCTGCGGCTTTTCATGCGGGTTTGCAGCAGGTAATCGGCAAAACGCACTGCGCGCCACTGCCAGCGAATGGCTTCGCCGTTGTTATCCAGCACCTGGCCATACAGGAACGGCTCTTTGGAGATGGGGATGTCGTCAACGTCGGAGTAGAGGTCGATGGAGCCGGGATCGTCGCCCATCAGCAGGGTTTTGATGATCGCCTGGCGCAGATGTGCCGCCGGTTCGGTACCGGCAATGGTTTCGACGGTGATCGTCCCGGCGTCGAAGTTGATATGGCTTCGTGTCTGGTACTGGTCGGTGTATTTAACGTAGTCCTTCGGCCCTGCAATAAGGACTTCGTTAAACCCCCATAAATTCTCAATATTATGGGCAAACTGCCCCATCAAAATGTCAAAACCGTTGGTGTCTTTGATCCAGGCTTCGTTATAGTCTTCGCCTGCTTTTTTAGAGCTGGAACACGAAATCAGCAACGGCGCAATCAGGGCGAGCGCTAAAAATTTTTTCATCATTCCGGGATGCAGTTGTGTTGGTTTAACCGCGCCAGTGGCGCTCGCGTGCGGGCAATGTCTTCCCATGATTTAGCGACATTGCCCGTAGTGGTGAGCGTTCAGAAGCTTATTGTTTTTCTGGCGGCGTATAGCCTTCAATGTGCACATCTTTGCCTTCAAAGAGGAAATTCACCATCTCCTCTTCCAGCAGTTTGCGATGCTCCACATTCATCATGTTGAGTTTTTTCTCGTTGATCAGCATGGTTTGTTTCTGCTGCCACTGCTTCCAGGCCTCTTTCGAGATTTCGTTATAAATGCGTTTACCCAGATCGCCCGGATAGAGCTGGAAGTCTTGTCCTTCTGCTTCGCGTTGCAGGAAGGTACAAAAAATGGTTCTGCTCATAAGTCATCCTCTTTCATGCGCCAGCGCTATAAAGCGCCCGCGCGTAATTGCTGTATCAGGCGTTCCACTGGGGCCGCCAGACCGACCGACGGCGGTTGCGCTAAGTTATACCAAAGACCCGCGCCTTCATCCATGCAAGACGAGAACGAGGACACCTCAAGCCACATAGGCACAATATCCAGATGGAAATGGCTAAACGTATGGCGAAAAGCAATCCGTTGGCTGAGATTATCCGCGGGAATGCTTCTCTGCGCCAGCCAGTCGCGCAGGGCCGCTTCGTCACTGAACTGCGGAAAACAGAACAAACCGCCCCACAGACCGCTTGGCGGGCGCTGTTCAAGATAGACCTCACCTTCGTGCTGCATCAACAGGAAGTAACCGGTGCGTTCAGGAAGCGTCTGTTTCGGCTTTTTCCCCGGATACTGCGCCCAGGAATGGGCGGCATACGCCTCGCAACCGGTTTGCAGCGGGCAGAGCTCGCACTTCGGTTTGGAACGCGTACACACGATTGCGCCGAGATCCATCATCGCCTGGTTGAAACGTTCCACGCCGCTGGCAGGCGTTACCTGTGTACTCAAATCCCACAGGCGTTTTTCCACGTCCTTTTTGCCCGGCCAGCCTTCCACGGCATAGCAGCGCGCCAGCACGCGTTTTACGTTACCGTCAAGAATAGGAAAGTGCTTGCCCAGCGACAAAGAGAGGATCGCGCCCGCTGTTGAGCGGCCGACACCCGGCAGGGCGGCAACTTCATCAAACGTTTCAGGAAAATGCCCGCCATGCTGGTTAGCCACCTGCTGAGCGGCTTTGTGTAAATTGCGGGCGCGGGCGTAGTAACCCAGGCCGGTCCACAGATGCAGCACTTCATCGAGCGGCGCGTTAGCCAGATCGGTTACCGTGGGGAAACGCGCCATAAAACGCTGGAAATAGGGAATAACGGTTGCGACCTGTGTTTGTTGCAACATCACTTCCGACAGCCATACTTTGTAAGGCGTTTTTTCAATTTGCCAGGGCAGGGTTTTTCGCCCGTATTTGTCGTACCAGTCCAGAACCTGGGCTGAAAATTGAGACGCTTGCATGGTCACCAGAATCACGTTATCAGGGGCCAAGATTGCAGCACAGCGGCAGCAGACTGTAAACCGGAACTTTCCGGTGCTTGCATCGTGCGATGAACTTTGGATAATGCCCGTTTCCTGAACACTCTCACAAGCAGAAAACTTTATGAATAACGACGTCATTTCACCGGAATTTGATGAAAACGGTCGCCCGCTGCGCCGAATTCGCAGCTTTGTCCGTCGCCAGGGCCGCCTGACCAAAGGGCAGCAGCACGCGCTGGAAAACTACTGGCCGGTGATGGGCGTTGAGTTCACTGAGCAGCCGCTGGATTTTACCGCGCTGTTTGGCCGCACCGCACCGGTGACGCTGGAGATCGGTTTCGGCATGGGCGCTTCGCTGGTGGAGATGGCGAAAATCCGCCCGGAGCAGAATTTCCTCGGTATTGAAGTGCACTCGCCAGGCGTTGGCGCGTGTCTCTCCTCCGCCCACGAAGAGGGCGTGGAAAACCTGCGGGTGATGTGCCATGACGCGGTAGAAGTGCTGCACAAAATGATCCCTGACAATTCTTTAAATATGGTGCAGCTCTTTTTCCCTGACCCATGGCATAAAGCGCGCCATAATAAACGCCGCATCGTTCAGGTACCGTTTGCTGAACTGGTGAAAAGTAAGCTTAAGCTGGGCGGCGTGTTTCATATGGCGACCGATTGGGAAGCCTATGCGCAACATATGCTCGAGGTCATGTCTTCTATTGATGGGTATAAAAATCTGTCGGAAACCAGTGATTACGTGCCGCGCCCCGAGTCGCGCCCGGTGACGAAATTTGAACAGCGTGGCCATCGTCTTGGTCACGGCGTATGGGACTTAATGTTCGAGAGGGTGAAATAATGGCAACAAACCGCAGCCGTCGCTTGCGTAAAAAAATGCATATCGACGAATTCCAGGAACTGGGTTTCTCCGTCGCGTGGCGTTTCCCGGAAGGCACCAGTGAAGAGCAAATCGATAAAACCGTCGATGATTTTATTCAGGAAGTGATTGAGCCGAACAAGCTGGCGTTTGACGGCAGCGGTTACCTGGCCTGGGACGGGCTGATTTGCCTGCAAGAAGTGGGCAAGTGCACCGAAGAGCACCAGGCCATCGTGCGTAAATGGCTTGAGGACCGCAAACTGGATGAGGTGCGCATCAGCGAACTTTTCGACGTTTGGTGGGACTAAGCAAGCATAAGGGGCCAGCACTAGCTGGCCCGTTTTGTCTCTACAGGAGTTTTTTATGATGCGCAAAACGCTGCTGGCGGCGACTCTGGTCTTTACCGCTTTTGCCGCTCAGGCGGATTATCAATGTAGCGTGACCCCACGTGACGATGTGATCCTCAGCCCGCAATCCGTGCAGGTAAAAGGGGAAAACGGCAATCTGGTTATTACGCCGGATGGCAATGTCATGTTCAACGGTAAACAGCCCGCGCTGAGCGCTGCTCAGCGTGAACAGGCGAAAGATTATCAGGCCGATCTGCGTCATGCTCTGCCGTGGATTGACGAAGGTGCACGCAGCCGCGTGGAGAAAAGCCGTACGGCGCTGGATAAAATCATCGTTAAAGAAGTTGGCGAGAGCAGCAGCATGCGCAGCCGTCTGACCAAACTGGACGCGCAACTGAAAGAGCAGATGAATCGCATTATTGAGCACCGTAGCGACGGGCTCACGTTCCACTATAAGGCGATTGACGAGGTGCGCGCCAATGGTCAGCAACTGGTGAACCAGGCGATGGGTGGCATTTTGCAGGACAGCATTAATGAGATGGGCGCCAAAGCAGTGCTGAAAGGCGGCGGTAATCCGTTACAGGGTGTGCTGGGCAGCCTTGGTGGTTTACAGACCGCAATCCAGAATGAGTGGAATAACCAGGAAGCGGATTTCCAGCAATTTGGTAAAGACGTGTGCCAGCGTGTGGTGTCACTGGAAGAGAGCCGCAAAGCGTTAACGGCGGGTCTGAAGTAACCTTTCCCCTCACCCTAACCCTCTCCCCCAAGGGGAGAGGGAACTGTCCGAAGCGGGTTTTCTCCCCAAGGGGAGAGGGGACTGTCCGGAGCGGGTTTTCTGCCCGGGGAGAGGGGGCAGTTAGCGCGGTTTTCCCCCTCTCCCTTTCAGGGAGAGGGCCGGGGTGAGGGTAAAAGCACCTGTAATACTTCCAAAATTCTCATCAACACCCCCTCCTCATTCCTCGCCAGCTCATTATTCCAGAAACGCAGCACCAGCCAGCCCTCAGCTTCCAGCCAGCGTGTTCTGCGGCTATCGTAACCACGTTGTTCGTCATGTTGTCCACCATCCAGTTCAATGACCAGACGAGCCTCACAGCATGCGAAATCCACGATCCATGGGCCAATCGGATGCTGGCGACGGAACTTATAACAGGCAAAACGGCGGCTACGTAACTGCCGCCATAGTTGGCGCTCATGTGGCGTTAATGCTTTGCGAAGGGCCCGGGCACGTGTGATCTTTTCCATCCCGCCATTCTGTCAGCGCTCTCCTTGCGCTAACAGAACGTGATCAGCGTTTTGCGAACCGCTTTCCAGAGAGATTATTCAGCAAGGAAAAGCTCAAGGAGCGAGTTTAAAAACAGCTTGCCGTGCTCGGTTATCTGCCAGTTATCATCGCACTCGGTCAGATAATTGAGCGCCAGCGCGCGATCCAACTGGGGACGGATAGTGCTTTCGCTTAAGCCCGTATAACGAGAGAACTCAGCGCGCGGTGCGGGCTCAAGCAGGCGAAAACGGTTCATAAAGAACTCGAACGGTTTGTCCTCTGTTTCCACGTCGTGCTGCTTATCCAGATAATTTCCCTGCATATAACCGCGAGGATGGCGCGTCTTCGCGGTTCGCAGAATACGCCCGTCCGGGAAAGTCACTTTGCCATGCGCGCCGCAACCAATGCCCAGATAGTCGCCAAAACGCCAGTAATTGAGATTGTGCTGGCACTGATAACCCGGTTTGGCGTAGGCCGAGGTTTCATATTGCTGATACCCGGCAGCAGTGAGGATCTGATGGCCTTGCTCAAAAATATCCCACAGCGCATCGTCATCCGGCAGGACCGGCGGGCGAGAGCCAAATAGCGTATTGGGCTCGATGGTGAGCTGATACCAGGAGAGGTGCGGTGGGTTAAGTGCAATGGCCTGGCGCAGATCGTCCAGTGCCTCTTCCAGCGACTGATCCGGTAAACCGTGCATTAAGTCGAGGTTAAAGCTGCGCAATCCCAGCCCGCTGGCCAGGCGCGCCGCCCGTTTCGCTTCTTCCGGGCCGTGGATACGCCCGAGGCGCTGGAGTTTGGTTTCGCTAAAGCTTTGTACACCAATGGAGATACGGTTGACCCCGGCGCGCTGGTAGTCGACAAAGCGATCCGCTTCGACGGTACCAGGGTTGGCTTCCATGGTGATTTCCGCATCGGCAGACAGCGGAAGTCTGGCGCGTACGCCATCCAGCAGGGTTTGCATTGCCGGGCCGGACAGCAGGCTCGGCGTACCGCCGCCAATAAAAATGGTCTTTATTTCACGCCCCTGCGCCCAGGGAACATCGGCATCCAGATCGCGCAACAGATGCTGCACATAGTCATCGTGCGGGACTTCCCCTTTTAGCGCATGGGAATTGAAATCGCAGTACGGGCATTTCTGCACGCACCAGGGAATGTGAATATAAAGGCTCAGAGGCGGCAAATCAGCCATTACGCAGTGCTTCCAGTAACAGTTTCAACGCCTGCCCGCGGTGGGAAATGGCGCTTTTTTCTTCGCGGGTCAGTTCCGCAGCAGTTTTGCCCTCGGAAGGGACAAAGAACACCGGATCGTAGCCAAAGCCGCCGTTACCCGCAGGCTGACGAGCAATGACGCCCGGCCAGGCGCCGTGGCACACCAGCGGAGTCGGGTCGTCTGCATGGCGCATATAAACCAGTACACAGTGGAATTGCGCCTGACGTTGAGCATCCGGGACATCCTTCAGGGCTTCGAGCAGCTTTTCCAGGTTTTGCTGATCGCTGGCGTCAACGCCGGAATAGCGCGCGGAATAGATGCCCGGCGCGCCGCCAAGTGCGTCAACCGCCAACCCGGAGTCATCGGCAATCGCCGGTAAGCCGGTGAGTTGCGCCGCGTGGCGGGCTTTCAGGATCGCGTTTTCAATAAACGTCAGCCCGGTTTCTTCTGCCGATTCGACGCCCAGCGTGGTTTGCGCCACCACATCAAGGCCGAAATCATTGAGCAGCGAGGCAAGCTCGCGCACTTTACCGGCATTACCGGTAGCGAGGACAACTTTCTGCATAGCGGATCCTAATTTATCAGCGCCGCGACTTCCGTCGGGATCTGTTGCGGATGAGTGATTTTAATGTGTTTGTGGCGGCCCAGTTCGCCTTTTTCAATCACGACCTGGTTTTTGGCTACGCGGAACTGCTTTGCGAGATACTTAACCAGGTGAGCATTGGCCTGGCCGTCCACTGGCGGGGCGGTGATGGCGACTTTCAGTTCGTCGCCATGCAACCCGATGATACTGTCCCGGCTGGCTTTCGGCTGAATATACAGCCGCAAAACCAGCCCGTCTTCGCAAACGAGCACGGCACTCATAGCGCCATCCACAGCCCCGGCAGCAGGATATTGCCAGTGGATTGCAGCACTTCGGCAACCCCCATATTGATGACATACAGTAGCAGCACCAGCACCATTGGCGAGAAATCGATCCCGCCCATTGCCGGCAGCAGGTTACGGATAGGGCGCAGCAACGGTTCGGTCAACTGCATTAACGCGTATTCCACCGGGCTACGTCCCTGGCTGATCCAGCTCATAATCGCCATCACCAGCAGTACCCAGAAAACCATCTGGCCGACTGTCTTCAGTAAAATCAGCAGGGCGGAGATCCAGATAATCGGCTGGAAAGTCACCACCATAAACAGCACGATCGCTTTGATAAAGCTCAGAATAAAGGCTATCAACAGCGATGCGCTGTCAATCGGCCCAAGCGACGGCAGAATGCGGCGCAGCGGCCCGACAATCGGCTGCGTGGCTTTCACCACGAACTGCGAAAACGGGTTGTAAAAATCGCAGCGAGCCCACTGCATCCAGACGCGCAACAGCAGAACCATCGTATAGAGTTCAATGACCGTCGAGAGCAGGAAAGTCAACGTCTTCATGGCGTTCCTCAGTTTTCCTTAATTTTTTGTGTAATCGCGCGCACCAAAAATGGCCGTTCCGATGCGCACCATGGTGCTGCCAGCCGCAATGGCGGCGGCCATATCGTCTGTCATGCCCAACGACAGTGTATCCACCGTTGGATAGCGGGTTTTCAACGCCTCAAATGCTACCGCCATTTGCTGCGCGACGGCAAACTGTCGCTGATACTCTGCTTCCGGCGCGGGAATCGCCATCAACCCGCGCAGGCGGATCCCCGGTAATTCCACGACCTGCGCCGCCAGCGCATCCAACTCGCTGAGTGCGATGCCAGATTTGCTCTGCTCGTCGCTGATGTTGATTTGAATCAGCACGTTCAGCGGTGCAAGCGTTGCCGGGCGCTGCTCGCTTAACCGACTGGCGATACGCAGCCTGTCTACGGTATGGCACCAGTCAAAATGCTCGGCAACCAGACGACTTTTGTTGGACTGTAATGGACCGATAAAGTGCCATTGCAGACCTTCAACGCCGGCTTCCTGAAAATGGCGGATTTTATCCACCCCTTCCTGAACATAGTTTTCGCCAAAGGCGCGTTGCCCGGCGTCAATAGCCTCTGCGACGGCGCTCGCAGGTTTGGTTTTGCTCACGGCAAGTAGAACAACTTCCTCTGGAGCACGGCCGCAACTCGTTGCCGCAGCGGAGATTTTGTCCCGGACCTGTGCCAGGTTATGTGCGATATCGTTCATGATTCCAGGGTGGCTATATGGATATAGAAAAAATAGTGGAGCTTAGTGTAAAGCATAATGTCTCGGATCTACACCTGTGCAGTGGGCGTTCTCCACGCTGGCGGCAACAAGGGCGGCTGGAGCCCGCGCCTTTTCCCTGTCCGGACATCGCTGCACTCATGAACAGGCATCTTAGCGAAATGCTGCAAAGCCAGTGGCGGGAGCAGGGGCAGGTGGATTTTGCGCTCACCACTGCCAGCGGTCTGCGTTTGCGCGCCGGGGCGTTTGCCCGTCATGACGGTATTTCACTGGCGCTGCGGTTATTACCGCAACGCTGCCCGCAGCTCAGCGAACTTGATGCGCCACAGGCGCTTACCGGGTTGCTCGCGCAGGAACACGGTTTGATTCTGGTGACCGGCGCTACAGGCAGCGGTAAATCGACAACGCTTTCGGCAATGGTTAATCACCTTAATCAGCGCCTGGACGGGCATATAGTGACGCTTGAAGATCCGATTGAGTTTGTGCACACCAGCGAACGTTGCTTAATCCAGCAGCGGGAGGTCGGTCTGCACTGCCCATCATTTGCCAGCGGACTGCGTGCGGCATTACGTGAGGATCCGGATGTGATCCTGCTTGGCGAGTTGCGCGACAGTGATACGATCTGGCTGGCGTTGACGGCGGCGGAGACCGGGCATCTGGTGCTGGCGACGCTGCATACGCGCGGCGCAGCGCAGGCGGTGGAACGGCTGGTGGATGCTTTCCCGGCGCAGGAAAAAGACCCTGTGCGCAGCCAGCTTGCCGGAAGTTTACTGGCGGTGCTGGCGCAAAAACTGGAAGCCGATAAACAAGAAGGGCGGGTCGCGCTGTTTGAACTGCTGGTGAATACCCCGGCATCGGCGAACCTGATCCGCGAAGGCAAGACGCATCAACTGCCCGGTGTGATGCAAACCGGGCAGCAGGCGGGGATGCTGACATTTGCGCAAAGCCGTCAGCAACGCGAACAGGCGGGGCGGCTTTAGCTTACGTTCAGGGAGTAAACCGCCGGGAGTGCACCTGCTGTGGCGAGGATCTCTAACCGGATGCTTGTCACCGTGAGCGGTTCGTCCAAGCGATGTTGACACACGGAGTGGTGATTCGCCTTAACCTCGGCCAGCAACCGATCATCTGCCCACAAGCGGTAGTGCGTAATGCAGTGCGGCGTCACGGCATCGGGGTGACCCATTTGTACCGACTCCATGGCGTTGTCGAAGTCGTTATCCTGCACCAGCGTTAGCTGTTGCAGCGACTGCGGCGTACGCCAGCGCCAGATGATTTCAGGCACATTGTCGTCTACAGCCGGGCTCCAGGCATTGATTTGCTGTTCCGGACGCAGGCGACCATTCAGAACATTTTGCGCCCCCCAGTGTGCTAACGGCTGGCTGACTCGCAGGGCGGGCATGATCTGTTGCGGGTGACGGCGCGGTAACCAGAAGTCGAACTCATCCACGCCGTAATCGCCGTCTGCCACCTGGCGAGTATGTTTCGCTACGCGGGCATTCAGGCTGTTAAACACCGTCATCATTCCAGGCAGATGGGTGTCGGTCAACGCGATCTCCACGCTTTCCCGGGCGTCAAACGCGAGGAACAGGTACTGGTCGCGATCGCTTTGCCAGTTAAACGTAAGCGTGTACTCACCTTCGCCACGGGAAAGATGCAGTACGCACTCGTCATACTGGTCGTCCGGTGTGAAATTCCCGGCGCGTTTGCTACCCAGCAACGACACCGCCAGTTGCTGCTGGGTAGCGGAACGCAGGCGCAGCGTAATCTCCGGCAATGGTGCGCCTGCCTGCACCGGTAGCAGCAGCGCCATCCGTTCCGCCAGCGGTTGCCACTGACCATTCGGCGCAAGCTCCGTGAGTTGGTACTCACTGCTGGCGCTGACCATCGCACCCTGCGCCGGATCGCTCAGCCAGTGGCGCGGAATGTAACAGCCATTACGCTGCAACTGCTGCTGTAGCGCGCTGATATGCTCAGGCCTGGCCAGCTCGCGCGGGGTAAGATTATATGTTTTGCACAGTGCGGCGGCGCGGCCCACCACTTCGCCCAGCAGACCGCAGGTGCACATTACGCGCGCGCTGCCGAAGGCCACATGAGAGGCGGAAATCAACCGCCCGGTCAGTAGCAAATTATCCAGCGTGCGGCTGTAGAGGCTACGAAAGGGAATAGTGTAAGTGCCTTTACTGTGGAACTGGCGGCAGCCGTCATGGGTGCTGTAAACGCCATCCGCCGGGTGCAAATCAATAGACCAGCCGCCATAGGCGACGGCGTCATAGTGATCGCGTTGCGCAATAATGTCCTGCTGGCAGAGCAGGTGGTCGCCCACAAAGCGGCGGCTTTCCCGTTTGCCGGGGATCGCACCGACCCACTCAATGGTCATGTTCGCGGCCTCCGGAAACTGACCCGAATTTTTAATATGATCCCAGACGCCCCAGACGATTTTCCACAGCTCCCATTTGATCTCTTCGCTTTCATGCACGGTATCGAGACGCCCGCCCCATTCCAGCCACCACAGATCGCAGCCGTTAAGTGTTGACGTGAGTCGTTTGTAACGCGGGATGTCGGTAATGTCTTTCAGCGCAAAAGAAGGGGGGATGAAATTGACCGGACCGGCAGTTTGCTTGGTATAGAAATAAATCGAGTGCCCCAGTTTATTACCGAAGTTATCACCCGGCGCCATCTTTTCATCCAGCTCTTCCGCCTCTTCTGCGCCTTCCCGATATTCCGCCCCGGCGAGAAAACCCAGCACGCCATCGCCTGTGGCATCGCAAAACTGTTCTGCACTGACGATATAAAACGTTTCGTTAATCGGGTTAAAGGCGCTGACCTGTGTTATGCGCTGTTGCTCTTTTTCCACCTCATAGACGGCTGTGTTCAGCAAGAGCGTGAGACCCGGCTGCGTTTTCGCCAGGTCCAGCAGTACCAGATCGAACATCACCGGGTTACCCTCTTTATTACGCCAGAGGTTCTCCTCCATGATCTCGCCCATAATGCCGCCTTCGCGTGCCCAGCGGTTATTATTCCCCATATGCGACGTCGCGCCATTGGCCCACAGCCGCACTTCGCTGGAGGCGTTGCCGCCCAGCACCGGCCGGTCCTGGATCAGCACAACCTGCAAGCCGTCACGCGCGGCGGCGAGGGCTGCGCACAGCCCTGCCAGCCCACCGCCTGCGACCAGCAGGTCGGCATGCAGGTATTGTGTCGGAAAGCTTCTGGCGGCGGATTGGGGAAAGATTTTCATAACCTTGTATCCTTCTTTACTGACGGTAAAATCGACTCTTTGAGCAACCTGAGAAGCGAACCCTGCTATGTCTTCACAACCGAACCAAAGCCTGATTGACGGTATTCGCTGCCTGCAGTACCTGGTGTCCAGCGGCCGTGCTATTGGCTGTCGCGAGCTGGCGCGCCTGATGGGGATCAATACCACCCGCGTAAACCGGTTATTGATGACCATGGCCTCTATCGGCCTGACCATGCAGGATGCTCAACGACGCTATTTACCCGGCCCCGGTATTCACGCACTGGCCGCTCAGGCCATTCGCGGGTCGGCGCTGTTCTCCCATGCCCTCCCCTTGCTGGAACGCTACGCCCCGAAAGATATCGTGGTCGCGATGGCCGTGCTGTGGGAGGACCAGGTTATTTACATCTATCACTCCGAACCCGGCAGCCAGGTTAGCCAGGCGTTGGCCGGTTTCCATATGCTCCCTGCCTGGCAATCCGTGATTGGCATGTCTCTGCTGGCGGCGGAAAGCGATGACGATCTGCGAAAACGCTTTACCGATGAGCAATGGCGGCAGCTTGGCCCGCACGTTGCCCAGCAGCGTGAGCAGGGGCATGTCGTCTGGCGCCATGACGACGGCGAAATTTCTATGGCGCAGCCTCTCGGTGCTCACTCTGCTGCACTGGCGTTCGCCGGAATGTGGCAGGTGAACGAAACGGTGGTGGAAACGCGCCTGCAGGAACTCCACACGCTGGTAAATCGTCTGACGGAAAAGCCCTGAACGCCACTCACATAGCCTGATATGTTTCTTTTATAGAAACACTGCGAGAAATGCAAAAAGCACGGGCTTAATTTGTGAGCACGATCGGCAGAAAGCCGCGAATGATGCGCGGCTTGATGAGGGGGAAGGCGTTATCGACAGCGGAGTCCGCTCCTGACGGGATCAGAGGTTCTGTTCGAACCAGCTTTCGAGGATGATGACGGCGGAAGCCGAATCCACACTGCCTTTATTGAGGGCGCGGAATCCCCCGCGCTCAAACAGCCCGGAGCGGGCTTCGACGGTGCTGAGCCGCTCATCATGCAGCGTGATCTGCACGCCGAAACGGCCATGTATCTTATTGGCAAAGTTACGCGCCCTGGCCGTCAGCGGCTGTTCGGTGCCGTCCATATTCAGCGGTAAACCGACGATCACGGCTTCTGGTTGCCACTCTTTTAACAGCTTTTCGATGGCGCCCCAGTTCGGCGTGCCATCCTGCGCTTTCAGTGCGGTCAGCGCCCTGGCGGTGCCTGTAATGCGCTGCCCAATGGCTACGCCAATGCTTTTAGTGCCAAAATCAAAGGCTAACAGAGTTCCGCTCATCAGGCGTGCCCCGCAACACCCGGCATGGTGGAGATATCAATGCCGATAAGTTTTGCCGCTTCACGCCAGCGATCGGCGATAGGCGTTTTAAACAGGATGTTAAGATCCGCCGGGGCAGTCAGCCACGCATTATCGAGGATCTCCTGCTCCAGTTGCCCTTTTTCCCAGGAGGCATAGCCCAACGCGACCAGCACTTCGCTCGGCTGTTCCGCCGTACCCAGCGTTTCGAGGACATCACGCGATGTTGTCACGACGGTGTTGTCAGAGACGCGGATGCTGGAGGAGAAACTGGCGGGCGGCGTGTGCAGTATAAAACCACGATCTTCCGCCAACGGGCCGCCGAGCAGCACCGGTTTATCCAGACGGATCGACGGGTCGCGAGACTCTGGCTGGATTTTGAGTTTTTCCAGCACGCCATCTACTTTCAGGTTTTCCAACGGCTTGTTGATGACAAGCCCCATCGCGCCTTCGTCGTTGTACTCGCAAATATAAACCACGGAGCGCCGGAAGAGGGGATCCTGAAGAGCAGGCATGGCAATAAGAAAGTGATGCTGTAAATTCATTGTCAGAGGTTCTGTTTCCTGGTTCAAAAAAGCGACAGTCTAGTATGCGGTGAAAGCAGAATGCTGTCACTAGCCAAACCTGGCAGGATACGGGTTCCTTCCCGTATCCGGAGCGTTGAGGCTTATTTACCCAGGCGTTTCTCGATGGCGTCCATCAGCATGCCGGTGATCGAGATCGGGAATTCAGCTTCAATTTCACGTACACAGGTCGGGCTGGTGACGTTAATTTCAGTCAGACGATCGCCGATAATATCCAGACCAACAAAAATCAGTCCTTTCGCTTTCAGCGTCGGGGCGACTTTCCGGGCAATCGCCCAGTCGCTTTCGCTCAGTGGGCGAGGTTCGCCGCGACCGCCCGCCGCCAGGTTGCCGCGGGTTTCCCCCCCTTGCGGGATGCGCGCCAGGCAGTAAGGCACCGGCTCGCCATCCACAACCAGCACGCGTTTGTCGCCATCTTTAATGGCTGGCAGATAGTTCTGCGCCATGCAGTAACGGTTGCCCAGTTCGGTCAGGGTTTCGGCAATCACCGACAGGTTTGGATCACCTTCTTTCACGCGGAAAATTGAGGTGCCGCCCATCCCATCCAGCGGTTTGAGAATAATGTCGCCATGCTTCTGCCAGAACGCTTTCAACTGCGCTTTGTTGCGGGTAACCAGCGTTTCCGGGGTTAATTCCGCGAACCAGGCGGTGAACAATTTTTCGTTACAATCGCGCAGGCTTTGCGGCTTGTTGACGATCAGCGTCCCTTTCTCTTCAGCACGTTCAAGGATATAGGTCGCGTAAATGTATTCGGTATCGAACGGCGGATCCTTGCGCATCAGAATGGTATCCAGATCGGCGAGCGGAATATCCTGCTCGCTGCCGAATTCGTACCATTTGTCGTAGTTTTGCTCGACGGATAGCTTACGGGTGCGCGCGCGGGCTTCGCCATTGATCAGGTAGAGATCGGCCATTTCCATATAGTGCAGCTCATAGCCGCGGCGCTGTGCTTCCAGCAGCATGGCGAAGCTGGTGTCTTTTTTGATGTTAATGTCCGCGATGGGATCCATCACGATGCCGAGCTTAATCATTTTGCTTCTCCTCTCAACCCAGGTCGCCAAAGCGTACCTGAAGCGCGGTGATGGCGGTAAGCGCCGTGGTCTCTGTGCGTAGTACGCGTGGCCCTAACAAAATATCCGTGAACTGATAGCGTGCGGTCATGGCAATCTCATCGGCAGTTAACCCGCCCTCCGGACCAATCAGCAGCCGCACACGTTCCACCGGCAACGGCAGGGTATTGATACTTTGGCTGGCGCGCGGATGCAGGTTCAGCTTCAGGCCGGTATCCTCTTCAGCGCACCAGGCCTCCAGATCCATCGCCGGGCGAATTTCCGGAACGCGGTTACGCCCGCATTGCTCGCAGGCGGCAATCGCAATCTTTTGCCACTGCTGAAGCTTCTTGCTCAGGCGTTCGGCATCCAGTTTAACGCCGCAGCGTTCAGAAAAAAGTGGCGTAATGAGGCTTACCCCAAGCTCAATGGATTTCTGAATGGTGAATTCCATTTTTTCGCCGCGGGACATTACCTGCCCGAGGTGGATATGCACCGGCGATTCCCGGTCGTCCACATCGGCGCGAAGCACATTCACCCGCACGCTTTTTTTATCCGCATGGACGATTTCCGCCTCGAAGACCTGGTTCGAACCATCAAACAACTGAATCGCCTGGCCCGGTCCCATACGCAGCACGCGGCCGACATGGTTTGCCGCGTCCTCACTGAGTGCGATTTCGCCGCCAGGCTGGATGCGTTCCGGATGATGAATGCGGGGAGTGCGCATAGTATGAAATTCCATGTGTGGGGCGGCGCGGTCTATTCCCTCCGCCATAGAAGGGGGAGGGTGCGCCTGCAAATAAATAATTGCCGCTAGTGTAGGTTAGCTCTTTCGCGCCATGCAAGCGCGCTGCACGTACGGATTATGGTTGCCCTGTACGCTGGCGATGCGCGCATCGCGTTCGCACTCCCAGTCGGTCACCGGGTACTGTTTATCCCAGGCGGTAAACAACTGCGTTTGCTGGCGTGAAAGCGTAATTTGATACTGGTCGCGCATATAGAAATAGGTGCGGGCAATCGCACCGCGGGCGCGGGCCGGCGGTTCGGCGAGTTTGGCTTTAAAATGGATTTTCATGGCGCACTGGCCGTACTGACCCTCACCACCATTCCACTGGCTGTACATAAAGTTGCCGCGATCGCCGTTCACCTCGCCTACAGCGGGTTGCAGGTTATGCATATCGCTTTCGATTTTGCGGTACACCGGATCTTTCGCGCAGTTCTGCCGTCCGCCATCCTGCCAGCACTGGCGCTGGTGGCCGAACTGCCAGGCAGGCATGACATGCTCCCACTCGATACGGCTGGCGCGGTTTTCGTTCTTCCGCACCTGATAGCCGCAGGAGGCGAGATCGACCACGCCTTTTTTCCCCTGCCAGTTAATTTTACACCCGCAGTAGAAGTCTCCCGGCGCATCAGCGTTCACTTTGACGCCTGCCGCTTTGGCCTGGGCAAAACTGTTGATCCCGTCTGCGGCCAGCGCAGGAACGGCAATAAGAGTCAATAAAAGTGAGAAAAGACGAAACATGGCGAACTCCCTGTCAAAACGAGTCCGCAACGTAACGGAAGGCGTTGCCTGATGCAATCAGTAAGAGCAGAAAACTTCTTAATGGATTCAGTTACTCGCGTCGGCAATCAGCGGCTCGCCGCAGCGAACACAACGGTAAACCGCTTCGCCGCGTACCACCCGGTTATGTCTGCGCACGGTTAACTGGTGCTGCTGGCATTTGCAGCGGTAGGGAAAAGTATTGCGCTGTACGGATTCCAGCTCGAACTGATGGGTGCGTCTGGCGGGAACACCCAGTACGCCTTCCATCATCCATTTCCACTCTTTGCCATGAGGCGCGACACGGCCAAAGTGTTTCCACACCAGCAGATGCGCCAGTTCGTGAGGAACCACCTCGTCAATAAATGCCTGTTCGTTTTCCAGTAATAACACCGGATTAAGCCGGATTTCGTAATCCGCCAGCCAGGCGGTACCAGCGGCCGTGCCGCGCTGTTGATAAATGAGTTTAGGCTCCGGGTAATTGCGCCCCAGTTTTTGGTTTGCCTGGGCGAGTTTTTCTCGCAGGCTGCGCATGACGGCTTGTTGCGTGGCGATGGGAAGGCGGGGTGTTTTCATAGTTGCAGAGCATAGGATGGGCGAAGCGGGAGTGCAAGGGGGGAAGGCTTCCTCCGGGGAGGAAGCCTTCAGGGTTAGTTGTGGGAACCAATTTCGCGCAGCGGGCGACCGCGCATCAGATTGCGTTCGATATGCTCCAGAGAAACGTGTTTGGTTTCCGGCACCAGCCACAGCGTCAGGACGATAAACAGCACATTCAGCGCGCCATATACCCAGAAGGTGTTGGCATTGCCCAGCGAATTGAGCATGGTCAGGAACGTCGCGCCGACGATCATATTGGCAATCCAGTTGGTTGCTGTTGAGCAGGTGATACCAAAATCGCGGCCTTTCAGCGGCTGGATTTCGGAACACAGTACCCAAATCAACGGACCGGCGCTCATGGCGAAACCAATGATGAACATCAACAGCATCGCAACCGCGAAGTACTGTGCCGACGGGGAGTGGATGCCCATATGCAGCATGGTGCCCAGAATGCCCATACCCGCCGCCATCACCATGAAGCCCAGCACCAGCGTCGGTTTACGTCCCCAACGGTCCACAAGGCCGATCGCAATAAACGTCGCCAGTACGTTGGTCAGACCAACAATCACCGTGCCCCACATCTGCTCGGTGGTATTGGTGTAGCCCGCCAGTTCGAAGATTTTTGGCGCGTAATACATGATGACGTTCATCCCGGTGAACTGCTGCATCACCTGTAGCAAGACACCAAGAAACACGGCGCGGCGGAAGTTGCTGTTCTCTTTGAACAGCGACCAGCCGGTCTGTTTCACTTGCAGGCTTTCGCGGATCTCTTCGAGCTCATTTTTTGCTTCAGCACTGGTGTCGCGCAGGCGCAACAACACGCGTTCCGCATCGTGGAAACGGCGTTTTGCGGCAAACCAGCGCGGGCTGTCTGGCAGGAAGAAGACGCCAATTAACAGCAGGATAGCCGGAATAATGATCACTCCCAGCATCCAGCGCCATTCACCGCTGTAGCTGAACGCCGTATCGGAAAGATAAGCACCGAGGATACCGATGGTGATCATCAACTGATACATGGAGATCATGCTGCCGCGGATTTTTTCCGGGGCAATTTCCGACAGGTAGAGCGGTGCGGTGTAGGAAGCGACGCCCACGGCAAGGCCCAGCAGTACGCGGGAGATAATCAGCACGTCAACGTTCGGCGCAGCGGCGGAGCACAACGAGCCGATCACAAAAAGTACGGCGCCGATCATCAGGCTCTTTTTACGGCCGAGACGCCACGAGAGCCATCCGCTGCCGACAGCGCCCACGGCGGCGCCGAACATCATCGAACTGACCACCCACTCCTGGGTATGTGAGCTAATTTGAAAATCATCTGTGATAAAGGGCAGTGCGCCCGCGATCACGCCAATATCCAGGCCAAAAAGCAATCCCGCCAGTGCTGCGAGGAAACAGACAAAGAAGGTCATTGCCTTGTTTGAACGCCCCTGTTTTTTCGTGTCAGGCATTATGCCCTCCATTGATGTCATTGGTTTTATCGGTGTCAAAGGTAGGTCAGGAATACGCAAAAATATGTGATTACTATCACACGAGTGTAATCGGTTACATTGCAAGCATGGATGCAATGTAAATAAAAGTCATAAATATTATAGAATTACTGAAGAGTGAATGTGAGGTGGTTGACGAGATTTCAGACTAAGCTGAAGCATTATGTAACAATCATCAGTTTTCTGCTTTTCAAAGAGAGAATTCTGATTTTTTACCGAAACGGTGTGATGTAATCGCTTTCATTCGGAGGGGTAATGAGCTAAGTGGGTATTGGCGTTGAGAAAAAACGTGTTGGGATGAAGGGCGGAGAATATAAAAAAGGCCAGCACGAGGCTGGCCTTAAAGCCGAAATTGCCAGAGGATTATTTCAGACCAGCAGCTTCACGCAGTGCATCGGCTTTGTCGGTTTTTTCCCATGGGAACGTTTCGCGACCAAAGTGACCGTATGCGGCGGTTTGTTTGTAGATCGGGTGCAGCAGATCCAGCATCTGGATCAGACCGTACGGACGCAGATCGAAGAATTCGCGCACCAGCAGGATCAACTGCTCGCTGGCGATTTTCTCGGTACCGAAGGTTTCCACCATGATGGAGGTCGGTTCCGCCACGCCGATAGCGTAGGAGACCTGGATCTCACAACGGTCGGCCAGGCCCGCAGCAACGATGTTTTTCGCCACGTAACGGGCAGCATAAGCGGCGGAACGGTCAACTTTAGACGGATCCTTACCGGAGAATGCGCCGCCACCGTGACGCGCCATGCCGCCGTAGGTATCAACGATAATTTTACGCCCGGTCAGGCCACAGTCGCCCATTGGGCCACCGATAACGAAACGGCCAGTCGGGTTGATAAAGAATTTGGTGGATTCATTCAGCCACTCAGACGGCAGGATCGGCTTGATGATCTCTTCCATCACCGCTTCTTGCAGGGATTTCTGGTCGATATTCTCTGCATGCTGTGTGGACAGAACGACCGCATCGATGCCGGCAATTTTGCCGTCTTCATACTGGAAAGTGACCTGGCTTTTCGCGTCCGGGCGCAGCCACGGCAGGGTGCCGTTTTTACGCACTTCAGCCTGACGCTCAACCAGACGGTGCGCATAGGTGATCGGTGCAGGCATCAGCACGTCGGTTTCATTGGTCGCGTAACCAAACATCAACCCCTGGTCGCCTGCGCCTTGTTCCAGCGGATCGGCACGGTCAACGCCCTGGTTGATATCCGGAGATTGTTTACCAATCGCGCTCAGTACGGCGCAAGAGTTGGCGTCAAAGCCCATGTCGGAATGCACATAGCCAATTTCACGGACGGTATTACGAGTGATCTCTTCGATATCAACCCATGCGCTGGTGGTAATCTCGCCACCCACCAGCACCATGCCGGTTTTGACGTAAGTTTCACACGCAACGCGCGCTTTCGGATCCTGCTCGAGGATCGCATCCAGCACGGCGTCGGAAATTTGGTCAGCGATTTTGTCAGGATGCCCTTCGGAGACGGACTCGGACGTAAAAAGGTGTTTTGCCATATGTTGTTTTCACCCTGGAGTAATACGGTTAGCTCGAATTCTGCGTCTGGATATGCCTTCGCGGTGGCGCCGCGGGGACTGCAGGTTATGACGCAAAAGTCTAAGTGTTAATCAATATAGACGGATTAACATCTGGATGGCTATTCTAGGTTACTTCTTGACCCTATTGCCAGCGCTTTTTGATGTTCGCCCTTCCTGTCACAAATAGTGACGGAAAATTTTCCTGGCAATGCGTCAAACACAGCTTTTTTATTTTGCATTTTCACCCCGTTGTCGGTATAAAACGCCGCGCGCGGCTCACTTAAAAAAGCGCACGGCAAAAACGCTGTGTCGCCACTTCCAGCCGGGTTAAGCAGTGAATTTAATGGCTTTGGCTTGTCGCGGGTTGTAAAAGGCTTGCGTGGAGGTGATACGAGATAATGAACCGTTGTTTTCCGCAGAAACTGTTGCGTCGTTCTGACGCATGTTTATTCCCCGCTACCTGCATTTCTAATCTGCAAACCAGCCGATGTTATACCCATTTCGGCGCTTCTCAGGACTCCAGAGCCGGTAAGGCGTTGCGATAACTGAACAAGGGCTCTCCTGATAAATCAGGAGTTTTCTCGTGGTTTCGCCGGACTGTCATACTTAAGTTCGGAACGTGTTTTACAATGATATGAACAAGAAACCGGTCGCACAGCCGGCGCTTCAGCATGACATGCTGAGCATTCAGGCTGTTTATGGGTTGTTATCGCTATGTGTCACTGCGATAGTAGTCAACTGTTTTGTATCCGTTGCATTTTACCTGGCAGCCCTCGGGCGCGGTGAAAGTAACAGGGTATACACTTTCTTACGTTGAGGTTCGCTATGTCTGACGACATGTCTTCGGTTTCGCCTTCGTCAGCAGGCGAACACGGTGTATTACGTTCCATGCAGGAGGTGGCGATGAGCTCCCAGGAAGCCAGCAAGATGCTACGTACTTATAACATTGCGTGGTGGGGTAATAATTACTACGACGTCAATGAGCTGGGGCATATCAGCGTTTGCCCGGACCCGGACGTACCGGAAGCCCGCGTTGACCTGGCGCAGCTGGTGAAAGCGCGCGAAGCGCAAGGGCAGCGCCTGCCTGCGCTGTTCTGCTTCCCGCAGATCCTGCAACATCGCCTGCGCTCGATTAACGCCGCCTTTAAACGTGCGCGTGAATCCTACGGCTACAACGGCGACTATTTCCTCGTCTATCCGATCAAGGTGAATCAGCACCGTCGCGTGATTGAGTCGCTGATCCATTCCGGCGAACCGCTGGGGCTGGAAGCCGGTTCCAAAGCGGAGCTGATGGCGGTGCTGGCGCATGCGGGCATGACCCGCTCGGTGATCGTGTGTAACGGCTATAAAGACCGCGAATACATTCGCCTGGCGCTGATTGGCGAGAAGATGGGCCACAAGGTCTATCTGGTGATTGAGAAAATGACCGAAATCGCCATCGTACTGGAAGAAGCAGAGCGTTTGAACGTGGTGCCGCGTCTTGGCGTGCGTGCGCGTCTGGCGTCGCAAGGTTCCGGTAAATGGCAATCTTCCGGCGGCGAGAAATCCAAATTTGGTCTGGCAGCCACCCAGGTTCTGCAACTGGTGGAAATTCTGCGCGAGCGCGGGCGTCTGGACAGCATTCAACTGCTGCACTTCCACCTCGGTTCGCAGATGGCGAACATCCGCGATATCGCGACCGGCGTGCGTGAATCCGCGCGTTTCTACGTTGAACTGCATAAGCTGGGCGTGAATATCCAGTGCTTCGACGTTGGCGGCGGTTTAGGCGTGGACTATGAAGGTACGCGTTCGCAGTCAGACTGTTCGGTGAACTACGGCCTGAACGAATATGCCAATAACATCATTTGGGCGATTGGCGATGCGTGTGAAGAGCATGGCTTGCCGCATCCGACGGTGATCACGGAATCCGGTCGCGCCGTGACTGCGCACCACACGGTGCTGGTGTCCAATATTATCGGCGTGGAGCGCAACGAATACACGCAGGCGACAGCGCCTGCTGATGACGCACCGCGTGCCTTGCAAAGCATGTGGGAAACCTGGCAGGAGATGCATGAGCCAGGCACGCGCCGTTCGCTGCGCGAATGGCTGCACGACAGCCAGATGGACCTACACGATATCCATGTTGGTTACTCTTCTGGCGCTTATAGCCTGCAAGAGCGCGCCTGGGCTGAGCAGCTCTATCTGAATATGTGCCATGAAGTGCAGAAACAGCTGGATCCGAGCAACCGTGCCCATCGTCCGATTATCGATGAGTTACAGGAGCGTATGGCGGACAAAATGTACGTCAACTTCTCGCTGTTCCAGTCGATGCCGGATGCCTGGGGGATCGATCAACTGTTCCCGGTATTGCCGCTGGAAGGGCTGAATCACGCGCCGGAACGCCGTGCGGTCCTGCTGGATATTACCTGCGACTCCGACGGCGCTATCGATCACTATGTGGATGGCGACGGGATCGCCACCACCATGCCGATGCCGGAATACGATCCGGATAACCCGCCGATGCTGGGCTTCTTTATGGTTGGCGCGTACCAGGAGATCCTCGGGAACATGCATAATCTGTTCGGTGATACCGAGGCGGTTGATGTGTTTGTTTTTCCGGATGGCAGCGTGGAAGTGGAGCTTTCCGATGAAGGCGACACCGTCGCGGATATGTTGCAGTATGTGCAGCTCGATCCGAACACCCTGCTGACGCAGTTCCGCGATCAGGTTAAACAAACCGGCCTCGAAGATGCGCTGCAGCAGCAGTTCCTCGAAGAGTTTGAAGCCGGACTGTATGGCTACACCTATCTGGAAGACGAATAAGGTTTTCCGGTGACTGCTGGCTGTCAACGCACGGCGTAAAAACAGGGAGGCAATCGTGCCTCCCTGTTGCGTTATTTAATACCGTCTGCCGCCATACGGTCGCGAATATGCTGCGCGCGCTCCACGGACGCAGGGTGATCGTCAAACATTGAACTCTGACGGCCCTCTTCCATTTTCGCCAGTTTTTCAAAACTGGTTGCCAGCCCTGATGGATTGATACCGCGTTTGCGCAACAAATCGTAAGAGTAGTCATCCGCTTCGGATTCCTGGCGCTGGGAGAACTGTGAATTCACCAGTTGTTCGCCCAGTGCGCCAAGCTGCGATTGCGACAAACTGCCGACAATACCGCCCGCGGACGCCGCCGCTGCGCGTAATGCATTGGTTCCCAGCGCAACCTGCATACCTTTCTTCACATGCCCCAGCGCAACGTGGCCCATTTCGTGGCCAATCACCGCTTCGACTTCGTTGTCGGTCATCATGTCCATCAGTGCGCTGTAGACACGGATGCAGCCATTGGCCATTGCAAAGGCGTTCACATCCTTCGCCACATAGACTTTGTAGTTCACCGGTTGGCCGTTGATATTGTCGCCGAGGGCGGCGGCTATTTTGCTCAGGCGCTGGCTATACGGGCTGCTGGCCGGTGCAATGCTGGCTTTACCGTCCATCTGTTTACAGGCATCGTCGCTCAGTGCTTTAACCTGAGCATCACTCAGGGTGTAAGCCTGGAAGGCTTCTGCCCCCGAGCTGAGAAAACCGCCGGAGTCCATATTCTGGCAACCGGCAAGCAGGGTTGTCATTCCCAGGGCAAGTAATGCTGGGCGAATTTTCATGTGTCATCTTCCGCAATAAGTTGAGTCATTATTCTGATAATCCGCCGGGTTCAGTCGAACCAGCGGTTGGGCTAAGTATAAATAAGGCAAGGATTACCGGGCGAGAAGATTGCGCAACATGCGAGCAGCTTCCGGAGATTTCTGAACAGGCAAAAGGATGCTCCATGTACATGACCAGCCGCTTGGGTTACATTGTTGGCACTTTTTTCCGGCGTAGCCCAAAACGCGCTGTCGTCAAGGGAACTGCCTTTAATCGTCCGATCTGGAGTCAAAATGTCCTCACGTAAAGAGCTTGCCAATGCTATTCGTGCGCTGAGCATGGACGCGGTACAGAAAGCCAAATCCGGTCACCCGGGAGCCCCGATGGGGATGGCTGACATTGCCGAAGTCCTGTGGCGTGATTTTCTGAACCATAACCCGACGAATCCGGCCTGGGCTGACCGCGACCGCTTTGTGCTGTCCAACGGCCACGGCTCGATGCTGATTTACAGCCTGCTGCACCTCACCGGTTACGACCTGCCGATGTCCGAGCTGCAGAACTTCCGTCAGCTGCACTCCAGAACGCCGGGTCACCCGGAAGTGGGCTACACCGCCGGTGTGGAAACCACCACCGGCCCTCTGGGGCAGGGCATTGCCAACGCCGTGGGCATGGCGATTGCCGAGAAAACCCTTGCGGCGCAGTTCAACCGCCCGGGTCACGATATTGTTGACCACTTCACCTACGCCTTTATGGGCGACGGCTGCATGATGGAAGGTATCTCCCATGAAGCCTGCTCGCTGGCCGGCACCCTGAAACTGGGCAAACTGGTGGCGTTCTATGATGACAACGGCATCTCCATCGACGGTCACGTTGAGGGCTGGTTCACCGACGACACCGCGAAACGCTTTGAAGCCTACGGCTGGCACGTGGTGCGCGGGGTGGACGGTCACAATGCAGACGCCATCAAACGTGCAGTGGAAGAAGCGCGCAGCGTGACGGACAAACCGTCGCTGCTGATGTGCAAAACCATCATCGGTTTCGGTTCGCCGAACAAAGCCGGTACCCATGATTCCCACGGCGCGCCGCTGGGGGATGCGGAAATCGCCCTGACCCGCGAAGCGCTGGGCTGGAAACACCCGGCCTTTGAAATCCCGTCTGACATCTATGCGCAGTGGGATGCGAAAGAAGCCGGTCAGGCGAAAGAAGCCGCCTGGAACGACAAATTTGCGGCCTA
This sequence comes from Kosakonia sp. ML.JS2a, assembly GCF_025642095.1. Classification (GTDB taxonomy): domain Bacteria; phylum Pseudomonadota; class Gammaproteobacteria; order Enterobacterales; family Enterobacteriaceae. The sequence continues at coordinate 873,585 of NZ_CP106754.1, forward strand.
CGCCAGTGCCTTCCCGCAGGAAGCGGCTGAGTTCACCCGCCGTATGAAAGGCGAACTGCCGTCTGACTTCGACGCCAAAGCACAGGCATTTGTGGAGAAACTGCAGGCCAATCCGGCGAAAATCGCCAGCCGTAAAGCGTCGCAGAATGCCATCGAAGCCTTTGGTCCATGGCTTCCGGAATTCCTTGGCGGCTCTGCTGACCTGGCGCCAAGCAACCTGACCCTGTGGTCCGGTTCGAAAGCCATCAACGAAGACACTGCCGGCAACTACATCCATTACGGTGTGCGCGAGTTCGGTATGACCGCGATTGCCAACGGCATCACCCTGCACGGCGGTTTCCTGCCGTACACCTCCACCTTCCTGATGTTCGTCGAATATGCCCGTAACGCGGTGCGTATGGCGGCGCTGATGAAACAGCGTCAGGTGCTGGTCTACACCCACGACTCCATCGGTCTGGGCGAAGACGGCCCGACACACCAGCCGGTGGAGCAGGTGGCGTCCCTGCGTCTGACCCCGAACGTCAGTACCTGGCGTCCGTGTGACCAGGTGGAATCCGCGGTGGCGTGGAAATACGGCGTGGAACGTGCCGACGGCCCGACGGCGCTGATCCTCTCCCGTCAGAACCTGGCACAGCAGGAGCGTACGGCGCAACAGCTGGCGGATATCGCCCGCGGTGCGTATGTGCTGAAGGATTGCACCGGTCAGCCGCAGCTGATCCTGATTGCCACCGGCTCTGAAGTGGAGCTGGCGGTGTCGGCGTGGGAAAAACTGACCGCTGAAGGCGTGAAGGCGCGCGTGGTCTCCATGCCGTCCACCGACGCGTTCGACAAACAGGATGCGGCGTACCGTGAATCCGTTCTGCCGAAAGCGGTGTCTGCACGTGTGGCGATTGAAGCCGGTATTGCGGACTTCTGGTACAAATACGTGGGCCTGAACGGCGCGGTAGTGGGCATGACCACCTTTGGTGAGTCGGCGCCGGCTGAGCTGCTGTTTGAAGAGTTTGGCTTCACCGTGGATAACGTGGTCGCCAAAGCTAAAGCGCTGCTGTAATCCCTGTCGCCGGATAGCGGCTTCACAGGTTAATGATCAACCGGGCATTGCGCCCGGTTTTTTTTCGCCAGTTATTCTTCCCTTCGTGCGCATTTGCGCCAATTATTCCTGCGAAAATGTGATGCAAGTCAGATTACTGGCGAAACCGTCTGGACAATCATTCCTTTTATTCCATGTTTCGCTTATTCTAGCTGAAGCGTTTCAGTCGGCTAAATGTTCGACAAATGACCAAACAGACGCAGTTTGAGGCAGGCGAGGATTCCCCTCTTGTGGTTGCTGGATTACTCTGTCATCCACTTCAGACCGGCTTGTCTTGCAGGAGAGTTATGACCGTACGCATAGCGATTAATGGTTTCGGTCGCATCGGGCGCAATGTGGTTCGTGCTTTATATGAATCCGGGCGTCGGGCGGAAATCACCGTGGTGGCAATCAATGAACTGGCGGATGCCGTGGGCATGGCGCATTTGTTGAAATATGACACCAGCCATGGACGTTTCGCCTGGGATGTTCGCCAGGAGCGTGAGCAACTGTTTGTTGGCGATGATGTCATTCGCATTCTGCACGAGCGTTCGATTACGGCGCTGCCCTGGCGTGAGCTGGGTGTGGATGTGGTGCTCGACTGTACGGGCGTGTATGGCAACCGTGAAGATGGCGAAGCGCATCTGGCGGCGGGAGCGAAAAAAGTTCTGTTCTCCCACCCCGGTAGCCACGATCTCGACGCGACCATCGTGTTTGGCGTCAATCAGAGCACGCTGCGTGCTGAAGATCGCCTTGTCTCCAACGCGTCCTGCACGACGAACTGTATTATTCCGGTCATAAAACTGCTCGACGATGCGTATGGTATCGAATCGGGAACCGTGACGACCATTCACTCCGCAATGCACGATCAGCAGGTGATTGACGCCTATCATTCCGATCTGCGCCGCACGCGTGCAGCCAGCCAGTCAATTATCCCGGTGGACACCAAACTGGCGGCGGGGATCACGCGTATTTTCCCGCAATTTAATGACAGATTCGAGGCGATAGCGGTTCGCGTACCGACCATTAACGTGACGGCTATCGATCTCAGCGTAACGGTAAAAAAACCGGTAAAAGCCATTGAAGTCAACGCGTTGCTGCAAAAAGCAGCGCAGGGAACATTTCATGGTATAGTTGACTATACGGAATTACCGTTGGTTTCAACCGATTTTAACCACGATCCGCACAGTGCCATTGTTGATGGCACACAGACACGGGTCAGTGGCGCGCACCTGATTAAAACCCTGGTATGGTGCGATAACGAATGGGGCTTTGCTAACCGGATGCTCGACACGACGTTAGCAATGGCGGCTATTGGTTTCAGGTAAGACACTCACGTGTCTGCAAAACTTTAAGAATCATTGAGAGGATTCACCATGTCTGTAATTAAGATGACCGATCTGGATTTGGCAGGTAAACGCGTTTTCATCCGTGCGGATCTGAACGTACCGGTTAAAGATGGCAAAGTGACCAGCGATGCGCGTATCCGTGCTTCTCTGCCGACCATCGAACTGGCCCTGAAGCAGGGTGCGAAAGTGATGGTCACCTCCCACCTGGGTCGTCCGACCGAAGGCGAGTACAACGAAGAATTCTCTCTGTTGCCGGTTGTTAATTACCTGAAAGACAAACTGTCCAGCCCGGTACGTCTGGTTAAAGACTACCTGGACGGCGTTGACGTTGCTGCAGGTGAGCTGGTTGTTCTGGAAAACGTTCGTTTCAACAAGGGCGAGAAGAAAGACGACGAAGCACTGTCCAAAAAATACGCTGCACTGTGCGACGTGTTCGTGATGGATGCTTTCGGCACTGCGCACCGTGCGCAGGCTTCGACTCACGGCATCGGCAAATTTGCTGACGTTGCTTGTGCAGGTCCGCTGCTGGCAGACGAACTGGACGCGCTGGGTAAAGCGCTGAAAGAACCGGCTCGCCCGATGGTCGCTATCGTAGGTGGTTCTAAAGTTTCCACTAAACTGACCGTTCTGGACTCTCTGTCCAAAATCGCTGACCAGCTGATCGTGGGTGGCGGTATCGCCAACACCTTCGTTGCCGCCCAGGGCCACAACGTTGGTAAATCCCTGTATGAAGCCGATCTGGTTGATGAAGCTAAACGCCTGCTGAGCACTTGCGATATCCCTGTTCCGACGGACGTTCGCGTTGCGACCGAGTTCTCTGAAACCGCAACGGCCACCCTGAAATCCGTTGCTGACATCAAAGACGATGAGCAAATTCTGGATCTGGGCGACGCTTCTGCAGAAAAACTGGCTGAAATCTTGAAAAACGCCAAAACTATTCTGTGGAATGGTCCGGTTGGTGTGTTTGAATTCCCGAACTTCCGTAAAGGTACCGAAATCGTGGCTAACGCTATCGCAGACAGCGACGCGTTCTCCATCGCAGGGGGTGGCGACACCCTGGCGGCGATCGACCTGTTCGGCATCGCTGACAAGATTTCCTACATCTCCACTGGCGGCGGCGCATTCCTCGAATTCGTGGAAGGCAAAGTTCTGCCGGCAGTAGCTATGCTCGAAGAGCGCGCTAAGAAGTAAGTTTTTACTGGGCAGGGAAACCTGCCCAATTTTCAGCGCGCTTAAGAGCTCGCGACTTTTCTCTAACGGTCGAAGATACAGATACAGGACTCCGTAACATGTCTAAAATTTTTGATTTCGTAAAACCGGGCGTAATCACTGGTGATGACGTTCAGAAAGTGTTCCAGGTAGCGAAAGAAAACAACTTCGCTCTGCCGGCAGTAAACTGCGTGGGCACCGACTCCATCAACGCTGTTCTGGAAGCCGCTGCAAAAGCTAAAGCTCCGGTTATCGTTCAGTTCTCTAACGGCGGCGCTGCATTTATCGCGGGTAAAGGCGTGAAAACCGACGTTCCTCAGGGCGCGGCAATTCTGGGCGCTATCTCTGGCGCGCATCACGTTCACCAGATGGCTGAACATTACGGTGTGCCGGTGATCCTGCACACTGACCACTGCGCGAAGAAACTGCTGCCGTGGATCGACGGTCTGCTGGACGCGGGTGAAAAACACTTTGCTGCTACCGGTAAACCGCTGTTCTCTTCTCACATGATCGACCTGTCTGAAGAATCTCTGGAAGAGAACATCGAAATCAGCTCCAAATATCTGGCGCGCATGGCCAAAATGGGCATGACTCTGGAAATCGAACTGGGTTGCACCGGTGGTGAAGAAGACGGCGTGGACAACAGCCACATGGACGCTTCTGCACTGTACACCCAGCCTGCAGACGTTGATTACGCGTACACCAAACTGAACGCGATCAGCCCGCGTTTCACCATCGCTGCTTCTTTCGGTAACGTACACGGCGTGTACAAACCGGGCAACGTGAAACTGACCCCGACTATCCTGCGCGACTCTCAGGAATATGTTTCCAAAAAACATAACCTGCCGCACAACAGCCTGAACTTCGTCTTCCACGGCGGTTCCGGTTCTTCCGCTCAGGAAATCAAAGACTCCGTAAGCTACGGCGTTATCAAAATGAACATCGATACCGACACCCAATGGGCAACCTGGGAAGGTATCCTGAACTACTACAAAGAAAACGAAGGCTACCTGCAGGGCCAGTTGGGCAACCCGAAAGGCGCAGACCAGCCGAACAAGAAATACTACGATCCGCGTGTATGGCTGCGTGCTGCGCAGACCAGCATGGTCGTTCGCCTGGAGCAGGCTTTCAAAGAACTGAACGCGGTAGACGTTCTGTAATTTGAGTCCTGATTCAGCAAAAAGCCCGCAAATATGCGGGCTTTTTTATTGAGAATTCAACAGGCTGCCCGCGACATAAAATGTGATCCATTTGGCGAAATCGCCGCTTATTGTTTACCCTTTAGGAAACTGTCCTGTCCGCAAAGGACGGTTTTCCCGTTTGGAACAACAGTAAGGAAGAAAGAATGGAAGATCTCAACGTCGTCGACAGCATCAACGATGCCGGCTCATGGCTGGTCAACAACCAGGCGTTGTTGCTGAGCTATCTCGTCAATATTGTGGCGGCGATTGCCATCATCATTGTCGGCATGATTGTCGCACGCATTGTCTCCAATGCTGTTAACCGGTTGATGGTGGCACGGCATATCGACACCACCGTCGCGGATTTTCTCTCTGCACTGGTGCGTTATGGCATCATCGCCTTTACCCTGATTGCCGCGCTGGGGCGCGTTGGCGTGCAGACAGCCTCGGTGATCGCCGTACTCGGTGCCGCCGGTCTGGCTATTGGTCTGGCATTGCAGGGCTCGCTCTCTAACCTGGCGGCTGGCGTGTTGCTGGTTACCTTCCGTCCGTTCCGCTCCGGCGAGTATGTTGATTTGGGCGGCGTGGCCGGGACGGTGTTGCAGGTGCAGATTTTCTCCACCACCATGCGCACCGTGGATGGCCGTATTGTGGTGATCCCGAATGGCAAAATTATCGCCGGGAATATCGTGAACTTCTCCCGCGAGCCAGTACGCCGTAACGAGTTCATTATCGGCGTGGCTTACGATTCCGATATCGACCAGGTGAAAAACATACTGACGGAGATTATTCAGGCTGACGATCGCATTCTGAAAGATCGTGAGATGACCGTGCGCCTGAATGAGCTGGGACCCTCGTCGATCAACTTTGTGGTGCGTGTCTGGAGTAAGAGCGGCGACCTGCAAAACGTCTACTGGGATGTACTGGAATTGATTAAACGTCGTTTCGATGAGCAGGGCATCAGCTTCCCGTACCCACAAATGGACGTCAATTTTAAACGTGTCAAATCCACAGCGGAGCAGTAATGGTCAAGGTCGGCACAGCCGGCCTTCTTACTATCCACAATCATTAGTTATTCTAATTAACGATTAAAACTATAAATTTCCACTAATAATTCTTCCACGCTATAGTCTGCATCCGAAACAACTCTGACGGAATGAAGACGTGCTATCTTATTACTTTCAAGGGCTTATGCTCGGAGCTGCGCTGATCCTGCCTCTCGGGCCGCAAAATGCGTTTGTCATGAACCAGGGGATCCGCAGGCAGTACCACATCATGACGGCTTTTCTCTGTACCCTCAGCGACTTGCTATTGATTTGCGCCGGTATTTTCGGCGGTAGTGCGCTGCTGATGCAATCACCCTGGCTGCTGGCGCTGGTCACCTGGGGCGGCGTGGCGTTTTTACTGTGGTACGGTTTTGGCGCGCTGAAAACAGCACTCAGCAGCCAACCGGATATGGCCAGTGCGGACGCGTTACGCCAGGGCCGCTGGCGCATTGTTGCCACCATGCTGGCGGTGACCTGGCTTAATCCTCATGTGTATCTGGATACCTTTGTCGTGCTCGGTAGCCTGGGTGGGCAACTGGATGTTGAGCCGCGCCGCTGGTTTGCGTTAGGCACGGTCAGCGCATCATTTCTGTGGTTCTTCAGCCTGGCGTTACTCGCGGCCTGGCTTGCCCCCCGCCTGCGAACAGCCAAAGCGCAGCGGGTGATTAACCTGCTGGTTGGGCTGGTGATGTGGATTATCGCGCTTCAACTGGCGAAAGAGGGCGTCCACCATTTGCAGGGATTATTCAGTTAAGGTAAGTCCGATGGACAATTTGCGCCGAGCCGCTAAGCTTGCTGCCAGGCGTCCAGCATGTATGGACGTAACAAAAGCACCATGGAGGAGCAACTGTGAAATTTAAAGTGATGGCCCTGGCGGCAATGGTGGGTTTCAGTGCGATGGCGGTGCAGGCGAGTGAATTGCCGGATGGTCCGCATATTGTCACCTCAGGGACGGCAAGCGTGGATGCGACCCCGGACATCGCCACCCTGGCGATTGAGGTGAACGTCGCCGCTAAAGATGCAGCCTCAGCCAAAAAACAGGCCGATGACCGTGTTGCGCAATATCTTAGCTTCCTTGAGCAAAATGGCATTGCCCGCAAAGACATTAATGCCGCGAATTTACGCACTCAGCCCGATTATGACTACCAGAACGGCAAAAGCATCCTCAAAGGCTACCGCGCGGTACGCACCGTTGAAGTGACGCTGCGCGAGCTGGATAAACTCAATTCACTGCTGGATGGCGCGCTGAAGGCGGGTCTGAACGAAATCCGTTCCGTCTCGTTGGGCGTTGCGCAACCGCAATCCTTTAAAGATAAAGCCCGTAAAGCCGCGATCGATGATGCCACCCGCCAGGCACAGCAACTGGCCGACGGTTTCCATGCCAAACTCGGTCCGGTCTACAGCGTTCGTTACCATGTTTCCAACTATCAGCCGAGCCCGATGGTTCGCATGATGAAAGCCGAGGCGGCAGCGCCGGTTTCTGCGCAGGAAACTTACGAACAGCCGACTATCCAGTTTGACGATCAGGTTGATGTGGTGTTCCAGTTGGAGCCCGTTCAGGGCCAGCAGCAGACCCCTGCTGCGAAGTGATCGTTTCCCTCACCCGCGGGGGTGAGGGGCAAATTAATCCTGCCTTAATACCTTATGTCCGTATTCCAGCAGCGCATCGGTTACGTTGCGCATCATCCGGCTTTCCGGCGCAAAGCGATGCCAGTAGAGCATGCGGCGTTGCAGCAGGCCCGGCGTCAGGTCAATTAAATCACCGCTGTTCAGCTCTCTTTCAATTTGCAGGTGCGGGATCATACAGCAGGTAGTGCCCTGTCGCGCCAGTTGCACAAAGGCTTCGGAGGAGTTAACGATATGACAAGGTACGCTGCCCGGCGGCAGGTCGAAGTACTGCTGTAAAAACGCCTGATGCATGTCATCCAGGTGGTCAAAGGCAACCGCAGGCGCCTTCAGTAACGCAGAGCGCGTGACCCCGTTAGGGAAGTAGCGGGCGGCGAACTCTTTTGAGCCGACGAACAGGTAATCCAGCGCGCCAAGTTGATCGACCAGGCAACTGGGAAGTGCCTGCGGCTGAATACTCACCGCGCCCACCACTTCGCCGCGACGCAGGCGTTCCTGGGTGCGGGTTTCATCTTCAACCTGCAGATTCAGACGGATGGGCGAGTCTGCCAGCACCGGCGCCAGCGCGGGCAGCAGCCAGGTCGCCAGACTGTCGGCGTTCACTGCCAGCGACAGCAGCAGCGGCGTGGAGCCGGTTTGCTCATCGCCCAGCCACTCTTCTTCCAGCAGTTCCACCTGGCGCAGCAACGCCAGCAGTTTTTGCCCCTGTTCCGTTGGACGCGGTGGTACGGTGCGCACCAGCAGCGGTTGGCCGAACATATTTTCGAGTTGTTTAATGCGCTGCGATACGGCGGACTGGGTAATACACAGCTTTTGTGCGGCGCGCTCAAACCCGCGTTCACGAATGACCGCATCAAGCGCTTGTAGTGTTCTGTAGTCCGGACGTTTCATTGTTCGCACTGTCTCCTGCAAATGATTACCCAGCACTATGACATAAATTTTTAGGAGATACAGACGAAATTGGCAGTCGCGTAATGTGACACTGGTCACAGGGACATTTGGGGGAAGGCTGGTCTATAATGCGCCTGAAATTTCACACCACAGGTGAACGACCATGACGCAGGATGAACTCAAAAAAGCAGTGGGCTGGGCAGCGCTTAAGTATGTTGAACCCGGCACCATTGTGGGCGTAGGCACAGGCTCCACTGCCGCACACTTTATTGACGCGCTGGGCACGATGAAAGGCCAGATTGAAGGCGCTGTCTCCAGTTCGGACGCTTCAACCGAGAAGCTGAAAGGCCTCGGGATTACCGTGTTCGATCTCAATGAGGTTGATCGGCTGGGCATCTACGTTGATGGCGCAGACGAAATTAACGGCCAGATGCAGATGATCAAAGGCGGCGGCGCGGCGCTGACGCGTGAGAAAATCATCGCTTCGGTCGCCGATAAGTTTATCTGCATCGCTGATGCGTCTAAGCAGGTCGATATCCTGGGGAAATTCCCGCTGCCGGTGGAAGTGATCCCGATGGCGCGCAGCGCGGTTGCCCGTGAACTGGTGAAACTGGGCGGCCGCCCGGAATACCGCCAGAATGTGGTGACGGATAATGGCAACGTGATCCTCGATGTGTACGGGCTGGAGATTATCGACCCGATCGCGCTGGAAAACAGCATTAATGGTATCCCGGGCGTAGTAACCGTAGGGTTATTCGCTAACCGTGGCGCGGATGTGGCGTTGATCGGCACTGCCGACGGTGTGAAAACCATCGTAAAATGATCTGACAGGGAGGCGCAGGCCTCCCTTTAAAAAATCTTCGAACGGCAAATTTGGTGATATCTGTCACGTTTTTATGCCATTGCTGAGATCCCTGCCAGCGTTGTCCATTTTTCCAGCATTTTTATCTGCTAATTCCCGCTGTATGACATTTCTTCAGATGGCCGACGCAAACGTTCATATTGCCGCAATAGTTTTTTTTGATATGTTGACTGAAGCGGATTGCAATCTGCACAACATCACAGTCAAGACAAAAACAGGGTCGGGTAAATGGCAAAGGTATCACTGGAGAAAGACAAAATTAAATTCCTGCTGGTTGAAGGGGTTCATCAGAAGGCGCTGGATAGCCTTCGTGCGGCAGGTTATACCAACATTGAATTTCACAAGGGCGCGCTGGACAGCGAGCAACTGAAAGAATCCATTCGTGATGCTCACTTTATTGGCCTGCGATCCCGTACTCAACTGACTGAAGATGTCATTGCCGCCGCTGAAAAACTGGTGGCGATTGGGTGTTTCTGTATCGGCACCAACCAGGTTAACCTCGACGCGGCCGCGAAACGCGGTATCCCGGTGTTTAACGCGCCGTTCTCCAACACGCGTTCCGTGGCGGAACTGGTGATCGGCGAACTGCTGCTGCTGATGCGCGGCATCCCGGAAGCGAACGCCAAAGCGCATCGCGGTATCTGGAACAAGCTGGCTGTGGGCTCCTATGAAGCGCGCGGTAAAAAACTGGGTATCATCGGCTATGGCCACATCGGCACGCAGCTTGGCATTCTCGCGGAATCGCTGGGTATGCATGTTTACTTCTACGATATTGAAAACAAACTGCCGCTGGGTAATGCCACACAGGTTCAGCATCTTTCCGATTTGCTGAACATGAGCGATGTGGTGAGCCTGCACGTGCCGGAAAACAACTCCACTAAAGATATGATCGGTGTGGAAGAACTGGCGCTGATGAAACCTGGCGCGCTGCTGATTAACGCCGCGCGCGGTACGGTGGTGGATATTCCGGCGCTGTGCGATGCGCTGAAACGCAAACATCTGGCGGGTGCGGCTATCGACGTATTCCCGACAGAGCCGGCAACCAACAGCGATCCCTTCGACTCCCCGCTGTGCGAATTCGATAACGTACTGCTGACCCCGCATATTGGCGGCTCCACGCAGGAAGCGCAGGAAAACATCGGGTTAGAAGTTGCCGGTAAACTGATCAAATACTCGGACAACGGCTCAACGCTGTCTGCGGTTAACTTCCCGGAAGTTTCTCTGCCGTTGCATGGCGGTCGTCGCCTGCTGCACATCCACGAAAACCGCCCGGGCGTGCTGACTGCGCTGAACCAGATTTTCGCCAGCCAGAACATCAACATTGCCGCACAGTATCTGCAAACAACGCCGTATATGGGCTATGTGGTGGTAGATATTGAAGCCGATGAAGATGTGGCGCAAAAAGCGCTGCAGAGTATGAAAGCCATTCCTGGCACCATTCGTTCCCGTCTGCTGTTCTGATAAACCTCGCGTCTTCCTCTCCCTGGCGGGGGAGGAAGGCCGTTACCATTCCCAGATTTTTGACGGCGTGATCACCGCAGGCAGCGGGATATCCCACTCTTCGACCGGCAGCGCGCTGATGCCCTGGCAGTCGTGGGCGTAGCCGATGGGTTGCAGACTGTACTCGCGCCAGTTTTGCAGTGTTCTGTCGTAGAAACCGCCGCCCATTCCCAGGCGTTGCCCGTGTTCATCAAAGGCCACCAGCGGAGTGATCAGAACATCAAGTTGATGAAGTGGCAGCACATCGCGGACATCCAGTTTCGGCTCCTGGATTTTCAGGCGATTGACCACCAGTTCGCTATGGGGATGGTAGTGCAGAAAAAGCAGATTACCGGGGCTAAACGGATGCAATACCGGCAGGTAAACACGCTTGCCGCTGCGCCAGAGCTGCTCAATTAGCGGTTGGGTATCGAGCTCACCATCGAAAGAGAGAAACAGCGCGACGGTATGCGCCATCACGACTGGCGGGTACGCCATCATACGAGCGGCAGCTTGCTGAGCAAAATGCGCTTGTTGGCCGCTGGTCAGTTCCCGGCGTCGCTGGCGAATCAGTTTGCGGATTTCTTGTCGTGATGAAGGAAAATCAGGAAGTTGCGTCATGGTAGTAAAAGAAGGGAATCTCCGAGATGCCGCCGCAGGCTGTAACCCTTGAACCCTTGGTTCAAGGTGAATGCGTCGTCATGATTTTAAGGCTTCTCGGACGGACCGAGCATGCTCACCAACCATGGATCGCCACATTCTTGTGGTATGAAATATCGGCTCAGGGGACTGGCCCGCTTGCGAACATCTCAGAGAAATTTTGTCTTCACGGTCACTCTACCACAACTGACCCTGAAGTGTTATTCAAACTTCGGTCCCGGTCTTTCTGTTATGCGACCCTGATCAAGCAATGCCTGTTCGATGGTCTGCTGTAACATCCGAATACGTTGCTCCATGTTGGCGGCGTACTCGCGGGTTTTTGCCTTTTCCTGAGTCAGCTCATAGCTGATATTCAGCGCGGCGATAAACACCAGCTGCTCAGTATTGGTGACTCTAGTGCGAACTTTCAGATCTTGCAACCGCTGATTCAGATCTTCCGCAGCCTGATTTAGAGCATCCCTCTGCTCAGGCGGGCAGTTCACTCGCAGTGAACGGCCAAAAATTTGGATATCGACGGGTTGTGCAGACATGCCACCTTCCTGCTGTTTGACTGCGCTCTGCCTTCGCATCCGAGCCCTGGGTTGCGAAGGGGCGACACTATAAGCTAGCCTGGCGCGTGCTTTCAAGTTTTTTGCGTCTATACCTTAATTATCCAGCGTGCATGCAAAGGCATGTAACGTGAAGCATCACGGGTATATCACCAGGGGCCAAAGTGGTAGCATATCATGAATATTCCCCCCAACGACGACGAATGCGCATGTCTATACAGAACGAAATACCTGGTTACAACGAAGTAGGCCAGCTACTCAACCAACAGGGCGTGGGATTACTTCCTGCTGAAATGCACGGTCTTATCGCGGGGATGCTCTGCGGTGGCAATAATGACAGCTCCTGGCTGCCGCTGCTGCATGACTTGACGAATGACGGACTGGCGTTTGGTCACGAGCTGGCGCAGGCACTGCGCGCCATGCACGCTGGCACCAGTGACTCACTGGAAGACGACGGTTTTCTTTTCCAGCTCTATCTGCCTGAAGGCGACGATGTCAGCGTGTTCGATCGCGCGGATGCGCTGGCGGGCTGGGTGAACCATTTCCTGCTGGGGTTGGGCGTTACGCAACCCAAACTCGATAAAGTGACCGGCGAAACCGGCGAGGCGATTGACGACCTGCGTAATATCGCGCAGTTGGGCTATGACGAAGAAGAAGATCAGGAAGAGCTGGAGATGTCGCTCGAAGAGATCATCGAATATGTGCGTGTCGCGGCGCTGCTGTGCCACGACACCTTTACGCGCCCACAGCCGACCGCACCTGAAGTGCGTAAGCCGACATTACATTAATTCGTCTTGCAGGGAGTAGGTGTCATGACACAGCTTGAGTTTCTCCGTCGTCGCCAGGCATTGCTGGCGCAGATGGTGCCTGGAAGCGCGGCGTTGATTTTCGCCGCGCCGGAAGCAACCCGCAGCGCGGACAGCGAGTATCCTTATCGCCAGAACAGCGACTTCTGGTACTTCACCGGCTTTAACGAACCTGAAGCTGTGCTGGTGCTGATTAAGAGCGATGACACCCACAACCACAGCGTCCTGTTTAACCGTATACGGGATAAAACCGCCGAGATCTGGTTTGGCCGACGTCTTGGGCAGGAGGCCGCGCCAGAAAAACTGAGCGTTGATCGTGCGCTGGCGTTTCCGGATATCAACGAGCACCTTTATCAGTTGCTCAACGGCCTTGATGCGGTGTATCACGCGCAGGGCGAATTTGAGTATGCCGATAAGGTCCTGTTTACCGCGCTGGATAAGCTGCGCAAAGGTTCGCGGCAGAACCTGAAGGCTCCCGCCACGTTGACCGACTGGCGCCCGATCGTGCATGAAATGCGTCTGTTCAAGTCCGCCGAAGAGATTGAGGTGATGCGTCGCGCCGGGGAGATCTCCGCACTGGCGCACACGCGTGCGATGCAGGTTTGCCGTCCGGGTATGTTTGAATACCAGCTTGAGGGCGAGATTCAGCATGAATTCAACCGCCATGGCGCGCGTTTCCCCTCCTACAACACCATTGTCGGCTCCGGCGTCAACGGCTGCATTCTGCACTACACCGAAAACGAAAGTCAGATGCGTGACGGGGATTTGGTGCTGATCGACGCAGGCTGCGAATACATGGGCTATGCCGGAGATATCACCCGCACGTTCCCGGTGAATGGCAAATTCAGCCCGGCGCAGCGTGAAATTTATGACATTGTCCTTGCATCGCTGACGCGCTCCCTTGAGCTGTTCCGCCCGGACACCTCGATTCAGGACGTGACCGGTGAAGTGGTGCGAATCATGATTAACGGGCTGGTCAAACTCGGCATTCTTAAAGGCGAAGTGGAAGAGCTGGTGGCGAATAACGCCCACCGTCCGTTCTTTATGCATGGGCTAAGCCATTGGCTGGGGCTTGATGTGCATGATGTTGGCGTTTATGGCCCGGATCGTTCCCGCAAACTGGCGCCTGGCATGGTGCTGACCGTTGAACCCGGGCTGTATATCGCACCGGATGCCGATGTGCCGGAGCAGTACCGCGGGATTGGCATTCGTATCGAAGATGACATTGTGATCACGGAAAGCGGCAACGAAAACCTGACCGCCAGCGTGGTGAAAACGGCGGATGAGATTGAGGCGCTGATGGCGGCGGCGCGCCGATCATGAGCGTGATTATTGTTGGCGGCGGCATGGCGGGGGCAACGCTGGCGCTGGCTATTTCGCATTTAACCTCAGGCCAATTGCCCGTTCATCTGGTAGAGGCTACTGCGCCGGGGGCGAGTGATCACCCCGGGTTCGATGCTCGCGCGATTGCGCTGGCGGCAGGAACCTGCCAGCAACTGGCTCGTGTTGGGATCTGGCAGGCGATAGCCTCCTGCGCGACGCCGATTTCGACGGTGCATGTCAGCGATCGCGGTCATGCCGGTTTCGTCACCCTGGATGCGCAGGCGTATCGTCTTGATGCGCTCGGTCAGGTGGTTGAGCTGCATGATGTCGGGCAGCGGCTGTTTAGCCTGTTGCAAAAAGCCCCGGGCGTTACCGTGCATTGCCCGGCGAGCGTTCGCCAGTTTACCCGTGATGCCCGGCAGGTCTGCGTTACGCTGGATAATGGCGAGTCAATTATTGGCGAATTGCTGGTGGCGGCCGATGGTTCCCGCTCCGCTCTGGGTGAGCAGTTGGGCATCAGCCAGCAGCAATCGCCTTATCATCAGGTGGCGGTGATTGCGAATGTGATGACCTCGGTGCCGCACCAGGGGCGCGCATTCGAACGTTTTACTGAACATGGTCCGCTGGCCATGTTACCTATGTCGCAGGGGCGCTGTTCGTTGGTGTGGTGCCACCCGCTGGAGAAACAGCAAACCGTGGCTGCCTGGTCTGATGAACGTTTCTGCAATGAATTGCAAAAAGCGTTCGGCTGGCGGCTCGGGCGCATTACGCAGACCGGCAAACGCACTGTTTATCCCCTGTCATTGAGCTGTGCATCCTCGACCATTTCTCACCGTGCTGTGCTGGTTGGCAATGCGGCGCAAACCCTGCACCCGATTGCCGGGCAGGGGTTTAACCTTGGCATGCGCGATGTGATGACGCTGGCGGAAACGTTGGCGCAGGCCGCAGTCGACCAACGGGATGTGGGGGAATTCCCGGTGCTGACCCGCTATCGCGACCGTCGTTATGCGGATAAAAAATCCACCATTGGGGTGACCGACGGGCTGGTGCATCTGTTTGCGAACCATTGGGCTCCGCTGGTGGTTGGGCGCAATGTCGGGCTTATGGCGATGGATCTATTCACCCCGGCGCGCGATGCGCTGGCGCAGCGAACCCTCGGTTGGGTTGCCCGTTAAGGATCAAAGGAGCGTTAGAGTGCAGAGTGTTGATGTTGTGATTGTTGGCGGCGGCATGGTGGGACTGGCGCTGGCGTGCGGGTTGCAGGGCAGCGGATTACGTGTGGCGGTGCTTGAGCAGCAGCGTCCTGCGCCGCTGGCTGACGATGCGCCCCCTGCGTTACGCGTATCGGCGATCAACGCCGCCAGCGAAAAACTGCTGAGTCATCTGGGCGTGTGGTCAAACATTATTGCCCGTCGCGCGGGTTGCTATCACGGCATGGAAGTGTGGGATAAAGACAGCTTCGGGCGTATTGCTTTTGATGACCAGAGCATGGGCTACGACCACCTTGGCTACATTATTGAAAATGCGGTGATCCATCAGGCGTTGTGGGACAAAGCACAGCAATGCCCGGATGTGACCACGCTTGCCCCGGCGGAGCTGCAACAAGTCGCGTGGGGCGAAAATGAGGCCTTTCTTACGTTAAAAGATGGCACGATGCTGACTGCGCGGCTGGTGATCGGCGCGGATGGCGCTAACTCCTGGCTGCGTAACAAAGCCGATATACCGCTGACGTTCTGGGATTATCACCATCATGCGTTGGTGGCGACCGTCCGCACGGAAGAGCCCCATCAGGCTGTGGCGCGCCAGGTGTTCCATCATGATGGTATTCTCGCCTTCCTGCCGCTTAGCGAGCCGCATGTCTGCTCGATTGTCTGGTCGTTGCCGCCGGAGCAGGCAAAGGCCATGCAGCAGGCAAGCGAGGAGGCGTTTAACCAGGCGCTGTGTATGGCGTTTGATAACCGCCTTGGGCTTTGCCGCGTGGAAAGTGAGCGCCAGGTTTACCCATTGACCGGGCGTTATGCGCGTCAGTTTGCCGGGCATCGCCTGGCGCTGGTTGGCGATGCCGCGCACACCATCCATCCGCTGGCCGGGCAGGGCGTAAACCTTGGCTTTATGGACGTGGCGGAGTTAATCGCCGAACTGCGTCGTTTACGCGCTCAGGGCAAAGATATTGGGCAGCACCTTTATCTGCGTCGCTATGAGCGCAGCCGCAAGCACAGTGCGGCGCTGATGCTGGCCGGTATGCAGGGATTTCGCGAGCTGTTTGCCGGTGCCAACCCGGCGAAAAAATTGCTGCGTGATATTGGCCTGAAACTGGCCGATACGCTCCCCGGTGTGAAAAGTCAGCTACTGCGTCAGGCGTTAGGCCTGAACGATCTCCCCGAGTGGTTACGTTAACCCCGTCACATTTTCCCTTCCCGGCAACGGGAGGGGGCTCTCACTTCTCATTTGAAATAATCTAATTTCACCGCTTTTTTCAGATTAGATTTTTTCATGTCATGTTTTTTCTTATACGGCAAAATTCGCTTTTTTGCGGAGTGAAATGCTGTGAATGGTGCTGGAATCCCCCTTCCTGTAATGGTTTGTGCAGCCTTTATGTCATTAAGCCAGTGTAATCATCTAATCCGTTTTTTGGCTAAACAGGTCATAAGCTAATGTGATGACCCATTTTACCTTATGGTTAAGCGCCGCTTTCGGTGATAAGTTCAGGCGAAAGAGAACGTTTGCGTTGCGGCCTGCAACAGGTCGTGAACCCGGCTTTTGGCGGCGTGATTAAACGCCACCGGCGAGCGTGATGGCTCAGCTTATTCGACGAGGAAAAGATGGCTCAGCAGACCCCTTTGTATGAACAACACACGCTGTGCGGCGCCCGCATGGTGGACTTCCATGGCTGGATGATGCCGTTGCATTACGGCTCGCAGATTGATGAACATCATGCGGTGCGTACCGACGCAGGTATGTTTGATGTGTCGCACATGACCATCGTCGACCTCAAAGGTGCACGTACCCGCGAGTTTTTACGCTACTTGCTGGCTAACGATGTCGCGAAACTCACCAAGCCCGGTAAAGCGCTTTATACCGGCATGCTAAATGCCTCGGGCGGCGTCATTGATGACCTGATCGTCTATTATTTCACTGAAGATTTTTTCCGCCTCGTTGTTAACTCCGCCACCCGCGAAAAAGACCTCTCCTGGATTTCCCAACACGCAGAACCCTTCGCCATTGAACTCACCGTTCGGGATGATCTGTCGCTGATCGCCGTACAGGGGCCGAATGCGCAGGCGAAAGCCGCATCATTATTCAGCGATGCGCAGCGCAGCGCGGTCGACGGGATGAAACCTTTCTTTGGCGTTGATGTTGATGGCCTTTTTATCGCGACCACCGGTTATACCGGCGAAGCGGGCTATGAAATTGCGCTGCCGAACGAACGTGCGGCCGACTTCTGGCAGGCATTGCTGGGTGCGGGCGTGAAGCCTTGCGGCCTCGGCGCGCGCGATACGCTGCGTCTGGAAGCCGGCATGAACCTGTATGGTCAGGAAATGGATGAAAGCGTTTCTCCGCTGGCGGCCAATATGGGTTGGACCATTGCCTGGGAGCCGCAGGATCGCCATTTTATCGGTCGTGAAGCGCTGGAATTACAGCGGGAAAAAGGCACTGAGCAACTGGTTGGGTTAGTGATGACCGAGAAAGGCGTGCTGCGCAACGAACTGCCGGTACGTTTCACCGATAACCAGGGCAATGTGCAGGAAGGCGTGATCACCAGCGGGACTTTCTCGCCAACGCTTGGCTACAGTATTGCACTGGCGCGCGTTCCTGCTGGCATTGGCGAAACGGCGGTGGTGCAAATCCGCAACCGTGAAATGCCGGTCAAAGTGACCAAACCGATTTTTGTGCGTGCTGGCAAAGCCGTCGCGTAACCTTTTTTTATCTGGAGAGATTGAGATGAGCAATGTACCTGGCGATCTGAAATACAGTAAAGAACACGAGTGGCTGCGCAAAGAAGCGGACGGTACCTACACCGTTGGCATCACCGAGCACGCGCAGGAACTGCTGGGCGATATGGTGTTTGTTGACCTGCCGGATGTGGGGACAACCGTTGCCGCTGGCGATGACTGCGCCGTGGCGGAGTCGGTAAAAGCCGCGTCGGACATTTACGCGCCTATCGGCGGTGAAGTTGTCGCGGTGAACGATGCGCTGAATGACGCGCCTGAGCTGGTTAACAGCGAGCCCTACGGTGAAGGCTGGATCTTCAAAATCAAAGCCAGCGACGAAGCGGAAGTAGCTGCGCTGCTGGATGCCACGGCTTACGCGGCACTGTTAGAAGACGAATAAATACGCGTCATCCTTCGCGTTGCAAACGCGTTGGCTTCCTTGCTCTCCCAGTCACCTACTGATGTAAGCGTCTGGGGATTGACGGCGTCGCCGCCCTCCTGCAACACGAAGGATTTAGCGTATTCAGATAATGTCCAAACACGATTCACTGCACGTTTCAGGAACCATCGCTCATGACACAGACTTTAAGCCAGCTTGAAAACCGTGGCGCTTTCATTGAACGTCACATTGGGCCGGATGCTCAGCAACAGCTGGAGATGCTGAATACCGTTGGCGCGGATTCGTTAAATGCACTGATCGGCCAGATCGTGCCAAAAGACATCCAGCTTGCCACACCGCCGCAGGTTGGGGAGCCAACTACCGAGTTCGCGGCCCTGGCCGAACTGAAAGCGATTGCCGGACGTAACAAGCGCTTTAAGTCTTACATTGGCATGGGCTATACCGCCGTGCAGTTACCGCCGGTTATTCTGCGCAATATGCTGGAAAACCCGGGCTGGTACACCGCCTACACCCCCTACCAGCCGGAAGTGTCGCAGGGGCGTCTGGAAGCGCTGCTCAATTTCCAGCAAGTGACGCTGGATTTGACCGGGCTGGATATGGCTTCCGCGTCGTTGCTGGATGAAGCCACTGCGGCGGCTGAAGCGATGGCGATGGCGAAGCGCGTCAGCAAACTGAAAGGGGCGAATCGCTTCTTTGTGGCGGCCGACGTCCACCCGCAAACGCTGGATGTGGTTCGTACCCGTGCCGAAACCTTCGGGTTTGATGTGATTGTGGATGCCGCCGACAAAGTCTTGGATCACCAGGATGTGTTCGGCGTGCTGTTCCAGCAGGTGGGGACGACCGGTGAAGTTCACGACTACAGCGCGCTTATTGCTGAGCTGAAAAACCGCAAAATCATCGTCAGCGTCGCTGCCGATCTGCTGACGCTGGTACATTTGACTGCACCGGGCAAACAGGGTGCTGACATTGTATTTGGCTCCGCGCAACGCTTTGGCGTGCCGATGGGCTACGGCGGTCCGCATGCGGCTTTCTTTGCTGCAAAAGACGAATTCAAACGCTCCATGCCTGGCCGTATTATCGGCGTATCAAAAGATGCCGCTGGTAACACCGCGCTGCGCATGGCGATGCAGACACGCGAGCAGCATATCCGTCGTGAGAAAGCGAACTCGAACATTTGTACTTCGCAGGTCCTGCTGGCCAATATCGCCAGTCTGTACGCGGTTTTCCACGGTCCGGCCGGGCTGAAACGCATCGCCGGGCGCATTCATCGCCTGACCGACATCCTGGCCGCTGGTTTGCAGCGTAACGGCCTGAAACTGCGGCATGCGCACTACTTCGACACGCTGTGTGTGGATGTGGCGGATAAAGCCGCAGTGCTGGCACGCGCAGAAGCGCAGGAAATTAACCTGCGTAGCGACATCCTCAACGCTGTGGGCATTACGCTGGATGAAACCACCTCCCGTGAAGATGTGCTGGCGCTGTTTACGGTGCTGCTGGGGGATAATCACGGTCTGGATATCGATGCGTTGGACCAGGACGTGGCGCTCGACAGCCGTTCTGTTCCGCAAAGCATGCTGCGTGACGATGCCTTCCTGACGCATCCGGTCTTTAATCGCTATCACAGCGAAACCGAAATGATGCGCTATATGCACTCGCTGGAGCGCAAAGATCTGGCGCTGAACCAGGCGATGATCCCGCTGGGATCCTGCACCATGAAGCTGAACGCCGCAGCGGAAATGATCCCCATTACCTGGCCGGAATTTGCAGAACTGCACCCGTTCTGCCCGCCGGAACAGGCGGAAGGTTATCATCAGATGATCGCCCAGCTCTCTGACTGGCTGGTTAAACTGACCGGTTATGATGCGCTCTGCATGCAGCCGAACTCCGGTGCGCAGGGTGAATATGCAGGTCTGCTGGCTATCCGCCATTACCACGAAAGCCGCAACGAGGGGCATCGCGATATCTGCCTGATCCCCAGCTCTGCCCACGGAACCAACCCGGCATCGGCACAGATGGCCGGTATGCAGGTGGTGGTGGTCGCGTGTGATAAAAACGGCAATATCGACCTTGCTGACCTGCGCGCAAAAGCCGAACAGGCGGGCGATAATCTCTCCTGCATCATGGTGACTTACCCGTCCACCCACGGTGTCTACGAAGAGACGATTCGTGAAGTCTGCGAAGTGGTGCACCAGTTCGGCGGCCAGGTCTATCTGGATGGCGCGAACATGAATGCTCAGGTTGGCATTACCTCGCCGGGCTTTATTGGCGCGGATGTATCGCATCTTAACCTGCACAAAACGTTCTGCATTCCGCACGGCGGCGGCGGTCCGGGCATGGGGCCGATTGGCGTGAAAGCGCATCTGGCGCCGTTCGTGCCGGGTCACAGCGTGGTGCAAATCGAAGGAATGCTGACCCGTCAGGGCGCGGTGTCCGCTGCGCCTTTCGGTAGCGCGTCGATTCTGCCTATCAGTTGGATGTACATCCGCATGATGGGCGCTGAAGGGCTGAAACAGGCCAGCCAGGTCGCGATCCTCAATGCCAACTATATTGCCAGCCGTCTGAAAGGGGCATTTCCGGTGCTGTATACCGGTCGTGATGGCCGCGTGGCACACGAATGTATTCTCGATATCCGCCCGCTGAAAGAAGAGACCGGCATCAGTGAGCTGGATATCGCCAAACGCCTGATTGACTACGGCTTCCATGCGCCGACCATGTCGTTCCCGGTTGCCGGAACGCTGATGGTCGAACCGACCGAATCGGAAAGCAAAGTTGAACTGGATCGCTTTATTGACGCGATGCTGGCGATCCGCGCTGAGATCGATCGTGTGAAACAGGGCGAATGGCCGCTGGAAGACAACCCGCTGGTAAATGCGCCGCACACGCAAAATGAACTGGTTGCTGAATGGAACCACGGTTACAGCCGCGAGTTAGCGGTATTCCCGGCGGGTGTGGTCAATAAATACTGGCCAACGGTAAAACGTCTGGATGATGTTTACGGTGACCGTAACCTGTTCTGCTCCTGCGTGCCGGTAAGCGAATATCAGTAGTGTGGTAATAAGGCTATCTTTTAAGGGCGCTTCGGCGCCCTTTTATTATGGGAGAGGATAATGGCGATAGCTTTAGTCACCGGCGCCAGCCGGGGGATTGGTCGGGCGACAGCGCTACTGCTGGCGCAGGAAGGGTATAACGTGGCGGTGAATTATCAGCATAACGCGCAGGCGGCTGACGAGGTGGTGGCACAGATCATTGCCCAGGGCGGTCACGCTTTTGCAGTGCAGGCGGATATCAGCGATGAAGCACAAGTAGATGCTCTGTTTACTCGTATCGACAATGAAGCGGAACCGCTGGTGGCGCTGGTGAATAATGCCGGGATTTTGTTTCAGCAAAGCCGGCTGGAAAACCTGACCGCCGAACGTATTAACCAGGTGCTAAGCACTAACGTGACCGGTTATTTTCTGTGTTGTCGCGAAGCCGTAAAACGCATGTCTCACCAGTATGGTGGGCAAGGTGGCGCGATTGTGAATGTTTCATCGGCTGCGGCACGAACCGGTTCCCCCGGTGAATATGTTGATTATGCGGCCTCGAAAGGCGCTGTTGATACGCTGACGACCGGGTTAGCGCTGGAGGTGGCGGCCAACGGGATCCGGGTCAACTGCGTTCGTCCTGGTTTTATCTATACCGACATGCATGCCAGCGGCGGTGAGCCGGGGCGCGTCGATCGCGTGAGCCGTGCGATACCGATGCAACGCGGCGGGCAACCCGAGGAGGTTGCACAGGGGATTGTCTGGTTACTGAGTGATAAAGCGTCGTATGTGACGGGGAGTTTTTTAGATTTGGCTGGGGGGCGGTAAAGACCCTCACCCCGGCCCTCTCCCTGGAAGGGAGAGGGGGAAAACTGCGGTCATCCCTCACCGGTACATCCCCCTTTCCCCGCCAGGATATGAGGCTTGGTAAGGGAATATCATATGCCACTGGTGCATTCCCTCTCCCCCCGGATATGAGGCCCGGTAAGGGAATATCATATGCTACCGATGCATTCCCTCTCCCCAGGGGGGAGAGGGGCAAGGTGAGGGGAAAACTGACTCAGATTGTTTCGCCGTTGCTCGCAATCACCGCTTTGTACCAGTGAAAACTCTTCTTCCGCGATCGCGACATATCGCCCGTGCCATCGTCATGCTTGTTCACGTAAATAAAGCCGTAACGTTTGCTGTACTGGCCCGTTGTGAACGACACGCAGTCGATGCATCCCCATGGGGTATAACCCATCAGGTCGACACCGTCATAGGTCACTGCTTCCACCATCTCTTTAACGTGCGCGCGCAGATAGTCGATACGGTAATCGTCGTTAATGCTGCCATCGTCTTCGACTTTATCGTACGCGCCAAAACCGTTTTCCACGATAAACAGCGGTTTCTGGTAACGCTCGTACAATTCACACAGTGCATAACGCAGGCCTACCGGATCAATCTGCCAGCCCCAGTCAGATGCTTTCACATGCGGATTGGGTACGCTGCCCTGGAAACCTGACAGTGCATCACCGGAACCGCCTTCCGCTTTTACTGCATTGGTCATGTAATAGCTGAAACCGAGGTAATCGCAGCAGCCTTCACGCAGGATGGTTTCATCACCCGCTTCCATTTTGATCGTGAAACCGCGGCGCTCCCACTCATTCAGCACATACGACGGGTAGTAACCGCGCAATTGAACGTCGGTAAAGACATAGCGTTCACGCATTGATTCCTGCGCATACATCACATCTTCTGGCTTACAGGAGAACGGATACAGCGGCACCATTGCCAGCATGCAGCCAATTTTCATGGATGGGTTGATGCGATGACCAATTTTAACCGCCATGGCGCTGGCCACGAACTGGTGGTGCAGCACCTGATACATGGTCTCTTCGGGGTTTTCATGATCGGTGTAGACCACGCCAGAGCAGCAGTAGCCGAACAGTGGCGCGCGCCAGTTGCGCTGGTTGTTGATTTCGTTGAAGGTCATCCAGTATTTGACCTTATTTTTGTAGCGTTCAAAGACCACTTCTGCAAAACGTACAAAGAAATCAACCACTTTACGGTTTGTCCAGCCGCCGTATTCCTGCACCAGATGCAGTGGCATTTCGAAGTGCGAGAGGGTAATTACCGGCTCAATGTTATATTTCAACAGTTCATCGAACATGTCGTCGTAGAACGCTAACCCTTCCTCATTCGGCTGCTGTTCGTCGCCCTTCGGGAAAATACGCGTCCAGGCGATGGAAGTGCGGAAACACTTGAAGCCCATTTCGGCAAACAACTTGATGTCTTCTTTGTAATGGCCGTGAAAATCGATGGCTTCATGGTTGGGGTAGTATTTCCCCGGCTCGACTTGCTGTGTGATTTCGCGTGGTACGCCGTGCGCGCCGCCGGTCAGTACGTCGCAGATGCTGGGGCCTTTGCCGCCCTTATTCCAGCCGCCTTCAACCTGGTGTGCGGCAACGGCGCCGCCCCATAAAAAGTCTTTCGGTAAGGTTAATTTTTTCATCTTTGCTCTTCTCGTCATATTCACTGGTAACGAGTCTAACAAAGGGGAATTAAATGTCACGATATAACAAATTACCTGCTCCGGTAATTTGTTACATCAAAAAAACAGCCTGTTTTTTTATGCTATTTTCTTCGCCAGTTTTCTTCCCAGGGTCTCCAGAATATAAATTACCGGGATTTGTGTCGTAATATCGTAGCCGCCGGTAATGCGGGTCTGCGGAACATGCCAGGAGATATTAAAGTCCGCCAGTTTCGCCAGCCGTGAATGCTCATGACTGGTGACAGAGAGCACTTTGCAGTGATGCAGGCTGAACTGGCTGGCAAAACGCAGGATCTCTTCTGTCTCGCCGGAGACGGAGAGCACAATCGCCAGCGCGTTTTTCGCCATATCATTGGTCACCGGGAAATAAGGATCATCGATATGGTTACTGAATTTCCCGATATTAGAAAAGAAACGCGCACCATATTTTGCTAACGCGCCTGATGTCCCTGCACCGACAAATATAATGCGCTCGGACGATAATATAACGTCAACAGCGTTATCGAGTAATTTATCAAACTCATCGTTATTCACCCCTTTAAAAAAGCTGATAATTTCGCTGGCGCCGAAATTAGGTTGCTGGGGTTCATTTTGTTCCAGATATAATTTAAAACGCACCCGGAACTCAGAATAACCTTCACAGTTGAGTTTGCGGCAAAAGCGCAACACCGTCGTTGTGGAGACGTCCGCCGCGTCGGCCAGTTCACGAATCGTCATGTACATCACTTTGTCACGATTCTTGACGACAAAGTTATAGACCATCATCTCCAGATTATTGAGGCTGGCGATGGCCGAGTGAGTAAACATCGTCACGGCGGTATCCTTTGCTTTTTGTTAACGCCACCCATTTTATGCGCGGTTGGCCTGGGCGTGAGCACATGCTGCCATAACTCTGTCGGTGTTGCCCCGACTTTTGCGCTACGTGTTACCCTGCGGCTGGCAAATATTCCGATACGATATTTATTTTAGCGTACAGGTGTGCACTGGAATCATTCTCAGTTACTCTATGATCGCAACGTTTTGAGAGTTCTTCCCGGAGTCAGCTATGGTGCAGAAACCATTAATCGCACAGGGATACACACTGGCAGAGGAAATTGCCAACAGCATCAGCCACGGTATCGGGCTGGTGTTTGGTATTGTCGGCCTGGTGCTGCTGCTGGTGCAGGCAGTGGACAGTAACGCCAGTACGATGGCCATCACCAGCTACAGTCTGTATGGCGGCAGCATGATTTTGCTGTTTCTCGCTTCGACGCTTTACCATGCTATTCCGCATCAGCGGGCAAAGATATGGTTGAAGAAATTTGACCACTGCGCGATCTATTTGTTGATTGCCGGTACCTATACGCCGTTTCTGCTGGTCGGTCTGGATTCGCCGCTGGCGCGCGGGCTGATGATTGTCATCTGGAGCCTCGCGTTGTTGGGGATCCTGTTTAAGCTCACTATTGCGCACCGGTTTAAGGTGTTGTCGCTGGTGACGTATCTGACAATGGGCTGGCTGTCACTGATTGTGATTTATCAGCTTGCCACCCGCTTGTCGGTTGGCGGCGTAACACTGCTGGCGGTGGGGGGACTGGTGTACTCGCTTGGCGTGATATTTTACGTCTGCAAGCGGATCCCTTATAACCACGCGATCTGGCACGGTTTTGTGCTTGGCGGCAGTGTCTGCCACTTCCTGGCAATCTACCTGTACGTCGGGCAGGTTTAGTCGATATTGCCGGGGGGCGCTTGCACCAGCCCCGGCTTCATCAAACTATTCTTCTGATAATGAGTAGGGTAGCGGTTCGATACTTAAAGTATTCGCATCGTCGCGAACGCGGAATACGCTGCCAGGCTCCATATCATTGTTCATCACGACCTGCACTAACAGGCGGCCATCATCAAGCTGCACTGAAGCCAGCACGGTACCGGTGCGGCGCCAGTTTTCCCCCATCTGCATTTCGAGGTCTTCACCCGCTTCCGGAGCGCGGCTGGCCTTGCCCGCCAGATACCACAGCGCACGTTTGTTTGCGCCGCGGAATTTCGCACGAGCCACCATTTCCTGCCCGGTATAGCAGCCTTTTTTAAAGCTGATGCCGCCGAGCGCCTGCAGGTTGGTCGCCTGCGGAATAAACTGCGCGCTGTTCGGCGTATCGATAACCGGCAAACCGGCTTCGATATTCAGCGACAGCCATTGTTGGCTGTTATTCAGTTGCGCTTCGCCGCGCAGTTTCTCTGTGACGCGTTCGGCGGTTGCAACATCGGTCACCAGCAGAAAGCGCTCAGCAGGGTGGGCAAACCACAGGAGGGTGGTCGCACCATCCTGAACAACCTGTTTTTCCGCATCCGGCAGCGTCGTGAACAGGTCAGTCAGCGCAGCGCGCGCCTGGAAACCAGCCACACCCAGCAGCACGTGTTCGTCATCGGGGGCTATCGTGACTTTTGAGAAGACGGCGTATTTTTTCAGTTCGGTCAACTGCGATTCACGCACGCTGCGGCGTAAAATCCAGGCAAATCCATCCTGGTAGTGGAACAACCGCATATTGCTCCACATTTTACCTTTAGAATCGCAGTGCGCCGCCAGCAGATGCTGTTCAGGGGGCATTTTCGCAACATCGGCGGTCACCTGGCCTTGCAGGTATTTTTCGCTGTCTGCGCCGGTGATGGTCGCCAGTGCCCAGTCATCGAGCGTCATAAGCGTCAGCGGCAGACGTGCGGATGCGGTCGGCTGGCGCGGAGGAAATGGAGTAAAAGCCATAATAATGTCCTGATTAGCTTAACGCTGTGTTGGTGCTTAATGGTAAAAGAGCCATTGTTCAATGCAAGCGATAAAGCACGCGTTTTGTGCCATTGTGAAAGCCTTGCGAGCGACTGCGCAGCGGAATGAAATTTTTGCAGACCATGCGATTTATTCCGTAAGCGTCCTCGTAAGGATAAATAATCCGCAAAAGAAAGCATAAAAACACGTTACAATAGGCCCCATCATGCCTACGCAGGGAGAAGAACATGGATATTAATAACAAAGCCCGTATCCACTGGGCGTGCCGCCGTGGAATGCGCGAACTCGATATCTCCATCATGCCTTTTTTTGAACATGAGTACGACACGCTGAGCGATGACGACAAGCAACTGTTTGTGCGCCTGCTGGAAAGCGATGACCCGGACTTATTTAACTGGCTGATGAATCATGGCAAACCCCAGGATGCGGGGTTGCAGAGAATGGTGCAGGTAATTCAAACACGGAATCGGGAACGTGGTCCTGTGGCAATCTGATTTACGCGTCTCATGGCGCGCGCAATGGCTCTCTTTACTGCTCCATGGTCTGGTGGCGGCGCTGATATTGCTGATGCCATGGCCATTGAGCTATACGCCGTTGTGGCTGTTATTGTTATCGCTGGTGGTTTTTGACTGCGTGCGCAGCCAACGGCGCATCAATGCCTGCCATGGCGAAATCAAACTGCTGATGGAGTCTCGTCTGCGCTGGCAGGGCGTTGAGTGGCATATTGTCGGCGCGCCGTGGATGTTACGCAGCGGTATGATGCTGCGGTTGCGCCGCGAAGAAGACGGACGTCGCCAACATTTGTGGCTGGCGGCGGACAGCATGGATGCACAGGAGTGGCGCGATCTGCGCCGGATGCTCTCTCAAAAACCGGCGCAGGGGCTTCGTTAAGCGCGAGACGGTGCGTATTCAGGCGAACCGTTCCGCCATTTCCAGCAGGATCTGCTCGCACCAGGCCTGAATGCGCGTTTCACTCAGATCGTACTGGTTGGTTTCATCAAGCGCCAGGCCAACGAAAAGTTGGCCATCGGCGATGACCGGTTTCTTGCTGGTAAACTCGTAGCCCTCAGTTGGCCAATAGCCGATAAATGTCACACCTTTGGGCGCCAGTTTGTCATGCAGCATGCCAAGCGCGTCGAGGAACCATTCGCCATAGCCGAGCTGGTCGCCCATCCCGTACAGCGCGATGATTTTTCCGTCGAGATGAAGGTTGTCAAGCTGATCCCAGATGGCTTCCCAGTCTTCCTGCAATTCGCCAAAATCCCAGGTGGGAATGCCGAGGATCAACGCATCGTACTGCTCCATCAGTGCAGGGGCGTCGTCTTTCAGGTTGTGCAACGTCACCAGTTCCGGCCCGATAACATCGCGAATTTTTTCCGCCGCCATTTCGGTGTAGCAGGTGCTGGAACCGTAAAACAGACCAATATTCATAACGTAAACTTCTCAATGCTTGATGTCTCTTTGCGAGCAGTGTACCAGAATCGTACGGCAATCAGGCATAATGCAGCGATTGAGAGAAGGAGGCGCAGATGGAACAGGATCTGGCACGCATTGAGCAGTTTCTGGATGCTCTCTGGCTTGAGAACAACCTGGCGGAAAATACCCTCAGCGCTTATCGCCGCGACCTGAAGAGCGTCGTCGAGTGGCTACACCACCGGGAGAGCAGCCTCGAACAGGCGCAGAGCGAGGATTTACAGGCGATATTGGCGGAGCGCGTCGACGGGGGATATAAAGCGACCAGTTCGGCACGCTTACTGAGCGCCGTGCGGCGTTTTTTTCAGTACCTGTATCGTGAAAAAATTCGCAGCGACGACCCCAGCGCGTTACTGGCCTCACCAAAATTGCCTCAACGCCTGCCCAAAGATTTAAGCGAAGCGCAGGTCGAACGGTTATTGCAGTCGCCGGTGGTTGACCAACCGCTGGAGTTACGCGATAAAGCGATGCTTGAAGTGCTCTACGCCACCGGCCTTCGTGTTTCTGAACTGGTGGGGTTAACGATGAGCGACATCAGCCTGCGTCAGGGGGTGTTGCGGGTAATCGGGAAAGGCAATAAAGAACGTCTGGTGCCGTTAGGCGAAGAAGCAGTTTACTGGGTGGAAAATTACCTTGAATATGGTCGTCCCTGGCTGCTTAACGGCGTATCGATAGATGTACTGTTTCCGAGTCAGCGCGCGCAACAGATGACACGACAGACGTTCTGGCACCGAATCAAGCACTATGCTCAATTGGCGGGCATTGATAGCGAGAAGCTGTCGCCACACGTGTTGCGCCATGCGTTTGCCACGCATCTGCTCAACCACGGTGCGGATTTGCGCGTGGTGCAAATGTTACTGGGGCACCAGGATCTGTCGACAACGCAAATTTATACGCATGTGGCTACAGAGCGGCTGCGTAAGCTTCATCAACAGCATCACCCGCGGGCGTGATACTGACAATCTAAGGATGTGTTATGAAAAACGGTTTAATCATGTTCACCCTGGTGGCGGCGTTTTCTGGTGCTGCTCATGCAGATGATGCGGCGATCAAGCAGTCGCTGGCGAAACTGGGTGTGCAGAGCTCTGAAATCCTGCCCGCGCCGGTTGCCGGAATGAAAGCCGTGTTGACCAGTAGCGGTGTGCTGTATGTCACCGAAGACGGCAAACATATTATCCAGGGGCCGATGTACGACGTTAGCGGCGCGCAACCGGTGAACGTCACCTCGCAAATGCTGATGCCGCACCTCAATGCGCTGGCAAAAGAGATGATCGTCTACAAAGCCCCGCAGGAAAAACATGTGATCACCGTCTTTACCGACATCACCTGCGGCTATTGCCAGAAGCTGCACAGCGAAATGGCTGACTACAACGCCTTAGGCATCACCGTGCGCTACCTCGCGTTTCCGCGCCAGGGTATCGGAAGCGAAGCAGAGAAAGATATGAAAGCGGTCTGGTGCGCCAAAGATCGTAACAAAGCTTTTGATGATGCCATGAACGGCAAAGGCGTTAAACCGGCCAGCTGCGATATGGATATCGCCAATCACTACGCGCTGGGCGTGCAGTTTGGCGTGAACGGTACGCCGGCGGTTGTGCTGAACGATGGCTATGTTGTGCCGGGGTATCAGGCGCCTGCCGAGATGAAAGCGTTTCTCGACCAACATCAAAAAGCCACTGGCGGTAAGTAATTCGCGTGAAAGCTCAGATACAACTTCGCCGCCGCGTAGTCGATGACGCGGTGGAACTGGCGGATTCCCTTCCGCCTCTGCTGCGCCGGTTATACGCCAGCCGCGGCGTGCGGCATGACCGCGAACTGGAGCGTAGCGTCAAAGGCATGTTGCCGTGGCATCAGCTTAATGGCATTGACGATGCGGTAACGCATTTATACAACGCATTGCGCGAAGGGCTGCGGATTATTGTCGTCGGCGACTTTGACGCCGATGGCGCAACCAGCACGGCCTTAAGCGTGCTGGCGCTGCGTTCTCTGGGGTGCGAAAACGTTAGCTACCTGGTGCCAAACCGCTTTGACGATGGTTATGGTCTTAGCCCGGAAGTTGTCGAGCAGGCTCATGCACGTGGCGCGCAGCTTATTTTGACCGTCGATAACGGTATTTCGTCCCATGCTGGCGTTGAGCGGGCGCATGCGCTGGGCATTCCGGTGATTGTGACCGATCACCACTTGCCGGGTGAAACCTTGCCCGAGGCAGAAGCCATTGTTAACCCTAACCTGCGTGACTGTGATTTCCCGTCGAAATCGCTGGCGGGGGTGGGCGTGGCGTTTTATTTGATGCTGGCGTTGCGCAGTTTTCTGCGTGATAACGGCTGGTTTGACGCGCGCGGCCTGGCGATGCCAAACCTTGCCGAGTTGCTTGACCTGGTGGCCTTGGGTACGGTGGCGGACGTGGTGCCGCTGGATGCCAATAATCGCATCCTGACCTGGCAAGGGCTGAGCCGCATTCGCGCCGGGCGCTGCCGTCCCGGTATCAAGGCGCTGCTGGAAGTCGCTAATCGCGACGCGCAAAAACTGGCGGCCAGCGATCTCGGTTTTGCGCTGGG
The DNA here is from genome assembly GCF_025642095.1 of Kosakonia sp. ML.JS2a. Taxonomy (GTDB): domain Bacteria; phylum Pseudomonadota; class Gammaproteobacteria; order Enterobacterales; family Enterobacteriaceae. Next base: position 904,305 of record NZ_CP106754.1, read on the forward strand.
GCCGCGCCTGAATGCGGCCGGTCGGCTGGACGATATGTCTGTCGGCGTGGCGCTGCTGCTGTGCGATAACCTCGGCGAGGCGCGACAGCTTGCCAACGATCTGGATGCGCTGAACCAGACGCGCAAAGAGATTGAACAGGGTATGCAGGCTGAAGCGCTCACCCTGTGCGAGAAACTTGAACGCAGTCTCGATACGCTACCCGGCGGGCTGGCAATGTACCATCCTGAGTGGCACCAGGGTGTTGTGGGTATTCTTGCGTCGCGTATCAAAGAGCGTTTTCACCGCCCGGTTATCGCCTTTGCCCCCGCGGGCGACGGCGTGTTGAAAGGGTCGGGGCGTTCTATTCAGGGTTTGCACATGCGCGATGCGCTGGAACGGCTGGATATGTTATTCCCAGGCATGATGCTGAAATTCGGCGGCCATGCGATGGCGGCGGGTTTAACCCTGGAAGAGGGGCGCTTTGACGAGTTCCGGCAGCGCTTTGGCGAACTGGTCACCGAGTGGCTGGATCCGGCGTTATTGCAGGGCGAAATTGTTTCTGATGGGCCGTTGGCGGCGCAAGAGATGACGCTGGAAATCGCCGAGATGCTGCGTGAAGCCGGTCCGTGGGGGCAGATGTTCCCGGAACCGCTGTTCGACGGTGAATTTCGCCTGTTGCAGCAGCGGCTGGTGGGGGAACGCCATCTGAAGGTGATGCTGGAACCCGTTGGCGGCGGCCCGTTACTGGACGGTATCGCGTTTAACGTGGATACCACCTGCTGGCCGGACAATGGCGTGCGGCAGGTGAATATTGCTTATAAACTTGATGTTAACGAGTTTCGCGGCAACCGTAGCGTACAGTTGATTATCGAAAACCTCTGGCCAATTTAGCGCCAGTATTCGCTACAAAAAAGGGCGTGGATCCGGTAAACTCCCGCCCTTATCACCGCATTTTGACAAGTCCATTAAAAGAAATCAGACCATGTTTGAAATTAACCCGGTAAAAAATCGTATTCAGGACCTCACGGAGCGCTCCGACGTTCTTAGGGGGTATCTTTGACTATGACGCCAAGAAAGAGCGTCTGGAAGAAGTAAACGCCGAGCTGGAACAGCCGGACGTATGGAATGAGCCTGAGCGCGCACAGGCGCTGGGCAAAGAGCGTTCTTCACTCGAAGCCATTGTTGATACGCTCGATCAGATGAGTCAGGGGCTGGAAGATGTTACCGGCTTGCTGGATCTCGCTGTTGAAGCTGACGATGAAGAGACCTTCAACGAAGCTGTCGCTGAACTGGATGGGCTGGAAGAGAAACTGGCGCAACTGGAGTTCCGCCGCATGTTCTCCGGCGAGTATGACAGCGCCGACTGCTACCTTGATATTCAGGCGGGTTCCGGCGGCACCGAAGCGCAGGACTGGGCAAGCATGCTGCTGCGCATGTATCTGCGCTGGGCCGAAGCGCGAGGCTTCAAAACGGAAGTGATTGAAGAGTCCGAAGGTGAAGTTGCCGGTATTAAATCTGTCACCATTAAGATCATGGGCGATTACGCCTACGGTTGGCTGCGTACGGAAACCGGCGTTCATCGTCTGGTGCGTAAAAGTCCGTTTGACTCCGGCGGTCGCCGTCATACCTCGTTCAGCTCTGCGTTTGTCTACCCGGAAGTGGAAGACGATATCGATATCGAAATCAACCCGGCGGACCTGCGTATCGACGTGTACCGCGCATCCGGTGCGGGCGGTCAGCACGTTAACCGTACCGAATCAGCCGTACGTATTACCCATATTCCGACCGGGCTGGTAACGCAGTGCCAGAACGACCGTTCCCAGCATAAGAACAAAGACCAGGCCATGAAGCAGATGAAAGCGAAGCTTTATGAGCTGGAGATGCAGAAGAAAAATGCTGAGAAGCAGGCGATGGAAGACACCAAGTCCGACATTGGCTGGGGTAGCCAGATTCGTTCTTATGTCCTGGATGATTCCCGCATCAAAGATCTGCGCACCGGGGTTGAAACCCGCAATACGCAGGCGGTGCTGGACGGCAGCCTGGATCAATTTATTGAAGCAAGTTTGAAAGCAGGGTTATGAGGAACCAACATGTCTGAACAACAAGCACAGGGCGCTGACGCGGCAGTTGAACTTAATAATGAACTGAAAAATCGCCGTGAGAAGCTGGCGCAACTGCGTGAGCAGGGCGTGCCGTTCCCGAATGATTTCCGTCGCGACCAGACCTCTGACAAGCTGCACGCTGAATTCGATGCCAAAGAGAACGAAGAGCTGGAAGAACTCGGCATTGAAGTGGCGGTTGCCGGTCGTATGATGACCCGTCGCATTATGGGTAAAGCCTCTTTCGTGACGTTGCAGGACGTTGGCGGCCGCATCCAACTGTACGTTGCGCGCGACGATCTGGCGGAAGGCGTTTATAACGAACAGTTCAAGAAATGGGACCTCGGCGACATCCTCGGCGCACGCGGCAAGCTGTTCAAAACCAAGACTGGCGAACTCTCTATTCACTGCACCGAGCTGCGTCTGCTGACCAAAGCGCTGCGTCCGCTGCCGGATAAATTCCACGGTTTGCAGGATCAGGAAGCGCGTTACCGTCAGCGTTACCTCGATCTGATTGCGAACGACGAATCCCGTAACACCTTCAAGGTTCGTTCACAGATCCTGGCCGGTATTCGTCAGTTCATGGTTGGCCGCGACTTTATGGAAGTGGAAACCCCAATGATGCAGGTGATCCCTGGCGGTGCGTCTGCGCGTCCGTTTATCACGCATCATAACGCGCTGGATCTGGATATGTACCTGCGCATCGCGCCGGAGCTCTACCTCAAGCGTCTGGTGGTGGGCGGTTTTGAGCGCGTGTTCGAAATCAACCGTAACTTCCGTAACGAAGGCATCTCCGTGCGCCATAACCCTGAGTTCACCATGATGGAACTCTACATGGCGTATGCGGATTATAAAGATCTGATCGAGCTGACCGAGTCGCTGTTCCGCACCCTGGCGCAGAACATCCTTGGTAAGACCGAAGTGCCGTACGGCGACGAAGTTTTCGATTTTGGCAAGCCGTTCGAAAAACTGACCATGCGCGAAGCGATCAAAAAGTACCGTCCGGAAACCAATATGGCGGATCTGGATAACTTCGACAGCGCGAAAGCCATTGCTGATAGCATCGGTATCAAGGTTGAGAAGAGCTGGGGTCTGGGCCGTATCGTGACCGAGATCTTCGAGGAAGTGGCCGAAGCGCACCTGATTCAGCCGACCTTCATTACCGAGTACCCGGCGGAAGTTTCCCCGCTGGCGCGCCGTAACGACGTGAACCCGGAAATCACCGACCGTTTTGAATTCTTCATTGGTGGTCGTGAAATTGGTAACGGCTTTAGCGAGCTGAATGACGCGGAAGATCAGGCGCAGCGCTTTGCTGACCAGGTTGCAGCGAAAGATGCTGGCGACGACGAAGCGATGTTCTATGACGAAGATTACGTGACGGCGCTGGAACATGGTTTGCCGCCGACGGCAGGTCTGGGGATTGGTATCGACCGCATGGTTATGCTGTTCACCAACAGCCACACCATTCGTGACGTGATCCTGTTCCCGGCAATGCGTCCGGTAAAATAATCGCTTAGCGATAAAAAAAGCCCCGGCGTTGATCGCGTCGGGGCTTTTTTATTGCTGCAATCTGGCGGTAAACCGGCGGAGATTATCCCGTCCTTCACCGGGCGACGCTTCGCTTACCATCCACGGACTGAAGGCCCATGGCGTTGCGTCCAGCCCCTGTAATATGGCATCGAGATCGACCCATTGATACGCCATGACTTCATCGGGGTTGGCGACGACGTCACCGTCAATCCGCGCGGCATAAACCGGGCATACTTCGTTTTCGACGATACCGGATGGATCGGTTTCACGGTAACGAAAACCGGGATGGATGGCGGTAATGCTATCGACGCTGGCACCAATTTCGAAATGGCAGCGGCGAAGAATCGCCTGTTCATCGGATTCACCCAGTTGCGGATGACCACACACTGAGTTGGTCCAGACACCGGGCCAGGCTTTTTTGCTCAGTGAGCGACGGGTGATCAGAAGCTGGCCCTGCCGATTGAAAACCCAGCATGAAAAAGCCAGATGTAATGGGGTGTGGGAAGTATGTGCGGCGTATTTCTCCTGAGTGCCAGTCACCTCTCCCTGGTGATTAACCAAAATGACGTGTTCTTGTAGACCCATAACGACTCCAGTACTGAGAACGCCGGATGGCGCTGCGCTTACTGCGGACTGCGGGAGGGCGATCCCACGGGTCCGGTAAGCGCAGCGCCACCGTGCGAACACTATTATACCTGACTATCAGGCAAACAGTTTTGCCCAGAGAGCGGAAAAGGGCATCACCAGTACCAGACCGGGAAGCATATTCGCCACCGGGAAGGGTTTGATATTACAAATGCGCAGTCCGGTTGCCACCATAATCAGGCCGCCAGCACAGGAGAAATCGCCCATCATATCTGGCGTTATCATATGCACGATGTAGACCGCCAGCGTTGCCAGCGCGACCTGTACGGCAATCAGCGGCAGACCGATGGTCATCACCGAAAAGCCCAGCATGGTGGCGAAAATGGCGGCGGTGAACAGATCCAGCACCGTTTTGATATACAAAATGGACGGATCGCCGGTCATCCCTTCATGCATGGCGCCGAAAATCCCCGTTCCGCTGGCACAGAAAAGCACCAGGATCGCGACGAATTTTTCCGTAAATTCATCGTGGGTTAACCCCTGTACTGGCGGGAAAATCCGGTTGATCAAGCCACGGGTAGTGCCTGCCGCTCTGCCAATCTGTTTTTCAAAGAAGAAGGCTTCGCCAATCACCGCCCCCAGCACCATTGCCAGCACTACTGCCGGCATAAATTTCACTTTAATCACCAGGTTGATGCCAAGCCCAACCGAGCACAAACCAAACGTCAGCGGCAACGCCACTTTGACCCGATCGGGGATGCGGGTGCCAACCAGTGAACCCAGCAGACCGCCGACAATCACTGCGGCGCCGTTCACATAAGGACCGATTAACATAATGTTTCCTGAAAGATTACGCGTTATGGGTAAGGTGTCCCTCGCCCCAGCGCGGGAGGTTTTTTACATCAATACCAAACAGATCCAGTGCGCGACTGACGCTGTGGGTAATGATCTCATCTGTGGTTTGCGGGCGCTGATACAGCGCCGGAACCGGCGGGAAAATAATCCCGCCCATTTCCGTAACAGCCTGCATATTGCGAATGTGCCCGAGATTCAGCGGTGTTTCGCGTGCCAGCAGCACCAAACGACGGCGCTCTTTCAGCACCACATCGGCGGCGCGGGTTAGCAAGTTATCCGTCAGGCAGTTTGCAATGGAACCCAGCGAACGCATGGAACAGGGCGCGACAAGCATGCCCATGGTCTTAAACGATCCGCTGGAGATAGCTGCGCCGAGATTGCCGATAGGGTGGACCACATCCGCCATCGCCCTCACGTCGTCAAGCCGGTAATCCGTCTCCAACTCGCAGGTTTTTTCCGCCCCTTTCGAGATAACTAAATGGACTTCGAGATCCTGCGCGCGTAAAAGCTCAAGTGCTTTCACGCCATACTGAAAACCGGAAGCGCCGCTAATACCGACAATGATGCGTTGCGTTGTGGTCACACCTTTCCCCTTACTCGAAATCCGGCAGGAAACGTTTCACATCCACCTCTTTGAACTTCGAACGTTCAAAGTGGCTTTTCAGATGGAACGGCACTGTGCAGTCAAAAATGGTTTTGCAGGACATCCCCTGCTGCAGAATGCTTGGGCTGTAAGCCGGGATCTGAGACGGATCAAGCGGATGGCAACGCACGCCTGGGATCGTCACGGTATCCACATCGCCCTGATAGCGCGTCTGCATGGCCCACAGCACATCGTCGCTGTCGAAAATATCCACGTCTTCGTCGACCAGAATCACGTGTTTCAGCTCCGGGAACGCAGAGAATGCCAGCAGCGCGGCCTGACGCTGGCGGCCTTCATCCGCAGGGGAGAATTTTTTGAATTGCATCACCGCCAGCAGCTTGCCGCCGCCTGCTGAGTGCGCAAACACGTTAAGCAGTTTGCCCGGCATTGCACGGCCAACCATATCCAGGATGCTGGCTTCGGTCGGGATACCCGCCATGTTGACATGTTCTTCACCCGGACCCACGGTCGTGCGCCAGATAGGGTTGTAGCGATGGGTTACCGCTTTCACCTTGATGACCGGCAGTGCTTCTTTCGCTTCGCCGGTATAACCCGGGAATTCCGGCATCGCTTTACCGGTATCGGTGTTCTGATCTTCACGCAGACGCACGTTAGGCAGCAACTCGCCTTCGATAACGATCTCCGCATGCGCAATCGCGCGTTCGTTGATGGTTTTACATTGCACCATTTCGACTGCGTGACCGCGCAGCGCCCCGGCAACGCTCAGCTCGTCATAGCCCAGCGGTGTGGTTGGCGGTTCAAAGCAGGCGGCAATTTCGATTGCCGGATCGACGCCAATGCTGATGGAGATCGGCAGCGGTTTACCTGCCGCTTCGGCTTTCATGCGGAATGCATCAATATGACGGCCCGGAGTGAGCCACATCGACAATTCATCGCGGCTCTGAACGCACAGGCGGTGAATGGTGATATCGGATTCATGGGTTTCCGGATCGGAGGCGTAGCACAGACCCATGGTGATGTACGGACCGGCATCTTCTTCGGTGTTGGTCGGTGCTGGCAGCAACTTGCGCAGATCGAAATTCGCGTCGCTGGCAAGGTGCACCACTTGCTGGCAAACAGCGTGGTCTTTGCTGAGAACCGGTGGGATCGGGTTCTGTACGGAATCTTTCAGCAGATGGCCGAGTTTTTCCGGCTCGCAGTTAAGGAAATGGCTGACGCGTTTACGTGAACCATTCAGGCCAATCGCCACACTGATGTCCTGAAAACCTTTCACTTTGTTAAACACCATCACCGGGCCGTTCTTACGTGTCGGACGCTGGCAGGTACCGCCCGCGCCTACGTAGCGGTAAACGCCGGAGAGTTCTGCGTGCGGGTCAACTTCGGTGTCGGTTTCGACATATTCGCCGGGAAGTGTTTTTAATAATTCAAGAGCAGAGCGTAAATCGGAAACGCCGCTGGCATTATTATTTTTTCTGGTTGACATGGTCTGTTCCATTTTTTGATAGGAATTTACTTGCTGTGCTCACCTTATTTTTATGTTGCCGATTAAACAAATACCGTTTTCCTGATTCAGACCAGATCAAAAAAGTACTCTTTATATAATTGTTAATTTAACGTTGGTGAATTGATTAAAATCGCGGACTTTTCCTTTGCCACGCTAAGTGGGATACTGAGCATTCGGGTATGGCGGAGAGATGTCGTATGGATTTGAAAAGATTGCGTTATTTTTGTCGTGTGGTGGAACAGGGCTCAGTAAGCCAGGCGGCGAAAGTGCTGAATATGGCGCAGCCTCCGCTCAGTAAACGGATCCAGGAGCTGGAAGAAGAGCTGCAAGTTTCGTTGTTTACCCGTCAGGGAAATCGTATTGAACCTACTGATGCCGGTTATTTTCTTTATCGTAAAGCCTGTGAAATATTACGCCAGGTGGAAGATACTGCACGCGAAACGGTGGCGATTGCCAATAAAGAGAAATTCCAGTTAAGACTTGGCTTAACGCATCTTTTTCAATCCTATTTTAAGCCGTTGTTGCTGGAGCTTTATAAACGCCATCCCGACGCGGAAATTAATATCTCGGTAACCGATTCCAGCCATTTAGAAACCATGTTGAATGAAGGCACTATCGATCTGGCGATGATTCAGCGACCCTATCGCAGCGAAGGTTTTGATTATGTCTCGTTCGATCCCGTACGGTTAGTGGCGGTGATCAGTAAGCAGTGTTTGCCACAAGCCCCCGTCAGCCCGTTTGATTATCAGGCGTTGGCGGCGTTTCCACTGGTGCTGTTACACCGGGCGAAAGATGCCGGAACCTATGAAATGCTAATCGATTTATTTCGTAAAGCGGGCGGCAATCCGAAGGTGATTATGCATATTACCCAGCCAGGCGTGATTCTTGAGTGGCTGGAGTCCGGACTTGCGGCGGCGACGCTGTTGCCTTCTTCAGAAGTCGACGCCAGCAAGCTGTCGCAATGCCACGTGGTGGATGTTTTTCCTTCGCCGCAGGTCTTTTATCCGGCGCTGGTGAAGATGCCCGCCATGCCCTATCTGCCGGAAATTATGGAAATCATTGCCCAGGGATACCCGATTCCGCGTCATCCGGCGTGAAAGGGTTGGCATCACATCGGTGGCTGCTTATCATAGGTCGCCTTTTATTTTATTCGAGGAACTGTTTTGCGTGCAGGACGCCTGATGATAAACCCGTTGCGCAGGGTGATGTGCCTGGCAATTATATTGCTGATGGCTGGCTGCGCCGGGAACAAATCTTCTGTTGGCAGTTATTCCGGCGGCGTTTATACGGTGAAGCGGGGCGATACCCTGTACCGTATTTCCCGGATAACCGGCACCAGTATTAAAGATCTGGCTGGCATGAACGGCCTTTCACCGCCCTATACCATTGAAGTGGGGCAGCAGTTAAAAGTGAAAGGCACCTCGAAAACGGCCTCTTCCTCGGGTAAAGGCAGCGGCAAAACGGCGAAAGTCGTGCCCTCTTCTGCGGTGCCGCAATCTTCCTGGCCGCCTGTAGGTGACCGTTGCTGGCGCTGGCCGACGACCGGGAAAGTGGTCATGACCTATTCCACTTCGGAAGGCGGTAATAAAGGGATCGATATTGCCGGTTCGCGCGGGCAACCGATTTATGCCGCCGGGGCCGGGAAAGTGGTGTATGTCGGCAACCAACTGCGTGGTTACGGCAATTTAATCATGATTAAGCACAGTGAAGATTACATCACGGCTTATGCCCATAACGACACGTTACTGGTGAATAACGGGCAAAGTGTGAAAGCGGGGCAGAAGATTGCCACCATGGGCAGCAGCGACACGGATTCGGTCAAGCTGCACTTCCAGTTGCGTTATCGCGCGACGGCTATCGATCCGCTGCGTTATTTACCTCCGCAGGGTAGCCCACCGAAATGCTAATAAAGCACGCTAACAGGCGCTGACTGGCCTGTTAGCGCGTTATTACGCCGCGAATTAATAATTTTGCGTATCCTGGCCGTTAAAGATATTTTCCTGGCTGGTCGATGATTTACCGTTGCTGTAGTGCGTGTCCTGGCCGCCAAAAATATTGGCGCGGCTGGTTGAGCTCTCACCATTACTGTATTGCGTGTCCTGGCCGTCAAAAATGTTCGCGCGGCTGGTTGAACTGCTGCCATCGCTGTTTTTCACATCCTGACCGCCAAAGATATTGGCGCGGCTGGTTGACGTTCTGCCGTCGCTGTATTGGACATCCTGCCCGCCGAAGATATTGGCCCGACTGCTTGAGGTGGTACCATTGTCGTAGCGGCAATCCTGCCCGCCAAAAATGTTTTCCAGGCAACTGTCCGCCAGTGCACTATTGACGGAACCTGACAGCAAAACCAAGCCTACAAATATTGCCTTAACGTTCATCCTTTTCCCCAACCAATACGTGGTGACTACGCAGGATATGCTATTCCTCGCAAAGCGAAGCGGGAGGTGCTGTTGTCCTAATTCCTGTCAATTTAGCCTGGGAAACGCAAAGAATAACGGGCGACGGTGCGGCGCAGAGAGGATGCCTTCGCGAACCAGGCTTCAGCGGTGTCGATGTTCTGGTTGCCAAAATGGGGAGGTGTTTAAGCCGTGAAGATTAACTGCTTAAAACTCCAGCGGTTATCAGTAAACTCGCCTTGCTCTGTCGCCGTAACGGGTTATAATGCCACTCGCACCTCACCGCGGGCGTAGTTCAATGGTAGAACGAGAGCTTCCCAAGCTCTATACGAGGGTTCGATTCCCTTCGCCCGCTCCAGATCTCTCCCCTTGTGGCAAAACTTCGATAAAACTCGTTTTTCTATCAACAACCTACTTAACATAAGTTGTCGTGATCGTTCTACCATTGAACGACTATTGTCTAAAATCAGGAGGGAAGGAAAGGCTGGAGACTTCCAGCCTTTGGCGGTCATCTCACCTTTTTGAAGATAAGTAGGATCAGAGGTACACCGATCACGAAACCATAAATTGCTGCATCAAAAACACCGTTTGTAGCTTGAGCAAGTGAATCAACAGCTTGGTAGTACTCCTTTAATGGAACAGGGTCTGAGACAAGAGTCTGATTTTCAGAGAAAACCGCGAATGCTTGCGAGGCAACAAACAGTCCGAGGAAGTAACCCAAGCTAACAATGAAAATCCCTCCCCATCGGAGAATGGTTTTAGTTCTACTCGTCAACGCCATAAGATCCACCTAATACGCCACCAAAAGTGCCGCTGGAATACTGTGATAATGAATCGCCAGTAGCGGCGGCTTCGGCTGCAATGTGTTGAACTTTCCCTTTTGGCGACTCTTGGTAGCGCGGTAGATTGTCCTTGTTGGGATACATCTTTTTAAACTCGTCCGTCATTTCAACGACTGTCATTGATGAGAAGTCAGAGCTTTTTGACTCAAGATAACGCTGCAATGAGACGGGGATTGTGAAATCTTCCTCGGATTCGATAGGAATCTGCGTCGTGAGGGATGTGTAGTTGTGCTCGAATACCGTTGAACCAGCAAATTTGATCCCTTCAACAGAGTGAGTGGTACAGTTATTTCCTGTTACGTCATACTCATCGATTGTGCGGCCTCTTCGTTGGGTCGTTTCTTTCATCTCCGATGTGCGAATCGCTGGTTCACCCTTGTTCCAAAGATGTTCAAAGAACTGTCTCGTTTTTGCCGGGTCAGCGTCATCTATTCGAAACGCCCTTGCGCCCATCCGGTACAGTTCTACTCTATAGTAAACCCTCGCATCTTCACCTTGCAGAAAGTTTAAAATCCCATCACCAGTTAAATTCCCTGGGCCTGTTCTGCCGTAGCGACCATAGGTATAGAGGTAAATCGAATTATCCTGATGTACGGATACGAAAGCATGCCCTGCGTCTGTGGTTTCAGTCCAGATGTAAACGCCGTTCAGTAGCGGATTATCTTCCGGCTTGCAGGTGTCAGCAAAGCTGTTTTGCTTCTTCGCTACTTGGGCGTGCTGCACTGGCTCTACAGGCGCTGTAGCCCACGAAGGCGTATTTACCTCGACAGTACCTGGTGCAATGAGGAAGTTTGATCCGCTCGGACACCCACAAAGGATCTCTGCACCATCCACCGCAACAGCAGCTCCATTTGAGTGACGGTGATCGCCAGTAATAATCACCCCCTCTTTTCCGCATTTTGGGCAGGGGGTGGTCTTATCGCCAATGTAGAGTTTCAACTTACCCATAACAGACATACCTGGGCGGGCGGCAATGCATTGTGCGCCTGTAGAGGTTTTATCTCCGTGCAGACCAACATTCTTACCGTGAACAGTGCAGCCTCTGTTTACCGATGCCATAGTAACCGCCTTATTTCAGAAAGTTAGCAGGTAACGTTTCCCCGGCCCGGACCACTCTTCGTACATTTCCCTGTGGGCTACTGATAATTTCGTCGCCGTTGTCGAGTGAGCTACTGACAAGAGCTGCTGAGTCCCCACAGGTATTACCTACTCCAGTGCTGATTTTCGCGGTGGTTCCATCTGGATAACGAACTTCATCACCCACAAGAGAGACATTTAGCCGTTTACCGTCCTCAATTTCGATCTGCTGCCCGTTGTATTCACTGAAAACCGTCCCCCCGTCGCGTGTCAAACCGCCTTCTGTAGCAACCAGATAAGCGGCTGTAACTGGATGAGCGAGGTTGTAGGCGTTTCTTTCAGCGATCAGGCTACGGGCTTCTTCGTTCATTTCCGCGAGCTGTTCGGTTGTGAATGGTGACTGGTCAAAGGCTGCCAGCATTTCGGCGGTAAGTTCATTGGTGTACTGTTTCATAAGTCCCTTTACTTGTTATTGAAATAATCACGGCGGTCATTTTACAAACAATAACCACATACACAACAAGTATTAGGCCTAAGTGAAACTGCGTTTCGTCACAATCAGAAAGCGGAAATTACTCCTCCTCAAATGTTCGGGTGTATTTGCACGGTTCGGACGGTCTGATCGTCACTATCTCCGTAAAGTTGGCGTTGTCTGTCTCCTGTTCGTCACTAAGGATCAGGGTTATCTTTCCGGCATGTGCATGTAGGCTGATTAGCGCCAGCGTCAGCACAAATAAGCGTTTCATGTTGATCACCATTCTAAAGAAAACTCCTCTGTTAAATCGTCCTGCACGTCCTGACCATACTCGTAAAGACTTCCCAGGCACGTTAGCCAGTTCTGCACAGTTTGAGGGGCTTTCTTGTCCTGCTGATTGATAAACATCGCTACTTGTGACCGTCTGATCTCCGTAATCTGAATGTCTGCACGGTCAAGCGAGGCAAGAAACACCTCAACTCACACAGCACCACGTTTAGCTGTGTGGGGGCAGTCTATCAACGGCTCGGCAGTCTATGGATTGTCCGTGGCGATTCAACATTTCTCTCCCTAAACACATATGCTTTTTCGAATGTGTTGATTGCTTTTATTCATTTGCAGCGTATTCTGTCTCCCTGTGATCAGGAGGCATGATGTCACTTACTTCTCTGCAACTTTTCAAAAATCTCTCCGATGAAACCCGCCAGGGGATCGTTCTGCTGCTCAGAGAGATGGGCGAGTTGTGCGTGTGCGATCTCTGTACCGCACTGGATCAATCGCAACCCAAGATATCCCGTCATCTGGCCATGCTCCGGGAAAGCGGGTTATTGCTGGATCGCAAGCAGGGAAAATGGGTGCATTACCGCTTATCTCCGCATATTCCTTCGTGGGCCGCTCAGGTTATTGAGCACGCCTGGTTAAGCCAACAGGACGACGTACAGGCCATCGCCCGCAAGCTGGCATCGGCAAACTGCTCGGGTAGCGGCAAGGCTGCTTGCATCTAAAATTTGCCTTAACATATATGATTTTTCGAATGTGAATTGTGAAGATGAAAACGTTAACGGTGTTTGAGCCTGCGATGTGCTGCAGCACTGGCGTCTGAGCCTGCTGGCATCGACAAACTCAGGGAATTAGTGGGTTAATTTTTTGGAGATACAGGGCGGCGGAGTCGCTTTGTCTGGAGGATGTATGTTGCTGGCAGGCGCTATTTTTGTCCTGACCATTGTTCTGGTTATCTGGCAGCCGAAGGGGTTAGGGATCGGCTGGAGCGCGACGCTGGGAGCGATACTGGCGCTGCTTTGCGGTGTGGTGCACGTGGCCGATATTCCCGTGGTGTGGAATATCGTCTGGAATGCGACCGCCACGTTTATTGCGGTCATTATTATCAGTTTGCTGCTCGATGAATCCGGCTTTTTTGAATGGGCCGCACTGCACGTTTCCCGTTGGGGGAAGGGGCGTGGTCGCCTGTTGTTTACGTACATCGTCCTGCTCGGCGCAGCGGTGGCGGCCCTGTTTGCTAACGATGGCGCAGCATTAATTCTGACACCGATCGTTATTGCCATGCTGCTGGCATTGGGGTTCAGCAAACGCACGACGCTGGCATTCGTTATGGCCGCCGGGTTTATTGCCGATACGGCCAGCCTGCCGCTGATTGTGTCGAACCTGGTGAATATCGTTTCGGCCGACTTCTTTGGCCTGGGGTTCACTGAATATGCGTCGGTGATGGTGCCGGTTGATATCGCAGCCATTGTTGCCACGCTGGTAATGTTGCACCTGTTCTTTCGCAACGATATCCCGCCGGATTACGATCTGAGCCTTCTGAAAGCACCGGCAAAAGCCATTAAAGATCCGGCCACGTTCAGAACCGGCTGGATAGTCTTACTCCTTCTGCTGATTGGCTTTTTTGTGCTGGAGCCGCTCGGTATTCCGGTGAGCGTGATTGCGGCGGTGGGGGCTGTGATTTTGTTTGCGGTTGCTAAGCGTGGTCATGCCATCAACACGGGCAAGGTATTACGGGGCGCACCCTGGCAGATTGTGATTTTCTCGCTCGGGATGTATTTGGTGGTTTATGGCTTGCGCAATGCCGGGTTAACGGAATATCTCTCCAGCGTGCTGAACCTATTGGCGGAGAAAGGTCTCTGGGCTGCAACGCTGGGGACAGGATTCCTGACCGCATTTCTCTCTTCCATCATGAACAATATGCCAACCGTGCTGGTGGGTGCGCTGTCTGTTGATGGCAGCACGGCATCAGGCGTGATCAAAGACGCGATGATTTATGCCAACGTCATTGGCTGTGACCTGGGACCCAAGATTACACCGATTGGTAGCCTGGCCACGCTGCTCTGGCTGCACGTACTGTCACAGAAGACGATGACGATCACCTGGGGATACTATTTCCGTACCGGAATTATCATGACGTTGCCTGTGCTGTTTGTAACGCTGGCCGCGCTGGCGCTACGTCTCTCTTTCACTTTGTAGTGAGAAACTGATATGAGCAACATCACCATTTACCACAACCCGGCCTGCGGTACGTCGCGTAACGCGCTGGAGATGATCCGCAACAGCGGCACTGAACCGACGGTTATTCATTATCTGGAGAATCCACCTTCGCGCGATGAACTGGTCAAACTCATTGCCGATATGGGGATCTCAGTACGGGCACTGCTGCGTAAAAACGTTGAGCCTTACGAAGAACTGAATCTGGCAGAAGACAAATTCACGGACGATCAGTTAATCGACTTTATGTTGCAGCATCCGATTCTGATTAACCGCCCGATCGTCGTGACGCCACTGGGAACACGCCTGTGTCGCCCGTCTGAAGTGGTGCTGGATATCCTTCCTGATGCGCAACAAGGCGCTTTCGCCAAGGAAGATGGCGAGCAGGTTGTTGATGGTTCAGGTAAGCGCCTGAAATAACGATTACGGGGGGCAACCGCCCCCTGATTTATCGATGATCCTGCACCCGGAATGGCGTATTTCTGTGTATTTTCCAGGCCTGAGCTCGTCGCCTTTCGCTCCTCGCAACCCTCTGCGCATTATTGTGATCGCGCTCGAATTTATACAAAGATATTCAACAGGTTAATTAATCCGCCGAAAAATAACGCGTTAGTTATTAATTGGTTAAATTTTTAATAACCCAAAAGCGGTTAAGAAAAATATATATATTACTTCTATCGATTAACCCGCTGTTATCTCTTTCCGATAAAGAGATAAGGCGCGGTCCGAAACCCTACGGCCGATGCTGTACCCGCCATATAAAACAACAATAGGTACTCCCGCCATGAAACTATCTCTTGCGCAAAAACTTTGGCTCCCGCTCATCGTGGCGCTACTGTGCCTGGCCGGAACGCTGCTCTACGGTTCCCTGACGGTCAAAGAAGACCAACTGACACTGCGGAAGAACGAGTTACTGCATGTTTCGCAACTGGCCCTCAGCATCGTGAAAACGCAGGCTGACATGGCCGATAAAGGATTGATTTCACAAGCGGAAGCGCAACAGCGCGCGACCCAGTTAATTAAGGACCTGCGCTATGGTGAAACCGGCTATTTCACGATCGTGAATAATCAGGCGCAGGTCATTATGCACCCAATCAACGCCAAGCTGATTGGCAAAGGGCCGGATATTGCAGATGCCAACGGCGTCTATATTTTCCGGGATATGGTGTCGGTAACGCAGGGTAACCATGCTGGCTATACCGCTTACGTTTTTCCCCGCCCGGGTGAGACGAAAGCGCAACCGAAAATTGCTTACAACATTCCGTGGGCACCCTGGGGCTGGATAATTACCACCGGGCTGTATGTTGATGATATCGATGAGGCGTTTCTGGTGGCGCTCTACCAGAACCTGATTGAGTTTGTGGCAATCAGTCTTCTGCTCTCGATCCTCGTCTACCTGATTAACCGGGGAACACTGCGCACTCTGGGGGGCGAACCGCGCTATGCCGTTGATGTTGCCGCACGAATCGCCGCCGGGGATCTCTCACTGCCGGTGAATAAAAAAGCGGGCGACAGTTCAAGCCTGATCCACGAAATGGGCGTGATGCGTGAACAACTGACCGCGGTAATTGAAGATATCCGCGAGGGTGCGGAGATCATCAACACCAGCACTCATGACATTGTCGCCGGAAACCAGGAAATTGCTGCGCATTCTGAACAGCAAGCCATGTCGCTGGAAAGAACCTCCTCCAGCATGGAAGAGATCACTGCGGCCGTAAAACAAAATGCGGAAAACGCCGGGCAGGCGCGCCAGCTGGCGAGTGAAGCGGTGGATATTGCCTCGCGCGGCGGCGTGGTGATGCAAGGCATGAATGACACCATGAACGGTATTTCTGAAAGCGCCGGAAAAATTGCCAGCATTATTGAGGTGGTCAACGGCATCGCGTTTCAGACCAATATCCTGGCGCTGAATGCGGCAGTTGAAGCGGCAAGAGCCGGGGAGCAGGGGCGAGGGTTCGCTGTTGTCGCCGGTGAAGTGCGCAGTCTGTCATTACGCAGCTCTCAGGCGGCGCAGGAGATAAAAGGCCTGGTGGAAGAGTCCGTCGAACGGGTCAATAACGGTTCATCACAGATCAAAATTGCCGGGAACAGTATCGACGAGATGATTGTCGCGGTGAAACGTGTGTCGGATATCATGTCGGAAATCTCTGTTGCCACCGATGAACAGAGCAAAGGGGTCAGCCATGTTAACGAAGCGATTGTACAAATTGATGCGGTGACGCAGCAGAACACAGTGCTGGTGCAGCAGGCGGTATCGGCGGCAAGTGCGCTGGAAGAGCAAACCCGGCGTCTGACGGAGACTGTCGCCTTCTTTAATACTGGCAGGTAATTCTCCCCTAAGCATTATCGCGGGCCTGTGACTATCCAGGCCCGTTGATGTCATTTCCTGTTGCGAAGCGCCTTACTCATCCCGTTTGGCTGATTTTACCGGTTGACGTTTACCGCGCACACGCAGTGCTTCCACGACCAGAGAAAACGCCGGAGAGGGTTGCTTGCGGCTGGGGTAATAAAGGTAATAACCGGGAAACGGTTGGCACCAGGGTTCCAGTATGCGTATCAGGCGGCCTTCCTCAATATGTGGGGAAAATTCCTCCTCCGGCAGAAAGGCGATCCCTAATCCCGACAGCGCAGCGTCGACAATATGTTCAGACGTATTGAAGGTGAGCTGCCCGCTGACCCGAACGTTAAGATCGCCGCCATCCTGATCGAAATCCCAGACATATAACCCACCGGAACGCACCATTCGCTGGTTGATGCACTGATGCTGCGTGAGTTCATGCGGCGTTTGTGGGCGGGGATGACGCGAAAAATAGTCCGGGGAAGCCACCGCCGCCATACGTAACTTCGGGCCTATCGGTACGGCGATCATATCTTTATCAATGGTATCGCCCAGGCGCACGCCTGCATCAAAACGATCGGCCACGATGTCGCGAAAACCGTGGTTAGCATCGAACTCAATATGAATATCCGGGTATGCATGCAGCAGCGGCGTCAGTTTGGGTAACAATGTGGTGCGCAAGACATCCGGACCACAGGTGATACGTACCGTACCGGCGGGCTTATCGCGCAGTTCCGTGAGCATATCCAGTTCGGCTTCTATCTCATCAAAGCGGTTACCGATGGCCTGTAATAACCGTTCTCCGGCCGTTGTCGGCGATACACTGCGGGTTGTGCGGGTCAGCAGGCGGATTTGCATGCGCTCTTCCAGAGCGGAAATGGCCTGGCTGAGTGCCGGCTGCGTCACGCCCAGATGCGCCGCGGCACGGGTAAAACTGCCTTCACGCGCGACGGTGACGAAATAGAGAAGATCATTCAGGTTGCGTTTCATGCACCAGTTACCTTTGATTAATAAGCACAGGTTATAAGCGCATTAAGTATTCATTAGCTATTCAACTTACACCCGTCGTGTAAAATTTTCAGCAACAGATAACCTCCGCGATGGTTCAACATCGCGTTCCATTTTAAACCCGTTTTTTTGACGCTATTCCCGCGAATAGCGTACGGCCCCGGCTTGCCTGAATTTCGCCGGGTGAATATTCACTGGTGGATCGTATTGATGCGTGCCCGGGTACACGACCGGTAGCGATCTGATGCGTATCGATCGGAGCAATCACGCCTGTGAGCACATGCTCAGGGGCATTGTGCCGTACCGCTTTGTTATGGATTCCCCCCTCTCTGACTGCTAAAGGAGCAAGATATGAGAAAAATGACCCTGGCGCTGGGGCTGCTGTTAAGCTCATTGACCGCCGCTGCTGCCGATTTATCAAAAGGCGCAGACAACTTCTACAAAAGCACGACTGTTACCCAGCAAAAGGTGACATTTAAAAACCAGTATCAAATGAATGTCGTCGGCAATCTGTTTATCCCGAACACGCTGAACCGGAATGCCAAACACCCGGCGATTATCGTCGGTCATCCTATGGGGGCGGTCAAAGAGCAGAGTTCAAACCTGTACGCGCAAAAACTGGCGGAACAGGGTTTTGTCACACTGGCGATTGACCTCTCATTCTGGGGCGAAAGTGAAGGTAAACCCGGTCACATGGTTTCTCCGGAAATTTATGCAGATGACTTTAGCGCCGCGGTCGATTACCTGAGCACCCAGGCGTATGTTGATGCGGAAAAGATTGGCGTGCTGGGTATTTGCGGTAGCGGCAGTTTTGTTATTAGTGCTGCGAAAATTGACCCGCGTATGAAAGCGATTGCGACGGTCAGCATGTACGATATGGGCGCGGCTTTCCGCAACGGTTTGAAGCATTCTCAGACACAGGCCCAGCGTGAAGCATTGATTAAATCGGCAGTCGAACAACGATTTGTCGAGTTCCAGGGCGGCGAGAAAGCCTATATTCCTGGCACAGTGAATAAGCTGGATGCATCTACGCCAGACATTCAACGTGAGTTTTTCGATTTCTATCGTACAACGCGTGGTGGTTATACCCCACAAGGCGAAAAAGAAGAACTGACGACAAAACCGTTGTTAAGCAGTGTCGGTAAATTTATGAACTTCTATCCGTTCAATGATATTGAAACGATTTCACCTCGTCCGATGCTGTTTATTACCGGTGACCAGGCGCATTCAAAAGAGTTTAGTGAAGACGCTTATAAACGCGCCGGACAGCCAAAAACGTTATACGTTGTGCCTGGAGCGGGTCATGTCGACTTGTATGACCGTACCGACCTGATTCCTTTTTCCCGTCTGGCATCATTCTTTAAAGATAGCCTGAAGTAATGCCGTTAAGCCGTGCGCGACTGCGTACGGCTTATTACCCTCATCGTTGGATAAAAAACGTAACTCTTCTGCTTTTCCCGAACGATTTGTACAAAACAGCAAGGCCGGATCATCACTGTTTCTTTTATTGACACATTTGTGATCAGCGCCAGTGAGTATCATAGTGTGTGATGACTGCCGCTATCGGGGCGGCGCGTGATAATCAGGAGAGTGAGATGGTGTCAGACAACCCCAGTGTCGCCCTTATTGGTCCTGGCGCAATCGGAACCACGATTGTGGCGGCGTTGCATGAAGTCGGGCGTACGCCCACGGTGTGCGGGCGTACGGCGCACCCGCAGCTGATCTTGCGTGTCGATAAAGAACAGATTGTGGTACCGGGCCCGGTACTGACCGAACCGGGTGATATTCACCAACCGTTTGATCTGGTTTTTGTGGCGACCAAAACCACGCAACTGGCGGCAAGTGCGGCGTGGCTGAAAGTGCTGTGTAATGAAAATACTGTGGTATGCGCACTGCAAAACGGTGTGGAGCAAAAAGCGCAAATTGCACCGTACGTGGCGGGCGCCGAAGTGCTGCCATCCGTGGTGTGGTTTCCTGCGCAGCGTGAGCCGGACGCTTCCGTCTGGTTGCGTGCTGCGCCCCGGCTCACCTTGCCGGATACGCCAGCCGCGAAACGGGTGCAGAGCGTATTGCAGGGCACACGCTGTGCCGTTGATCTTTCCGCCGATTTCATCTCTGTTGCGTGGCGCAAGCTGTTGCAGAACGCGGCTGCCGGGTTAATGGTGTTATCAGGGCGTCGCGCCGGAATGTTCTCGCGCAATGACATCACCACTCTGGCGATGGCTTATCTGCAGGAGTGCCTTGCCGTTGCCCGCGCCGAAGGGGCCACTTTAGCGGATGCTGTGCCGCAGGAGATTGTGACCGGTTTTCAGCGTGCGCCTGCCGACCTGGGCACCTCGATTCTCGCAGACCGCCAGGCGGGCCGCCCTCTGGAATGGGATATCCGTAATGGCGTGGTACAGCGGTACGGCAGAAAACACGGTATCCCCACACCGCTCAGTGATGTGATTGTGCCACTGCTGGCTGCCGGCAGCGACGGTCCGGGCTAAACGCTGCTGAGATAACGCCATGCTGGCAACCTGGCGACATTGCTGTTACGTTGAAATCATGAACAAAAGATATTCCGTGTTGATGTTTGCAATGAGCATTATTCACACCGCAAATCGTGTGGTGGGATAGCGTTCATCTCTGTTTCCCGCCAGTACGGCGGGAGCCTTACTGGTGACAACCTGTGAGGTGACTCCGTATGACAGATCCCTTTTCCGTTGCCCGCCCGACGTTGCACATCCTGTGCGGCAAGATTGCATCTGGCAAATCAACCCTTGCCGCTGAACTGATGACTGCTCCCGGTACCGTGATGTTGAGCGAAGATCGTTGGTTATCGCTCCTGTTTCAGGATGATTTGCACACTGTTCAGGATTATGTCCACTATTCTGCAAAGCTCAAACTGGCCATTACGCCGCATGTCATTGCTTTACTTCAGGCGGGCGTCAACGTGGTGCTGGATTTTCCGGCCAATACGTTGACCAGCCGACAGTGGCTCAAAGGGATTGTTGATCAGTCCGGTGCCCACCATTTGTTGCACTATTTGCACGTCAGCGATGACGTTTGCAAAGCGCGGCTGCGCGCACGCAATGCCACAGGTGAGCATGATTTTGCTGCTACTGACGAGCAGTTCGAACAGATCACGCGCTACTTTGTGGAGCCCACCGAGGCGGAAGGGTTTCAGATTCGCCGATATTGCTGAAAGGTTGTACAACCTTGTAGTCTGATGACCGGGCTATGCTTACTTTTGCAACACACATAATAATTGAGGCAATGTCATGGATAAGGAACTACTGGATGCGGGTTACCGCGTATACACCGGCGAGAAGATTGATGTTTACTTCAATACCCACATTTGCCAGCACGCCGGTAATTGCGTACGTGGCAGTGCGAAGCTGTTCAACCTGAAACGCAAACCGTGGATCATCCCCGATGAAGTGGATGTCGCAACGGTAGTGAACGTCATTGATACCTGCCCGAGCGGTGCCTTGAAGTACCGCCATAACTGAGTGAGACAACGTATGGACATCCTGGAAGGTCATAACAAGTTTTACGTGAACGACGCCGCAGGCAATCAGGTCGCGGAAATCGTTTTTGTTCCCACCGGCGAGCATTTAAGCATTATCGAACATACCGATGTTGATGAAAGCCTGAAAGGGCAGGGTGTCGGCAAACAGCTGGTGGCGAAAGTGGTGGAAAAAATGCGCGCAGAGCAACGCAAAATTATTCCGCTGTGTCCTTTCGCCAAACATGAGTTTGATAATACACGCGAATACGACGATATCCGTGCGTAATCACCTGCACCGGCGCGGGTCGGTGCTTTTTATTTCCAAAATCAAAGCGCCATTCCCCCTGCAGGTGGCGAGAAATATTTTTAAATTAATGCTTGCATCCCTTCTTCAGCCATGCGTTAATGCGCCGTCGGTTTGATAACCATTATCTCCAGCAGTTCACTAAAGTCTTTCTCATCTCTAAGTACCTCCTTGCTACTTCTTTTTGGGTCTTCGCTTTACACTCTGAATAAAATAATGCTTCAGACCATTACTGCCGAAAAGGCTAACAAAATCAGAAGGTAACAAGAATGTCTGCTAAAATGACTGGTATCGTAAAATGGTTCAACGCTGAGAAAGGCTTCGGTTTTATCACGCCGAAAGATGGCAGCAAAGATGTATTCGTACACTTCTCTGCAATCCAGAGCGATAACTACCGTACTCTTGAAGAAAATCAAGAAGTTGAATTCACCATTGAAAATGGTGCGAAAGGCCCGGCGGCTGCTAATGTCGTTGTGGTTCGCTAAGGATTTAGAAATTACGAACCGTATTCATTTTCGCTGCCCGTGCTGTAGCGGGTCGCAATACCGGATTTCCAGTTTTGATGTCACTGAAAAGAACCCGGCTGGCGCGAAATGTATTTTTTGTAAATCATCAATGATTGCATTTAATAATTTCACCGCGTGGGTTCAGTCCTCACAGGCGCCACTGGATTTCCGTAAATAATAAAAATCAGGTCAGTTTACTGGCCTGATTTTTTTATTTCTGCACGACTTATCCTGCCATTAACATAATCATTTTTATCGAGCGATTGCTGGTCAGTTGCCAGGTCATCTGGCGATAGTGTACTTCTCCCTGCTGCGGATGATGAAACACGCGCTCGCCCCCTTCGCGCACCACAACTTGCTGGCGCGACCAGAAGGCGCGGAATAACTCACTGTCATGACTGAGACTCTGCACGAATCTATTGAGCTCCCGATCGTGCGGATAGTGCATCGCATCTGCTCGCAGTTCCGCCACAATGCGGCTTGCTCGGCTCTCCCAGTCGGCAACCAGCAGGCGGGCCTGAGGGTGGCGGAACATAAAACTCATCATATTCGGCTGCGGATCTTCGCCCAGCCAGCCGCTGAACAGCGCTTCGGCAGGCGCATTCCATGCCAGCATATTCCAGGTTAAATCCAGCAAATAACAGGGACAAGCCATCTGAGTGACGGTCGCCAACACCTCTTTTTCAACCGTGACGACCTGTTCTTCCTGCGGATCGTTTTGCATGGCCAGGTGGAACAGGTAGCTGCGTTCGGTCGGTTTCATCTTCAGCACGTTGGCGATATTCGACAAGGTTTGCGGCGACACCACAATGTCACGCCCCTGTTCAATCCAGGTATACCAGGTGGTACTGATACCGCTGAGCTGTGCCACTTCCTCCCGGCGTAATCCACGGGTGCGGCGTCGCCCCAGAGAGGGCAAGCCAATATCCGCAGGGGCGGTGTTTTCCCGCTGCGAGCGCAAAAAAGCGCCCAGCGCTTTAGGGCCAGCAAAAAGGGTATTTTCCATGGGGGTACTCATTAATACCAGTATAAGTGCTCATATTGTACCACTATAAAGAGCGTCATATAGTCGCCAGAAAAGAGGCTTTGTCGTGCTAACAGAAGGAAAGAAGAATGGCGGTTAATCATCATCAGTTAACGGAACAGCAATTTGGCGATCAGGCGCAGGCCTATTTGCAGAGTCAGGTTCATGCTCAGGGCGCTGATTTAGTCAGACTGGCGCAGTGGCTGGCAGACGATGCCAGTGCAGCCATACTGGATTTGGGTTGTGGTGCGGGCCACGCCAGCTTTGTTGCTGCAGGTATTGCGCGTGCGGTCACCGCCTATGACTTGTCGGAAAAGATGCTTGATGTGGTGCGCCAGGCCGCCCACGAACGCCATCTCGACAATATCACCACCGCCCAGGGGGCAGCAGAGACATTGCCCTTCGCCGACAACAGCTTTGAGGTGGTGATCAGCCGCTACTCCGCCCACCACTGGCATGATGTGGCGCAGGCTCTGCGCGAAGTGAAACGCGTGCTGAAGCCGGATGGGAAATTTATCCTGATGGATATTGCCTCGCCCGGTCAGCCAGTGCTGGACATCTGGCTGCAAACCATCGAAGTGCTGCGCGATCCTTCGCATGTGCGCAACTACTCGCCGGCTGAGTGGTTGCATATGACCCAGCAAAGCGGCATGACGGTGCAAAAAATGGCGACGGACAGACTGGCGCTGGAGTACAACTCATGGGTAGAGCGCATGAAAACACCGGAGGTATTGCGCGCCGCTATCCGTTATCTGCAAAACCACACTTCCGAAGAGGTAAAACAGCACTTCCGGATCCGCGACGAGGGCTCGTTTACCTCCGACACGCTGATGTTTCAGACCCGGGCCTGATAGCGCCCGTCAATGCCCCCGGCTGTTCTGCCGCCGGGGTATCTCAAGGTAAATCTTTAATAAACCAGCGGTAAATAAGTGCTTTTGCACAATAGTTCTCGTGCATTTCCTGCCCTAAAGTAAATTTCGCCCAGGTGGCTTTTGACAATTTACTCATGAACAGAGGACGTATGAATAAATCACTGCTGGCGCTGATTTGCTGTGGCGCATTTTCATCGTTTGTGGCGCAGGCTGCGCCTTCCCGCTGCACACCCGAAGACTTTGGCGGCAAAGCGGATGCAAAAACCCTTAATACGAACGCTATTCAACAGGCTATTCAACAGTGCAGCCAGCGCGGTGGTGGTACGGTGGTGTTATCGCCTGGCGTCTGGTTAAGCGGCCCAATACAGCTACAAAGCAATATCACCCTGGAGGTCGCTAAGGGCGCGACATTAAAGGCCAGTAATGCGGAAGGGAAGTTTGTGGCGGCATTTATTGGTCAGCCGGCCCGCGCCAACGAAGCCTTTATTTTTGCCAGCCATGCGCAGAATGTCGCCATCACCGGCGGCGGAACGCTTGATGGCGATGGCGAAAAGAGCTGGTGGCCCGAGGCGTTGCAGATTCGTGCGCAAGTGCGCAGCGGCAATACCAAAGCCTTTACCGACCGCTTTCCTGGCGTTCCGCTGGCAAACGGTGCTCCGCGCCCGTGGTTTGTGGAGTTTAACCAGGTCACCAACGGGAAGATCGAACAGCTTCACCTGACCAACTCCCCGATGTGGAATATCGTTATCCGCAATAGCGACAAGATTGCTGTTCACCAGGTCAGCATCAGCAACCCGACCACTTCACCGAATACAGACGGTCTGGATATTGTCTCTTCACGCAATGTTACCGTGTCGAAAATGGACATTCACACCGGCGATGACAACATTGCCATCAAGTCTGGTCTGGTGCCCGGTACGGCAGCGCCATCGCAGGATATCGCCATTCGCGACTCCATCATGCGCGATGGGCACGGCATCTCTGTCGGCAGCGAAACTGCTAACGGCATCGGGCGGGTGACGGTCAGCCATGTCACGTTCCTCAATACGGAAAACGGTATTCGCATCAAATCGGCCCGCGATCGCGGGAATACGATAGGCCCGCTGGTGGCCGACCATCTGACCATGACCAACGTGGCGACGCCGATTCTGGTGACCAACAGCTATAGCGGCCAGTCGGGCGCGCAGGGCAACACCTTGATTTCGGTGATTGAAAACGCGGCCGTTACGCCATCGACGCCGAAAATTTCCGGGGTGGATATCACCGGGCTCACCGCGACCAATGCCAACCATGCCATGATTTTTAGCGGCTTGCCGGAGTCGGTCGTGCAGAATGTATCGCTAAAACATATTGATATCGCTGCGCAATATGGCATTCAGGCACGCTACGTGAACGGGAAGGGCGAAGACGTGCAGATTAAAACGCAGCACGGCGCGGTGGTGGAGCAAGGTCCGCAGACCACGCTCAAACTTAACTGATAACACTGCGGGTTGAGCGCCCGGTAGACGAAACGTCCGGGCGCACTGACACACTGCAAACAACGCAGGCCCTGGTCGTGCGAGCTCTTGACCAATGACAAGGCAGGCAGGGGACGACTCTCTTTATAATCCTCCGCGTTTCCCTTCTCACTGGTGTGAACCTATGGCTTACCAACTAAACCTTAACTGGCCGGAATTTCTTGAGAAATACTGGCAAAAGAAACCCGTTGTCCTGAAGCGCGCGTTCACGGACTTTATCGATCCAATTACGCCTGACGAACTGGCTGGCCTTGCTATGGAGCCGGAAGTGGACAGCCGCATCGTCAGCCACGTCAATGGTCAGTGGCAGGCATGGAACGGCCCGTTTGAGCAGTTTGATCATTTAGGGGAGACCGACTGGTCATTGCTGGCGCAGGCGGTTAACCACTGGCATGCTCCCTCTGCCGAACTGGTGAAGCCGTTTCGCGTGTTGCCGGAGTGGCGTTTTGACGATCTGATGATTTCCTATTCCGTGCCGGGTGGCGGCGTGGGCCCGCATATCGATCAATACGATGTGTTTATCATTCAGGGGATGGGCAGCCGCCGCTGGCGCGTGGGCGACAAACTGCCGATGAAGCAGTTCTGCCCGCATCCGGCATTACTGCATGTCGATCCCTTCCCGCCGATCATTGATGAAGATCTGGAACCGGGCGATATCCTCTATATCCCGCCGGGATTCCCGCATGACGGCTTCACGCATGAGACCGCGTTTAACTACTCCATCGGTTTCCGTGGGCCGAACGGTCGTGATCTGATCAGCAGTTTTGCGGATTATGCGCTGGAAAACGATCTTGGCGGCGAGCATTACAGCGATCCGGATCTCACCTGTCGTGAACACCCTGGCAGAGTGGAAGATTACGAGCTGGAACGCGTGCGCGGGATGATGATCGAGATGATCAGCCAGCCGGAGCATTTCAAACAGTGGTTCGGCAGCTTTATCACCACGCCGCGCCATGAACTGGATATCGCCCCGGAGCCGGATGACTATCCCGTGGAAGAGATTGTGGCTGCGCTGAAAGAGGGGCAGGTGCTTACCCGCCTGAGCGGACTGCGCGTGCTGCACATCGGCGATAGCTTCTTTATTAACAGCGAGTGTCTGGAGACCGCCGACGCGCGCGCCGCTGATGCGCTGTGCCGCTATACCATTATTGGTCAGCAGGAACTGGGCGATGCACTGGATAACCCGGCATTTGCCGCAGAGCTGACCGCGCTGGTAAACCAGGGATACTGGTACTTCGACGAGTAAGGCGTTCGCCGCGGGCCGGAGAAGGTGAAGCCGCCATCTGGCACTGTCGCCAGGTGGCGTTGACGTTTTCGCAACGTGCTATTAGCGGGCGACAATAAAACGTTTGTCGTCGTCGATAAAGGTTTTCTCATCGGCGGCGGCGACGATATTGCCAAAATTCATCTCTGCGCGCAGTTTCCAGCTCTCCGGGATCGCCCATGTCTGGCGAACTTCCTCGTCAATCAGTGGGTTATAGTGTTGCAGGTTCGCGCCAATGTTTTTTTCCGCCAGTGCCAGCCACACCGCATACTGCGCCATTCCGCTACTTTGCTCCGACCAGACAGGAAAGTTATCGGCATACGCGATGTACTGCTTCTGTAAATGCGAGATCGCCTGCTGATCTTCAAAAAACAGCACCGATCCGGCCGCAGCGGCAAATCCGTCGAGCTTATCGGAGGTGGCATGGAAACTCTCCGCCGGGATCACGTTGCGCAACTGCCCGCGCACCAGTTCCCAAAAACGATCGTGCTCTTTACCCATCAAAATCAGCGCCCGTGAACTTTGTGAGTTAAACGCCGACGGCGCCTGACGAATCGCTTCTTTGATAATCTCCTCGACCTTATCTTCACTGAGCGGCAGCGCTTTACCCAGCAGGTAAATGGTTCTGCGCGCTTTGGCAAGGGCAAGAAAATCCTCCGGTGCGGCGCTGACCGGCAGGGCGTGCAACTCCAGATCCAGCGGGGTATGCGGCGTTGCCGGCTGGGGCTGTCCTTCCGTGCGAGCGAGCGTCGAATTCAATATTTGCTGAAACGGGTGCATGGTTCACTTTTCCTGTTGTGCGCGTTAAGCAGGTTTTGTTGTTTATCAGAGCATGGGCCAGCCCATGTCGATCATGCGAACAAACAAGATAAAAAGCGGTATTTGCGCCAAAAACAACCGCCCTCACGGGGAGGGCGGCGGTTAAAGATGAAAGTTGCGGCGTTGATCACGCCGGCGGCTGTCCGTGCAGAATACGTGCGGCTTCATCGCGGTTGAGGGGATAATCGAAAAAGCGACGGTAAAAGTCGCGGGTGATGCTCACCATATCGGTATCTGCAAATAACGCCGGATGCAGTTGATGCGCCGCCCACTGGATCTGCAACGCGCTTTCGGTGCCGTAGCGATCCCACGGGAAGACGCCAGCCGGGTTTGCCCACACCTTCTTCTCTTGTACCGCCTTCAGCCCGCTGAACAGTTGCGCATAGCGGGATTGGGATATCTCGCCACAGCCCTGACCGAGAATGATGATGTCGGGTTGCCAGGCCAGTACTTGTTCTGGCGAAACCTCTTTCATATTTCCGCTGATCGTCTGTGCCGCATTTTTTCCCCCTGCCAGCGTAATCCAGGTATCAATCAGCGTATTGCTACCATCCACTTTGAGGGGGTTCAGCGACTGGATGTGCAGTACCGACGGGCGTTGCTGTTCACTGAGCGACACCGTTTTTGTCAGCACCGCGGCGACACTCTCTTCCAGATAGCGGTTATACGCCACCGCGCGCTGCTGTGCCTGTTCAGTGCCCAGCACGTTCGCCGTGGCGCTCACCGAATGTTCCAGCGACGGATAGTCGGTAAACGCCATTTCCAGCACCGGCAGATTCGCCTGATGATACGCAGCCACATCCGGGTTGCCTTTGGCAACAAAAACCACATCCGTCTGGTGCGCCAGCAACGCCTCGCTGTTAAATGAGATGCCTTTGATTTGCAATGCGTTGTTTAGCGCCGGATTGATTTTAAACATCCAGGGCCTGTCGACAGGATGATTGACCGTGGCAACAATATTGCTGCCCGCGCCGAGCGTCATCAGCACCGAATGGTGAGCAAACCAGGCATCGGCAATCCGTGTGACCCGGTCAGGCACGGTCACCTTGTTCCCGGCATCGTCCGCTACCAGCCGGGACGCCAGCGCCGGAAAAGCCAGCAAGGCGCATAACAATACATAGCCTGTTTTCATGCAGGA
The DNA here is from genome assembly GCF_025642095.1 of Kosakonia sp. ML.JS2a. Lineage (GTDB taxonomy): Bacteria > Pseudomonadota > Gammaproteobacteria > Enterobacterales > Enterobacteriaceae. The sequence continues at coordinate 933,031 of NZ_CP106754.1, forward strand.
TCCTCAGATGTCCACTGACCGGGAGAAGTGTGTTTCACGCGCCGGGTCGTGCGCTGGCGACTTGTCGTATCAGAAGGGGACCGTTATCATTTCAATTTGTATGACAATAAAGCACATGATCGCTATATAAATCAATACATATCGAATTGTTGGTGTGTCGTTACCGCAGGTGCACAGGCAGTGAGCGAACGTGTCGTCTCATAGGTGATATATTTTCACGTTACTGGTGGGTTACTAACAAAATTATTCAACAACAGTAAGGCGATTCTTGGCTTTAATATATGGGATAAATGAAAATAACAGATTAGGATCGATAGCATCAATAACTGGACATGAATTAACCTTTTGCTTTATATGAACTTTTTTATGATTTTAAGACATTCCGTATGGATCAATTTCATTTTATTCTCTATTTTAAACATTAACCCTAAAGAAAATTTCTAAGCGGTCGATGGATATGGATATAGCTCCGGATACGGAACAGCCCCCCTGGTCGCCAGGTATTGAGGAAAAAATGAAAGCAGAGTCGCACCATAGTCGTCTTCCTTTGCATTTGGATCCGCTATCGGAGCGTAATGTGCTGGTTCCACCGTTTGTGAAAACCATCGCCGTTCGCTTGTGCTGGGCTTCTTCTGTGGATGAAGCTGAGGCTTACCGTCTGCTTTCCTTGCCTTATTACCATGATGTTGTCACTGAAGATGACCGCGTTCAGCTGTGCGCGCGTTTCCCGTTTATGGCCGCTCTCCGTGCGCCGACTGCGATTGCCGATTATACGATTTCGCTGGTGACGGTCTGGTTGTTGATTGAAGAGATGTACCATCGCGGAACGGTGTTGCCGGACGATATCATGCGCGGTTTAATGAAAAAAACGACAACCATACCGGCGCATGATTGTCGTAAAGATGAGAAAGAGTCTGCTGCCTGTACTGATGAGCAGCGCTGATGGATCACGCCAGTACGTTGTTATCGATAATGTATCGTTCCATGTAGCGGGCAATGGCGTTGCGCAGAATCTCATATTTCTTACGCATCGGGTCGCTGCGGTGGAAAATCAGCACCACTTTGCGCTTTGGCCCCGGGCTCACGCAGCGCAAATAGCGAATGTTTTCATTGCCGCCCTGTTGCTGGGTCGAAAGCAGCGGGAAGAATGAGACGCCACGGTTAAACGCCACGCCACGACGCAGCGTTTCGAGGTGCATGGCGACAAAACGCGGATCGGGTTCCAGCTCGAACTGATAGCAATAACGCAGCACCTGACTGTGCAGGCAGTTGCCGTCATCAATCATCAGGATCTTACTGTTTTTCAGATGCCCCATATCGATTTCACCCATTCGCGCCCACGGATGCTGTTGGCTCACGCCCAGCACGAGTGGTTCATCGAACAGCGGTAGCTCAACGTATTTGCTGGTGTCTTTGTTAGAGGTCATGATCGCGCATTTGATGGCGTCGGACTCCAGCATGTTCAGCAACTGGTTGGTTTGCGCTTCGTGAATTTCCAGTTCAATTTCCGGGAAGTTCTCGTGGCATACCGAATTCAGGTGAGAAAAAATATAGGGCGCAAGCGTTGGGATGATGCCCACATCGAGCGTCTGCATCAGGCTCTGATAGTGACTGCTGCTGGCCATGTTTTTCAGCGCTTCGATCTCCCGCAGCACCACCTGGGTTTGTTCGACCAGACGCAGGCCGGTCTGGGTGAAGCGAATCCTGCGTGTCGTACGCTCCAGTAGCTGCAAGCCAAGCTCATTTTCCAGTTTACGCAACTGTGCGCTTAGCGTTGGCTGGCTGACGTTGCAGGCCTCCGCGGCGCGTTGAAAATGTCGATGCTTGGCCAGCGCGACGAGATATTCAAGGTTACGGATGTTCATTGTGATCCCCGGGGCGCAAGTGTGCGCTTGGCTGACGATCCGTGTGTAACAACGTGCTGTGTAAATGACGTGTTATTATTTTCAACTCTGTCATCAAGTCTCTCCCTCATGCTTGGACATGAGATGTGTGTGATTTTTATTATTCATTGTCGCCCGGTCCGCGCCGCAGCCTGTAGAGACGGAAACGGCATAATGAACCGGTGTTCCTGTATTGCCAGGCCGGTTATCGCTTAATTATCAAAGGCATCCTGCCAGTTTTCCGCGCACTCCTGCGTCAGACACTGCTTTGCTAAAACATCGCTAAGGCGCGCGAGCCAACGGAGCCTGCGCAAAACTTAGTATTGCTGGCGACGACGCGCCGTTAATCAGTTTTTAATGTGACGGCAAATAACGACAGCATATGCAGTACGGACAAATAATATCCCTCTCCCGGACGCACGGACTTATCCATATGCTGGTAATCGCCCATCGTTAAATCACGCACCGCCAGGATGCCGCCAGACATCGAGTAATTCGCCTGTCCTTCCCCGGAGACATCCACCCACGCGGGCGTTTCGTTTCGGGCATAATTTGCCCAAAAATGACGGAAATTATCCGTCGAATGTTGTTGCGTTTCGCTCAAGCTTAAGTACAGCGGGATGCGAATTGCGTCATAACTAAAACGTGCCGGCCAGTTATCGGCAGGTATGACTTCACCATTATTCTTGACAAAAATCCAGTCACTGGGCAGTTGCGTTTTACCAAAACGCGCTTTATTGAGTAAATCCAGGCTCGATTTTTTCAGCTTCAGCCAAATATCATTATGCTGATGTTGCCAGAAACTATCCCAGGCTGGGAAGATAAAGTATGAAGGATTAATAATATAGCCTTCATCTTTAGTAAATCCACTTAAACCTGGCAGCAGTAAAGTGTGTGTATCTTGTTCAATAATCAGACAATTGATTAGCGCTTCTTGAATATTTTCAGAGGCAGTCAGATAACTCTGGTCATGCCACTTATTCCCGGCCAGTAATAATGCCCAGGCAATAAGTGTATCGCCGTCGCTGGCATTATTATCATCAGTCACTTTTTGTTGCTGTGGATCATAACGCCAGGAAAATAACCAAAGTGAAGGACGTAATAATGTATTACGCGTCCAGCGCCATATTTTCTCAAAACTGGCGGGATCATCGTTCATCACCGCCAATAACATGCCATATCCCTGACCTTCCGAATGGCTGATATCGCCATTTTCATGGTCAACTATGCGGCCATCCTGGCTCAGGTAGTTCTGTTTAAATAGCACCCAGTTGCCGTCCTGACTGCGGGCTGAAAAAGAGGTCATGGCCAGCGAAAGCAATAAGCACGACATGAGCCAGGTGGTCCTTAACATGAGATTTCCTGTTGTGAAGATATGGCAGTTAACCGGGTAAAACGCCGTCAGGCGTTAAACCACTTCTGCAATACGGTCAACGACTTCAGCCACCGGCGATAACGTCAGTTCATGCTGCAACCAGTGGCGGAACGCCGGACCGGTAGCGCCATGACGCAGACCGTACTCCACAAACGCTTTCATATAACCGATTTTGTCGCCGCAGTCGTGAGACTTGCCAGTCAGGGCATAAGCCTCAACAGGTGAGCGTTCAAGCAACATCGCAATGGCATCGGTCAGTTGGATTTCGCCACCCGCGCCGACAGGTGTTTTGCGCAACAACGGCCAAATTTCTTTGGAAAGTACGTAACGCCCAACCACCGCCATATCGGACGGAGCCTCGTCGACGGCCGGTTTTTCCACCATGCCCTGCACCTGGCCGAAGCGGCCTTCCGCCACGTTTGCGCCACCGCAGTCCACCACGCCATAGCGGGAGACGTCTTCATGATTAACGCGCTCGATCATCAACTGGCTGGCGCCGGTCGTGGTAAAGCGGTTGATCATCGCCGCCAGGTTATCTGAAGAGAGGTCGCACTGGCTATCGTCGATCAGCACATCCGGCAGCAACACGACAAAGTCGTTGTCGCCGATCAGCGGTTCTGCGCACAGTACCGCATGACCCAGGCCTTTTGAGTGACCCTGACGCACATGCATGATGTTCATGCCAGCCGGGCAAATTGTACGAACTTCTTCCAGAAGCTGGTTTTTCACGCGAGATTCCAGCAGTGACTCCAGTTCAAAAGAGGTATCGAAGTGGTTTTCGATCGCATTTTTGGACGAGTGAGTCACCAGGACGATTTCACGGATCCCGCAAGCGTAGCATTCCTGCACGATATACTGGATAAGCGGTTTATCCACAATCGGTAACATCTCTTTGGGAATAGCCTTGGTAGCCGGGAGCATACGCGTACCGAGGCCTGCCACTGGGATTACAGCCTTTAACATACTTATTTCCTCTGGGAAAAAACTATTGCTGTTTGTAGTAGTTAAAATATCAACACACAACGGTGTTAATAATGCTACCAGGCTCATTAATGCCTGGAACCTGATAATTAATAAAATCATCACCGCCGCTAGCCTTAACCCGGTAAAGGGCGGTGTCGGCAGCTTTTAATATTGATGAAAAGTTCGGTCCGTGTTCAGGATAACTGGCAACGCCAATACTGACCGATAATTCCACAGTTTGTTGCAGGTACTGTAAATACATAGGCTGACGAGTCGCTTCAACAATTAATTGCAGCACCCCGCGGCCCATAGGTTCATCCACACCATCAATATAGGTCAGGGCAAACTCATCGCCGCCTAACCGTCCGAGTAACGTCGTGCGGGAAATACATTGCTTAACCCGGCTAATAAAGCAACGTAACACCTCATCTCCCGCCGCATGCCCCAGTTCATCGTTAATGGTTTTAAAATTGTCGAGATCGAGGATCGCCACGACAATCTGTGCGCCACGCGCATTCGCCGCACGAATTTTCTTACGGCTGCGAATATAATAACCCTGACGGTTCAGAGTCTTGGTTAATGCATCGTTGTGCGCGCGAAAATGCAGTTTTTCACGAATCGTCATATGTCGGGTAATATCAAAACCCAACAGAATAAATGCGAATATTTCACCGTTATCATCACGGCGCGGCATCAGTCTGGTGTCGAGCCATAGCCTCTCGCCGTTCTTTTTCTTCTGCGATATTTCACCTTGCCAGTTATCACCGGTTTGCTGCGCGAGCGTAATGGCCATCGCCAGAGAGATGGCGGTTGTCTCATCTTCTGACTGAAACAAAACCTGGCCAATCACCTCGTCATGGCTAAAACCGGTGAGCTGGTAGAAAAACTGGCTGGCATAAATAATTCGCCCGGACGTATCGAGAACCAGTGAAACAAAGGCATTGTCCTCCATATGGTTAACTGTTTCGATTTCCAGTGTTCTTCCTGAAACCACGATCTCATTAAACATTATGGTCACCTGATTGTTGATATATGGTGGAAATGCCCTTGCGAAATTATTCGCCAATGGCGTAACGGAAAATCAGCACATCTTCAGTGGCGTTATCTTTCCAGCGCACCGGCACCTGATTGCCTGCGCCCTGCGACACCAGCCACTGGGAATACGCGCCTTCCAGCACATAGGCACTGGCGCGACGCCAGCCCGCTTCATCACGGTATTCCGGCGCATGAGGCCAGGCGCAATGCAGCAGAATCAGTTCGCGCTGTGCGGGGGCCATCTTCACGAAGCCCCAGTTAAACAGCTCCAGCACCCGGTTGATGCTCGCTTCCAGTTCGTTGACGGTGGCCGCGCCATCAATGGGATACCACTGGGCCATCATCTGACCAATACGTCTCAGGGCGTCGGGATCTTTATCGCCGCGGCCTTCGGTGTATTCGTTGAAGAACAGATACACCAGATCGTGCCAGCCAGCCTGATAGTTGCGTTGTAAATAAGTGTCCTGATTGCTAAACATCATGTATCCCACGGTTTATTTGTTTTGATCGACGTAATATTTGAAATAAAACAACGCTTTACCTTCGTTGTAACTGCCGAAGGTGTCATACCCCAGGTTTGCACCCAGAGCCAGGTTGTCGCTGAGGTGGTAGCGCGCATCCACGCCCAATGTGTAACCAATGCCGTTTTTCGAGGTGGCTTTGTAAACCGCATCCACGTCGTCATCGGAACTGGCGTAACTGTTTAACTGCGATTGCAGCGTATTGTGGCCCGGGAAGTAGTTACTCTTATCCTGTTTGTAGGATTGGTAACCCACGGAGCCGCTCAACGTCATATCCCAGTCGTTGATATGGCGAGTCAGTGATACTGGCAACGATACCGCCATAAAATCCTGCGGGCTGAAATAACCACCCTGGCCGAGCGTGTAATAGCTGAGGTTACGGTCAAAGTTCATATAGTTGACGTTGACCCCGACCTTCATCTCGCTGTCGTTGGTGCGCCACGGGCGCAGGTAACTGCCCGCCAGCACATTGACCGAGTGGTTCGTCGGCACGTTAGTACCAACCCAGGTATCAAAACCCAGGCGGGTGTAGAGGCCAACCAGATCGTTATCCCACGCGAACTGCGCGGATACGCCGTTACGGGTGATTCCCCCCCAACTTTCACCGGTGCTTTTATCTTTCACCCCCACATAGGAGAGCAGGCTGTCGGTGACCGCACGGCGTTCCGCTTTCAGGTTCAGCGAGCTGTATTGCGTCAGTTTCGGGGTCCACTCCACGCCGCCGACTAAGCGGGTAAACTCGCCGCCGGTCGGCGTGCTGCCGACATCCAGCTTGTAGTTGTCGCCGCTCAGACTGAGGTTTGCCGCCACGCCGTTAGCCTGCTGGCTACCCTGGCTGGAGGCATTGGTCGAGGTGGTCGTCGTGCTGGTGCTGGCGGCAGCTTCAGCCAGTTTTGCCGCGTGCTCCAGCGCGCCGGAACCAAAGCGGTTCGCGGACTCGCCCGACATCTCGCCGGCGTTCAATGCCGTTGGCGTGACGTTCAGGTTGATGCGCGTGCTGTCGCCCACCGCGCCGGACAGGATCAGCGGCGCCTGAATCTCATCTAATGCGCTCAGGCCTGACTCACCATCACGACTGCGCAGCGAGACGCCCGCACTGGTCCAGGTGGCGCTCTTCTCTTGCAGATCGCGCATCATCGTGTTGATGCCGCTCATGGCGGTTTGTTGCGCCTGGCGAGTGGGTGAAGGTAACGACATGACTGAACTCAGCTCATCGCTGTCGTCATCACCACCTTGTTGCAGACGCCACTGCGCGGTGCGCAGCAGTGACATGGCCCGCTGGTTCTCGCCGTTGGCTGCCGCCACGCGTGCGGCCAGCAGCATATAATCTGCATCCTGGCTGGGTTCCAGCGACGCGAATGCTTTGCGGGCATCGTCGTTATTACCACGCGCCAGCGCCAGGTTAACAATCCCGGTCAGCGCCTGCTTATCGCGCGGGGATTTACGCAGTACGTACTGGTAGATCTCCGTGGCTTTCTCATCCATGTGATCGGCCTGATAAACACGCGCGACGGATAACAGCAGATCGGTATTGGTGGGATTGGCCTGCAATTCCGGCATCAGCAGGTTCCACGCTTTGCCAATCTGGCCTTTCTCACGCAGGCGATCGGCGCGGGCAATCAGGTTGCCGGTGCGAATCGCATTGATCTCTTGCTGGCTGGCGCCATTTTGCAGCGCCGGCGCATTGAGAATGCTCTCCGCTTCGGCAAACTGACCGGCCTGGTTCAGCACGCGGATCTGCCCGGCGTAGTCCACTACGGAGCCGTGCAGCCCTTGTGCCTGACTATCACGCACCAGTTGCAGCGCGCCTGCGTTGTCACCGCTTTGCATCAACATCTCTGCAAGGCGACCCACATCAACCGGCGTTTGCGGCGGGTTGCGCTTCAGCGCCTGTAAGGAGTTGCGTGCTGCCGTGGTGTTACCCAGACGCAGGTAGTTACGTGCAACATCCAGTTGCTGGTTGATCTGTACGCGGTTGCTCAGCTCGGTCATGTCGGCGCTATAGCTGCTGCGCGGCAGGCGAGCCAGCAGACTCTGCGCGCGTGACCAGTCGCTATCTTCCGCGGCATACACCGCTGCGGCGTACAGCGCTTCTTTGTTGGTGCCGCCACGTTGCGCCACGCCAGTCATCAATGTGCTGGCCTGTTGCTTCTGCCCGGCTTTACGCAATGCCCGGGCATAATCCAGTTGCAGCCAGACGTTTTGCGGGTATTTAGCGGATGCCGCCTGCAGAATTTGCATGGCGCGCGAGCTGTTCCCCGCCTGCAACGCTGCCTGCGCGGCTTTACGTTCGTTATCGCCGTTGTCGCCGACCGAAGCATAACGGGTACGCAGGTTGGCGGGCAGGGTGCGCAACATGGCGTCGGCTTCCGCCTGTTTGTTTTGCTGTTTCAACACCCACCACAAGCCGGTACGGATATCCGTATTCTGTGGATGTTGCTCCAGTAACCGGCGGTAGACCTCTTCCGACTGCGGCAATTTGCCCTGACGACGCAGGATGTCTGCACGCAGCATATCGGCGGCTTGTTGCTGACTGGCGTCGTTCGTGGCGCTGCTGTCGAGACTGGCCAGTGCCTGATCGTAGCTGCCTTTCTGACTCAGGTTTTTAGCCTGCGCCAGCGCACCGTAGTAACGGGCGTTGTCGGCATCTTTCGCCCACTGCACGCTGTTTGTATTATTGGTGTCCTCTTGCGAGGCGCGGCGTAGATATTTTTCCGCATCGGCAAAGTTATTCTGCCGCAGCGCCACGTACCCCATCCCGGCCAGCGCATTCCCGTTGTTGGCACGGTTTTGCAGCGCTTCGGCAAACTTATCTTTCGCATTGCCTAAATCACCGCCGTTCAGCGCATCGAAGCCCGCTTTGGTAGCATCGCCTTCAACACTTTTACGGTAGTGATCCATCGGTGCGCTGTCTTCCGGGTGACGCTGCGCCCATGCGGTATACGCCGGGAGATCGGACGATTTCGCATCCAGCCACAACAAGGCCTGTTGCAGGGCCTTATCGGCGTTTTTATCATCCGCCGCCAGGCTGCTGAGCTGATTAATCCCTTCCCGGCGCGTTTGTTCCTGGTAGGTCAGCGCCATCGCCAGCGCCGTTTTGGTTGGCACATCATCCGGCATAATGCTGGCACGCTGGCGCATAGCCGCCACCGCTTCTGACCAGGTGGCGCTGTCGCCCGCCATCGTCTGGTAATACTCCAGCGCCACGTCATCCGGCGGCGGGTTGCCGTTAAAGAGTGCACGCCATGCGGCAATCGACTCTTTAATCTGCCCACGACGCGCCAACTGGCGCGCAGCGTTGAGTTTGTCCTGCGGAATATTGCGCAGGGTATTGGCGCTGGTCAGCGCGTTAAGGCGCGGATCCTGTGGTGAGATATCGGCGATTTTTTTACGCCAAATCTCAGACTGTTGAACGTTGCCCTGTTGCAGGTGATAGAGCGCCATCAGGTACATGGCGTCGATATTTTTATCATCGGCGGCCAGCACTTTTTGCAGCGCTTCCATCGCCATATCGTCATGGGCTTTGCTGTGCCAGTAACTGGCTTGCGCCAACAGTTTTTTTACTGCTGCATCATTACCCGTCGCGTCGGCGCTATCGGCAGCCGCAGCCGGGTGGCTGGCGCCAATCAGGCACAGCAGGTAAAAAGCGTGCGTCAGTTGTTTACGCGTATTCATTTCTTCGTTTTATCCTGCAGGCGTTGACGCGCATGGCGCTGAAGCGAGTTAAACAACATCGGACCGGATACCGCAGCAATCAGGCAGGCAAGCACCACCAGCCAGATAACATGCTCGCTCGCGAACCACAGCACGCGCAGATAGCCAGGCAGATTGCCGCTGACGAACTGTTCGCTGACACGCCAGCTGTGGACATCACCCGTATTGCTGACGGCGGTAAAATCCCCGCCTGCGGCAGACTGGAATGCCGGCTTCGTCATATCCTCAGATAACTGCGCCAGTTGGTGGTTGTCCGTGGCGGTTGCCACCACCACCACACGCTGCGGGTTCCACGGAGAGCGCATGCTCAACAGACCGCGCCACTGGTTGTTGTCGCTGAGGTATTCCGCGGCTTCCATATCCGTCAGCGGCTGATTGCCGCTCAACAACGACAGCACACGTCCCACCGCGCTGGTGGTGTTGACCTCAAGATTGTTGCCATTAAGCGTAAACGCGCTGCCTTGTAAGAGCGGGGTGAGCTGCTCGTTATTGCTCAGGTTGCCAATCGCCAGCACATCGCTCTCGGTCAGTTGCTGCTGGGCGTCATCGTGCCCTGGCATGCCGGTGTAGAGGTGCAGGAAATTGGCGGTGACGCCGGTATCGCGACCGGACTGCGCCATCAGATTGAGCAGCATCGTTGCTTCTTCCACCGTCGGATGCGCAGCCATCAATACCGTTGTGTGGGCCAGGTCGGCGTTGCGCGTGAACGGGAACATCGCGCCGCTGAACCAGGCCAGATTGGGCAGCTTGCCGTAGTGCCAGGAGCGACTCAAATCGAGAGTCGAGTCCCCGTCAATACGGCTCTGGATGTTCTCATCCGCCATGGCGTTACAGGGGGCGTTCTTCTGCGCTTTCAGACCAAACCAGAAGCCCAGTTGGTTGCTGCCGAGAATGGCGCGCGGATCGATATTCACCACCGCGCTTTGCTGACGCTGCGATAAACCCAGCATCGACATCACCGGCGCCAGCAGACCTTCTTTGCTCACCGGCAGTCGTTTCAGGAACTCGCCATTCAGGCTGACGTTCAGGAAAGACTCCTCGTCGTCAATCCAGTTTTTCTGCGCAAAGCTGTAATTCAGGCGCAGCGGGATGGCGGAACCATCCCACATAAACAGGTCCGGCGCGGTGCGGAACGGCAAACGGTTTTCGCCATGCCAGACGCCGTGAGCGACCAATGCGCCTTCATCATTGAGCAATGAGCGCACCGGTACCGGGCGATCGGTATTGATCCAGCGAGGAGCGTCATACGCGTCGCGTTGTGCGATTTTCAGCGCCGGAACATCCAGTGTGTCGCTATCCGGCAGGGCAGGCTGCGTCAGACGCCAGGCAGCCTGGCGCAGTTGCATTTCGTTATGACCGCTGACCACCAGCAGTTTGTAAGCCGGGTTTTGCGGGTTGTCGATAACCTGCAACGCCGCGCCATTGCTTTGTGGGATCGTCACACCGCCAATCATCTGACCGGGTTTACCAATCAGGATGCCGTTGCCCGCAGGCAGCGCGTTGTACTGCACATCGAAGCGGCTTGGCCGACCGTTGCTCAGTGCGCCAAACTGTGAGGCGACAATGGCGGACGCCATCAGCACATCCGCATCCGGGCTTTCCGGGTACGCGATGCTGACCGCCTGGTCTTTGGTTTGCTTCACGTCGAAGAACGGACGCGGGAACGTCCCCAGCGTTTTACGCACATTCAGCCAGAGCCCCTGGTAATTAAGGGTCGACTCCGGTTGCAGTGTGACTTTGTAATCCGCAGGCAGCGGGCGCTGGCAGCTCCAGACGTTATTGATAATGTCGTCGCCGGTTTTCAACTGGAAGCTCAGGTTGTTGCTGGAGGCGATCATTGACGCCGGCACATCCAGGTTCCAGAAGCCTTTATCCTGCTGTAACTGATCCAGCGGGATCGCGCCCAGCGGCTGACCGTTGAGCATCAGTTGCAGGTTTTCACCGTTCACGTCGCTACGGTTGACCTGCACATTGAGACTGATATGCGCATCGGTGATCACCAGATCCCCGGGCAGGTTAAAGGAGACGCCGTTTTGCAGTTGCATACCGGAGAGCGTCAGCCCGCCGGTTGCGCCCATATCACCAAAACTGAGGGTGCTGGCGATGTTCTGATTGCTGGCGTTAGCCGGCGCAGGCGGCTGGGTCTGCACAGAGGTTGAACCCTGCAACGTAACCGGCAACGGCAGCTCCGGCAGCGCATCGCTGTCCGTTGAGAGCGCAAAGGCCGTGCCGTTCACTGAGCACACCAGCAGTGTGGCAAGTGCGATGGGGTTAAAGCGCATTTTTAACCTCTTCCTGTTTCTTCGCGACCGTGGCCATCTGGCTGTTAAACCCATTGGTGCGTTTTTTCGGGCCAAAGAACAGTTCAAACACGCACTGCAAAATACCCATAAAGGAGACCAGCGGGCGGTCAGGCGCATGCGGTGGACGATACCAGGCATCCGCGCGGGAGAGTACGACGCGCACCAGCTTACGGCGTTCGCTCAGCGGCAGGGTGTCAAACTCAAGGCGAATATCACCCACGCCCATACCCGCTGCGCGGATTGGCACATGGGCTATTTCACCACTGAGTCCCAGCTCGATTTGCACCGGGGTTTTGCGCGTTAAATCTTCCCCTTTCACCAGCGCCACGCGTGCGCCGCCCATAGAGATGTCGAAGGTGCGGGTTTGCATCTGTGTCCCGTCGGTAAAGTGGATCGTCACCGGCAGACGCGCGAAAATACGGATGGTTTTGCGGATTTGCTTGGTCTCTTTTGCGACGGCAATGGAGGCCAGCAAAATAATGGTACTGAAGGTACCCCATGCAATGTTGAACAGGATCACGCGCGGGTCAATACCGGCGTAGTCATGCATAAAGTAGCGAACGCCAACCCAGATCATGCTGCCGACCATCAGAATGGTAGTGATGATCAGCGGGCGAACGGTATGGGCGTCAAAGTAGTTTTTGTCGGTCAGATCGCCTTTATCCGTCACGTTGAATTTACCCAATCGCGGTGAAATCAGGCTTAACAACGTGGGCAGGATCAGGTGGAACGCCATCACCGTTTCGTAGATTTCACCCCAGAACGCATAGCGGTAGCGCCCGGTGATCCGCGAGTTGACCATGGTGGAAAGCACCAGGTGCGGCAGCACATAGGCAAAAATCAACGTGGCCGACGAGGAGATAATGTTGAGGTTAAACAACATAAACACCAGCGGCGACGTCAGGAACACCACGCGCGGCAGACCATACTGGAAGTGCAGCATCGCATTGAGATAACAGAGGCGCTGCGTCAGCTTCAGGCCACGGCCCAGCAACGGGTTATCAATACGGAAGATCTGCGTCATACCACGCGCCCAGCGAATACGCTGGTTCACATGCAGCGCCAGACGTTCTGTTGCAAGACCGGCAGCCAGTGGAATATCCAGGAAAGCGGTGTTCCAGCCACGACGCTGCAATTTGAGCGCGGTGTGCGCATCTTCGGTCACGGTTTCAACCGCAAACCCTCCCACTTCGTTCAGCGCAGCACGGCGGATCACCGCACAGGAACCGCAGAAGAAGGTGGCGTTCCAGTTGTCGTTACCCTGTTGCACCGGGCCATAGAACAGCGCGCCTTCGTGCGGAACGCGTTTCGCCGCAGTCAGGTTGCGTTCAAACGGATCCTGGGAATAGAAGTGGTGCGGCGTCTGGATCAGCGCCAGTTTGTCATCGCGGAAGAACTCGCCGATGGTGGCCTGCAGGAAGACACGGGTTGCCACGTGGTCGCAGTCGAACACGCAAATCAGCTCGCCGTTAGTCACCGTCATTGCATGGTTCAGGTTACCGGCTTTGGCATGGCTGTTATCGGGGCGCGTGATATAGCCTACTCCGGCTTCGGCAGCAAAATCACGGAACTCATCGCGTTTTCCGTCATCGAGAATATAAACTTTGACTTTATCTTGCGGATATTCGATGCACTGCGCCGCAAGAACGGTATCACGAACGACTTCGAGGCTTTCATTATAAGAAGGAACATAAATATCGACTGTCGGCCATGTCGATTTATCCTGTGGTAACGGAGCAATAGGGCGCTCTAATGGCCATGCCATTTGAATATAACCCAACAGCAAAATCGTCCACGAATAAATTTCAGCAGCAAACAATAAACTACCCAGCAGCATTTCCAGCGTGGAGTCAAAATGCAGCGTCGTGGTGGCACGCCACCAGATATAACGGGTTGACATTAGCAATGAAAGTGTGAGCATTGCCAATACGGCTTTCTTACCCTTTATTCGACCAAGAATGAGCACGGCTGCCATCACGCTAAGGCCGAAGAGGTATTGCTTATCGCTGCCCATGGGGGTGATGATCACCAGCAGGGATAATGCTAACAACATCAGCGTGAATATAATTCCGATGATTTTTTTCATGTTTGTATCATCTTGCACAGAAAATAATAAAGGTACGCCGGCATAACAATGTTTCCGGTTACCTGTTAAAAATCATGACGCATTCTGCCGGTCATCAAATTAGCCATAGACCGATAGCATCACCTGCAGTGGGTCATGAAAAATTGTGCTGATTATTACCATGTGTGGATCCCACATGGCTGAACGGTATTATTTGCCAATCACCGTAAATAACATATCCAGCCGCACCGGATTACGTTCGCGGACTTCCAATTCCGCCGGACGGCTGATGGCCGCAACGCTTTCCATAATGTTATTTACCGGTGTGCTGAACGCATTGGGTGCAGCGACCGGCGCCGGTTTGCTTTTCGGCCAGGACAGGGTGTTAGCCGGTACGTCTGCTGGCGCGCTGGCATGGCTGGCTTCCTTGCGGCTGGCCGCCGGAATTTCAGTGATTGCCGCTTCTTGTTTTTCGTCGCTGGCGTCTGAGGTGACTGCCGTTGTGGTTACTGCTTGCATAGTGGCACCATCTTCTTCATTCATTTCCTGGAAAGAGACACCGGACATCTTTAGTTTTCCAGCCAAAGAACCTAAATCATCATACATAGTATTTGCCTGACCCCGATGTGTTGAATACGAGCTATAATAAGCAAGGTTGTCTTCTCTATTTACCGCGCTATCAAGCGGGGAATCTAAATCCAATGTCTTTGTTAAGGTAAATTTCAGACATCCGATTTATTTGAGAATTTCCTTATATACTGTCGGTGGCGGGCGGTTAAGGTCAAGTGACGATATCAATAAATTAGAATACACTTATTAAGGATATCTATGAATACCGGCTTTATTTATTACTGTGAGCCGAGTCCAAGCCGCAGGGAGCGTGGCGTTGCGGGGCGTGAGAGGTAAAAATTATCACAAAGATTGTTAGTTAAACTTTTTATTAATAATTACCCGACATCAATTCTTCACAATTTATTCATAATTTCTCGATTTTTGTGCGCACTGTCTTTATCGGAAATTATTTTGGATTCTTTAGCGATTAATTAATGTTTATATATTGAGACCATCTATAAATCATCATTCTCTATTAATATAGCTGCTGTGTGATATTGAACCCTTTAATACTTTCAATTAGGATGTGTCCGAACACTTCTTTAAGAAAAACGATTATGCATTCTGAAAATGATATTTTCGGCTCTCAGAATATGCTCGCCGCACTCGAAAATGTTCACGATGCTGTCGTACTACTTGATAGTACGGAAACCGTGTTTTTTTTTAATCGCGCAGCTGAGCAATTATGGGGCTATCCGCGGATTTCGGTCCTCGGTTGTAAGGCGTCAACCATTCCCTTGTTTGGCGCTATCGATGTGCTGTCCTGCGAAGCAGAAAATGAGCAGGCGCTGACCGTCATTACTGCAACCGGCGAAGAGACATCGCTGGCGGCAACCATCAGTTATGACGGACCAGGAAATACAGGCGCACCTTGTCGTGTTGTGGTGCATATTGACCAGGAGCGTGTCACTAAACTTTCAACCTTTGACCGTCTGACCGGGCTGCCGAACCGCAGCGCGTTGCATCAGTATATCGATCAGATGATGGCCAGTGGAGAGCATGCCCGCGCGGCGTTCTTCTTCCTCGATCTGGATCATTTTAAAGACGTTAACGATGCGCTCGGCTACGCCGCCGGGGATAACGTGCTGGTGGCCATCGCGCAGCGTCTGCGCACCGAGTTTTCCCGCCAGGGGTTTGTCAGCCACGCCGACAGCGACGCGTTTGTGCTGGTGATCCCGGATTGCGATAGCACCCGGGCAACCAGTATCGCGCAGAAAATCCAGGCGCTGTTCCGCATGCCGTTTAAGATTGCCGATCTGGCGTTGAATGTGACCGTCAGTACCGGTATCAGTCTGTATCCGGATCATGGCGTTTCACGGGATGGTTTGCTCAAGCATGCCAACCACGCGTCGCATCTGGCGAAAGCGGCGGCCTCCGGCGGCTACCTGTTCTTCAGCACCGAGATGAATCAGGTGGATCAGGAACGGTTAAAACTGGCGGCGGCATTAAAACTGGCTATCGCCAGTAATCTGCTGCATTTGCACTATCAGCCGCAGGTTTGGCTTAAAAATGGCGAGCTTTATGGAGTCGAAGCGCTGGCGCGCTGGACGGATCCGGTTCTTGGCGATATTCCCCCCGGAAAATTTATCGCCCTGGCCGAAGAAACCGGCGAGATTGAGGCCATTGGTCGCTGGACGCTCCATGAAGCTTGCCGCCAGATGGCGGAATGGCGCAACAACGGTATTGAGGTGCCCGTGGTGTCGGTTAATCTGTCGCCGATCAATTTCTATAACAGCAGCCTGCCTAATTACATTTCGTATCTGCTCCGGCAGTACCGTATTCCGGCCAGTTGCCTGACCATCGAGATCACCGAAGGGGTGATGATGGACAAGCGACCGGAAACGATGGAAGTGATTTGTGCCGTGCGCGAGTTAGGCGTTGGGTTGTCGATGGATGATTTTGGCACCGGTTTCTCTTGCTTGTCCCGACTGGCGCATTTGCCGATGACCGAACTGAAAATCGATCAGAGCTTTATGCGTGATTTGAGCGAAGGCAGCAAAATGAAAGCCATCGCCACCACGGTGGTCAAAATTGGTCAGAGTCTGCATCAGACGGTGGTTGCCGAAGGTGTGGAAACGGAACAGCAGCGTAATCAGTTACGCGATCTGCAATGTGATATTGCGCAGGGTTATCTTTATTCCCGCGCGCTCACGGCAGCAGCGCTGGCCGGATGGCTGCAAAGCAGACCACAAAGTGAAATGATTTAAGAGTGAGTTTGCACGGTAGCAGTGGCCCAGGCTTGAAAGGATAATCAGGCCGGAATAAGCCCCCCGGTGCGCGTCCAGTGCCGGGGGATTATTTTTTTGTTTCCCCTTCACCGACTGAGTCAGACACGTCCTCAACATTTACCGACTTGCTCCCTGAAGCAAGCTGAATAATGTATATAAATTATTCCCGTCTTATTTTTATAAGAAAGATTTTTCGCCGAATTAACTAAAACACTTCAAAATGATAAGTAATAAGCAAAACCCCAGCATTCCCCACGACATGTGACGGTGCGCCTGACGGGCCGGATTCGTGCTGGTTGTTTTATTTTCGCTATTATTCATGCTCATAAATTTGCTGTGTCCGAAGTTAATGATGACCCACGCCAGGCCTTGCGGCACGGCGCTTCACAGAAACGAACATAGGTATAACAAGCCGCCGCAATAAATGCAGGAAGGCTATTTTTTCTTTTATAGATACTTTTAATTAATTCGCTTATATATATAGACAGGTCGCGATGATTACCTTTTTTTCTTATGCGTGCGCGACAATAATAAGCGAAGAAAAATTATATTACCTGGAAAAAAATAAAAATCCATGCGGAAATTTGCGTTTGGGACAATAAATTTATTAAGATAGGCCGGCTCTATAATTGCCGGTTTTGTTGGGTTGGAGAACAAATAAATAACGGTGATTGAGTACTTATCCCGGGCAACATCGGGCTGAGAAGTGGCAGCGGTATTGTGGTGGCGCGCACAGGGATAACGAAAAAGCCTGATGCATTGCTTCCCGGCAGGACTATGATTACTTCTCGTAATGGATGTGGGGCGCGACAGGGCTAAAGCAGACTCTGGTAAGTGGAAAGCACTTAACAATAATTATGCAAAATGAGTGCAAATCTGATTCACTTTCACAGGGTTAGCCTGCAGCTTAGGCATGACGCGTAGTTATCTATTTGCGGTGAATCGTTTGCGGCTGAAGGTCATCCTGGCAAGGAGTGCGACTTTAGCGGTTACTGGCGTGCCTTTCGCCTTCACCCAATCACCAGGCTGTTGTTAAGCGCATAGCGGGTCATGCGGAACAAAAATCATGAGTGAAAAAAGACGGACAGACCACAGGGATGAAGATGTTAAGCATCTCTTTGAGTTGCTAAATAATAATTCGGATTGGGTTTGGGAAGTGGATGCTCAGGGGCGTTATACCTGGTCTTCCGATGTGGTGACGGAGCTGCTGGGTGTGCCGCCGGAAGAGGTGATTGGCAAAACGCCCTTTGATTTTATGCCGCCTGGCGAAGCGGAACGGGTCGCCGGTGCTTTTGGCGCGATCGTGATGGAAAAGCGTGCGTTTTCCGGGCTGGTAAACCGTAACCAGCGTGCTGATGGAACCATCGTGGTGCTGGAAACCAGCGGTATTCCGCTGTTTGACGATAACGGCGAGCTGTGCGGGTACCGTGGGATCGACCGCAACATTTCCACGCTCGGTGAGCGCGTACTGCAACTGGAGACGATCTATGAAACCACCCCGGTGGCGCTCTGCATGATCGATCGCCAGGGGCGGCTGGTGATGTCCAATAAAGCGATGGCAAAGCTGTTGGGAGAACGCGCGCCGCAGGGCGCGGAGATCCATTTCCAGAGCCTGATGCCAGAGTACTGGCACTTCTTTCGTACGGATTTTGAACTGGCTGATGGCGGAGAAACGCTGCCTTCGCGAGAGCTGGGCTGGTTTGATCGCTGCTACGACATTCAGTCGGTACCGGTGCGCGATGCGATGGATAACGTCATCGGCCTGTCGGTAACCTGGGTGGATATTACCGAGCGCCGTCACGCCGAGCAGAAACTGGCGAGCGCCAACAAAGTGCTGCAACAATATGCCCAGCACGATCATCTGACCGGGCTGTTTAATCGCCGCTATATGGATGAGTGCCTGGTGGCGGAGATCACCCGCGCCATGCAGGACGATTTTCC
Organism: Kosakonia sp. ML.JS2a; assembly: GCF_025642095.1. Lineage (GTDB taxonomy): Bacteria > Pseudomonadota > Gammaproteobacteria > Enterobacterales > Enterobacteriaceae. The sequence continues at coordinate 951,671 of NZ_CP106754.1, forward strand.
GCTGTCGGTCTGCCTGGCGGATATTGATTACTTTAAAAACTACAACGATACCCACGGGCACCAGGCGGGGGACGACTGTTTGCGCATTGTCGCCAAAACCCTCACCTCGTCACGCCTGCGTAGCGGCGATAACGTCAGCCGTTATGGCGGCGAGGAGTTTCTGATTATCCTGCCTGGCACCGATCTGGTGCAGGCGCTGGGCGTGGCGGAAGTGGTGCGCAGCAATATTAATGCACTGGAGCTGCCGCACCATGCCAGTCCGACCGGTTATCTGACCATCAGCATAGGCGTGGCGACCCTGCATGGCAGGCAAATCTGTATTGAGGGCAAACCGCTGCATATGATTGCCAGTGGCTTGATCCACCGGGCGGATACGGCGCTCTATGCCGCAAAAAAGCAGGGGCGCAATCAGGTGGTTTCCGCGCGGGATGCCCACACCGTTCCCTGAATTCGCCGCATCGTCCACGGCGGTGAATACCCACAGCGCCTGCGCCGATGTGCTGGCGCTGTGGGTCTCTCCGGTTTACGCCAACGCCTGCCGCCAGTCGGCAATCAGATCGTTTTCGTCTTCAATCCCTACCGACAGGCGGATCAGCTGCGGCGTAATGCCGTTGGCCAGCCGTTGTTCCAGCGGAATGGAGGCATGGGTCATGCTAAAAGGCTGGCTTACCAGGCTCTCCACGCCACCAAGACTTTCCGCCAGCGTAAATAACGTTAATTTGTTGATGATGGCCGCCGCCCGCGCATCATCACCTTTGATCACGACCGAGATCATACCGCCCGGCAGCGCCATCTGCTGACGAGCAAGCGAGTACTGCGGGTGCGACTCCAGCCACGGGAACCACACTTTTTCCACTTGCGGCTGTTGCTCCAGCCAGCGTGCGAGCGCCAGCGCGTTGCTGCTGTGGCGCTCCACGCGCAGCGCCAGGGTGCGGATCCCACGCAGCGTCAGAAAGCTACTGAAGGGATCGAGCACGCCGCCGATGGCATTTTGCAAATAGCCCAGTTTTTCGGCGAGCGCCGGGTTGTCGCCAACCACCGCCAGCCCGGCCACCACATCGGAGTGTCCGTTCAGGTATTTCGTGGCGGAGTGCACCACAATATCGAACCCCAGCTCCAGCGGGCGGTGGATCACCGGTGACGCAAACGTATTGTCCGCCACGCTCAGCACGTTATGCCGTTTGGCGATAGCAGCAATCGCCGCCAGATCCGCCAGTTTCAGCAGCGGGTTAGTGGGCGTTTCCACCCAGATCATACGGGTGTCCGGTCGGATGGCGGCTTCCAGCCCGGCGAGATCGTCGGGCTTTACCCAACTGACCCGTAGTCCGGCGCTGCGGCGGCGAACATTTTCAATCAGGCGGTAAGTGCCGCCGTAGACATCATCGACAGCCACCAGATGGCTGTCTTTATCCAGTAGCTCAAGCACTGTTGAAATACTGGCGAGACCGGATGCAAAGGCATAGCCGCGCGTGCCGCCTTCCAGTTCCGCAATGGCGGTTTCCAGCGCATGGCGCGTCGGGTTACCGCTGCGTGAATATTCATACCCGGTGTGCTGCCCCGGTGCAGGTTGCGCGAAGGTTGACGTGGCGTAAATCGGCGGCATGACTGCGCCGTGTTGGTCGTTGAAGGTGCCGCTGTGGACACTTTGTGTTGCCAGTGTTTTCACTCTCTTTTCCTTTTGTTCTTTATTGTTCAAGGCGGTTGCGCCAGGTGGTGAGGACGTCGCTGCGGGTGACAAGGCCGACAAAATGGCCGTTGTCGGCGATCACCGCCACCAGGCCGCGATCGAAAATGGCGTACAGCGCGCTCTCCGGTGCATGCTTATCAAGAATTTCAACGTTGCGGGTCATCGCTTCTTTTACCGGCAGGGAAAAACGCGCGCTGTCGCCGCGCACGTGGCTTATCAGATCCCACTCATCAACAATCCCGACCACGCGACCCTTTTCCAGCACCGGTAACTGCGAAATGTCGTACAAGCGCATGCGCGCCAGTACTGCGGCAAGGCTGTCTTGCGGGGCGGCGGTGACCGTCGCGCCTTCGTCATGACGCAGTGCGATAAAATCGGTCAGGTCGCCGCTCGACGGGCGGGTGAGCAGGCCTTGCTGGCGCATCCAGTCGTCATTGAACATTTTCGACAGGTATTTGTTGCCGCTGTCGCAGGCGAAAGTGACCACGCGCTTCGGCGTGGTTTGTGCCCGGCAGTAACGCAGTGCGGCGTTGAGCAGCGTACCGGTTGACGACCCCGCCAGAATGCCCTCCTGTTGCAGGAGTTCCCGCGCGGTGGCGAAGGCTTCACTATCGGTCACGCGAAACGCCTGTTTCACGCCATCGATATGCGCCAGCGGCGGAATAAAATCCTCGCCAATCCCTTCTACCAGCCATGCGCCGGGCTCACCGTAATGACCGCTTTCGACCTGGTCGGCCAGAATGGAACCTGCCGGATCCGCCAGCACAAATTCGGTGTGCGGCGAGTGTTCGGCAAACCAGGCTTGTAACCCGCCCAGCGTGCCGCCAGAACCCACGCCCACGACAATGGCGTCGATATTGCCGTCAAGCTGGTGATAAATTTCCGGCGCGGTGGTGGAGGTGTGCGCCAGTGGGTTGGCCGGGTTATTGAACTGATCAATATAAAATGCGCCCGGCGTTTCCTGCGCCAGACGTTGGGCGTAATCCTGATAATAGGCCGGGTGCCCTTTATTGACGTCTGAACGGGTGAGCACCACGTTTGCACCCAATGCGCGCAGATGAAAAATTTTCTCGCGGCTCATTTTGTCCGGCACGACCAGCACCAGTGAGTACCCTTTTTGCGCCGCAATCAGCGCCAGCCCCAGTCCCGTATTCCCCGCAGTGGCTTCAATAATGGTGCCGCCAGGCGAGAGCAGACCCAGGCGTTCGGCTTCATTGATCATCGACAGAGCGACCCGGTCTTTAATGGATCCGCCTGGGTTTTGATTTTCCAGTTTGAGAAATAATTCGCATGGCCCGCTGTCAAGTTTATGCAGTTGCAGCAGCGGCGTTTGGCCGATCAATTCGGTTACTGAATGGAAGACAGACATCGTGTGTTCACCCGTAGAAAATCGTGATGGGCGGATGATAGGTCTGCCATTTTTCGCTTTTAAAGAATCTTTATTTGTCGTTTAGAACAAACTGAAATATAAAGCTCTGTTTAGCCATCGGGACGGAGAGCCATATAGTCGTCCGGATGTGTTGATAGCCAAAAAATGGCGTTTTAGCGCTGATTTCATGCGCTTTTCCCGTTCTGTTCGCGGGAGTTATGCGTTTTTTGGCAATGCAATGCGAAATAAATCCTTTTCGAAAAATCCCACGTTTTTGCCCGGTTAGCGCGTTTAGTTATAAATAATGTCCATTTGGTTATTTGAAATATCACTACGGGTGATTATTATCGTCTGGACATCCATACCGCTAAACTGCCAAACGGAAACACCAACGCATGATCGTTCTCAGGAATATTTCCAAGATTTTCGACCAGGGAAAGGCATCGATTACTGCTGTCGACAGTGTCAATCTGACCGTTGAGCAGGGGCAAATTTACGGGATTATCGGCTACAGCGGTGCCGGGAAAAGTACGCTGATCCGTTTACTGAACGGGCTGGAAAAGCCCACCTCCGGCAGTGTGGTGATCAATGGGCAGGATATAGCCGCCGCGCGGGGCGAAGCGTTGCGCCAGGCGCGTCTGAAGATCAGCATGGTGTTCCAGCATTTCAATTTATTGTGGTCGCGCACGGTCAGCGAAAACATCGCGTTTTCTATGCAGATTGCCGGTGCGCCGAAAGCGAAAATCACCGCCAGGGTGGCGGAACTGATTGAGCTGGTGGGGCTGAAAGGCCGCGAAAACGCCTATCCGTCGCAGTTGAGCGGCGGGCAGAAACAGCGTGTCGGTATTGCCCGTGCGCTGGCGAATAATCCGGATGTGCTGTTGTGCGATGAAGCAACGTCGGCGCTGGATCCGCAGACCACCGATCAGATTCTCGATCTGCTGCTGGATATTAATCGCCGCTTCAAACTGACCATCGTACTGATCACCCATGAAATGCATGTGGTGCGCAAAATCTGTGACCGCGTGGCGGTGATGGAGAACGGTCAGGTGGTGGAAGAGGGCGATGTGTTAAGCGTCTTTACACACCCGCAAAAACCGATCACCCGGCAGTTTGTGCGCCAGGTCAGCCAGTATAAAGAAGACGAGGCGTTTAACCCGGAATTGAGCAGCGATCTGGGCGGCGCGGTCATTAAATTGACCTTTACCGGCCACAACACGCACCAGCCGATTGTGGGGGAACTGACCCTGCGCTATGGCCTGCCGTTCAATATTCTGCACGGCAAAATGTCGCAAACGGCGCACGGTGTCTTTGGACAATTATGGGTGCACGTGGTGGCGACCCCGGAACAACTGAACAATATCCTCGCCGACTTACGCAACAGCGAGATTGAAAGCGAGGTGGTAACGCATGGCTGAGTCATTTTTCCCCCATCTGAAATGGGAGCAACTCTGGGCCGCCACGCAAGAGACGTTATATATGACAGCGCTGTCAGGCGCGGCGACGTTTGTGCTGGGTATTTTGCTTGGGCTGGCGCTGTTTCTGACTGCGCGTGGCGGTCTGTTTCAGAACCGCGCGTTGTATAGCGTGATCTCGATTGTGGTGAACGTCTTCCGCTCGATCCCGTTCATCATTTTGATTGTGCTGTTGATCCCGTTTACCAAGGCGCTGGTCGGCACCATTCTCGGTGCTAATGCGGCATTGCCCGCATTGATTGTTGGCGCTGCGCCGTTTTATGCGCGTCTGGTCGAGATTGCGCTGCGCGAAGTGGATAAAGGGGTGATTGAGGCGACGCGTTCAATGGGCGCGCGTCTGAGCACACTGGTTTTTCGGGTGTTACTGCCTGAATCATCACCTGCGCTGGTGTCCGGTATTACCGTGACGCTGATTGCGCTGGTGAGCTACAGCGCCATGGCCGGGGTTATTGGCGCAGGCGGGTTGGGCAACCTTGCTTATCTGGAAGGATTCCAGCGGAACCACAACGACGTCACGCTGGTGGCGACGGTGACTATCCTGATCATCGTCTTCATCATCCAGTTCTGCGGCGACGTGATTACTTCTCTGTTAGATAAACGATAATTATTGGAAACCACCATCATGAAAAAAACACTGACACTGATTGCCGCAGCCACCCTGAGCGTTCTGAGCTTCTCATCCTGGGCGGACACGCTGATTGTTGGCGCATCCAATGTGCCGCATGCTGAAATTCTGGAGCAGGCGAAACCGATTCTGGCGAAGCAGGGCATCGATCTGGAAATTAAACCGTTCCAGGACTACATCCTGCCGAACACCGCGCTGGCCAGCCGTGAACTGGATGCCAACTACTTCCAGCACATCCCGTACCTGAACAGCGTGATCAAAGACCATGCGGGTGACAAGACCTATGATTTTGTTAGCGCGGGCGCGATTCATATTGAGCCGATCGGTATTTACTCTAAAAAATACAAGTCGCTGAAAGATCTGCCGCAGGGTGGCAAAATCATCATGCGTGATGCGGTCTCGGAAGAGGGTCGTATCCTGTCTATCTTTGAAAAAGAGGGCGTGATCAAGCTGAAACCGGGTGTTGATAAAGTCACAGCGCGTATTGACGACATCGTGGAGAACCCGAAAAAACTGAAGTTCCTGCCGAACGTTGAAGCGGCGCTGTTGCCGCAGATGTACAACAACGATGAAGGCGATGCGGTGGTGATCAACGCCAACTACGCGATCGATGCCGGCCTGGATCCGGTGCACGATCCGATTGCGGTAGAAAGCGGTGAAAACAACCCGTACGCGAACATCATTACCGTTCATCGCGGCGATGAGAAGAAAAAAGATATCGTTGCGCTGGTGAACGTGCTGCACTCCAAAGAGATTCAGGAGTGGATCCGCACCAAATATAAAGGCGCGGTGATCCCGGTTAATAACTGATCCTTCTGGCGCGCGGCTGTTCTGGCCGCGCGCCTGTTGTTCTGTTTTTTTCTCCTCCTTCTTTATTTCCGTCGTTTCTGGTCCATTATTTCCTTGTGATTAATATCACCAAATTTAAACAACCTTGTTAACACCCATTAACAATGCACTACTATTGCCAGGTTCATTCCAGGGCGGAGGTAGAGATGAAAGATGTCGTGATCGTGGGGGCTGTCCGCACGCCAATCGGCTGTTTTCAGGGGGCATTATCGCGCCACTCCGCCGTTGAGCTTGGTAGCCTGGTGGTGCAGGCGCTGGTGGAACGCAGCGGCGTGCAGCCACAAGATATTGATGAAGTGATCCTGGGCCAGGTGTTAACTGCCGGAGCCGGGCAGAATCCTGCGCGCCAGTCGGCCATTAAAGGTGGGCTGCCGAATACCGTTTCCGCCATCACCATTAACGATGTTTGCGGTTCAGGGCTAAAAGCCCTGCATCTGGCCTCACAGGCTATTCAGTGCGGTGAAGCGGATGTGGTGATCGCAGGCGGCCAGGAAAACATGAGCCGTGCACCGCATGTGCTCACCGACAGCCGCACCGGTGCGCCGCTGGGCAATAGCCAACTGATTGATAGTCTGGTGCACGACGGGTTGTGGGATGCGTTCAACGATTACCATATGGGCATGACGGCGGAAAATCTGGCGCGGGAGTATGGCATCAGCCGCGAACATCAGGATGAATGGGCGCTCCGTTCCCAGCATAAAGCGCGCGCGGCCATTGATTCAGGTCGCTTTCGTGCTGAGATTGTACCGGTGAATGCGATTGCCGCAGATGGTCGCGCGATGATTGTCGATACCGATGAGCAGCCGCGTACCGATCCCAGTGCCGAAGCGCTGGCAAGATTGTCTCCGGCTTTTGGCGTGAGTGGCTCGGTCACCGCCGGTAACGCCTCGCCATTGAATGACGGCGCGGCGGCAGTATTGATGATGAGCGAGAATAAAGCGCAGGTGCTGAATCTGCCGGTGCTGGCGCGTATTCGGGCGTTTGCCAGCGTTGGCGTTGACCCGGCGTTGATGGGGATCGCGCCCGTTTATGCAATGCGACGTTGCCTGGAGCGCGCAGGCTGGCAATTAAATGATGTTGACCTGATTGAAGCGAACGAAGCCTATGCTGCGCAAGCGTTGTCGGTGGGGAAAGTCCTCGAATGGGACGAGAAACGCGTCAATGTCAATGGCGGCGCGATCGCGTTGGGTCATCCGATTGGCGCATCCGGTTGCCGTATTCTGGTTTCACTGGTGCACGAGATGCAAAAGCGCAACGCGCGCAAAGGGCTGGCGACATTATGCATTGGCGGTGGCCAGGGCGTAGCGCTGGCTATTGAACGCGACTGATCTTCTCTTTTAAGTCAAATAAAGCCTTCCTCCCGGAGGGCTTTATTATTTGTGATGGCGATCTCAGGCGGTGTTTCAATTAAATTAAAACCTTCACGACTTCACCTAATAAGCATTCCACGTAATTAAAAAACACGTCTTAAACTCCCTGAAATTGTATTGTTGCCACCGTTACCATTGTCATTGCACAAGGTAAGCATGCTTATTATTATATTTTTCATTTTGTAGGTGACTGTTTTTAATTGTGTTCTTGAGTTGTATTTCAAGTTGTAACAATGCGGTTAATAAAAAATTGATGTGATCTTGCCCCTGTTTTTTATGGCTAAAGCGGAAAATATATTGATATTCATCACGCTGTTATAGATAGTTCAACCCTATACAATTATTTACGATCGAGATCACTAAAATAAAGTTATCAAAAAAATAAAATAGAATTCCATAAAAATGGAACATAATTTTAATTATTGAGGTGACTCATGTTTAAGAAAACTCTGGCTCTTGCTTCACTCCTTGGCGCTTCCTTCGCATCACAAGCTGTTACCGTCGACTTACGTCATGAATACATCGACAGCGGCTCTAACGCCGATCGTGTGGCGGTCTCTCACCGTTTTGATAACGGCGTGGGCTTTGGTGTTGAAGCGAAATGGAAATCCGGCGGCGATGATGCCGATAAACCCTTAACTGAAATTGTCGGTAATGGTCACGAAGAGTCGATCAACTGGCGTTGGGCTGCGACCAAGAATTTTGCGCTGACACCGGGCTTTAATATCGAAAGTAAAGATACGAACTCCATTTATAAACCGTATCTGCATGTGCAATACAGCTTTGATAACGGCATTTATATTGCAGGCCGCTATCGTTATGAATACACACGTAACCCGGATTCCAGCACCGTTGATAATAAAGTCAACAAATTCGATACCTGGGTGGGTTGGGCGCTGGGCGACTTCCGTTTTGAGCTGAACTATGTTTATGCCAAGAGCACCGAAGACGTTATTCGCGAAAACAACAAAACCTATTCAAACGAATATAACGCCAAGGTGGCTTATAAACTCGATAAGAACTGGTCTCCGTATGTTGAATTGGGCAACGTGGGCGTGAAAAGCACCGACGAACGCCAGACCCGTTTCCGTCTTGGCGTAGCGTATTCTTTCTGATTGTCTGAATTACCCTCAAAAATTATCCCCGGAGCCGTTGGCCGGGGATTTTTTTGCGCTATTTTGAACCGCCGTGGCGTTAATGCTCATTTCCCCATTTTCTACTCACTTCAGTTCTTCCGTTTTGAACAGCGCCTGTGCTGACAATAGCCTGGCGGCCGAATCACTCAGCAATATCTGAACTCCGTGGAGCCAACTGAAACGCACACTATTCCGGGCAACCGCCGGTCTGTGAACGCGAAAATTTATCTGGCATCGACGGGTAAAAAAAAGCCCCCCAGGAGGAGGGCAAGGCCAGTTACAGAAACACGACTAAAAAATTATGCCTGCAGCATGACGCGCTGCGCGGGAAGTTTTGCGATATAGAGCGCCGGTTTGCCGTCTTTATCAGAGCTGTACAAAATGGCGCTGTCGTCCGGAGTAAACGAAGGATGCGGATGCGTCACCTGGCGGCTGTTTGCCACGGTCGCCCATGAGGTGTCATGACGGGCAACGCGGAAATAGGCCTTTTGCGCCACGTCAAACACATACAAATAGGGATCGTTATCAATGGTGTAGCCGCTGGTGTCTTTCACATCTACTGGCGTACCGGAACCATCGCCGACCAGCAGCGTACCGTCAAAGTTACTCATCAAGTGAGAGCAGGCCGGCATCGGCATCACAGCTTCGTTTACGCCACTGTCCGGGTTGAAGCGGTAAATAGTGCGCCCTTGTTTGCCCTTCAGGTACGAGACATACACCAGCGCGGAGCCGTTTGGCACCCAGAATTCGTGCGTGCAGCTTTCACCTTCGGCGTGATCTTTCACTTTACGCACATGGCTGCCATCTTCATTGACCAGCCACATCCGCGCGTCCACCAGGTCATGAGGACCTTCATGACAAAACGCCACGGTATTGTCATCGAACGGGCGGTAGATCGGGTGACCGAGCCAGTTTTTCTCTTCATGGATGACGCTGCTTTGACCGTTTTGCAAATCCACGCGCAACAGACGGCAGTGCGGGCCTTTATGGAAGAAATCGTGGAACAATTGCCAGCTGTTCAGCGGCGTCCAGTCGCTGGCGGCAATCTCAATACCCACCAGTTTGGTGCAGTCGCTGTTGGCAACCCAGGTACCGTAGCCTACCCACTCATCCGGTACGCGGTAGATTTCACGTTCGGCCAGCGTCTGCAAATTCACTTCGCGCAGCGTACGGTCATTCTTCACGTAATAAAGTGTGCTGTCGTCTGGCGAGAGAAAGCCGCCAAAGGTGTTATCGCCTGCGCCTTCCGTCAGTTGTACGGCTTCTGCATTAGCGATATCCAGCAGGTAGTAGTTCCAGTTGCCATCAAATTCACCGGCAAACAACAGATGACTGCCATCGTTAAAAAAACACTTCTGATAAAAGTAGTTCCGGTGGCAGGTCACTTCCGGCGGGGTTAAGCGGGTGATTTCCGCGCCGGTGTCCGGATCGCGGCTGACTGCGTATTGCAGTTTTACCCGCATGCCTTTTGCCATATCTCACTCCTTTAAAGGGTCCGGTGGGCAAGCAAGCGCCCTAATGTGACCACAGATGCTTTCAAGTTTAAAAACTGGGTATTAATTTATCAAAACAATGTTTCAATATGTGTGATTGCTGACGCACTTTATAAGAAAAGCGCAAAACAGGACGCAATAAGGCAACGGAAAATGCGCGACTTTGATTTTAAACAGGAAAAGTGCCCTTTGGCTGTCAAAACTCAAAGACGCTCTTAAATTCTTGTTTGCTATGATTAATTTAACGGAAATTTTGCCGTCTTCTCAATATAACGGCGATGTCAACGCCGAACATTCGTGATCGGACTTACAGATCTTGAAAGAAGTAACAGAAAAAGTGAAACGTCGTTTTATTTACGATTGAAAACACGTTTTAGCCGGGATAAGATGCACCAATACAAGAAACGGAACATTGTTTCTCTTCTGTTGAGTGACGTTTCGGTCAAAATTTACTTCGGAGGTTATTGTGGAAGTCAGACAAAGCATCCACAGTGCGCACGCAAAAACGCTGGACACTCAGGGCCTGCGCAATGAGTTTTTAGTCGAAAAAGTCTTCGTCGATGACGAATACACCATGGTCTATAGCCACATTGATCGCATCATTGTTGGCGGCATCAAACCGGTGAAGAAAACCGTGTCCGTAGGCGGCGAAGTGGGTAAACAACTCGGCGTCAGCTACTTCCTTGAGCGTCGTGAACTGGGCGTGATCAACATCGGCGGACCGGGCACCATTACGGTTGACGGTCAGTGCTTTGAAATCGGTCACCGCGATGCGTTGTATGTCGGCAAAGGGGCGAAAGAGGTGGTTTTCGCCAGCATCGATAGCGCGAAACCGGCGAAGTTCTACTACAACTGCGCGCCTGCGCACATGACGTTCCCGACCAAAAAAGTGACGCCAGCCGATGTTGCACCGGTCACTCTCGGCGATCCGCTAACCAGCAACCGTCGCACCATCAATAAATACTTCGTGCCGGACGTACTGGAAACCTGCCAGTTGAGCATGGGGCTGACTGAGCTGGAGCCGGGCAACCTGTGGAACACCATGCCGTGCCACACGCATGAACGCCGGATGGAAGTCTACTTCTACTTCAATATGGAAGAGGACGCCTGCGTATTCCATATGATGGGTCAGCCGCAGGAAACGCGTCATCTCGTGATGCATAACGAACAAGCTGTAATTTCTCCAAGCTGGTCAATCCATTCGGGTGTGGGTACGCGCGCGTACACCTTCATCTGGGGGATGGTGGGGGAGAACCAGGTCTTTGATGACATGGACCACGTCGCTGTAAAAGATCTGCGCTAGTCGCGGGCAGCATAAAACCATGCCTGTCCGGTACAGGCGCTGATAGATTAAGGAACAAACATGATTCTGGATGCATTTTCTCTTCAAGGTAAGGTTGCGGTAGTGAGCGGTTGCGATACCGGTCTCGGTCAGGGTATGGCGCTGGGTCTGGCGGAAGCAGGCTGCGACATCGTTGGCATCAACATTGTTGAACCGACGGAAACCATTGAGCGTGTCACTGCGCTGGGTCGTCGTTTTCTCAGCCTGACAGCCGATCTGCGTCAGATTGATGGCATTCCGGCACTGCTGGAGCGCGCGGTGGCGGAATTTGGCAAAATCGATATTCTGGTCAACAACGCCGGTTTGATCCGTCGCGAAGACGCGATCAACTTCAGCGAGAAAGACTGGGATGACGTCATGAACCTGAACATTAAAAGCGTGTTCTTTATGTCTCAGGCCGCGGCGAAACACTTTATCGCGCAGGGTCACGGCGGCAAGATCATCAACATCGCTTCCATGCTCTCCTTCCAGGGCGGCATCCGCGTTCCGTCTTACACCGCGTCGAAAAGTGGCGTAATGGGTGTGACCCGTCTGCTGGCGAATGAATGGGCGAAGCACAATATCAACGTCAACGCTATTGCGCCGGGCTATATGGCCACCAACAACACCCAGCAACTGCGCGCCGACGAACAACGTAGCGCGGAGATCCTTGACCGTATTCCGGCTGGCCGTTGGGGGCTGCCGAGCGACCTGATGGGGCCGGTTGTGTTCCTCGCATCTCAGGCGTCTGATTACATCAGCGGCTACACCATTGCCGTGGATGGCGGCTGGCTGGCACGTTAAGTCCCCGCCTGCGTCCGATAAAAACCTGCCAGTGGGCAGGTTTTTTTATATCCGCATATTATTTGTCCATATGTAGCTGCTTAAAAAATCCATATCCTTTTATCTTAATTAGCAGGCTTTGTTTAAAAATTTATTACAAATAAAGGAGTTAAAAATAGTTTATGGCTTAAACGTTATTTTCAAAATTGTAAACTCCATCACAAAACATCATGCCATAGCGAATTTATCCATATCTTCGCGTTTTATAGACTGACGCTCGTTCACGCCGCTGACTTACTTTCATAAGACATCTTATTCTGTGCAGGCGAAAAAAATGGCATCTATCAGTAATGAGTCTGTAGTTTTACCGCGTGCGCTGCGTGATACCCGGCGTATGAACCTGTTTGTCTCTGTCTCTGCGGCAGTCGCCGGGCTGCTGTTTGGCCTGGATATCGGCGTGATTGCCGGTGCGTTGCCGTTTATCACCGATCATTTCACCTTAAGCAGCCGGTTGCAGGAGTGGGTCGTCAGCAGCATGATGCTCGGCGCAGCGCTCGGCGCACTGTTCAATGGCTGGCTCTCTTTCCGTCTCGGGCGTAAATACAGCCTGATGGCGGGGGCCGTGTTGTTTGTTGCCGGATCGTTGGGATCGGCTTTCGCCGGTAACGTGGAACTGTTGCTGGTGTCCCGCGTGGTGCTGGGCGTGGCGGTAGGGATTGCCTCCTACACCGCGCCACTCTATCTGTCGGAAATGGCCAGCGAAAATGTGCGCGGCAAGATGATCAGCATGTATCAACTGATGGTGACGCTGGGCATTGTGCTGGCGTTCCTCTCTGATACGGCGTTCAGCTACAGCGGCAACTGGCGGGCGATGCTCGGCGTGCTGGCGCTGCCGGCCGTGTTGTTGATTATTCTGGTGGTGTTCCTGCCCAATAGTCCACGCTGGCTGGCGCAAAAAGGGCGACATATCGAAGCGGAAGAGGTGTTGCGCATGCTGCGTGATACCTCAGAAAAAGCCCGCGAAGAGCTGAATGAAATTCGCGAAAGCCTGAAGCTAAAACAGGGGGGATTCCAGCTGTTTAAAGCTAACCGCAATGTGCGTCGTGCGGTATTCCTCGGCATGTTGTTGCAGGCAATGCAGCAGTTCACCGGGATGAACATCATCATGTATTACGCGCCGCGTATTTTTAAAATGGCGGGATTCACCACCACCGAGCAGCAGATGATTGCCACGCTGGTGGTCGGACTGACCTTTATGTTCGCCACGTTTATTGCGGTATTCACGGTGGATAAAGCCGGGCGTAAACCGGCGCTGAAAATCGGCTTTAGCGTGATGGCGCTGGGTACGCTGATCCTCGGCTACTGCCTGATGCAGTTTGATAACGGTACGGCATCGAACGGGCTCTCCTGGTTATCGGTCGGGATGACCATGATCTGCATCGCCGGGTATGCAATGAGCGCGGCACCGGTGGTATGGATCCTCTGTTCAGAGATCCAGCCGCTGAAATGCCGTGATTTCGGCATTACCTGTTCGACCACCACCAACTGGGTGTCGAACATGATCATTGGCGCGACCTTCCTGACGCTACTGGATGCGATTGGCGCGGCGGGCACCTTCTGGTTATATACCGCGCTGAACCTGGTGTTTGTCGGGATTACCTTCTGGCTGATTCCGGAAACCAAAAACGTCACGCTTGAGCACATTGAACGTCGACTGATGGCGGGTGAGAAGCTGCGTAATATTGGGGTATAACCACAGCGCGTGGCGCTGACGGGCGTCACGCTCACATTGCTGGCGAAAAGCGCGTGCAACGTTGCTGCTTTTTATGGTGATATTAATCAGTTACGGTTGATAAATCATAAGGAATGGGCGCGTTATGACCGCGAAATACTACTTCAAGAATATTTTTTGGGGGATGTTTTTTCTGTCCGGTTTTGCCTGGGCATGGAGCCAGGATATGCAGGATCGCGTCTCCCAATACTTCTTTGTGTTATCGCTCTTGAGTTGCCCGCTCTACCCGTTAGCCAAAAAAGGGGTTGAGACCCTGGCGCTGACGTTTACGACGCGAGCCTTCTGGCAGCGAGGCTATTTCAAAGAGACGCCGGGGAAAAACGGGCTCTATGCCTTGTATTACGGCGCGTGCTTTTTGTTCGCTGTGCCGCTCGGGTTGGCGTATTTGCTCTATCTGTTACTGAAGAAAAAGGCCGGTTAATACCGGCCTTTGGTTTGCCATTACACGCCTAACAGGGCATTCGCTTTGGTGATAAAAGCCTCGTCGACCAGTGCGCCGACGATGGCCATCATCAATGCAAACCCGAGGATGCCGAGGGCGCTGCCGGTGATGGCGCTGAACACGAAAGCCGTCAATGCCGTTGCCGCGTTACCTGCCGCGATGGCTTCCACTTTCACAAAGAACGGACGCCAGTTTTTGGTACGGATAGCCTTCGGCAGTTCGACCAGGATCGCATCATACGCATCGATGGCTTTACCCACATAACCAAACCCTTTGCTGAACTTCGCCAGGCTGCTGGCCATGTTGGCGCGGTTCACGGACTCCAGCGCTTTTGCAATCGCTTCGCGATCGGCCACGCTGTATTTTTTATCCAGCACGGCCTGGTAGCGATCGAAAGCAGCCAGCGCCTGTTCAACGTTGCGGATCTTCTTGCCTTTGGCGGCTGCGGCCAGTTCCTGGGCAACTTTCGCCGACTGTTCGCTGAATTTCGCCGTCACCTCTTTGTAGAAATCGGCGGTAAATTTCACCGCGTCTTTAACGTCCGCGCGTTGCGCTTCGCCCTGCTTATACGCCTGGGTCAGCGCAGGCACTTCCTGTTCAACGGTCACAATGCGGGTATGCTCGTTACCGTTTTTCCCGCCGCCACCAGAGGTGATCTCCCGGCGAACTTTGGTCATCACTTTACCGTTACTCAGCCAGTAGCCGGAAGGCAATACGCCCTGCAACACAGTGACAAACTGGCCAACCGATGAAGAAGCGATCGTGTCGGCGTTGAGCCCGCCTTTGCCGTTATTCGGTTGCTTGCCTTGCAGCGGATGACCGGAGTTGAAGTCGCCGATCGCAACCGTCACGCCATTACCGCGAAGGCCCATCACCAGGCCAGACAGGCCAATGTCCGTCGCTTGATCGGCCGTTAACCCTTCAGCCGAAATGCTGAGCATGCCATTGGGTTTCACTTGTTCAATTTTCAGTTTCGTTAACGGGTTAATGGTGCGGGCAGCCAGAATCAGGTTCGCCAGCTTCTGACGGAGCGCCTGATCATTCTGGATCGCGGCCAACTGTTTTTGCGCCGGTGTTGCGTTCGCTGAACTGCCGTTATCACGATCGCCGCCATGTCCGTTCGAACCGCCGCCAGGTGACGGCTCTGAACCGCGTTCTGAACTCCAGTTGGTACCATCACCTACGCCACCGCCATAGTTAAATCCAGGCATATTGTTTTCCTCTTTTGTCATTTTTTGAGTTGGATTGGGGAAATCCGGTGCGCATCTTTTTGAAGACCAGAGACGTTCTGCCACACCGAATGCGCTGTATATAAAAACAGGTGTTTTGCTACAGCAAGGGCGATGCTACGCCTGAGATATTCACCCCGTCAATAGCCCTGATTAAATAAAAATTATAATAATAACAATGAGTTGTGTCGTTTTTGAGTAAACATTAAAGGCTGGAAAAGCGCGTAAAAAGGGGAGCGAAAATCGTGCAAAAATGTGTCAAAAAAGAGGCCCTCATCGTGGCGAAGAGGGCGGAGGGAAGACTCAAACTTTGGCTAAATAGAGCGCAGGCATGCCTTCGGCGTCTGAGGTGTAGAGCACCCACTGGTTATCCGGTGAGAATGACGGGTGCGGGTGGGTGACCTGGCGGTCGCCGTCCAGCACTTTCCAGCTACTGTTATGCTGGCAGATGGCCGTTTGCTCGCCGCTTTGCACATCAAACACCCAAATAAAGGGATCGTTAAGATGAATCTCTCCGGTGTGATGGGGCGCGCCGTCACCGACCACCAGACTGCCGTCATCGTTGCTCATCAAATGAGAACAAGGGGGGATCGCCATAAGCTGGCGGTTTTCCAGCGTCTGCGGGTCGGCGCTGAACAAATAGCGGCGGGCGTCGTTTTCCCGGTGCGCCACGTAATAGAGCGCGGAGCCATCCGGTACCCAGAATTCATGGGTAAAACTTTCGCCAGCCTCATGCTGACGCACCTTGCGCAGGTTGCTGCCATCTTCGTTGATCAACCACATGCGTGCATCAATCGCATCGCGCGGGCCTTCATGGCAAAACGCCACGGTTTTATCGTCAAACGGGCGGTAGATCGGGTGCCCCAGCCAGCGTTTTTCTTGCAACAACGTGCTGCGCTCACCGCTTTGCAGATCGATGCGGATCAGCCGACATTCCGGGTTAGTGAAGTAGAAATCGCGGAATTTTTGCCAGTCGGTTAACGGCTGCCAGTCGCTTTTTTTAATTTCGATGCCGACCAGCTTCGTGCAGTCGGCGTTGGCGACCCAGGTACCGTAAGCCACCCAGTCGTCGTCCACCTCATAAACGACATACTCTTCCAGCGTGTGCAGTTCGACGCGGCGCAATTCCCGGGTGTTTTTTACATACCACAGGGTGCGATCGTCGGCGGACAAAAAACCGCCAAAGGTATTATCCCCGGCCCCTTCGGTTAACTGGGTGGCCTCGCTGCGGGCGATATCCAGCAGGTAATAGTTCCAGTGGCCTTCGAATGCGCCGCCAAAGATCAGTTTCCCGCCATCGCGGGTAAAGCATTTTTGGTAGAAGTAGTTACGGTGACAAATAATGTGCGGAGGCGTCATCCGGATAACCTCGCGCCCGGTATGCGGATCCTTCTGGCTACGGTATGTCAGCGGGATGATTTTGCCTTTTGCCATGATCTTCTCTCCTGATCCTCTCTCCATAGATAAAAAAATACCCTGCCGGATCCGGCAGGGTAGGGTGTGACGGTAAAACCTTAGCGCATGGCGCGTTTCAGAATGCGCTCAGCCTGACGTTGGAAGTCTGCGGCGGTTTCTTCCACCGTTTTCTGACCATAGTCGATGTACTGAATCGCCGTGCCAAACTGGGCAACAATCTGCGGATCGTCAAAATACGGCGACACAGTGAGTTTGGCTGGCAGCGACTGCGCCAGACGCAGGCCTGCAACAGCCGGATCTTCCGCTTTGATTGTGCCATTGGCGGTCAGCGTCTGAACTGCAGCTTTGCTCAACGGTACACCACGCTCCAGACCGAGGGTTTCCGCGCCTTCTTTGCTGTTCAGCAGGAAGTTAATCACCTGCGCGGCTTCTTTCGGGTGTTTGGTGGATTTACCAATCGACAGCATTTGCGCCGGTTTGAAGAACAGACCTGCATCCGTTGCGCCTGGCAGCATCGGGTATTCACCCAGCACCAGTTTGGCTGGCGGCTTCAGGTTGTCGGAGTATTTGGTGATGGTGGAGTTCCACATGTAGGTACCGGCCCATTCACCTTCGATCCACGGCTTCATTTCATACATGTTGCTCTTACCGAACGATGCATAGTACTTCGCGTCCGGCATCACGTGGCTGTCGACCAGTTTTTTATACATCTGGAAGAATTCCACCCACTGCTCATTGGTGTAGCTGAATTTCTTCGCTTTCTCGTCAACGGCAGGAATATTGTATTTCTGCACCATGTACGAGTTCAGCAGCGCCAGCGTATCCTGGTGCTCCAGCACCACCGGGTAGTACTGCTTGCCCAGTTTGCTTTCAAACGTTTTGCCCGCCGCTAACAGCTCATCCCAGGTTTTCGGGAAGGCGACGCCCGCTTTTTTCCACTGCTCATCGTTAAAGTAGAACACGCGCGCGGTGACGGAGATCGGAATACCGTTCAGTTTGCCGTCCACGGTGGTGGATTTCAGCTCTTTGGCGTCGAACTGGCTCAAATCGATAATGTCTTTCACCTGGTTCAGGTCGTAAAAACCGTCACCGGATTTTGAGAAGATCGGCAGCCAGTTCCAGTTGGTCTGCATCACGTCCGGCTCGGTGCCACCCGCGATTTGCGTGGTCAGACGGGAAAGGTGACCGTCCCAGCCGGTGTACTCAGACTTAACCGTAATATTCGGATGCTGTTGATGAAATTCTTCCAACGCTTTCAATGTCACCTGATGACGACCGTTGCCCCCCCACCAGGACATACGCAGGTCTACATTATCAGCGGCAATAGCGGGTACAGCGCACATGCCCAGAGTTGCGGAGATAACGGCGCCTGTTAGCACTTTTTTCATTTTTATACTCCAGTTTTAATTTACAGAGAGATGTTCTGTTCCGTTTTTGCGTCAAAAACATGACACTTATTCATATCAAACTTAAAGTACACCTTCCGGTGAAGTCCCTTCTCAATCAGAGGCTTAGCTTCATCAGACGGAATTCGGGCGGTCAGCTCGTAGTCGCCGACTTTCAGATAAACAAAGAACTCGTGTCCCATGTTTTCTACGCGCACCAGGTCGCCGGAACCGCAGTCGTCGGCAAAAGGCTGATCGGCGACGGAGACAAACTCCGGACGCACGCCAAAGAACACCTCTTTGCCTTCATAATCCGCGACTTTTTCCTGCTGGCGGGTATTCAGCTCCAACGTGTCGTGGCCGACCGTGATATGTAACTGGTCGTCTTTTTTCACAATTTTCGCCGGTTTGATGTTCATTTCCGGCGCGCCGATAAAGCCCGCCACGAACATGTTTTTCGGGAAGTGATAGAGATTGTCCGGGGTATCCACCTGCATGATGTGACCGAGTTTCATCACGCAGATGCGGTCGCCCATGGTCATCGCCTCCGTCTGATCGTGGGTCACGTAGACGGTGGTGGCCGGTTTCCCGGACTTCTTGAGCTGCTTGTGCAGGTCGGAAATACGGATGCGCATGGAGGCGCGCAGTTTGGCATCGAGGTTAGACAGCGGTTCGTCAAACAGGAACACGTCCGGTTTCTTCACAATCGCACGGCCTACCGCCACACGCTGTGCCTGACCACCGGAAAGCTGGCGCGGCAGCCTGTCCATCAGTTCTTCCAGCTCAAGGATTTTTGCCGCTTCATCCACTTGTTTGGTGATTTCGTCTTTCGGCATCTTGCTGAGCTTGAGACCAAACGCGAGGTTTTCACGCACGGTCATATGCGGGTAGAGCGCATAGTTCTGGAACACCATCGCAATACCGCGCGATTTTGGCGCGAGGTTGTTGACGATCTTCTCACCGATGCGCACTTCGCCGCCGCTGATGGTTTCCAGACCGGCGAGCATACGCAAGGTCGTGGACTTGGCGCAGCCGGACGGGCCGACAATCACCATAAATTCACCGTCGGCGATTTTCAGGTCGATACCATGTACCGCTTTGAAGCCGTTGGAGTAAACTTTTTCCAGTTTGTTGAAAATAACTTCAGCCATGATACTTCCCTCTTAACCTTTAATTCCGCTGCTGGTCACGCCCTGTACGAAGTAGCGCTGTGCCAGGAAGAAGACAATGATGGACGGCAGAATGGAGATACTCGCCATTGCCAGAATTTCGTTCCACGGTGCGCCTTCGGTCACGTCAATGGACATTTTCAGCGCCAGTGCGATGGGGTACTTATCCACGCTGTAGACATAAATCAGCGGACCGATAAAGTCGTTCATCGACCACATAAACTGGAACAGCGCCACCGAGATAATCGCCGGTTTCAGGATCGGCACCACCACGTACCACAACACCTGCCAGGAGTTACAGCCGTCGATCTGCGCCGCTTCTTCCATGTCACGCGGCACACCGCGCAGGAACTGAATCAGCATAAAGACGAAGAACCCGTGGGTGGCGAACGCCGTTGGCAGATACAGCGGCATATAGCTGTTGAGCATGCCCATTTCACGGAACATCAGGTACTGCGGGATCAGCAACACGGTGCTCGGCAGCAGCATGGTGGCGATAAGCGTACCGAACCAGAAGTTCTTCCACGGGATCTCAAAGCGGGCAAAGCCGTAAGCCACAATGGTGGAGGAGATAATGGTCAGGATCACTTTCGGGATCACATACTTAAAGGTGTTCAGCATGTAATGGCCGAAGGTGTATTCCGTGCCGGTTTTCCAGCCGTTGATAAACCCGTCCCAGGTGGCGTGCTGCGGCCACAAACCCAGCGTGGTGAAGATCTCGTGGTTCGGTTTGAACGATGCCGAGAACATCCACGCCAGCGGGTAGAGCATCAGCAGGCCGACAAACAGCAGGATCACATAGCGGATCCACGCGCTCACTTTCTCGCGGCGCAGGGTACGCGCCACTTCACGCTCTGCTTCCTGCATGCCCGGCGTGACGTGTTGGATATCAGCCATTTTTGCCTCCCTTATCGGCAGAGTAGAACACCCAGTATTTCGACGATTTAAAGGCGATAGAGGCAAAGACCGCCACCACCAGGAACAGAACCCAGGCCAGCGCCGCGCCATAGCCCATATCGAAATACTTGAAGGCCGTGTCGTAGATATAGAGCGAGAACAGATAGGTGTAGTAGGTCGGGCCGCCGCCGGTAATGACATACGGGCCGGTGAATTCCTGGAACGCCTGGGTGGTCTGCATAATGAAGTTGAAGAAAATAACCGGCGTGATCAGCGGCACGGTCACTTTCATAAACATCTGCCATTTGCTGGCGCCGTCGATCATGGCCGCTTCGTATTGAGACTGCGGTACGTTTTGCAGTGCGGCAAGGAAGATAACCATCGCCGAGCCAAACTGCCACACGCGCAGTAATGTCACCGACATCAGCGCCAGCGACGGTTCGCCCAGCCAGTTAACCGGATCAAGGCCAAACACGCCGATAAAGCTGTTCAGCAGACCATCAATGGCAAACAGCGCGCGCCACAGCACGGCGATAGCCACTGAGCTCCCAAGAATCGAAGGAATATAGTAAGCAGTACGGAAAAAGCCGATACCGCGTAATTTAAAGTTCAGTACAAAGGCAATACCCAGCGCGAAAGCAAGTTTCAGCGGGATGGTTAAAAATACGTATGCGAACGTTACGCCCATTGATTTCCAGAAGAGGGTGTCTTCAGTAAACATGTAGCGATAGTTTTCGATGCCGTTAAATACCGGCGGGCTCATCAGGTCATACTCAGTAAAACTGAGAAAGAACGATGAGATGAACGGGAATGCCGTAAAGACTATCAACCCAATAACGTAGGGTGATATCCAGGCCAATCCCAGTAGTCTGTTTTCATTCATACATACCTACCTGGCGAACAATGGTGTAATACGGATTCGGAGATTAACTTCTTTCCCCTGACGCCTGGGCGTTTGGGGGTAAAAACAGGTTCTGTGCGTGCGCCTGATCACAATATTTAGCGTAATCAATGCGATGTGAATCTTTAACTGCCCGAAATCATTAGTAATCTTCCGGGTTTTAAAATCCTATCAACTTGCGTTCTTGATTTGTAAAACATCGTTTTAAAATATTTTATTGCGTTTTGATTTGCCGTCATTCGATTAATTCGCGAAATGTGATCAAAGTCGAAACGATGTTTCAATAAGGTGAGGTGGATGACATTTTTGCCGAAAAAACACAGGTTTCGCCGGAAATAAAAAACGCTGACGGCATCTGCCAGAACAGTGGAAATATCGCTGAATGAAATCATTCAATATTTAAACAATTATCCTGCGAAGTGTTTTTCAGAGAAATTAATCAAAGAAATAAAATGAAAACGCCCTCAGCGGAGAGGGCGTTAACCGGGGGGCTCAATAACGTGCTCGGGATCACGCTTTCAAAAAGTCTTCGCGCACCGGCGTGAACGTATCCAGCAGCGTACCGGCTTTCAGACACACGCAGCCGTGCATAATGTGCGGTTGCTTATAAAGAGTATCGCCTGCCGTGACGATATGTTTCTCATCACCGATGGTAAATTCGAATTCACCGGATAAGACATAAGTGAGTTGTTCATGAGGATGGTTATGCATCGGGCCGATGGCGCCTTGTTCAAACATGACCTCGACGGCCATCATTTTGCCGTCATGGGCCAGAATACGGCGGGTAACACCATTGCCCAGATCGTCAAGCTGAGTGTCTTTATGAAAGATAAACATCTGGCTGTCCTGTGGTTGAGTAATAAGATGAAACGATGTTTCAAAATAATTTATCTCAGCGGCAGGCAAAAATAAACGTGAGGCCAGAGAAGTTGAAAGTCGATCACAACTTTGGTTGACTGAGTGCACTAACCCACGGAGACAAACGATGAAAACGATAGGATTGCTGGGCGGTATGAGCTGGGAATCGACCGTTCCCTACTACCGCCTGATTAATGAGGGTGTCAAAGCCCGCCTGGGTGGTTTGCACTCCGCGAGCTTACTTCTGCACAGCGTGGATTTTCATGAGATTGAAGCCTGTCAGGCCACGGCGCAGTGGCACAAAGCCGGGGAAATTCTCTCCCAGGCGGCGGCAGGTCTGGAGCAGGCGGGCGCGCAGGCGATTGTGCTGTGCACCAACACCATGCACAAAGTGGCGGGGCAAATCGAGGAGCGCTGCCATATTCCCTTTCTGCACATTGCCGATGCTACTGGCCGGGCAATTGAAAACGCCGGGTTGAGCAATATCGCGCTGCTCGGTACGCGCTACACCATGGAGCAGGATTTCTATCGCGGGCGTCTGGAAAAACAGTTCGGCATCAAAACCCGCGTACCGGGTCCGGAAGATCGCGAACGCGTCAATGAAATCATCTTCGAACAACTGTGCCTCGGCACCTTCACCGACGAGTCGCGTTACTACTTTTTGAATTTGATCAAACAGTTGGCAGCGGAAGGGGCAGAAGGGGTGATTTTTGGCTGTACCGAAATCGGTCTGCTGCTGCCGGAGACACACTGCCCGATCAGGGTCTTTGACACCGCGGCGCTCCATGCTGCCGACGCCGTGGAGTTTATGCTCTCTTAAACGGCCCCGAGCATCGCCGCCAGCGGTTGGGTGACCCGCGGCATGGCGGCCTGCAAGTGCTGTGCAAACGCGTTGACCAGCGCGGAAGCAGGGCGATGCAGAGGGCGGATCAGGCTGACAGTAAAAGGAACATCAATACTGAAGCGGCGTACGGCAACGCCGCTGGCGGCGTAATCCAGCGCCGTTAACGGGTTCACGACCGAAATGCCGACCCCGGCGCGCACCATCGCGCAAACCGACGCGGCGCTGTGGGTCTCCAGCACCATGCGGCGCTTCACCTGATGTTCGTTGAATAGCGTATCCAGCAGTTGTCGGTAGCTGTCGGTGCGCGACAAACTGATGTAGTTCTCGGTGTGAAAATCCGCTGGCGTTAGCACGCTTTTACGCGCCAGCGGATGATCCTGCGGCATCACGCATACTTCATTACAGGTTAGCAGCGGCGTACGTTCCGTACCGGCAGGTGTGGTCAGTGTTTCCGTTAACCCCAAATCATGGCGCTGCGCCGACAACCACTCCTCCAGCAATGGCGATTCCTGCGGCACGATATTCAGGCTGACATCCGGGTAACGGGCGAGAAAGGGCTGTAACAGCAGCGGTAAAAAGGATTGCGAAAAGACCGGCAGGCAGGCGACCGACAGTTCGCCCTGGCGGAATTCGCGCAAGCTTTCGGCGGCGCTGACGATTCTGTCCAGCCCGTACCAGGAACGCTGTACCTCTTCAAATAGCCGCAGCCCTTGCACCGTCGGGTGCAGGCGTCCACGCGTGCGCTCAAACAGGGTTAATCCCAGCACTTTTTCAAACCGCGCCAGCTCGCGGCTCACCGTCGGTTGCGAGGTGTGCAGCAGTGCGGCGGCTTCGGTGAGATTGCCGGTGGTCATCACGGCGTGAAAAATTTCGATATGGCGCAGGTTAACAGCGGGCATGGTGGTATCCGGTTGTTAAAGGGATTCCATATCATTTTTGCATAGACTCGCGATAAAACGATATTTTTTATTCTCTTCGCCGTGTGGCGTAATCATAAAAAATATTGACGGAGCCCATCATGCCACGCCCATTGCACCAGACTGAGACTGACCTTAACGCTGCCAACCTGCTGAGACTGCCTGCCGAATTCGGTTGCCCGGTATGGGTCTACGATGCGCAAATCATTCGCGCGCAAATCGCCAAACTGCGCGACTTCGACGTGGTGCGCTTCGCGCAGAAGGCCTGCTCAAACATCCATATTTTGCGGTTGATGCGTGAGCAGGGTGTCAAAGTGGATTCGGTATCGCTGGGCGAAATTGAGCGTGCGCTGGCGGCGGGCTACGATCCCAAAACGCATCCGGATGACATTGTTTTCACTGCGGACGTGATTGATGACGCGACGCTGGCGCGTGTCAGCGAACTGGGGATTGCGGTCAACGCCGGTTCGGTGGATATGCTGGAACAACTGGGTGCGGTATCACCAGGGCATCGTGTCTGGTTGCGTGTTAACCCGGGTTTTGGTCACGGGCACAGCCAGAAAACCAATACCGGCGGTGAAAACAGCAAACACGGCATCTGGTACAGCGATCTGGCTGCGGCGCTGGCGGTGATGCAGCGTTACCAGTTGCAACTGGCGGGCATTCATATGCACATCGGTTCCGGTGTGGATTATGGTCATCTGGAGCAGGTATGCGGTGCGATGGTGCGTCAGGTGGTGGATTTTGGCCAGGATCTGCCGGCGATTTCCGCAGGCGGCGGCCTCTCTATTCCGTATCATGACGGGGAAGCACAGGTCGATACCGCGCACTATTTCGGTTTGTGGAATGCGGCGCGTGAGCAGATCGCCCGGCATCTTGGGCATGCGGTGAAACTGGAGATCGAACCGGGGCGTTTCCTGGTGGCGGAGTCCGGTGTGCTGGTTTCACAGGTACGCAGCGTGAAAACGATGGGCAGCCGCCACTTTGTGCTGATCGACGCCGGTTTTAACGACCTGATGCGCCCGGCAATGTATGGCAGCTATCACCACATTACCGCGCTGGCGGCGGATGGCCGGGACCTGCGAAATGCCGCACTGATTGACACCGTGGTGGCGGGGCCGCTGTGCGAATCCGGTGATGTCTTTACCCAGCAAGAGGGCGGTAAAGTGGAAACCCGTGCGCTGCCTGAGGTCGCGCCGGGCGATTATCTGGTGTTGCATGATACCGGCGCGTACGGCGCATCGATGTCGTCGAACTACAACAGCCGCCCGTTACTGCCGGAAGTGCTGTTTGATAACGGTGTGGCGCGACTGATTCGCCGTCGTCAGACCATTGAAGAACTGCTCGCGCTGGAGCAGTGCTAAGCGGCAATATACGGTCCCGTCGCCACTGACTCGCGCAACACCAGCGTGCCGGTAAACGGCGGGATCGCATCGACCGTCGCCTTGTTGGCCAGCCTGATCGCCTGATCAATCGCCGTGGTGATCATGGTGTCGATAGGCAGATAGACCGTTGACAGCCCCGGCTCCAGCCAGCGTGCGCTGGGGGCGTCATCGAAGCCGAACAGGGAAATATCCTGCGGAATGCGCAAACCTGCCTGCCAGATAGCCTTGGAAGCCCCCAGTGCCATATCGTCATTACAGGCGAACAGGGCGCTGATCCGGACACCTTCCTGCAACATTTCCCGACACAGTTCATAGCCGCGCGTCATGGTGGAGTCACCGTATTTTACTTTTGCCGGATCCCAGTTGATCCCATGGTGTTCCAGCGCCTTGCGATAGCCCATCAACCGGGCTTTGCCGGTGGGGGTATGCATCGGAACGGTAATACAGGCTATTTCGCGGTGCCCCTGGCGTATCAGGTAATCCACCGCCTGAAAGGCCGCATCCTGTTGCTCAAAGAACACGCATTTATCGTGCGCCTGTACCACCTCGCGGTTAATGACGACAAGCGGCATCGGCACGCTGTCGATCAGTTGCAGGATCGCGTTTTCACTCATAAAGCGGGTGTAGAGAATAATGGCGTCGCAGCGACGATCGGCCAGCATCTGCACCGCCAGCTCTTCCCGTTCCGGTGTGTCGTGCCCGTCGGTCACGATCAACTGTTTGCCATGCCGTTCCGCCTGGCGGGAGGCCTGTTGCAGCAGGCGGCCAAAATAGAAGCCGTCAAAGCTGGAGACCACCAGACCGATGCTATTGCTGGTGCGGTTCGCCAGCGAACGGGCAAGAAAATTCGGCCGGTAGCCCAGCTCTTCCATCGCCTTAAAGACCTGGTTGCGGGTGCTCTCTTTGACCTGGCCTGTGTTGTTGAGAACGCGGGACACCGTCGCTTTCGACACACCCGCGCGCAGTGAGACTTCCAGCATTGTTACCATGACGGGCTCTCGTTTCGCGTAATGAAACGCAGTTTACCACACTCGTTAAAAAGCCCTGATAAATGCAAGGTGGTATGCCAATGTGGGCTATCGTCTCGTTTTGGAATACCAGAAGCGGCGTTGCGAGGCGGGTCACAGAACTTTTTTCCATCCATGACTATTTTTGGTATGCCAAATGGGATTTAGCTGTATCCCGGTTTCGATAAAAAAACCCCTTTACTGAGGTGTTAACACATGGCCCTACAAGACAAACTCATCGATTCTCTGGGTAGTTTTGCCACAAAATTCAACAGCTATCGCTATATCATGGCGATCAAGTCTTCGTTTATTACCCTGATGCCGGTGATCATCGTCGGCGCGTTTTCCGTGCTGATCTCCAATATGGTGCTGGATCCGAAAAACGGACTCGCCAGTTTTCAGGCACTGTCGTTTCTGGCGGCGCTGAAACCCATTACCAGCGCCATCAACTACGCCACGCTGAACTTCCTCAACATTGGCGCGGTGTTTTTAATCGGTATCGAGCTGGGGCGTATTAACGGCATCAAGTCGCTGTTTCCTGGCCTGCTGGCGGTGATCTGCTTTATTTGCGTTACGCCAACCACCGTTGAGATGCTGGTGGACGGGCAGATGCACGTGGTGAAAGATGTGCTGCTGCGCCAGTTCTCCGACACCCGTAGCCTGTTCCTTGGCATGTTTATCGCCATTTTGTCGGTGGAGATCTACTGCTGGCTGGAAAACCGTGAAGGGCTGAAGATCAAAATGCCGGACACGGTGCCGCCAAATGTCTCCGCGTCCTTCTCGGCGCTGATCCCGGCGATCATCACCACCACGGTGATTGCCACGTTCGGTTTTGCCTTTCAGAAAGCGACCGGCATGTATCTGTACGATGCCGTTTACCAGGTGGTGCAACAGCCGCTGGAGCGCGTCGTGCAGAGCCTGCCGGGGATCCTGCTGCTGATGTTTGTCGCGCAGTTGTTCTGGGTTATTGGTATTCACGGCAACCAGATGATCAAACCGATTCGCGAACCGCTGCTGCTGGGGGCGATCACCGTCAATATGAGCGCGTTTGAGCAGGGTAAAGAGGTGCCGAATATCATCACCATGCCGTTCTGGGATGTGTATATGAGCATTGGCGGCTCCGGGTTGACCATCGGTCTGCTGATTGCGGTGATGATTGCCACCAAACGCAAAGAGATGAAAGAGATCGCGAAGCTCTCCATCGGGCCGGGGATCTTCAATATTAACGAACCGGTGATATTCGGCATGCCGATCATGCTAAACCCGATCCTCGCCATCCCGTTTATTATCACGCCGCTGGTGACCGGCTCGATTGGCTATTTCGCCACCGTGACCGGGTTTGCCGGCAAAGCCGTGGTGATGGTGCCCTGGACGACGCCGCCGCTGATCAACGCCTGGCTCTCTACCGCCGGTTCGATGGGCGCGGTGGTGACGCAACTGATCTGCATTATTACTGCCGTCGTTATCTACCTGCCGTTTGTGAAAATTGCCTCCCGCCGCGCAGAGCAGGCGCAGTTGCAGGCAGAAACGCCGTCTAACGCCTGAGGAAGCCATGAGCACGAAAACCATCGCCATACCACCGTCGTTTATCCTTGGCGCCGCCGCGTCGGCCTGGCAAACCGAAGGCTGGATCGACAAACGGGAGGGGCAGGATTCCTGGCCCGATCTCTGGTACAAAAACGATCGTCATGTCTGGCATGAGGGCTATGGTCCGGCGGTGGCAACCAACTTTTACCAGCGTTTTCGCGAAGATGTGCAATTGATGAAGCAGGCGGGGTTGACCCACTACCGCACGTCGATCAACTGGTCGCGCTTTCTTACCGATTACGAACAGGGTGTGGTGGATGAAACCTACGCGGCTTATTACGACGCACTGTTCGATGAGATGCAGCGCAATGGCATTGTGCCGATGATCTGCCTTGAGCATTACGAACTGCCCGGTTATCTGCTGGAAACGTATGGCGGCTGGGCGTCGAAAAAGGTGGTGGAGTTGTATCTGCTGTATGCGGAAAAGGTGTTCGCGCGTTTTCATCATAAAGTGACGCGCTGGTTTACCTTTAATGAGCCGATCGTGGTGCAAACCCGCGTTTATCTTGATGCGCTGCGCTGGCCGTATGAACAAAATACCGGAACCTGGATGCAGTGGAATCACCACAAAAATCTGGCAACGGCAAAGGTGGTTAAGCTGTTCCGCGAAAAGGGCTACGCCGGTACGGTGGGCTGTATCCTCAACCCGGAAGTGACCTATCCGCGCTCCCGTGCGCCGCACGACGTGCTGGCCGCAGAGCGTTACGACCTGTTCTATAACCGCGTCTTCCTCGATCCGATGGTCAAAGGTCACTATCCGCCGGAGCTGTTTGCGCTGCTGGAGAAACACCAGGTCGCCTGGGATTACAGCGAAGACGAGCTGGCTCTCATCCGTGATAACACCGTCGATGAACTGGGGATCAATCTCTACTATCCGCACCGGGTCAAAGCGCCGTCCCGCGCCTGGCATCCGGAAACTCCTTTCCACCCGGCATATTATTATGAGCCGTTTGAATTGCCGGGGCGGCGGATGAACAAATCCCGTGGCTGGGAGATCCTGCCCTCCATTATTTATGACATGGCGATGCGCATTAAAAACGAGTACGGCAATATTCCGTGGTTTGTCGCTGAAAGCGGTATGGGCGTGGAGAACGAAGGGCAGTTCCGCAATGCGCAAGGGATGATCGAAGATGATTATCGCATTGCGTTTATCAGCGAGCATCTGTGGCAAACTCTGCGCGCGCGGGAAGATGGCGCGAACTGCCAGGGCTACATGTTGTGGGCGTTCACCGATAATGTCTCGCCAATGAATGCCTTCAAGAACCGTTACGGGTTAGTGGAGATTGATCTGCAAAACAACCGCGACCGCCGGGCGAAAAAGTCCTTGTCGTGGTATCGCCGGTTAAGCGATGAGCGTCAGTTGACCCTCACCCTTGATGATGACGTAAAATAGAACGCAATAACTGAAAAGCGCAGGTGATATTGTGGAGAAGGCCGTCGTCCCGCCGGAGAAAAAACAGTACCAGGAGATTGGCGAAGATTTACGTGAGCAAATCATCAACGGGCATTACCCTGTTGGCTCGCGTTTGCCGCCGGAGCGCAATATCGCCGAAAAGTATGGCGTCAGCCGCACTATTGTTCGCGAAGCCTTACTGATGCTGGAACTGCAAGGCACGGTGGATATTCGCCAGGGCTCGGGCGTGTATGTGATGCGTATTCCGCAGGAGCATGAAAATGAGGAAGAACGCTTTTTAAGTAGCGATGTTGGCCCGTTTGAGATTTTGCAGGCGCGCCAGCTGCTGGAAAGTAATATCGCCGCTTTCGCCGCGAAAATGGCCACCCGAGCGGATATCGATAATCTGCGGCGCATTCTCGAGCAGGAGCAACGCGCCATCGCCATGAATGACACTTCGCAGGATAACAGCAAAATGTTCCATCTGGTGCTGGCGGGCGCATCGCAAAACCAGATGCTGCTGGCGACGGTGGAAAGCATCTGGCACCACATGGACAGCAGCCCGCTGTGGCAGCAATTTAATGTGCATATTGCCAGCCGCCCGTACCGCCTGAAATGGTTAGGCGATCGCCAGACGTTGCTGGCGGCGCTGCGCCGCCGCGATGTGATGGGGGCGTGGCAGGCAATGTGGCAACATCTGGAAAACGTAAAAAAGAGTCTGTTGGAGCTGTCCGACGAGGACGCGGCGGATTTTGACGGCTATCTTTTTGAATCCGTGCCGATTTTTCAGGGAAAATTACTGTGACGATCGTTCCGTTGTACGACGCCCCGCATCATGCGGAGCAGGTCACCGACTGGCTGTGGCGCGAGTTTGGTGATTCGCTGCCGCGTGATTTTTTCGCCAGCATTATTCAGCACAGCCAGACGCCGGGGCAGTTACCGCTGACCTTTGTGTTGCTCGACGGGGATGAGTTGCTGGCGACGGTGGGGTTGTGGCGCTGCGACCTGATCAGCCGCCAGGATCTGTTCCCGTGGCTGGCGGTGCTGTATGTGAAAGAGCGCGCGCGCGGGCAGGGACTGGCGGGGCAGCTACAGCGCCATGTCATGCAACAGGCCAGAGCGATGGGCTTCAGCCAGTTGCATCTTTACTCCGCCTGCCGCGACTTTTACGAGCGTTACGGCTGGCACTACATTGGCGATGCGCTCGACTACCCCAACACCACCGTTCATCTTTACCGCATTGCGTTGTGATAGTTACCTGGCTTGCAGGCCGGGTAGCGCGCAATTAACACGAGAGTTAGCTTTCCTGCGGTGTAATCACCGAGTGGCGGCGCACCAGCGTCGGGTTAAACAGGTGGGTGACATCGGGTAATGGCTGATTAGACGCCAGCGCCAGCGCTAACTCAGCGGCCTGCGTCGCCATTGTGATAATCGGGTAGCGCACGGTCGTCAGGCGCGGGCGCACATAGCGCGACACCAGCACGTCATCAAAACCAATCAGCGAAATTTCACGCGGCACGTCGATGCCGTTATCGTTCAGCACGCCCATCGCCCCTGCCGCCATTGAATCGTTATAACAGGCTACGGCGGTAAAGTTTCTGCCGCGCCCCAACAGTTCGGTCATCGCCTGTTCACCGCCGCTTTCATCGGGTTCAGCAAAGGTTACCAGTCTGTCGTTGCACGGCAGGCCGTGCTCTTTCAGCGCGTCGTAGTAACCTTGCAACCGATCTTCGGCATCGGAAATGGCGTGGTTCGAACAGAGATAACCAATCCGCGTATGGCCCTGCTGGATCAGATGGCGGGTCGCCAGCCAGGCGCCGTAGCGATCGTCCAGCGCCACACAACGCTGCTCAAAGCCCGGCAGGATACGGTTGATTAACACCATGCCCGGCATCTGCTTCATCAACGACGCCAGCTCGTCATCGGGAATGATTTTGGCGTGTACCACCAGCGCAGCACAGCGATGGCGGATCAACTGCTCAATCGCTTTACGCTCTTTCTCTTCGTTATGGTAGCCATTGCCAATCAGCAGAAAATTGCCGGTGGCGGAGGCCACCTGTTCGACCGCTTTCACCATCGCGCCAAAAAAGGGATCGGACACATCGCCCACCACCAGGCCGACGGTTTCTGTCGACTGTTGCGCCAGCGCGCGGGCGTTGGCATTGGGATGGTAATTGAGGGAATCCATCGCATTTTGCACCGCCAGACGCGAGGCTTCGCTCGCTTTTGGCGAGTCGTTAATGACGCGGGAAACCGTTGCTACGGAGACGCCCGCCAGCCGTGCGACATCTTTGATGGTCGCCATGATGCACCGTCCTTAGAGGTAAGCGTTTACACACCGGGTAGTGTTACGGAAAAGGGAGGGCTAATCAAGGATGTTGCCGGACGGGAACGTGCAAACGTGAAGTGACGCGTGGCAAGCAGGTGAAAACGTTACACATAAAAGTTTTACCGATTAATACAGCTAAAACCTTTAGTTACACTTTGCGAAAGGCTGTTTCGATTGTCTGCTGGTGGCGCTATACCCCACGTGACAAAGTAGGGATCCCAGAGGTATTGATAGGTGAAGGCAACCCTCGGGGTTGCACACTCGAATTACACCAACCTGCGCAGATGCGCAGGTTTTTTTTTTTGCTTTTTTCCGGGGTGTTACAGGAATCGATGATAGACATACCTGGTTTCACTTCGGCTCACTCTCTTGCTTTTTCCCGCTGGTAACGCGCGGTACCCCACGCCACAATCAAGATCCCAGAGGTATTGATTGGTGAAGTATTCGGTACACTCTTCGTACTTATTTATTGCACCAACCTGCGCGGACGCGCAGGTTTTTTTTCGCCCGCGTTTTCCCTCCTGCGCTTCTCGTGTAATCTGCCACAATTTGAAGACATTGTGCTTAATTGACTGGCAAAAGGAGTTGAAATGCTACTGGGCTTTTTCCGCAGCCTGTTTCAGGTGTTGTTCCGGGTGCAACTGACCGGAAAAACAGAGGCGCTGCATGGCGAGCGTGTATTAATCACCCCTAACCATGTCTCTTTTATTGATGGCATCCTGCTGGCGTTGTTCCTGCCTGTGCGCCCGGTTTTCGCTGTTTACACCTCTATCAGCACCCAGTGGTATATGCGCTGGATAAACTCAATCATTGACTTCGTGCCGCTCGACCCCACCAAACCGATGTCCATTAAGCATCTGGTGCGACTGGTAGAGCAGGGACGCCCGGTGGTGATTTTCCCGGAGGGGCGTATTTCCGTCTCCGGTTCGCTAATGAAAATTTACGATGGCGCAGGGTTTGTGGCGGCAAAGTCCGGCGCGACGGTGGTTCCGCTGCGCATTGATGGCGCGGAGCTTACGTATTTCAGCCGCCTGAAAGGGCTGGTGAAACAGCGCCTGTTCCCGCGTATTACGCTGCATATTCTGCCGCCAACGCAATTACCGATGCCGGATGCTCCGCGTGCCCGCGATCGCCGTAAACTGGCGGGAGAGATGCTGCATCAAATCATGATGGAAGCCCGCATGGCGGTGCGCCCACGTGAAACGCTGTTTGAAGCGTTGCTCTCGGCGCAGCACCGCTATGGTGAAAAGAAGCCCTGCGTGGAAGATATTAACTTCACCCCCGACAGTTACCGCAAGCTGTTGACCAAAACGCTGTTTGTGGCGCGTATTCTGGATAAATACACGACTCAGGGGGAGAAAATTGGCCTGATGCTGCCGAATGCCGGGATCAGCGCGGCGGTCATTTTCGGCGCGATCGCCCGTGGGCGTATTCCGGCGATGATGAACTACACCGCCGGGGTGAAAGGGCTCAGCAGCGCCATTACCGCGGCGCAGATCAAGACCATTTTTACCTCGCGCACCTTTATGGACAAAGGCAAGCTGTGGCATCTGCCGGAGCAACTGACCCAGGTGCGCTGGGTTTACCTCGAAGATTTGAAAAGCGACGTCAAACTGGAAGATAAGCTGTGGATCTTCCGCCATTTGCTGACGCCGTTAAAAGCGCAGGTTGCGCAGAAGCCGGAAGATCCGGCGCTGATCCTCTTTACCTCCGGTTCTGAAGGCCATCCTAAAGGCGTGGTGCATAGCCACAAAAGCCTGCTTGCGAATGTCGAGCAGATTAAGACCATCGCCGACTTTACCGCCAATGACCGCTTTATGTCGGCGTTGCCGCTGTTCCACTCCTTTGGCCTGACGGTTGGGTTATTGACCCCACTGTTGACTGGCGCGCAGGTGTTTCTCTACCCGAGCCCGCTGCACTATCGCATTGTGCCGGAGCTGGTGTATGACCGGAACTGTACGGTGCTGTTCGGCACCTCGACGTTCCTCGGGAATTACGCCCGTTTTGCCAATCCGTATGATTTTTACCGCCTGCGCTATGTGGTGGCTGGTGCGGAGAAGTTGCAGGACAGCACTCGTCAGCTCTGGCAGGACAAGTTCGGTTTGCGCATTCTCGAAGGGTACGGCGTAACGGAGTGCGCGCCGGTGGTGTCGATCAATGTGCCGATGGCCGCCAAACCGGGCACCGTCGGGCGGATCCTGCCGGGGATGGATGCCCGTTTGCTGGCGGTGCCGGGCATTGAAGAGGGCGGTCGGCTGCAACTTAAAGGGCCTAATGTGATGACCGGCTACCTGCGGGTAGAAAACCCCGGCGTGCTGGAAACGCCCGCCGCGGAGAATATCCACGGTGAGCTGGAGCCAGGCTGGTATGACACGGGCGATATCGTGCGTTTTGATGATCAAGGCTTTGTGCAGATTCAGGGGCGCGCGAAACGCTTTGCCAAAATCGCTGGCGAGATGGTGTCGCTGGAGACGGTGGAACAGCTGGCGCTGATGACCTCGCCTGACAAACTGCATGCAACGGTAATCAAAAGCGATGCCAGCAAAGGCGAGGCGCTGGTGATGTTTACCACCGATGATGCGCTGACGCGCGACAAACTGCTCCAGCAGGCGCGTGCGCATGGCATCCCGGAACTGGCCGTGCCGCGCGATATTCGTTTCCTGAAGCAACTTCCGCTGCTTGGTAGCGGCAAACCCGATTTCGTCACCCTGAAAGGTATGGTTGAAGAGGATGAATCCACGCATGCGTGAGTCAGTAAGCACTAACACTTCGCTGTGGTCCCGGGGAATGATGGCGGTGATTGCCGCTCAGTTTCTCTCGGCGTTTGGCGATAACGCGCTGTTATTCGCCACCCTGGCACTGCTGAAAGCGGAGTTTTACCCTGACTGGAGCCAGCCGGTATTGCAGATGGTGTTTGTGGGCGCTTACATTCTTTTCGCTCCCTTTGTTGGTCAGGTCGCCGACAGCTATGCCAAAGGGCGGGTGATGATGGTGGCCAACGGGTTAAAACTGTTGGGCGCGGCGAGCATCTGTATCGGTGTGAACCCGTTTGTGGGGTATCTGCTGGTGGGGATTGGCGCAGCGGCCTACTCCCCGGCGAAATACGGCATTCTGGGCGAAATTACGACGGGCGATAAGCTGGTGAAAGCCAACGGCCTGATGGAGTCTTCCACCATTGCAGCGATCCTGCTGGGTTCGGTGGCAGGCGGCGTTCTGGCCGACTGGCATGTACTGGCGGCGCTGGGCGTATGCGCCCTGGTGTATGGTGCGGCCGTGGTTGCCAACCTGATGATCCCGAAACTTCCTGCGGCGCGACCGGGGCAATCCTGGCGCTTTACGCCGATGACTCACAGCTTTTTCAGCGCCTGCAAAAGCCTGTGGCGCAACGGCGAGACCCGTTTTTCTCTGGTGGGTACCAGCCTGTTCTGGGGCGCAGGCGTGACGCTGCGTTTTTTACTGGTGCTGTGGGTGCCGGTGGCGCTGGGCATTACTGATAACGCCACGCCAACCTATCTTAATGCAATGGTGGCTGTGGGCATTGTGGCGGGAGCGGGCCTGGCGGCAAAACTGGTGACGCTGGAAACCGTTGCCCGTTGTATGCCTGCCGGGATCCTGATTGGCGTGGCGGTGACGCTGTTTTCGTTACAACATGCATTACTCCCGGCGTATGGCGTTTTGCTGCTGATCGGCGCGTTGGGCGGCTTCTTCGTCGTACCTTTAAATGCATTGTTGCAGGCTATCGGTAAAGCGTCTGTGGGCGCGGGCAATGCCATCGCGGTGCAAAACCTCGGCGAAAATATGGCGATGTTGCTGATGCTGGGGCTCTATTCGCTGGCGGTAAAAGCCGGTGCGCCGGTGGTCGGCGTGGGCGTTGGGTTTGGGACGCTGTTTGCGTTGGCGATTGCGGCGCTGTGGATCTGGCAGCGCCGCCGGTAGCAGGTTACGGAGCGGGGTAGGTATACACCTGGTGCACCGCTTCGATTTCAGCCAGCACCTCTTCGCTGAGATCCAGGTGCAGGCTCTCCACATTGGTCTTCAGTTGTTCCATCGTCGTTGCACCCAGTAGGGTGCTGGCGACGAAGGGTTGACGGCGCACGAAAGCCAGCGCCATTTGCGCCGGATCGAGATTATGCCGTTTGGCAATATCCACATAGGCCGCAACGGCTTTTTGCGCCTGCTCTCCACTGTAACGCGTAAAGCGGCTGAACAGCGTATTGCGCGCGCCTGCGGGTTTCGCGCCGTTGAGGTATTTGCCGGTCAACGTGCCAAAGGCCAGGCAGGAGTAGGCCAGCAGCTCGACGCCTTCATACTGGCTCACTTCCGCCAGCCCCACTTCATAGCTGCGGTTTAGCAGGCTATACGGGTTCTGAATGGTCACAATGCGCGGCAGTTCATGTTTCTCCGCCAGGTGGAGATAGCGCATTACGCCAAATGCGGTCTCGTTAGAGACGCCGATATAACGGATTTTCCCGGCACGTTGAAACTCGGTCAGCGCTTCCAGCGTTTCCAGCAGCGTGACGACTGGTGCACTCTCTACCCAGCTATAACCCAGTTTGCCGAAGCAGTTAGTGGCGCGCTGCGGCCAGTGCACCTGGTACAGGTCGAGATAATCGGTTTGCAGACGCTTTAAACTCGCATCCAGCGCGCTGCGGATGTTTTTGCGATCCAGCGCCTGATTGGGGCGGATGCCGCTGTCATTGTTGCGACTCGGGCCGCTGACTTTAGAGGCGATCACCAGTTTTTCGCGGTTGCCGCGTTTCGCCAGCCAGTTGCCGACGTAGGTTTCAGTCAGCCCTTGTGTTTCCGGGCGTGGCGGTACAGGGTACATCTCTGCGACATCAATCAGGTTAATGCCCTGGCTGACGGCATAGTCGAGCTGTGCGTGGGCGTCGGCTTCGCTGTTTTGTTCACCAAACGTCATTGTGCCCAGCCCCAGGGTGCTGATTTCAAGCGAACTGTGGGGGATACGGTGATAGTGCATAGCCGGCTTCCTCAATCAAACAACGTCAGAGCTCCTGACAAAGGAATATAACCATGGCAGAGGGGAAGAGAAAGGGAAAGCGGAAATTCAAAAAAAGGCCAGCAGGTTACTGACCTTTATAGGGATTTCTTAGCGTTCGATAATCTGGGATATGTCATCACGGTTAATCTGCATTTTATTACCTTGCTGATCGTGATAGCTGACCAGCCCGGTTTCATCATCAATTTCCGGTTTACCTTGCGTCAGGATCATCCTGCCGTCTTTTGTCGCCATGACATAATCGCTGCTGCATCCGGAAACAGCAAAAGCCAGTCCCACTGCGGAAATCAGTACTGCCCATTTTTTCATCATCCTGCCCCTCTCACGGCCTGTCATACACAAGTCTAGTAATAACGCGCGATCTGGCGATGAAAAAGCGGGATTATCTGAAAATATATGTTTAGGAAAGAGGAACGGCGAAAAACGCTTCCCCCGAAGAGGAAGCGTGATCGTTACAGCGGGTTTTTCTTGTTGCGCATCAGATTGAGCGTCTCAACGGCGATGGAGAAGAACATCGCAAAGTAGATATAGCCTTTCGGCACATGAATAGAGACGCTTTCCAGAATCAGCGTAAAGCCGACAAGGATCAGAAACGACAATGCCAGCATTTTGACCGACGGATGGCGATCAACAAATTCGCCAATTGGTCGTGCGGCAAACATCATCACACCAACGGCAATCACCACGGCGGCCATCATGATAAACAGATGATCCGACAGGCCCACGGCAGTGATCACGGAATCAAGGCTGAAAATGATATCCAGCAGCATGATTTGCACGATAGCGCCAAGGAAAGAGTGCACATTGGTCTTCAGCCCTTCTTCTTCCCCTTCGATCGATTCGTGGATCTCTTTGCTTGCCTTCCAGATCAGGAACAAGCCGCCGAGAAACAGAATCAAATCGCGGGCGGAAACGCTGTGATCAAACACGCTGAACAATGGGTGTGTCAGCCTGGTCACCCAGGCGATGGACGCCAGCAGTAACAGGCGCATGATCATTGCCGCAGCAAGCCCAAGACGACGTGCGTGATTACGTTGCGCAGTGGGAAGTTTGGCGACCACCAGAGAGAGGAAAATTATATTGTCGATCCCAAGAACGATCTCCAGCAGCGTCAGTGTTCCGAGCGCCAGCCAGGCGTTGGGGTCGGTTATCCATGCAAATAACATTTAAGCAAAGTCCTGCCAAAAAAAAAGAAGCGCTAATTATAAGCGCGAGCGTTGCTGTGGCAAAAATTTAATATCCGGATAATAAAAAATGGCGAGCCAGCAGGGCGCTGGTGAAGTTCTTTTTCAGATAAAAACCGCGGGGCAAGGTGAGGATCCGTTCGCCATGCTCGCCGATTGCTTCGGTGAGTGCTTTGCTGTTGGCCGCCTTCGGGCGTAACTGCATCACTTCGCCGTGACGTGCGGTAATGCGGGTAACTTTCCCCAACACGATCAGATCCATTAACTCTTCCCAGTCGAGACGTAACTGCTGCTCTTCCTCTTCGTTCGGGCTCCAGAGCAGCGGCGATCCAACCCGGCGTTCTGCCACCGGAATTTCCCGCGATCCTTCGATGGGGATCCATAAGACGCGCTTGAGTTTATGGCGCACGTGGCTGGTTTCCCACACCACACCGCTGTTGCCGGTCAATGGCGCGACGCAAACAAACGTCGTTTCCAGCGGGCGTCCCTGACTGTCCACAGGGATCGTTTTCAACTCGACGCCCAACGCTGCAAAGTCCTGTTCTGGTTTGCTACCTGCGCTTGCGCCTAACCACAGCTCGAGCAACACGCCCGTCCACCCTTTATCACGCTTGAGATCGCGGGGAACCGGTAACCCTGCCTTTGCCGCCAGTTCTCCCAGTGAGTAGCCTGCCAGGCGCTGCGCCTGAGCCAGCAGTTGAGCTTCTGTTTCCGGAGGAGTTGTCAGTGGAGATAACGCAGACATGCTAAAAACCTTTTGGTTAAAAAACAGACGGCAGTTTTGCACCGCATCCGTGCAGTTTACCTTTTTCCGTGTCGGCTGAGCAATGCGATGATTTATAAGGTAATTTATTTTTATCAACTGAGCGTTGCGCAACAGTGCGATCGGTTTTCCAAATCTGGTCACTGACAATAAACAGGATCTTACACCCTGTTATCCACAGAAAAGTGGGATAACTGGGGAAAAGCCCCACTACTGTTTCGATTTACAGCCTTGACGTGCGACGAAAATCGAATTTCTGCACAAAATGTGCCTAACTTATTGGCATAATCTGTGGATAAAAACGGCTCTGTTCGATCTTTCATCAGCGACGGGATCCGAAGAGTGATGATCATCACACTATGCCCGAAAAAAAGGTTGATAAGCCATTTAACTCGATGAATTAATGAATTTTATTTTTATCGGTCAATCATGAGTTATTCAGACTGTTCCGGGTTTTCCCTGGGTAATTCCACACTTCTTCACAACTCTATCCACAGAAAAGGTGAATAAAACCCGTTGGCGGAGGCGGGCGCTGTTTATAACTCCGACGATAACTGTGAGTTATTCAATTGTTATCCGTCCGTATCCCTGTAATAGAGTGGTTTACCGTTATCCACGAGTGTGAAACAATCGCTTCATTCAGATTTATTTTGAGGTAGTCCGGTGATTGATGACGATGGCTACCGCCCAAATGTGGGAATCGTAATCTGTAACCGACAGGGCCAGGTGATGTGGGCCAGGCGCTTTGGACAGCATTCATGGCAGTTCCCCCAGGGGGGGATCAACCCTGGAGAATCCCCGGAACAGGCAATGTACCGGGAACTGTTCGAGGAAGTGGGCTTAAGTCGTAAAGATGTTCGTATCCTTGCTTCTACCCGTAACTGGTTGCGTTACAAGTTACCGAAACGTTTGGTGCGTTGGGACACAAAGCCGGTGTGTATCGGCCAGAAACAAAAGTGGTTTCTCCTGCAATTGGTCGGTAACGATACCGACATCAATATGCAAGCCAGTAGTACGCCTGAATTTGATGGCTGGCGGTGGGTAAGCTATTGGTATCCTGTTCGTCAGGTAGTGTCGTTTAAACGCGATGTCTACCGGCGGGTGATGAAAGAATTCGCAAGCGCGGTCATGCTGCTTCAGGAAACGCCTCCTAAGCCGCAGAATGCGCCTGCCTGGCGACGTAAACGAGGTTAAGCCACCCACATCATGCTCACCCGACTGCGAGAAATAGTTGAGAAAGTCGCCAGCGCGCCGCGCCTTAACGAAGCGCTGGAAATACTGGTTACCGACGTTTGCCTGGCGATGGAAACCGAAGTGTGCTCGGTCTATCTCGCAGATCACGACAGACGTTGTTTTTACCTGATGGCGACGCGCGGTTTGAAAAAACCGCGTGGTCGTACTGTCACACTCGCATTCGATCAAGGGATTGTTGGTCTGGTCGGCAGGCTGGCGGAACCTATCAACCTTGCCGATGCGCAGAAACACCCCAGCTTTAAATATATTCCCGCCGTGAAAGAGGAGCGTTTTCGCGCGTTTCTTGGCGTGCCTATTATTCAGCGTCGCCAGTTGCTTGGCGTGCTGGTGGTTCAGCAGCGTGAGCTGCGCCAGTACGATGAAAGTGAAGAGTCCTTTCTGGTGACGCTCGCCACGCAGATGGCGGCGATTCTCTCCCAGTCACAATTAAACGCGCTGTTTGGTCAATATCGCCAGACGCGTATTCGCGCGCTTCCGGCCTCCCCGGGTGTGGCAATCGCCGAAGGGTGGGTAGATGAAACGCTGCCGTTGATGGAGCAGGTCTATCAGGCCTCCACGCTGGACACCACCCTCGAAAGGGAAAGGCTGACCGCTGCGCTTGAAGAGGCCGCGAACGAGTTCCGCCGTTATAGCAAACGTTTCTCCGCCGGTGCGCAGAAAGAAACGGCGGCGATTTTCGACCTCTATTCGCACTTGCTTTCCGATGCGCGTCTGCGCCGCGAACTGTTTGAGGAAGTCGACCGGGGTGTGGTGGCGGAGTGGGCCGTGAAAACGGTGATTGAACGTTTCGCTGAGCAGTTTGCCGCGCTTACCGACGGCTATCTGAAAGAGCGTTCGGGGGATTTACGCACCCTGGGGCAGCGCCTGCTGTTCCATCTTGATGACTCCATTTCCGGGCCGAATAGCTGGCCGGAACGCTTTATTCTGGTGGCGGATGAACTGTCCGCCACGACGCTTGCCGAGCTGCCGCACGATCGGCTTGTCGGGGTGGTGGTGCGCGATGGCGCAGCCAACTCGCATGCGGCGATCATGGTGCGCGCGCTGGGCATTCCGACGGTCATGGGGGCGGACATCCAGCCTTCGTTGCTGCAGCGTCGCACACTGGTGGTGGACGGGTACCGCGGTGAATTGCTGGTGGATCCTGAACCGGTACTGCTGCAGGAATACCAGCGGCTTATCACGGAAGAGAACGAATTAAGTCGTCTGGCCGAAGATGATGTGAACCTTGCCGCCCAGCTAAAAAGCGGCGAGCGGGTAAAAGTGATGCTCAATGCGGGGTTAAGCCCGGAGCATGAAGAGAAGCTCGGTAGCCGCATCGACGGTATCGGGCTGTATCGCACCGAAATTCCGTTTATGCTGCAAAGCGGTTTTCCGTCGGAAGAGGAACAGGTGGCGCAATACCAGGGCATGTTGCAGATGTTCAACGATAAGCCCGTCACGTTGCGTACGCTGGATATCGGCGCCGACAAGCAACTGCCTTACATGCCAATCAGTGAAGAGAACCCGTGTCTCGGCTGGCGTGGCATCCGTATTACGCTCGACCAACCGGAAATTTTCCTGGTGCAGGTGCGGGCGATGCTGCGCGCCAATGCGGCGACCGGCAACCTCAGTATTCTGCTGCCCATGATCACCAGCATTGACGAAGTGGATGAAGCGAAGCGGTTGATTGAGCGCGCAGGGCGTGAAGTGGAAGAGATGATTGGCTACGCCATTCCCAAACCGCGCATTGGCGTGATGCTGGAAGTCCCGTCGATGGTATTTATGTTGTCTCACCTGGCGACCCGCGTCGATTTTATCTCGGTGGGGACGAACGACCTGACACAGTACATTTTAGCGGTCGATCGCAACAATACCCGTGTGGCGAATATGTACGACAGTTTGCATCCGGCAGTGTTGCGTGCACTGGCGATGGTGGCGGACGAGGCTGAACGTTTAGGTATTGATATCCGCTTGTGCGGTGAAATGGCCGGCGACCCTATGTGCGTTGCGGTGCTGATTGGCCTGGGATATCGCCATTTATCGATGAATGGTCGCTCCGTAGCGCGTATCAAATACCT
This sequence comes from Kosakonia sp. ML.JS2a, assembly GCF_025642095.1. Taxonomy (GTDB): domain Bacteria; phylum Pseudomonadota; class Gammaproteobacteria; order Enterobacterales; family Enterobacteriaceae. The sequence goes on from NZ_CP106754.1 coordinate 993,608, forward strand.
GTTGCGCCGCATCGATTGCGAAGAGGCGCAGACGCTGGCAAGGCGTGCTCTGGAGGCGCAACTGGCGACAGAAGTCCGTCACCAGATCGCGGCCTTTATGGAGCGACGCGGTCTCGGTGGGTTGATTCGCGGCGGTATTTAATCACCGGGGCGTTAATTTGGCGTGGGCCGAATAAGCGTTAGCGCCATCCGGTGATGGAGGCGCTGTCAGGTAGTTCACTGTGTGGTGGGCTTTATACATATCTTTTACACTTCACCGCCACCCGCGCCTTCGCCTTATGCTATGATTCGCAGCTTTGGAGCGGCCGCCGGTTGCGGTCTCGCGTGTGAACCGCTGGCTTTTTCTGGCGGAATAACAACAAGTTGTGGTGACACATGAACAGTGGCTATCTGCATTTTCCGGACTTTGATCCGGTGATTTTTTCCATTGGGCCGGTTTCTCTCCACTGGTACGGTTTGATGTATCTGGTGGGCTTCGTTTTTGCTATGTGGCTGGCGACGCGCCGGGCAAACCGTCCGGGCAGTGGCTGGACGAAAAACGAAGTTGAGAACCTGCTCTACGCGGGTTTCCTCGGCGTATTCCTCGGCGGCCGTCTCGGCTATGTTCTGTTCTACAATTTCCCGCTGTTCCTTAATGATCCGCTTTACCTGTTCCGCGTGTGGGATGGGGGCATGTCCTTCCACGGTGGTTTGATCGGCGTGATCGTGGTGATGATCATTTTTGCCAAACGTTCCGGGCGCACGTTCTTCCAGGTCTCTGATTTTATTGCGCCGCTGATCCCATTCGGCCTGGGCGCGGGTCGCTTAGGCAACTTTATTAATGGCGAGCTGTGGGGCCGTGTTGATCCGGGCTTCCCGTTCACCATGTTATTCCCCGGTTCGCGCGCGGAAGACATCGCGCTGCTGCCGTCACATCCGGAATGGCAATCCATTTTTGATACCTACGGCATGCTGCCGCGCCATATGTCGCAGTTGTACGAGCTGGCGCTGGAAGGCATCGTGCTGTTTATTATTCTCAACCTGTTTATTCGCAAACCTCGTCCGACCGGCTCAGTCTCCGGCCTGTTCCTGATTGGCTACGGTGCGTTCCGTATTATCGTTGAGTTCTTCCGCCAGCCGGATGCGCAATTTACCGGTGCATGGGTACAATACATCAGCATGGGGCAGATCCTGTCCATTCCGATGATCGTCGCGGGCCTCATTATGATGATTTGGGCTTACCGTCGTCCGCAGCAACAAGTTTCCTGAGGAACCATGAAACAGTATTTAGAATTGATGCAAAAGGTGCTGAATGAAGGCACCCCGAAAAACGACCGCACCGGGACAGGCACGCTGTCTATTTTTGGCCATCAGATGCGCTTTAACCTGCAGGACGGCTTTCCGCTGGTGACCACCAAGCGCTGCCATTTGCGTTCAATTATTCATGAGCTGCTGTGGTTTCTGCAGGGTGATACCAATATCGCTTATTTGCATGAAAACAATGTCTCCATCTGGGACGAATGGGCTGATGAGCAGGGCAACCTTGGCCCGGTGTATGGCAAACAGTGGCGCGCATGGCCAACGCCGGATGGCCGCCATATTGACCAGATCACCACCGTTATCAATCAACTGAAAAACGACCCGGATTCACGCCGTATTATCGTTTCGGCGTGGAACGTCGGTGAGCTGGATAAAATGGCGCTGGCCCCGTGCCACGCTTTCTTCCAGTTCTATGTGGCGGATGGCAAGCTCTCCTGTCAGCTCTATCAGCGCTCCTGCGACATCTTCCTCGGCCTGCCGTTTAATATCGCCAGCTACGCGCTGCTGGTGCATATGATGGCGCAGCAGTGCGACCTGGAGCCTGGTGATTTTGTCTGGACCGGCGGTGATACCCACTTGTACAGCAATCACCTGGAGCAGACCCGCCTGCAACTGAGCCGCGAACCTCGCGCGTTGCCGAAACTGGTTATCAAACGTAAGCCCGCGTCGCTGTTTGATTACCGCTTCGACGATTTCGAGATTGAAGGCTACGATCCTCACCCGGGGATTAAAGCGCCGGTCGCTATCTGATCGCGTTCAACATGACACAACCGGTGCAGCGATGCGCCGGTTTTTTTTTGCCTAAAAAATGCATTTTCGGCGTCGCTTCCGGCAAATCTGCAACGCTTTGCAACAACGAATCTTTCCTTCGTAGCTCCTCGTAAAAGTCGTTTTCCTCGCTCGCTATCGTGTCTCTTGCATCGCAGACTCTCGCCATGAAACGTGAACATGGCTTTACCCTGATGGAAACCCTCGTGGCGATAACACTGATCGTTATCCTCTGCGGAACGGGACTCTCCGGCTGGCAGCGCTGGCAGGCACAACAACGACTGTGGCAAACCGCATTACAGGCGCGTCATTTTCTGGAACGCCTGCGCGATGACGCGAACGGACAAAACCGCTCGCAGCGTGTTTATGGTGTACATGAGGGGGGACGCTGGTGTCTGGCAAACACACCCGTACAGACCTGCGAGGCAGCAGGGGCTTTTGTGTTGACCCCTGACTGGCCAGAAGTGACGTTGGTGGAGGTCACGCCTTCGCTAGGGTTTTATGGTCTGCGCAATAGCGCATGGCCGGGGCATATTCACCTGCGCAGTGACGCCGGGGAGTGGCGAATAGTGGTTTCCACCTGGGGAAGGATCAGAATGTGCCAACAAGCCGTGGAGTCGCTATGTTAAGCGGGACGCGAGGATTTTCACTGCTGGAGACATTGCTGGCGATGGCGATAAGCAGCGTGCTACTGCTCGCTTCGGCTCGTTTTTTACCGGCATTGCAATCGGGAGTGCTACAGCACTACCGCACACAAACGGCGGAGGATGAATTGTGGCTGCGTGCGTGGACCGTGGCGAAACATCTGCAGCGTGCAGGATATTGCAATGGGCGATGTAGCGGTGAGCCGCTGGTGATTCGCGATGCCGGGGCGTGTGTGATTGTGCAATGGGATGCGAACAGTAATGGCCGCTGGGAGCCTTCAGGGCATAGCGAATCTGAGCAGACAGGGTTTCGTCTGCAAAAAGGGGCACTGGAAACGCTACGTGGCGCAACCACGTGCACGGGACGCGGTTGGGAAAAGACCACCGATCCGGCTCAGATGACGGTACAGCGTTTTAACGTTGCGCTACGCCGTACAGCGGGTTTTGCTCCCATCATCACAGTGACGCTGGCGGCGCGCGTGGCCGGGCAAAACGGGCGAGAGATGGTCGCAGCCCTCGACGTGACAGGGTACAACTTATGAACCGTCAACGCGGGATGTCATCGCTGGCGCTGGTCTTGTTGTTACTGTTGCTGGGTAGCCTGATGCTAAATGGTCTGAACCAGCAGTTAACCAGCCATATCTGGCGGGTCAACCATGAACGTAAAATGTTGCGCCGCCTGGCAGAGAGCCATTCGGCAATGGAGTGGGCGCGGGTTCAACTCTGGACGCCGCAGCCTGCGTTGCAGTGCCTCGGGCAGGTTGAACGGCAGTGGCAAGCTTGTTTGCGTATTTTTGCCGATGAGACCGCATTATTGATCGTGGCATATGAAGAGGCGCAACTGTGGCGACTTGGGCAGGTGAGTCAGCAACGCGTGATTTTTTCGCCACACGGCTGGAGTGATTTCTGCCCGTTAAAGGAGCCTGCGCAATGTCTTCTCCCGTAAATAATCAGGCAGGCTTTAGCCTGACGGAAGTGTTGCTGGCCATGGTATTAATGGTGATGGTGGTCACCGCCCTTGGCGGTTATCATCGGGCTTTGGCGTCGGGCTTTGCCAGCGCCAGTCAGTGGCGGCAGCTATGGCGTTGCGCATGGCAGCAGGCGCAACCGACACCTCCGCCGTTGCCTCCAGGTTGGCGGGTCCAGCGGCTGCAGACAACTGCAGAGGGATGTGTCAGCATCCATGTTACCGTCATCTCGCCAGTGGGCAGGCAGGGGCAAATGACACGGTTATTTTGCCCACTTAGTCAGTAGTCAGGAGCACTTATGTTAAGGGTTTATCACTCCAATCGTCTGGATGTGCTGGAAGCATTGATGGAGTTTATTGTCGAGCGCGACCCGCTTGACGATCCCTTTGAGCCTGAAGTTGTCCTGGTGCAGAGCACCGGTATGGCGCAATGGCTGCAAATGACGCTGGCGCAGAAATTTGGCATTGCCGCCAATATCACGTTTCCTCTTCCGGCGAGCTTTATCTGGGACATGTTCGTCAGCGTGCTGGACGATATTCCGAAAGAGAGCGCGTTTAACAAACAGAGCATGAGCTGGAAACTGATGTCGCTGCTGCCTGGCATGTTGCAGCGCGAAGAGTTCACCATGCTGCATCATTATCTGAGCGACGATGATGACAAGCGCAAGCTCTTTCAGCTCTCTTCCCGCGTGGCGGATCTCTATGACCAATATCTTGTTTACCGACCGGAGTGGCTGACTCGCTGGGAGGCGGGGCAGAGCGTGGAGGGTCTGGATGAGGCCCAACGCTGGCAGGCGCCGCTATGGCGGGCGCTGGTGGAGCATACCGCCGCTCTCGGTCAGCCACACTGGCATCGCGCTAATCTGTATCAACGTTTTATCGATAAACTCGACTCTGCACAGTCGCGCCCCGCAGGGCTGCCCTCACGGGTTTTTATTTGCGGGATTTCCGCTCTGCCGCCGGTTTACCTGCAAGCATTACAGGCGTTGGGTAAGCACATTGATGTTCACCTGCTGTTCACGAACCCTTGTCGCTACTACTGGGGGGATATCAAAGATCCTGCGTTTCTGGCGAAGCTTATCACCCGCCAGCGTCGACATCACCGGGAAGCCCGCCAGTTTCCACTGTTCCGGGATACGCAAACTGCTGGCAGTTTATTCAACGACGAGGGAGAACAGGATGTCAGTAACCCGCTGCTCGGCTCATGGGGCAAACTGGGGCGCGACAATATTTATCTGTTGGCGGGAATGGAACGCTACGAGGAGCTGGATGCGTTTGTCGATATAACGCCCGGTACGCTGCTACAGAATATTAAATACGACATCCTTGAATTAAAAAACGCCGCTATAGCCGGTGTGACCGCAGAAGAGTTCTCCCGTAGCGATAAGAAACGCAGGCTTGAACCGGGCGATCGCAGCGTCACCGTACATGTCTGTCACAGCCCGCAGCGGGAAGTTGAGATCCTGCACGATCGTTTACTGGCGATGCTGGAAGCCGATCCCGAACTGAGCCCACGCGATATTGTGGTGATGGTGGCGGATATTGATAGCTATAGCCCTTATATTCAGTCGGTGTTTGGCAGTGCCAGCGGCGAACGCTATGTGCCTTATGCCATTTCTGACCGCCGCGCCCGCCAGGCGCACCCGGCGTTGCAGGCGTTTATCAGCCTGCTGTCGTTGCCGGACAGCCGTTTCGTGTCAGAAGATGTGCTGGCGTTGCTGGATGTGCCGGTACTGGCTGCGCGTTTCAATATCAACGAAGAGGGGCTGCGCTATTTGCGCCTGTGGGTAAACGAGTCGGGCATTCGCTGGGGGATGGACGACGATAACGTGCGCGAACTGGCATTGCCTCCAACCGGGCAGCACACCTGGCAGTTTGGCCTTACGCGAATGCTTCTGGGTTACGCCATGGAGAGCCGTCAGGGTGAGTGGCAATCTATTTTGCCTTACGATGAATCCAGCGGGCTGATTGCGGAACTGGTGGGGCACCTGGCGTCACTGCTGATGCAGTTGAACATCTGGCGGCGTGGGCTTGCGCAGGTGCGCCCGCTGGAGGCGTGGTTACCGGTTTGCCGCGAAATGCTGAACGACTTTTTCTTGCCGGATCAGGACACCGAAGCGGCGCTGGCGCTGATTGAACAGCAGTGGCAGGAGATCATCGCCCAGGGCGTGGGGGCGAACTACGGTGAGGCGATCCCCCTTTCTTTACTGCGTGATGAACTGGCGCAGCGCCTTGACCAGGAGCGTATCAGCCAGCGTTTTCTCGCAGGACCGGTTAATATCTGCACGCTGATGCCGATGCGTTCGATCCCCTTTAAAGTGGTCTGCTTGCTGGGGATGAACGATGGCGTTTATCCGCGTACGCTGCCGCCGCTGGGGTTTGATTTAATGAGTCAAAAACCCCAGCGTGGTGATCGCAGCCGTCGGGATGATGACCGCTATCTGTTCCTTGAGGCGCTGATTTCCGCACAACAGCAGCTCTATATCAGCTATATCGGGCGTGCCATTCAGGATAATAAAGAACGTTTCCCTTCGGTGCTGGTGCAGGAACTGGTGGACTACATCGGCCAAAGCCACTATCTGCCTGGTGATGAAGCTGCAAACTGCGATGAGAGTGAACAGCGGGTGAAGGCGCATATCACTCATCTGCATACCCGTATGCCGTTCGACCCCGCTAATTATGTCGCTGATGAATGGCAGAGCTATGCGCGCGACTGGTTGCCGGCCGCAAGCCAGCAGGGCGAAACACATCCCGCTTTTATTCAGCCGCTGGAGCCAGTACCGCTGCAGACGCTGGCCTTTGATCAGCTTCAGCGTTTTTGGGCTCACCCGGTACGCGCCTTCTTCCAAATGCGACTGCAGGTTAACTTCCGCCCGGAAGAGAGTGAAATTCCGGATGCAGAACCGTTTGTGCTGGATGGGTTAAGTCGTTATCAACTGAATAATGAGTTGCTTAATGCGCTGGTTGAACAACAGGATGCGGAGAAATTGTTCCGGCGTTACCGCGCGGCGGGCGCACTGCCTTATGGTGCTTTTGGTGAGATCATCTGGGAGACGCAATGCCAGGAGATGCAGGCGCTGGCCAGCCGTGTCAGCGAGCTGCGCCAGCCTGCCGATAGCCTCGAAATCGACCTGCATTATGCAGGCGTGCATTTAACCGGCTGGTTACCGCGCGTACAGGCGGATGGCCTGCTGCGCTGGCGGCCATCGCTATTGAGCGTTTCTCAAGGGGTGCAACTTTGGCTGGAGCATCTTGTCTACTGTGCCAGTGGGGGAACCGGCGAGAGCCGACTGTTTGTGCGCAAAGACGGCGAGTGGCGCTTCCCACCTCTGAATCCTGACCATGCGATGGATTATCTGGCTCTGATGATTGACGGGTACCGGGAAGGCATGGCAAAACCGTTATTACTGCTGCCGGAAAGCGGCGGTGCATGGATAAAAGTCTGTTATGACGCGGCAAATGATGCCATGGTAATGGATGACGAAACGTTACAAAAAGCGCAGAGCAAATTTCTGCAGGCGTACGAAGGCAATATGATGGTTCGCGGCGAAGGCGATGATCTCTGGTATCAGCGTCTGTGGCGCACCCTTGAGCCTGAATATTATGCAGAAATCACCGAACAGGCGCGGCGTTTCCTGTTACCGCTTTATCGACATAATCAGTCCGGTTGATTGTATAAAAATTGCGCAACATGAGCGCTTCTATTATTATGCGCGACGATCACGGACTGATATAACAAGAGTGCTGGCACAGTCAGCACATGTTTTACCTGGCGATATCCGCAGTTACGGGTATCTCCGGGATCGTTAATGATGAGGTTCGTGAATGCCCCGCAGCACCTGGTTAAAAGCTTTAGCACTGTTTTTTGCCCTCTGGGCGCCATTCAGTCAGGCAGATAACGGTTGGCAACCTGTTCAGGAAACTATCCGTAAGAGCGACAAAGATACCCGCCAGTATCAGGCCATTCGCCTTGATAACGGCATGATCGTGTTGTTGGTGTCCGATCCTCAGGCGGTGAAGTCGCTCTCTGCGCTGGTTGTGCCAGTGGGGTCGCTGGAAGATCCCGATACGCATCCTGGTCTTGCTCACTATCTTGAGCATATGACGCTGATGGGGTCGAAAAAATACCCGCAGCCGGACAGTCTCGCCGAATTCCTCAAATTGCATGGCGGCAGTCATAACGCCAGTACGGCGCCTTATCGCACGGCGTACTACCTGGAAGTGGAGAATAACGCGCTGGAAGGCGCCGTTGACCGCCTGGCGGATGCCATTGCCGAACCGATGCTGGATAAAAAATACGCGGAGCGCGAGCGTAATGCGGTGAATGCCGAACTGACGATGGCGCGTACCCGCGACGGGATGCGGATGGCGCAGGTGAGCGCAGAAACCATCAACCCGGCCCATCCGGGCGCCCGCTTCTCCGGTGGCAACCTTGAAACCCTCAGTGACAAACCCGGCAGCCCCGTACATGATGCGCTGCTGGCGTTTCGCGATAAATACTACTCCGCCAACCTGATGAAGGCGGTGGTCTACAGTAATCGTCCGCTGGCGGACCTGGCGAAGATCGCCGTAGAAACCTACGGTCGCGTGCCGAATAAAAATATCAGCAAGCCGGAGATTACCACTCCGGTGGTGACCGATGCGCAAAAAGGCATCATCATCCATTATGTTCCGGCGGTGCCGCGCAAAGTTGTGCGCGTTGAGTTCCGTATTGATAACAACACGGCTGCGTTTCGCAGCAAAACGGATGAACTGATCACCTACCTGATTGGCAACCGCAGCCCGGGTACGCTCTCTGACTGGTTGCAGAGCCAGGGCCTGGTGGAAGGCATTCGCGGTGATTCCGACCCGGTAGTCAACGGTAACAGCGGCGTGCTGGCGATTTCCGCCACGCTCACCGATAAAGGCCAGGCAAACCGCGATCAGGTGGTCGCGGCGATCTTCAGTTATTTACAACTGCTGCGTGAAAAAGGCGTGGATAAGCGCTATTTCGACGAGCTGTCCCATATTCTGGATCTCGATTTCCGCTATCCGTCTATTACCCGCGATATGGATTATGTCGAGTGGCTGGCGGACACCATGATCCGTGTCCCGGTCGCGCATACCCTTGATTCGGTGAATATCGCCGACCAGTTCGATGCGAAAGCGGTGCAGGCCCGTCTTGATGAAATGACGCCGCAAAACGCCCGTATCTGGTACATCAGCCCGGACGAACCCCATGATAAAACCGCCTACTTCGTTGAAGCGCCGTATCAGGTGGATAAAATCACCCCGCAAACCTTCGCTGACTGGCAACAACGTGCAAGCGCGATTGCGTTGAAATTTCCGGAGCTGAACCCTTATATTCCCGATGACTTCTCGCTGATCAAACCTGAGAAGCAGTCTGCGCATCCGGAACTGATCGTTGATGAGCCCACGCTGCGCGTGGTGTACATGCCAAGCCGTTATTTCGCCAGCGAGCCGAAGGCCGATGTCAGCGTCGTGCTGCGCAACCCACAAGCGATGGATAGTGCGAAAAATCAGGTGCTGTTTGCGCTCAATGACTACCTGGCCGGGCTGGCTCTCGATCAGCTAAGTAATCAGGCGGCAGTCGGCGGTATCAGTTTTTCCACCAATGCTAACAACGGGTTGATGCTGAATGCCAATGGCTACACGCAACGTTTACCTCAGCTCTTCCAGGCGCTGTTAGCGGGTTATTTCAGCTATACGCCGACTGAAGAACAACTGGCGCAGGCGAAATCCTGGTACACGCAGATGATGGATTCGGCAGAGAAGGGCAAAGCATTCGATCTGGCGATTATGCCGGTGCAGATGCTATCGCAGGTGCCCTATTTTCAGCGTGAAACGCGTCGTGAACTGCTGCCTTCCATTACCCTGCAGGACATTCTGAACTACCGCGAAACGTTGAAAACGAACGCACGTCCGGAGTTCCTGGTCATCGGTAATCTCGGCGAGCAGCAGGCGAAAGATCTGGCGCATAACGTGCAGAAACAGCTCGGTGCAAAAGGCACGGAATGGTGTCGCAACAAAGATGTGCTGGTTGATAAACAGCAGAATGTGAGCTTTGAAAAAGTGGGTAACAGCACAGACTCCGCACTCGCGGCTGTATTTGTTCCTCCAGGATTTGATGAATACAGCAGCTCTGCATACAGCACGATGTTAGGGCAGATTGTCCAGCCGTGGTTCTATAACCAACTGCGTACTGAAGAACAACTGGGTTATGCGGTTTTCGCCTTCCCGATGAGTGTTGGCCGCCAGTGGGGAATGGGTTTCCTGCTGCAAAGCAATGGCAAACAACCAGCGTATCTCTGGGATCGCTATAAGGCGTTCTTCCCGACGGCGGAAACTCGGCTGCGCGCCATGAAGCCGGAAGAGTTCGCTCAAATTCAGCAGGGTGTGATTGCGCAAATTGAGCAAGCGCCACAGACGTTAGGTGAAGAGGCTTCCAAACTGAGCAAAGATTTCGACCGCGGCAATATGCGTTTCGATTCACGTGATAAAGTAGTGGCTCAGATAAAACAGCTGACGCCGCAAAAACTTGCCGACTTCTTCCATCAGGCGGTGGTCGAGCCGCAAGGTATGGCAATTTTGTCGCAGATCTCCGGTAGCCAGAGTGGAAAAGCCGAATATGCCCGACCACAGGGCTGGAAGGTCTGGGACAGCGTCAGCGCGTTGCAGCAATCCTTACCCATGATGGTCGAGAAAGATGAATGAAGCCACCGCTGAGCCCCTTGATCCCCTGCGCTTGCCGCTTACTGGCGAGCGTCTGATTGAAGCCTCGGCAGGGACCGGTAAAACCTTCACCATCGCCGCGCTTTACCTGCGGCTGTTATTAGGACTGGGCGGCAATGCCGCCTTCCCGCGCCTGCTTAGCGTTGAAGAACTGCTGGTGGTGACATTCACCGAGGCGGCCACAGAAGAGCTGCGTGGCCGCATTCGCAGCAATATTCACGAGCTGCGTATTGCTTGCCTGCGTGAATCCACTGATAACCCTCTGTACGCCCGCTTGCTGGATGAGATTGACGATAAACAGCAGGCGGCGCACTGGCTGCTTCTGGCTGAACGCCAGATGGATGAAGCGGCTGTCTTCACCATTCACGGTTTTTGCCAGCGGATGCTGAGCCTGAACGCCTTTGAATCCGGCATGTTATTTGAGCAGCAACTGGTGGAAGACGAGTCACTGCTGCGCTATCAGGCCTGCGCGGATTTCTGGCGACGTCATTGCTACCCGTTGCCGCGCGACATTGCCCAGGCAATCCACGCCGTCTGGCAAGGTCCTCAGGATCTGCTGAAATCGATTGATCGCTATCTGCAAGGTGAAGCTCCGCAAATCAAAGTGCCGCCAGCAGCAGATGAAACGCTGGCCTCTCGCCATCAGAAAATCATTGCGCAAATCGACGCTGTAAAGCGCCAGTGGAATGCCGCGTTGGATGAGCTGGAGCCGTTGCTCGAAAACTCCGGCATCGACAGGCGTAAGTTCAACCGCGGCAACCAGGCGAAGTGGATAGAGAAAATCACCGCCTGGGCGCAGGAAGAGACAACCCGTTATCTGTTACCGGACGCACTGGAAAAGTTTGCCCAGTCGTTTCTGGTTCAGCGCACCAAAGCCGGCGGCGTGGTGCCGGAGCATGTCCTGTTTGTCGCCATCGACGATCTCCTGGCGCAGCCTCTGACGCTTAACGATTTGGTGCTGACCTCCGCCATGCGTGAAATTCGTGAAACGGTAGCCAAAGAGAAGCGTCGCCGCGGCGAGCTGGGTTTTGACGATATGCTGAGTCGGCTGGATGGCGCGCTGCAAAGCCCGAATGGCGAAGCGCTGGCCGCTGCTATTCGCAACCGCTTCCCGGTGGCGATGATCGATGAATTCCAGGATACCGACCCGCAACAGTATCGTATTTTCAGCCGTATCTGGCTGGGGCAACCGGCGTGCGGCTTGCTGCTAATTGGCGACCCGAAACAGGCAATTTATGCGTTTCGCGGGGCGGATATTTTTACCTATATGAAGGCGCGGGACGAAGTGAGCGCCCGTTATACGCTGGATACTAACTGGCGCTCGGCGCCGGGGATGGTGGCCAGCGTTAACCGGCTGTTCTGCCAGATGGATGACACCTTTATGTTCCGGCAGATCCCCTTTTTGCCGGTCAAATCCGCGGCTAAAAATGATGCTCTGCGTTTTGCGTTTCGGGGCGAAACGCAGCCCGCCATGAAGCTGTGGCTGATGGAGGGCGACGGTGTCGGCGTGGGGGATTACCAGAGCTTTATGGCGCAACTGTGCGCAACGCAGATCCGTGACTGGCTCAGCGCCGGGCAGCAGGGCGAGGCGCTGTTGCTGCAGGGGGAAAAAGCCCGTCCGGTCAAGGCATCGGATATTACAGTGCTGGTGCGCAGCCGCCATGAAGCGTCATTGATCCGCGATGCGCTAACGCTGCTGAATATTCCTTCGGTGTACCTGTCCAACCGCGACAGCGTGTTTGAAACGCCTGAAGCACAGGAATTGTTGTGGTTGTTGCAGGCGGTGCTGGCGCCGGAGCGTGAAAGTACGCTGCGCAGCGCGCTGGCGACCTCAATGCTGGGACTGACGGCGCAGGATATTGAAGCGCTGAATCTCGACGAGCTGGCGTGGGATGCGGTGGTGGAAGAGTTTTCCCGCTATCGTGAGCTGTGGCAAAAACGGGGTGTCATGCCGATGCTGCGCACCCTGATGAGCGCACGCCATGTCGCGGAAAACTTACTGGCGACGCCCGGCGGCGAGCGCCGTTTGACCGACATTTTGCACATTAGCGAGCTATTACAGGAAGCGGGAACGCAACTGGAGAGTGAGCACGCGCTTACGCGCTGGTTAACGCAACGCATTGCCGAGCCAAACACCAACGCCGCCAGCGAGCAGCTCCGTCTGGAGAGCGATAAACATCTGGTGCAAATCGTCACGATCCATAAATCGAAAGGTCTGGAGTATCCCCTGGTATGGCTGCCGTTTATTGCGAATTTCCGCGTGCAGGATCAAGGGTTCTATCACGATCGCGACGCTTTCCAGGCCGTGCTTGACCTTAGCCATGCTGATGACAGCGTTGCGCTGGCGGAGGAGGAACGGCTGGCGGAAGATCTGCGTTTACTGTATGTCGCACTGACGCGTTCCATATGGCATTGCAGCCTTGGCATTGCGCCGCTGTTCCGCCGCCGTGGCGAGAAAACCGGGGCGTCGGATTTCCACTTAAGCGCGCTTGGCCGGTTATTGCAAAAAGGTGAGGCGCTGGATGCTACCGCGCTGCAAAGTGCATTGCAGCAACTGTGCGATGACGACATCACCGTCTGTGTGCCGCAAACGCCGGACGGTGAACCCTGGCAGATGCCGCAGGCGCAACCACCCGCGTTGAGTGCGCGTGACGTGCAGCGGCGCATTGCCGATGACTGGCGCGTAACCAGCTACTCCGGGCTACAGCAGCGTGCTCACGGCATCGCGTTGGATTTACTGCCGCGTCTGGATATGGATGCCGCCGGAGAGCGGGAGTTGCAAGCAGAGCCGATGCTCACGCCGCACCAGTTTCCTCGTGGCGCATCGCCCGGGACGTTTTTACACAGCCTGTTTGAAGAGATGGATTTCACTCAACCGGTTTCTGCGCCGTGGGTAACGGAAAAACTGCTTACGGGTGGCTATGAAGAGCACTGGCAACCGGTATTCAGCGACTGGCTGGAGACGGTATTGTGCGCACCGCTGGCACAGTCCGGCGTGTGTCTGCGCCAGTTGAGCGGCAAAGATAAACAGGTGGAGATGGAGTTTTATCTTCCCATCAGCGAGACATTGACCGCGCCTGCGCTTGATGCGTTGATTCGCCGCTACGACCCGCTATCGGCAGGCTGCCCGCCGCTTGATTTTCGCGATGTCCGCGGCATGCTGAAAGGCTTTATCGACCTGGTGTTTCGCCATAACGGGCGCTATTACCTGCTGGATTACAAATCTAACTGGCTGGGTGAGAGCGCGGAGGCCTACACGCAAGACGCGATGGCAGCGGCGATGCAATCGCATCGCTACGATTTGCAATACCAGCTCTATACGCTCGCGCTGCACCGTTATTTGCGCCATCGCATTACTGGGTATGACTATGAACGCCATTTCGGCGGCGTGATCTATCTCTTTTTACGCGGCGTGGAAGCACAAAATCCGCAGCAGGGTATTTTTGCTACCCGACCGGATGGCGCCCTGATTGCGCAAATGGATGCGTTATTTGCCGGGCAGGTGCAGGAGATGACGCCATGAGCATGACGACCTTATTACGTGAAGCGGCGCAGCAGAAGTTGCTGCGTCCGCTGGACGTCCAGTTTGCCCTTACTGTGACCACCGAAGATGAGCCCGCCGTGATGCTGGCGGCTGCGTTGCTCAGTCATGAAGCGGGGGAAGGGCATGTCTGCCTGCCGCTGGCGCGTCTTACGCCTGAGTCGTTCGCTCACCCTTCTACGCTACTGGCGCAATTGTTTGAATGTGCCGGGCAACCGGATGACTGGCAGGCAACGTTGTTGGCATCGCCTGCCGTTAGCGAGGGGGATGCCGCCACGCCGTTGATCCTGACCGACGAGCGCCTTTACCTTAACCGGATGTGGTGCAACGAACGGCAGGTCGCCGCATTCTTTGCACAAGAAAACACGCCGCTGGCGGTTGATGAGACGCGCCTGACGCAGGCACTTGCGTCGCTATTTCCGGCAAGCGATGACGTCAACTGGCAGAAAGTGGCTGCCGCCGTGGCATTAACCCGGCGGATTTCGGTGATTTCCGGGGGGCCAGGAACCGGCAAAACCACCACCGTGGCGAAACTGCTTGCTGCGCTGGTGCAGATGGTTGAAGGCGACAAGTGCCGTATCCGCCTCGCAGCACCCACCGGTAAAGCCGCCGCGCGATTAACCGAGTCGCTGGGTAATGCCCTGCGCCAGCTGGCGTTGAATGAGCAACAAAAAGCGATGCTGCCCGATGAGGCCAGCACGCTGCACCGATTATTGGGTGCGCAACCGGGCAGCCAGCGCTTGCGCCATCATGCAGGTAACCCGCTACATCTGGATGTGCTGGTCGTTGACGAAGCCTCAATGATCGATTTGCCGATGATGTCGCGGTTGATTGACGCGCTACCGCCGCATGCCCAGGTGATTTTCCTTGGCGATCGCGATCAACTGGCGTCGGTGGAAGCCGGTGCCGTGCTGGGGGATATCTGCGCGTGGGTTAACGCCGGTTACACGGCGGAACGCGCGGCTCAATTGACGCGCCTGACCGGCTGCGAGGTGCCAGTGGGCGACGGGCGTGCTGCCAGCGCACTGCGCGACAGCTTGTGTCTGCTGCAAAAAAGCTATCGCTTCGGCAGCGATTCCGGCATCGGTCAGCTTGCTGCTGCGGTGAACCGGGGGGATAAATCGGCCACCCGTGCCGTATTCGGGCAGGGTTTTAGCGATATCGAGCATAAGCCGTTGCACACGACAGAAGAGTATCATCAGATGCTGGATGATGCCCTTTCCGGTTACGCCCGTTATCTCTCACTGGTACACAGCAATGCGGCTCCCGCAGAGGTGATCGCGGCGTTTGGCGAATACCAGTTGCTGTGCGCATTGCGGGAAGGGCCGTTCGGCGTAAGCGGGTTGAATGAGCGACTTGAGCAGGTGCTGTCACGCCAGCGGCAGATTACGCGCTCGCCGCACTCTCGCTGGTATCACGGGCGACCGGTAATGATCGCGCGTAATGACTCATCGCTGGGGCTGTTTAACGGCGACATCGGCATTGCGCTCGATCAGGGGCAGGGGATCCGCGTCTGGTTTCCGCTGCCGGATGGCACCATCAAATCGGTGCAGCCGGGGCGTTTGCCGGATCACGACACCGCCTGGGCGATGACCGTGCATAAGTCGCAGGGATCGGAATTCGATCACGCCGCGCTGATCCTGCCGCAGCAGATCGTACCGGTAGTGACGCGTGAGCTGGTCTATACCGCGATTACTCGCGCGCGCAGGCGCTTATCGCTGTATGCGGACGAGCGTGTGCTGATGCAGGCCATCACCACCCGTACGGAGCGGCGCAGCGGTCTGGAGGCGTTATTTCGTCGGCTTATGTAACCCCCCGCAGAACGCGGGGGGAGAGGATCAGGTGAGATCCGCCATCAGCACTTTGGAGCGGCGCTGATAGTTGTACATCTGCTTTTTACTTTCCGGCAGGGAGTCGATATCCACGGGTGTAAACCCGCGCTCCTGGAACCAGTGAATGCTGCGGGTGGTCAGGACAAACAGTTTCGCCAGCCCCAGCTGTTTCGCCTGTGCCGCCACACGCTCGAGTAGCATCTCGCCACGTGAAGAACTGCGGTAGTCCGGATGCACCGCCACACAGGCCATTTCACCAATCTTCTCTTCCGGGAACGGGTAGAGCGCTGCACAGGCGATGGTCAGGTTATCGCGCTCGATAATGGTGAACTTGTCGATCTCCATTTCCAGCTGTTCGCGGGAGCGGCGTACCAGAATGCCCTGCTGCTCCAGCGGACGGATCAGCTCGAGAATCCCGCCAATGTCGTTAATGGTCGCACGACGGATCTGCTCGGCACTCTCCATCACAATCTGCGTACCAATCCCGTCGCGCGAGAAGAGTTCCTGTAACAGGGTGCCATCTTCCTGATAGCTGATTAAGTGGCTACGGCGTACGCCGCTACGGCAGGCTTTCACCGCACCGCGCAGGAAACGCACGGTGCCGGAGTAGTAATCTCCACGCTCTTCCAGCACGTCCACGCGTGCCTGGGCTTCGTTAGGGAACAGCTCAGAGACGATTTCGCCGTCGTCGTTCATCACACCCTGCGAGGAGCAAAAACCGATCATCTTTTCCGCTTTCAGTTTGATGGCGAGCTGGGTGGCGATCTCTTCGGAAGTCAGGTTAAAACTTTCGCCGGTAACTGACACGGCAACCGGGCCCATCAGAACAATCGCGCCGCTATCGAGCTGGCGGTGGATCGCTTCTTCATCAATGCGGCGAATACGTCCGCTATGGCAGTAGTCAACGCCGTCATCCACGCCCAGCGGCTGCGCAATAATAAAGTTGCCGCTCACCACATTTATATGCGCGCCCTGCAACGGTGTGTTGTTGAGGCTCATAGAAAGGCGTGCGGTGATATCCAGTTGCAACAGGCCTGCTGCCTGCTTCACCAGTTCCAGCGTTTTGGCGTCGGTAACACGGGTATTTTTATGGTAAATCGGTTCATGATGGTGTTCGGCAAGATTTGCGTCGATTTGCGGACGCGCACCGTAAACCACCACCAGCCGGATACCCAGGCTGTGCAGCAGACCGATGTCATTGACAATACTGGAAAAGTTTTCATGCTCAATGGCTTCACCGCCAAGCATAATGACAAACGTTTTTCCCCGATGCGCATTAATATAGGGAACTGAATGGCGAAATCCCTGTACCAGTTCGGTTCTGCGTTCCTTTACCACGGCCTACCCTCACTGCATGATTATTCGTAATTTGTGTATTTTTATTCTTTTCTGGCACCGTGCGCAAGTGCAAAATTTTTCAGCAAACAATAAACCTGCGCCGATAAAGCCATTAGCCAGACATATGTTTACCCTTTAATAGATGACAGTTTATGCGTCATTCGTTAAAGTTTTCGGTCAATTCTGACGTTCATTACTATTTCAGTTTAATTGCTCGGGAGAAGCATGTCGGGAAGTCAATCAGCGCTGAGCCGCCGCAGATTATTAAAAGGGGCGGGGGCCATGTGGTTATTAAGCGTGAGCCAGGTCGGTCTGGCCGCAGTCAGCCAGGTGGTGGCGGTCCGCGTGTGGCCCGCCTCAACCTACACACGCGTGACGGTGGAGTCTAACCAGGTCATTAAATATAAGCAGTTCGCGCTGAGTAATCCTGACCGGCTGGTGGTGGATCTCGAAGGCGTGCATCTTAATTCCGTGCTGAAAGGCATGGGCGCGCAAATTCGCGGTGACGATCCCTATATTAAATCGGCCCGCGTTGGCCAGTTCGATCCGCAAACGGTGCGGATGGTGTTTGAACTGAAACAAAACATCACTCCGCAGCTGTTTGCGCTGGCGCCGGTTGCCGGATTTAAAGAGCGCCTGGTGATGGACCTTTATCCGGCGAATGCGAAAGATGTGCAGGATCCGCTGCTGGCCTTGCTGGAAGAGTACAACAAAGGCGATCTCGATAATCAGGTGCCGCCAGCGGAAAGCGGCCCGCAGCCGGGCAAAGCCGGGCGCGATCGACCGATTGTGATCATGCTCGATCCTGGGCACGGCGGTGAAGATCCGGGGGCGACGGGCAAATATCACACCCGCGAAAAAGACGTGGTGCTGCAAATCGCTCGCCGTCTGCATGCGCTGATCGAAAAAGAAAGCAATATGAAGGCCTACATGACGCGCAACGAGGATGTGTTTATCCCGTTGAAGGTGCGTGTTGCTAAAGCGCAGAAACAGCGCGCGGATCTGTTTGTCTCGATTCATGCAGACGCATTCAGTAGCCGCCAGCCCAGCGGTTCGTCGGTGTTTGCGCTCTCCACCAAAGGGGCGACCAGTACCGCCGCGAAATACCTCGCCGATACGCAAAACGCGGCTGACCTGATAGGCGGCGTCAGTAAGAGCGGCGACCGCTATCTGGACCACACCATGTTTGATATGGTGCAGTCGCTGACCATTAACGACAGCCTGAAGTTTGGCAAAGCGGTGCTTAACCGTCTTGGTTCGGTCAACAACCTGCATAAGAACCAGGTGGAACAGGCGGGCTTTGCGGTGTTGAAAGCGCCGGACATTCCGTCGATTCTGGTCGAAACCGCGTTTATCAGTAACGTGGAAGAGGAGCGTAAGCTTAAGACCGCGAAGTTCCAGCAGGAAGTGGCAGAGTCGATTCTGGCGGGGATTAAAGCCTATTTCGCGGATGGCGCGACGCTGGCGAGAAGGGGATAACAGAATGGCGCTGAAAAGCGCCATTTTCTTTTTATACGCTTCTGGTTTTACACGCGTTTCTTTTTACAAACCGCAGAAACAAAAAAACACCCGTTAAGGTGTTTATTGTGTTGGTTGCGGGGGCCGGATTTGAACCGACGACCTTCGGGTTATGAGCCCGACGAGCTACCAGGCTGCTCCACCCCGCGTCCGTCTGTTTACACTTCCATCATGTAAACTTTTTTCTTCACATTTTAATTGGTTGCGGGGGCCGGATTTGAACCGACGACCTTCGGGTTATGAGCCCGACGAGCTACCAGGCTGCTCCACCCCGCGTCCGTGGATGCGCACTATACGCTGCAAACTTTTTGATGCAACCTTTTTTTTGCCCCAATGCGTAATTAGCTGAGATTATGTGTAAAAACAGTACAATTAGTTCGTTTTTTGAACGAAATTTGTGTTGGGTTGCGCTGGCGCATTTCATTAGCGAGTGGGGTTTGTTATCTTCACCTCGCTCCGGGTTAATTCAGAAGATGAGAGAGAATGAAAGGACGTTGGGTTAAGTACGCACTCACGGGAGCGATGGTTGCTATCCTCGCAGCCTGTACTTCTAAACCGACCGATCGCGGTCAACAGTATAAAGACGGGAAATTTTCCCAGCCGTTTTCCCTGGTCAACCAGCCTGACGCCGTAGGCGCGCCAATCAATGCCGGTGATTTCTCCGAGCAGGTGAGCCAGATCCGCAGCGCCTCGCCGCGCCTCTATAGCAGCCAAAGCAACATTTATAACGCTATCCAGGAGTGGCTACGAGCCGGGGGCGATACGCGCGCGTTGCGTCAGTACGGCCTCGATGCCTGGCAGATGGAAGGCACAGATAATTACGGCAACGTGCAGTTCACCGGTTATTACACCCCTGTGATACAGGCGCGCCACACGCGCCAGGGCGAATTCCAGTACCCTATCTATCGTATGCCGTCCAAACGCGGCCGGTTACCGTCCCGTGCCGAAATCTATGCCGGCGCGCTGAGTGACAGCTATGTGCTGGCCTACAGCAACTCGCTGATGGACAACTTCATTATGGATGTGCAGGGCAGCGGCTATATTGATTTTGGCGACGGCAGCCCGCTTAACTTCTTCAGCTATGGCGGGAAAAACGGCCATGCTTACCGCAGTATCGGTAAAGTACTGATCGACCGCGGTGAAGTGAAGAAAGAAGATATGTCGATGCAGGCCATCCGTGAATGGGGTGAGAAACACAGCGAATCAGAGGTGCGTGCGTTGCTGGAAGAGAACGCCTCATTCGTGTTCTTTAAGCCGCAATCCTGGGCGCCGGTAAAAGGTGCCAGTGCGGTGCCGCTGGTTGGGCGCGCCTCTGTGGCCTCCGATCGTAGCGTGATCCCACCGGGTACGACGCTGCTGGCGGAAGTGCCGCAGCTTGATAACAACGGCAAATTTAACGGCCAGTATGAACTGCGACTGATGGTCGCGCTGGATGTTGGCGGCGCGATAAAAGGCCAGCACTTTGATATTTACCAGGGGATTGGCCCGGATGCTGGTCACCGCGCCGGATGGTACAACCATTATGGTCGTGTCTGGGTGCTGAAAAATGCACCGGGCGCTGGCGGCGTGTTCAGCGGCTGAGTGTGATAAACTTCCCCCTCTCCCGATTCCGGGAGAGGGGAACTCCTGTCTTTATTCTTCATTTCTGAGGTTTTATGTCTGTAGTCATCAGCGACGCCTGGCGCCAGCGCTTTGGCGGTACAGCGCGTTTATACGGTGAAAATGCACTGCAATGGTTTGCCGACGCGCATATTTGTGTGGTGGGCATTGGCGGTGTTGGCTCCTGGGCAGCGGAAGCGTTGGCGAGGACCGGAATCGGTGCGATTACGCTGATTGATATGGACGATGTGTGCGTGACCAATACCAACCGTCAGATCCATGCCTTGCGTGACAACGTGGGCCTGGCGAAAGCGGAAGTGATGGCGGATCGTATCCGGCAGATCAATCCGGAGTGCGTGGTGACGGTCGTTGATGATTTCGTCACTGCCGACAACGTGGCGCAACTGATGGATCAAGGCTTCAGCTACGTGATTGATGCTATCGACAGCGTGCGCCCGAAAGCGGCATTGATCGCCTACTGCCGTCGAAACAAGATCCCGCTGGTCACCACCGGCGGTGCGGGCGGGCAGATCGATCCGACGCAGATCCAGGTAAGCGATCTGGCGAAAACCATTCAGGATCCGCTGGCGGCGAAACTCCGTGAGCGGCTGAAAAGCGACTTTGGTGTGGTAAAAAACAGCAAAGGCAAGCTTGGCGTGGACTGTGTTTTTTCTACCGAAGCGCTGGTCTATCCGCAGGCGGATGGCTCCGTATGCGCGATGAAAAGCACGGCCGAAGGGCCAAAACGTATGGATTGCGCATCCGGTTTTGGCGCTGCGACAATGGTTACCGCAACCTTTGGTTTTGTTGCGGTGTCCCATGCGCTGAAAAAACTGATGGCAAAAGCGGAACGTCAGGCCAGCGCCTGACGGGCAGCATCCTGTACGGCGGCAGCCAGTGCCGCCAGCCCCTGACTGCGTGAAGCGCTAAGCTGGGCACGCAAACCGAGTTCATCAAATAACGCCAGCGGATCGTGCTCCAGCAGCTCCGCCGGGCGTTTGCCTTCCACGGCGGTCAGTAATACCGCCAGCAGCCCGCGGACGATGCGGCCTTCGCTGTCGCCAAAGAAATGCAGAGCGCCATCCGCAGCGGGCATTGCTCCCAGCCAGACGCGATTTTCACAACCGGGGATCTCCCGCGCCTGTGCTTTCAGCGCATCCGTTGCCGCAGGCAACTGCTTCCCGAGCAGGATTAACTGCCGGTATTTGTCTTCCCACTGGGTCAACGTGCCAAAGGTCTGGCGCAGTGTTGCTTCGGTTATCACCGTACCGAACGGGTGTCCGGCAAAAGCGGGGTTTGTCATTAATCCACCAGTATGTCCAGGGCGCGGTCAACGGCGTTCACCAGCGCATCCACATCGTGTTGCGTATTATAAGGGGCGAAGGATGCCCGCAATGTGCCGTTGACGCCAAGCGCAGCCAGCAGCGGTTGCGCGCAGTGTTGACCGGCGCGCAGTGCAATGCCGTACCCGGCCAGCAACGTCACCATATCGCTGTGATGCACACCGGCAAAGTCGAAGGCCAACAGACTGGAGTCCTGACAGCGGAAAGAGCGGAACCCGGGGCGCTGCGCCAGTTGCTCTTCTGCAAGGGTCGCCAGCCCGCGACTGTAGCTTTCCGCCTTGGCGATATCTTGCGTCTTCAGCCACTCCAGTGCTGCGCTCAGGCCAATTACCCCGGCGACATTGGGCGTCCCCGCTTCCAGTTTGTAAGGCGCGGGCTGGGTGGTGAAACCGTCAAAGGTCACTTCGGTGATCATCTTGCCGCCGCCGAGCCACGGCGACATGGCATCCAGCAGTTCGGCTTTTCCATACAGCACGCCAATGCCGTTGGGGCCATACAGCTTGTGGCCGGAAAAAGCATAAAAATCGATATCCAGGCTCTGCACATTCGCCGGGAAATGCACCACGCCTTGTGCGCCGTCGACCATCACCACCATGCCCGCCGCATGGGCAAGCGTGATGGCTTTTGCGAGATCCGGGCAGCCGCCAGTGACGTTCGACATTTGCCCCAGCGCGAGGATTCGGCTGCGTGAGGTAATGCAGTGCGGCAGTTGGGCGATATCCGGCAGATGATCGGCGCCCAGCGGCAGTTTCACCACTCGTGCGCCGGTTTGCTGCGCCACCATCAGCCACGGCACCAGATTGGCGTGGTGCTCGGCTTCGCTGACGATGATCTCATCGCCCGGTTGCAGGCGTGGGCGGGCGTAACACTGTGCGACCATATTGATGGATTCGGTTGTGCCGCGCGTCCAGACAATGTTCTTACCGGATGGGGCATTCAACAGCGCGGCGACCTGATCGCGGGCGGCTTCATAGCGGGCGGTTAGCTGCTGCGCTTGCGCGAACTGGCTGCGGTGCACATTGCCGGCGCTCAGGCTGTAGAACTGCTGCGTGGCATCGATCACCGCCTGCGGTTTTAAGGCGGTGGCGGCGCTGTCCAGATAGACGCCAGCGTCAGCCAGCGCCGGAAACTGGGCGCGAAATAGCGATGGGTTAAATGCGTTCATGGGGCTCCTCATACCAATAGCACGATCGTCGCGCAATTTTTCCGGCGTAGCAAGAACGTTGCGCTCCATCGGAATAGTCTGTTTGTCCTGGCAGGGCCGGAGAAGCAGGTTATGCTGAATAGTGTTAGGTAAATGTTTTGGCCTCTTACAGAAAGAGGTTTTCACAGCATTAATTGCCAGAAGGAGAAGAACATGAAAAAGACTGCCGCAATTATATCTGCATGTATGTTTGCTTTTACCCTGAGCGCCTGTTCTGGTCCGAATTATGCGTTACACACCAATGATGGACGCACCATCGTCTCGGAAGGGAAACCGAAAACAGATGATCAGACGGGGATGATTTCCTATAAAGACGCGAATGGTAATGAGCAGCAGATTAACCGTTCAGACGTGAAAGAGATGGTCGCCCTGGAGAAAAAATAGGCCGGATTTTGGGTAAAAAAAAGCACCGCAATTTTGCGGTGCTACATTAATCACTATGGACAGACAGGGTAAATGTACAGGAAGTGAAAAAGGGGTAGCGTTGCTACCGGGGTCTGAATCGCAGACCAATTGCAAACACAACAACACAACATCACAACCGTAAGCCAAAAGCCCTTCAGAACACGCATTCCAAAAAAAGCTTCTCGTTCCGGCTCAGGAAGTGCCGCCACTATAGGTATTTGCTGGTAGAAGCTCAACGGACAATTTATAATGGCTCAGATAAAAAAAACTAATAGGTTAACCCTTGTTTCCTGTTTGTTAAATTGAGTTTACATCTAAGCCTGATAACCATGTCAAAGCGATTACCACCACTAAATGCATTACGCGTTTTCGATGCCGCTGCACGCCATTTGAGTTTCACTCGCGCTGCCGATGAGCTTTTTGTGACGCAGGCCGCAGTAAGCCACCAAATCAAGTCTCTCGAGGATTTTCTCGGGCTCAAACTCTTCCGTCGACGTAACCGCTCGCTGCTGCTGACCGAAGAGGGGCAGAGTTATTTCCAGGACATCAAAGAGATATTTTCACAGCTCAATGAGGCGACGCGTAAGCTCCAGGCACGCAGCGCCAAAGGTGCTCTGACGGTAAGTTTGTTACCCAGTTTTGCCATTCAATGGCTGGTGCCAAGACTCTCAAGCTTTAACTCAGCTTATCCGGGAATCGATGTGCGTATCCAGGCTGTGGATCGTGAAGAAGATAAACTGGCGGATGATGTCGACGTGGCCATTTTTTACGGTCGCGGTAACTGGCCAGGGCTGCGCGTGGAAAAACTGTACGCCGAATATCTGCTGCCGGTCTGTTCTCCGCTGTTGCTTACCGGCGATAAAGCATTGAAAAAGCCAGAGGATTTGGCGCAGCACACATTATTACACGACGCTTCCCGTCGCGACTGGCAAACTTATACGCGCCAGTTAGGTCTTAATCTTAACGTCCAGCAAGGGCCGATATTCAGCCACAGCTCGATGGTGCTGCAAGCGGCTATCCACGGACAGGGGATCGCGCTGGCGAATAATGTGATGGCGCAGTCCGAAATTGAGGCAGGCCGGTTGGTTTGTCCTTTTAATGATGTTTTGGTCAGTAAAAATGCGTTTTATCTGGTTTGTCATGACAGTCAGGCAGAACTGGGTAAAATAGCCGCCTTTCGACAGTGGATACTGGCAAAAGCGGCAAACGAACAGGAAAAATTTCGTTTCCGTTACGAACAATAATTCGCGCGCAGTGGCGCGTATGACTTTTAGGGTAACCACATGACCAGCCGTTTTATGCTGATTTTCGCCGCGGTGAGCGGTTTTGTGTATGTCGCGCTGGGAGCATTTGGCGCGCATGTTTTAAGTAAGTCTTTGGGTGTGGTGGAGATGAGCTGGATCCAGACCGGCCTCGACTACCAGGCATTTCATACGCTTGCGGTGCTGGGACTGGCGGTTGCCATGCAGCGCCGTATCAGTATCTGGTTCTACTGGAGCAGCGTTTTCCTGGCATTGGGTACCGTGCTGTTTAGCGGCAGCCTTTATTGCCTGGCGCTCTCCCATTTACGCCTGTGGGTGTTTGTTACGCCAGTCGGTGGTGTTTGCTTTTTAATCGGCTGGGCATTGATGTTTACTGGCGCGATCCGTCTGAAACGTAAGGGCGTTGTTCATGAATAAAGTGGTGTTGCTGTGCCGCCCGGGTTTTGAGAAAGAGTGCGCAGCAGAAATTACCGATAAGGCCGGGCGTCTTGAGGTGTTCGGTTTTGCGCGCGTAAAAGAAAACGCGGGCTATGTTGTGTTTGAATGTTATCAGGAAAACGATGCAGATAAGCTGGCGCGCGAACTGCCGTTTAACAGCCTGATTTTCGCTCGTCAGATGTTTGTGGTGGGGGAATTACTGAAGGATTTGCCGCCGGAAGATCGCATTACGCCGATTGTCGGTATGCTGCAGGGTGTGGTGGATAAAGGCGGCGATCTGCGGGTTGAAGTGGCAGACACCAACGAAAGCAAAGAGCTGATGAAGTTCTGCCGCAAATTCACCGTGCCGCTGCGTTCCGCGTTGCGTGAAGTGGGCGTGCTGGCGCGCAGTGATACGCCAAAACGTCCGGTGGTGCATGTCTTTTTTATTGCCCCTGGCTGCTGCTATACCGGGTATTCCTACTCCTTTAATAACTCGCCGTTCTATATGGGCATCCCGCGTCTGAAGTTCCCGTCCGACGCGCCGAGCCGCTCAACGTTAAAGCTGGAAGAGGCGTTCCACGTCTTTATTCCGGAGGATGAGTGGGACGAGCGCCTGGCCAATGGGATGTATGCCGTCGATCTTGGCGCATGTCCTGGCGGCTGGACCTATCAACTGGTGAAACGCAACATGTGGGTTTACTCAGTGGATAACGGCCCGATGGCGCAAAGTCTGATGGATACCGGCCAGGTGACCTGGCTGCGGGAAGATGGCTTCCGCTATCGCCCCAATCGTAACAACATCTCATGGATGGTGTGCGATATGGTGGAGAAACCGGCGAAAGTCGCTGCGCTGATGGCGCAATGGCTGACAGAAGGCTGGTGCCGCGAAACCATTTTTAACCTTAAACTGCCGATGAAAAAACGCTACGAAGAGGTGTCCAACAACCTGGCGTATATTCAGGCCCAACTGGATGAGCACGGCATCGCTGCGCAGATTCAGGCGCGACAGCTGTACCACGATCGTGAGGAAGTGACGGTGCATGTGCGCCGGATGTGGGCTGCGGTAGGCGGGCGTCGCGACGAGCGTTAATCGCACGCCACCAGGCGCTTTTATTGCCCGAACAGTCAGAAAAAACGCCTGCGCAAGCAGGCGTTTTTGTCCGGGTTATTTGCCCGCTTTCGCCAGCTCTTTGACTAACGGCAGCATGATGCGCATAACATCGCGACTGCGGCGTTCTATGCGCCCAGGCAGCGCCCGGTCAATGTATTGCTGGTTATCCAGTCGCGCGTTGTGATGGCTGACGCCGTCGGGAAAGGTTTTCGATTTTGCGCGTTGCTGCTCACCATCTTTATTGCCCAGCGACCAGTTCGTGGCTTCCACCGACAGCACCGGGATCCCCGCTTTATCAAACACTTCTGCGTCGTTACAGCAACTGGTGCCTTTAGGATAACTGGCGTTAAGCCCCGGGTTGCTCATGGCGAGAATACCCTGCTTGCGGGCAAGGGCCAGCGCACGGTCCCGCGTCAGTTTACGCACTGATGCCGGGGTGTTTTTACCGCTATTAAAGTAGAGTTTGTCGCCGACGATCAGGTTGTTCAGGTTGATCACCAGCAGGGTGTGTTTCTTCTCGGCTTCGCTCATGCGATCGAGCAGGTTTTGTGCGCCGAGCTTGCCTTCTTCTTCACCGCTGGTGGCGATAAAACGGATGCTGTACTGCGTTGGCACCTGTTTGAGCGCCTGCGCCAGCTCCAGCATGACGCCCAGACTGGCTGCGTTATCATCGATCCCTTGTAAGGTTAAGCCGCCCAGATTGTTATCCACATCGGCGTCGCTGCGCGGCGCGTAGGTGTCGAGATGCGCCATAATGATAATTTGCAGCGGCGATTTGCCTTCATGCGCGGCGATCACCGTACTGCCGGTAACGTTTTGCCAGCTCTGCTGTTTATCTTTCGCCGTGTAGCTGTAACGGGTTTTAAATTTACGGATATTGCTCTCATAACCCATCTGCGCGAACTGCTGCTGCAAATAGTCGGCAGAGAGCATTTCCGCGGGTGTACCGGTCATTCGGCCAGGAAACAGAGTGGCAATATGGCGTGCCTGCTCATTAGCAAACTCACCGGGTTGGGAAGGGCGGGCATGCGCCGGAAGGATAAAGCATACGCCGAGCGCCAGGGCAGCGGTACGGTGGCGCAATGCGGAAAACATAGAGAGTCCTTTATGCAGCAAAAATTTTGACGCGCTTAGTATGAAACTGTGACCGGGTTTACACAATTTCATTTCTCCTTAACCGTGCGAAAAGACACGCGTTAAGCACTTTTTGATATTTGCTTTGCACGGGCGTTATTCCTTTGCGGAACTACTCATTCCAATTCGTAATTTCATTCGTTCTAAACCGCCCCCTATAGTCCCTGTATTGCTGGCTATGAGTGAGTTGTTGCGTTGTGGATTACCTTCCGCTGTTTGCTGCTGTAAAAGACCGCCCCGTTCTGGTGATTGGCGGCGGCGAAATCGCCGCGCGCAAAATCGCTTTTTTGCGTCGCGCAGGCGCACAGGTTCAGGTCGTGGCGCAACAACTGGACGCGCCGCTGCAACAGCTTGCTGAACAGCAGGCTATTTACTGGCTGGCGACAACATTTGACGAATCACAACTGGATCGCGTTTTTCTGGTGATTGCCGCCACCAATGATGCCGCGCTTAACCGCCGGGTATTTGATGCCGCCAACGCGCGCCACCGGCTGGTCAATGTGGTTGACGATCAGCCGCTGTGCTCCTTTATTTTCCCGTCGATTGTCGATCGTTCGCCGCTACTGGTGGCGATCTCCTCCGGCGGTAACGCGCCGGTACTGGCGCGCTTGTTGCGTGAAAAGATTGAAGCGTTGTTACCCGGAAATCTGGGGCGCATGGCGGAAGTGGCCGGGCGCTGGCGCACACGCATTAAAGCCTTTCGTCGGACCACCGATGAACGTCGCCGTTTTTGGGAAAGCGCCTTTCGCGGGCGTTTTGCCAGCCTGATGGCCGCAGGCGATGAACCCGCTGCGGAGAAAGCGCTGGAAGCGGAACTGACGCAGCCGGGCTCGGCGAGCGGGGAGATTATTCTGGTCGGCGCAGGGCCGGGCGACGCAGGGTTGCTGACATTGCGAGGTTTGCAGGTAATTCAGCAAGCCGATGTGGTGTTTTACGATCATCTGGTCAGCGATGCCGTGCTGGAGCTGACCCGTCGGGATGCGGAAAAAATTTGTGTAGGTAAACGCGCCGGGGCACATGCGGTTGCGCAGCATGAAACCAATCGCATGCTGGTGGATGCCGCTCGCGAAGGTAAAACGGTGGTGCGCCTGAAGGGCGGCGATCCGTTTATTTTTGGTCGCGGTGGCGAAGAGTTGCAGGCAGCGGCGCAAGCAGGTATCCCTTTTCAGGTGGTGCCGGGCGTGACTGCCGCATCGGGCGCGACCGCCTATGCGGGGATTCCGCTGACGCACCGGGATTTTGCGCAGAGCGTGACGTTTGTTACCGGGCATTACAAAGCCGACAGTACCCCTTTCGACTGGTCGCTGCTGGCGCAAAGCCGCCAGACGCTGGCTATCTATATGGGGACGATGAAGGCCGCGGAAATCAGCGCACAACTGATCGCCCATGGTCGCGATAACACCACGCCAGTGGCGGTGATTTCCCGCGGTACGCGCGCGGATCAGCATGTGGCTACTGGCACATTAGAACAACTCGAGGAACTGGCGAAAGCTGCCCCGATGCCCGCTTTGTTAGTGGTGGGCGAGGTGGTTGGGCTTCATCGCGAACTCGCCTGGTTCCGGCATACGACAGGAACGGAAGCGTTCGACGCTTCTGTGATTAATCTGGCTTAAGGAATGGTTATGGACCAAAAACGACTCACCCACCTGCGACAACTGGAGGCGGAAAGCATCCATATCATCCGCGAAGTGGCCGCCGAATTTTCCAACCCGGTGATGATGTATTCCATCGGCAAAGATTCCAGCGTGATGCTGCATCTTGCGCGTAAAGCCTTCTATCCGGGCACGCTGCCGTTCCCACTGCTGCATGTGGATACCGGCTGGAAATTCCGTGAGATGTATGAATTCCGTGACCGTACCGCGAAAGCCTACGGCTGTGAGCTGCTGGTGCATAAGAACCCGGAAGGGGTAGCGATGGGCATTAACCCGTTCGTGCACGGCAGTGCGAAACATACCGACATCATGAAAACCGAAGGGCTGAAGCAGGCGCTGAACAAATACGGTTTTGATGCCGCATTCGGCGGCGCGCGTCGCGACGAAGAAAAATCCCGCGCCAAAGAGCGTATTTACTCGTTCCGTGACCGTTTCCACCGCTGGGACCCGAAAAACCAGCGCCCGGAGCTGTGGCATAATTACAACGGCCAGATTAACAAGGGCGAAAGCATTCGCGTGTTCCCGCTGTCAAACTGGACCGAACTGGATATCTGGCAGTACATCTACCTGGAAAATATTGAGATTGTTCCTCTGTATCTGGCGGCGGAACGCCCGGTGCTGGAGCGTGACGGCATG
Organism: Kosakonia sp. ML.JS2a; assembly: GCF_025642095.1. GTDB lineage: Bacteria > Pseudomonadota > Gammaproteobacteria > Enterobacterales > Enterobacteriaceae. The sequence continues at coordinate 1,023,013 of NZ_CP106754.1, forward strand.
CTGATGATGATCGATGACGACCGTATCGATCTGCAACCGGGCGAAGTGATCGAGCAGCGAATGGTCCGTTTCCGTACGCTGGGCTGCTGGCCTCTCACTGGGGCCGTGGAGTCGGATGCGCAAACGCTGCCTGAGATCATCGAAGAGATGCTGGTTTCCACCACCAGTGAACGTCAGGGCCGCGTGATTGACCGCGACCAGGCCGGCTCTATGGAGCTGAAAAAACGTCAGGGATATTTCTAAGGAGCCGCCATGAACACCACAATCGCACAACAAATTGCTAATGAAGGCGGCGTCGAAGCGTATCTGCATGCTCAGCAGCACAAAAGCCTGCTGCGCTTTCTGACCTGCGGCAGCGTCGATGACGGGAAAAGCACCCTGATTGGCCGCTTGCTGCACGACACCCGCCAGATCTATGAAGATCAGCTCTCTACGCTGCACAACGACAGCAAACGTCACGGTACGCAGGGTGAGAAGCTCGATCTGGCCTTGCTGGTGGATGGCCTGCAAGCGGAGCGCGAACAGGGCATCACCATTGATGTGGCCTATCGCTATTTCTCCACCGAGAAGCGCAAATTTATCATTGCCGATACCCCAGGGCATGAGCAGTACACCCGTAATATGGCGACCGGGGCGTCAACCTGCGATCTGGCGATCCTGCTGATCGACGCCCGTAAAGGCGTGCTGGATCAGACGCGCCGTCACAGCTTTATCTCCACGCTGCTGGGCATTAAGCACCTGGTGGTGGCGGTGAATAAAATGGATCTGGTGGCGTTTAGCGAAGAGACCTTCGAGAACATCCGTCAGGATTATTTGACCTTTGCTGAACAATTGCCGGGCAATCTGGATATCCGTTTTGTGCCACTCTCGGCGCTGGAAGGCGACAACGTCGCAAGCCAGAGTCCGCAAATGCCATGGTACAGCGGCCCGACGCTGCTGGAAGTGCTGGAAACGGTTGAGATCCAGCGCGTGGTGGATACGCAGCCGATGCGCTTCCCGGTGCAGTATGTGAACCGCCCGAACCTCGATTTCCGTGGTTTTTCCGGTACGCTGGCGTCCGGTGTGGTGAAAGTGGGGCAACGCATCAAGGTTTTACCGTCTGGCGTTGAGTCGTCTGTCGCCCGTATCGTCACCTTTGATGGCGATTTACAAGAAGCGGCCGCCGGTGAAGCGATTACACTGGTGCTGAAAGATGAAATTGATATCAGCCGCGGTGATCTGATCCTCGATGCGCAGGAAACGCTGCCAGCGGTGCAGAGCGCTTCGCTCGATGTGGTGTGGATGGCGGAAAAACCGTTGCAGCCGGGGCAAAGCTACGACATTAAAGTCGCCGGTAAAAAGACCCGCGCACGCGTGGACAACATTCAGTATCAGGTTGACATCAATAACCTCACTCAGCGCCAGGTGGAAAGCCTGCCGTTGAACGGCATTGGTCTTATCGATTTAACCTTTGATGAGCCGCTAACGCTGGATGCCTACCAGCAGAACCCGGTCACCGGTGGGATTATCTTTATTGATCGTCTGAGCAATGTAACCGTTGGGGCAGGCATGGTGCGTGACGTTCATGCCGGGCAACAGACCAGTACTTCCGAATTCAGCGCTTTTGAGCTGGAACTGAACCAGCTTATTCGTAAGCACTTCCCGCACTGGGGCGCGCGTGATCTGCTGGGAGGTCAGTAATGGCGCAGCATGACGAAAACGTCGTCTGGCATGCGCACCCGGTTACGGCTGAGCAGCGCGAACAACTCCACGGTCACCGTGGGGTTGTGCTGTGGTTTACCGGGCTCTCCGGCTCAGGTAAATCTACCGTCGCCGGGGCGCTGGAAGAGGCGCTGCACCGCGTTGGCGTGAGCACCTATTTGCTGGATGGCGACAACGTGCGCCATGGGTTGTGCAGCGACCTGGGCTTTAGCGATGCCGATCGTAAAGAGAATATCCGTCGGGTGGGTGAAGTTGCCAAACTGATGGTCGACTCAGGGCTGGTGGTGTTAACGGCGTTTATCTCTCCGCACCGCGCGGAGCGCCAGATGGTGCGCGAGCGGCTTGGGGAAGGGCGCTTTATCGAAGTGTTTGTCGATACGCCATTGGCTATTTGCGAGGCGCGCGATCCGAAGGGATTGTATAAAAAAGCGCGTGCTGGCGAGCTGCGTAACTTCACCGGTATCGACTCGGTTTACGAAGCGCCGCTCTCTGCGGAGGTTCATCTGGATGGTGAACAATTGGTAACAAATTTGGTAAGCCAATTATTAGATCTCCTCCGACAGGGCGATATTATCAGATCCTGAGACGGTACTGGCGATACCCGTCGTCTTCAGGTGGTCCGGCGTTAATTTCCACACTGCCTGATGATTGCGCGTATCTCCCCTTTGCCGGTCGTTCAGGTAACAGGATCAGATATGCGTAACAGTCAGAACATCACCCTCTCCCGGTCGGAGTCGCTTTCCACGACGACCACAGACGAAACCACATGGTCTCTCCCCGGGGCCGTTGTGGGGTTCGTTGCATGGCTGGTGGCGCTGGCGATCCCGTTTATGATCTACGGCCCCAACACGCTCTTCTTCTTTCTCTACACCTGGCCCTTCTTCCTTGCGCTGATGCCCGTTTCGGTGGTGGTCGGCATTGCGTTGCATTCACTGCTGGGCGGCAAGCTGCTGTACAGTAGCGTGGCGACATTGCTGACGGTGATCGCCATGTTCGGCGTGCTGTTTATGTGGCTGCTCGGCTAAGGGCATGCATACTTCAAACCGTAACGCACATTAAGACAATGTGTCCGGGATGGGGGTGGGCTACGGTTCGGCAGTCAAATGTGCTAAAGTCTGGCGCTTGTGCGGTATCACCCGGCCCCGGAGTGGAGTCTGACGAAAAGTTATGGGATGATGATGCCGTTTTTCAGGGGGCAGGATGGGTAAACTAACGCTGCTATTGCTGGCTTTGCTGGTCTGGCTACAGTACTCGCTGTGGTTTGGCAAGAATGGTCTGCACGATTACGGCCGCGTCAGCGAAGATGTGGCGGCACAACAGGCGACTAACGCCAAATTAAAAGCGCGCAACGATCAGCTTTTCGCCGAAATTGACGATCTCAACGGCGGTCAGGAAGCGATTGAGGAACGCGCACGCAACGAATTGACCATGACCAAACCGGGCGAAACATTCTATCGTCTGGTGCCGGACGCATCGAAACGCGCGCCGGGGTCAACGCAAAACACGCAGAATTCACAAAATACACAAAACAGACCTTAACAGTCCCGGGTTTACGACATGTCAGCAATGATACCGGACGTCTGTGCCGTGGTGCCGGCCGCCGGATTCGGCCGTCGCATGCAAACGGAATGTCCTAAGCAATATCTCTCCATTGGCGATAAAACGATCCTTGAGCATGCGGTTTCCGCGTTGCTCGTTAACCCGCGCGTTGGCCGGGTGATCATCGCCGTCAGCCCTGGCGACGAACGTTTCGCCAGCTTACCGCTCGCCCGGCATCCGCAGATCACCGTCGTGGACGGTGGCGCTGAACGCGCAGATTCCGTGCTCGCTGGCCTGAAAGCCGCTGCGGGCGCGCAGTGGGTGCTGGTGCATGACGCTGCGCGTCCTTGCCTGCATCAGGACGATTTAAACCGTCTGCTGCAACTGTGCGAAACCAGCCGCGTCGGCGGTATTCTCGCCGCACCCGTGCGCGACACCATGAAGCGCGCCGAGCCTGGTAAAACTGCCATCGCCCATACGGTTGAACGTAATGATTTATGGCATGCGCTGACGCCGCAGTTTTTCCCGCTGGAACTCCTTCACGACTGCCTGATTCGGGCGATGAATGAGGGGGCTATCATCACCGATGAAGCCTCCGCGCTGGAACATTGTGGTTTTCACCCGGAACTGGTTGCCGGGCGTGCGGATAATATTAAAGTCACCCGACCTGAAGATTTACGACTCGCAGAATTCTATCTGACCCATTCAGACCTCCAGGAGAAAGCATAATGCGCATTGGACACGGTTTTGACGTACACGCGTTTGGCGGCGAAGGCCCGATTATCATCGGCGGCGTGCGCATTCCTTACGAAAAAGGCCTGTTGGCGCATTCCGATGGCGACGTCGCGCTGCATGCGCTGACAGACGCCCTGCTTGGCGCCGCAGCGCTGGGCGACATTGGTAAACTGTTCCCGGATACCGATCAGGCGTTTAAAGGCGCTGATAGCCGCGGGCTGCTGCGCGAAGCGTGGCGCCGCATCCAGGCCAAAGGCTATACCCTTGGCAACGTCGATGTGACGATCATCGCCCAGGCACCAAAAATGTTGCCGCACATTCCGCAGATGCGCGTGTTTATTGCTGAAGATCTTGGCTGCCACATGGATGACGTCAACGTGAAAGCCACCACTACCGAGAAGCTTGGCTTTACCGGTCGTGGCGAGGGCATTGCCTGTGAAGCGGTGGCGCTGCTGGTTAAGGCGGCAAAATGATCGATTTTGAGAACCTGACCTGGTTGCACGGCAAGCCGGCAGCGATAGGCATCTTAAAGGCCAACCCGGAAGATTTCGTGGTGGTGGAAGATCTCGGCTTTGAGCCAGATGGCGAGGGCGAGCATGTTCTTGTACGTATTCTGAAAAACGGCTGTAACACGCGTTTTGTTGCCGATGCGCTGGCAAAATTCCTTAAAATTCCCGCGCGGGAAGTGAGTTTTGCCGGGCAGAAAGATAAACATGCGGTCACGGAGCAGTGGTTGTGCGCCCGCGTGCCGGGTAACGTCATGCCGGATCTCAGCGCCTTTGAACTGGAAGGGTGCAAGGTGCTGGAGTATGCCCGCCATAAACGTAAGTTGCGCCTTGGCGCTTTGCAGGGCAATGCGTTCACGGTGGTATTGCGCGAGGTGAGCGATCGCGCGGATGTCGAATCGCGATTACAGGCCATTACGGAACGCGGTGTGCCAAACTACTTTGGCGCTCAGCGCTTTGGCATTGGCGGCAGTAACATCCAGGGCGCGCTGCGCTGGGCGCAGAGCAATGCGCCGGTGCGCGATCGCAACAAACGCAGTTTTTGGTTGTCGGCGGCCCGCAGTGCGTTGTTTAATCAAATGGTTAGCGAGCGTCTGAAAAAACCGGACTTTAATCAAGTTGTTGACGGCGATGCGCTACAATTAGCGGGGCGCGGAAGCTGGTTCGTCGCAACCGATGACGAACGCGCTGAATTGCAGGCTCGTGTAGATGCCAAAGCGTTAATGATCACCGCATCGCTGCCTGGCAGCGGCGAATGGGGATCGCAGCGCGAGGCGCTGGCCTTTGAGCAACACGCCATTGCCGACGCGCCGGAGTTACAGGCGCTGCTGGTGCGGGAAAAAGTCGAGGCGGCGCGCCGCGCGATGCTGCTTTACCCGCAGTCGCTGCGCTGGAACTGGTGGGATGACGTTACCGTCGAGTTACGTTTCTGGCTCCCGGCGGGAAGTTTTGCCACCAGTGTGGTCAGGGAACTTATCAACACATCGGGTGATTATGCGAATATTGCTGAGTAACGATGACGGGATCCATGCGCCGGGCATTCAGACGCTGGCAAAGGCTCTCCGGGAGTTTGCCGACGTACAGGTCGTCGCACCCGATCGTAACCGCAGCGGCGCGTCTAATTCGCTCACGCTTGAATCTTCGCTTCGCACCTTCACGTTCGATAACGGCGACATCGCCGTCCAGATGGGCACGCCGACAGACTGTGTCTACCTTGGCGTGAATGCGCTGATGCGCCCGCGCCCGGATGTGGTCGTCTCCGGTATTAATGCCGGGCCGAACCTTGGCGATGATGTTATCTACTCCGGCACCGTTGCCGCTGCAATGGAAGGCCGCCACCTGGGATTCCCGGCGCTGGCGGTGTCGCTCAACGGGCATACCCATTATGCCACGGCGGCGGCTGTCACCTGCTCGATTCTGCGGGCGTTGAACCGTGAACCGCTGCGTACCGGGCGTATCCTGAATATCAATGTGCCGGATCTTCCGCTTGAGGAGATCAAAGGCATTCGCGTGACCCGCTGCGGTAGCCGCCATCCGGCCGATCAGGTGATTCCACAGCAGGATCCGCGTGGCAACACGCTGTACTGGATTGGTCCGCCGGGGGAAAAATGCGACGCCGGGCCGGATACCGATTTTGCCGCCATCGACGAAGGTTATGTGTCGGTGACGCCGCTGCATGTGGATTTAACCGCTTACAGCGCGCATGATGTGGTCTCGGGCTGGTTGGAGCGAGCCGGGGTGAACAGGCGATGGTAAGCAAACGCGTTCAGGATCTTCTCACGCAATTACGTGCACAGGGCATTAAAAACGAGCAGGTGCTTGAGGCCTTGTCGCGCGTGCCGCGCGAGAAATTTATCGATGAAGCGTTTGAACACAAAGCGTGGGATAACGTTGCGCTGCCAATTGGCCAGGGGCAAACCATTTCCCAGCCTTATATGGTGGCGCGCATGACGGAACTGCTGGAGTTGACACCCGCCTCCCGCGTGCTGGAGATTGGCACCGGTTCCGGCTACCAGACGGCGATTCTGGCGCAACTGGTGCACCACGTCTGTTCCGTTGAACGCATCAAAGGGCTACAGTGGCAGGCGCGTCGCCGCCTGAAACAGCTCGATTTACACAATGTTTCCACGCGTCACGGCGATGGCTGGCAAGGGTGGCAAGCCCGGGCGCCGTTTGATGCCATTATCGTGACCGCCGCACCGCCGGAGATCCCCGCTGCGCTGATGGCGCAACTGGATGAAGGCGGAATTCTCGTTTTGCCCGTGGGCGATGAACACCAACAACTGAAGCGTGTTCGTCGGCGGGGCAGCGAATTTATTATCGATACCGTGGAAGCCGTACGCTTTGTCCCGCTGGTGCGGGGTGAACTGGCCTGAGAAACAGAGTTTTCCTGGGTTTTTCAGGCAATAACAGCGTATGGTGGGCAAATTTGCCGTTGACGTTCACGGTTATTATTAAGTCATTGGTATCATACATATTGTTGGGGGAAAAATGAGCACGGGAAGCCCTAAATTCACCGTAAGTCGTATTGCGGCATTGTCGCTGGTTTCACTTTGGCTGGCAGGGTGTTCAAATTCCACTAACGCGCCTGCGCCGGTGAGCTCGGTTGGCGGTAAGGCTGGCACAAGTACCCATTCCGGTTCAGGAATGCTCATCACACCGCCGCCAAAAATTGGCACGGCATCGCAGCAGCAACCGACAATCCAGCCGGTTCAGCGCCAGAGCGTTCAGCCTGCGCAAATCCAACCGGTCGCGCAGCAGCCTGTGCAGACCGTGAACGGGCGCATTGTCTATAACCGCCAGTACGGCAACATTCCAAAAGGCAGCTATGCTGGCGGCAGCACTTACACCGTTAAACGTGGCGACACGCTGTTTTATATCGCGTGGATCACCGGGAACGATTTCCGTGACTTAGCGCAACGCAACCACGTTGCTGCCCCGTATGGCCTGGAAGTCGGACAAACGCTCCAGGTGGGCAATGCATCTGGTGCGCCAATCACAGGTGGTAATGCAATAACTCAGGCTGATGCATCAGCGCAAGGAATCGTCTCAAAACCTGCACAAAATTCAACCGTAGTGGTTGCTTCGAAACCGACAATTACGTATTCTGAAGATTCAGGTGAACAAAGTGCTAATAAAATGTTGCCCAACAATAAGCCTGCGACTGTGGTCACAGCGCCTGTTACGGCACCTTCTGTCAGCACTACCGAACCGACTGTCAGCAGTACATCAACCAGTTCGCCAATCTCTGCATGGCGCTGGCCGACTGACGGCAAAGTTATCGACAACTTCTCTGCTACCGAAGGTGGCAATAAAGGGGTCGATATCTCGGGTAGCAAAGGACAGGCTATTGTCGCGACCGCAGATGGGCGCGTCGTTTATGCCGGTAATGCGCTGCGCGGTTACGGGAATCTCATCATCATTAAACATAACGATGATTACCTGAGTGCCTACGCCCATAACGATACGATGCTGGTCCGGGAACAACAAGAAGTTAAGGCGGGGCAGAAAATAGCTACCATGGGTAGCACCGGCACCAGTTCTACACGCTTGCATTTTGAAATTCGTTACAAGGGGAAATCCGTAAACCCGCTGCGTTATTTGCCGCAGCGATGAATCGGTGCAAAGTGGTTGAAGCACTCCCCATTTGAGCCGTTGCAGCGTGCGCAGATGCCGCTGCAATGGGCACAGTGATGAGTGTTCCGGTGCTTTGCCCAGGGATCACGGGTAGGAGCCACCTTATGAGTCAGAATACGCTGAAAGTTCATGATTTAAATGAAGATGCGGAATTTGATGAGAACGGAGCAGAGGTTTTTGACGAAAAAGCCTTAGTAGAAGAGGAACCCAGTGATAACGACCTGGCTGAAGAGGAGCTGTTATCGCAGGGGGCTACCCAGCGTGTTTTAGACGCAACTCAGCTATACCTTGGGGAAATCGGGTATTCCCCGCTATTGACGGCCGAAGAAGAAGTCTATTTCGCACGCCGTGCATTACGAGGTGACGTAGCCTCCCGCCGTCGCATGATTGAAAGTAACCTGCGTCTGGTGGTGAAGATTGCCCGTCGTTACAGCAATCGTGGTCTGGCGCTGCTGGATCTGATTGAAGAGGGTAACCTGGGGTTGATCCGCGCCGTTGAGAAATTTGACCCGGAACGTGGGTTCCGTTTCTCGACTTACGCCACCTGGTGGATCCGTCAGACTATTGAACGGGCGATCATGAATCAAACCCGTACCATTCGTCTGCCGATTCACATTGTAAAAGAGCTGAACGTTTATCTGCGCACCGCGCGTGAGTTGTCCCATAAGCTGGACCACGAACCGAGTGCGGAAGAGATTGCCGAACAGCTTGATAAACCTGTTGATGATGTCAGCCGTATGCTGCGTCTCAACGAGCGCATTACCTCAGTTGATACACCGCTGGGCGGTGATTCTGAAAAAGCGCTGCTGGATATCCTGGCCGATGAGAAAGATAACGGCCCGGAAGACACCACGCAGGACGATGATATGAAACAGAGCATCGTCAAATGGCTGTTCGAACTGAACGCCAAACAGCGTGAAGTGCTGGCGCGTCGTTTCGGTCTGCTGGGCTATGAAGCTGCGACACTCGAAGATGTGGGCCGCGAGATTGGCCTCACCCGTGAACGAGTTCGCCAGATTCAGGTTGAAGGTCTGCGTCGTTTGCGCGAAATCCTGCAAATGCAAGGGCTGAATATCGAAGCGCTGTTCCGCGAATAAGCACCCATTCAAGCCAAAAAGGCCGGTCGCAGATGACACGGCCTTTTTCATTTCTGGCATCACGCTTTTGCCATCATTTTCCTGATGAGCAGCGAAAAAGCCTGTCGCTCCTCAGCGGTAAGTCGACCTAAAAACGCCTCGTCCACATCGTTGCCAACAGGAATGCTGGCCGCCAGCAGCGCTTCGCCTTCTTCCGTCAGGTAAACAAACCGTCGGCGCTTATCTGCCGGATCGCTTTCCCGACGCACCAGCCCACGGTTTTCCATGCGACTGAGCATCTCCGCCAGCGTCGCTTTTGTGCTGACCGCAGCTTCCGTCAATATCACCTGTTCAATCCCCGGATGTTCGGCAATGGAGCGTAACACCGAATACTGCGGCTTTGTCAGCGCCGGCAATGCTTGCTGCCATTGCGCTGTATGCTGCTGAAAGAGCTGGCGTAACAGGTGAAACGCTTCGTTTCTTAATTCCATGGGCACTCCACATCATGATCTTCTCTCTATCATAGCGGCTTCCGCACTGCTTTATAACGCCTCTGTTTTTAACCTTTTATGCGGCTAACACCGTGACTCTCTTGTCAGTCTGTTGGGGCAGGCGTAAGTTATTTGCATAATGTTCGTGTACGAACAAATAGGAGTGCCAGATGAAACTGATTGTAGGAGTGACCGGCGCAACGGGCGCGCCATTAGCCGTGGCGCTATTGCAGGCATTGCAAGCAATGCCGGACGTCGAAAGCCATCTGGTGATGTCGAAATGGGCGAAAACCACCCTTGAGCTGGAAACGCCTTATCGCGCACGCGATGTCGCCGCGCTGGCGGACTACTGCCATAACCCGGCGGACCAGGCGGCCACGATCTCATCCGGATCTTTCCATACCGACGGCATGATCATTATCCCCTGCAGTATGAAAACACTGGCAGGCATTCGCGCGGGCTATGCCGAAGGGCTGGTAGGGCGCGCCGCCGATGTGGTGCTGAAAGAGGGGCGCAAGCTGGTGCTGGTCCCGCGCGAAATGCCGCTGAGCGCCATCCATCTGGAAAACATGCTTGCGCTGTCCCGACTTGGCGTCGCCATGGTTCCGCCGATGCCCGCGTATTACAACCACCCGCAGACGGTTGAAGACATCACGCTGCACATTGTTGCGCGCGTGCTGGATCAGTTTGGTCTGTCGCTGCCGCAAGCCAAACGTTGGGGCGGCTTGCAGGCGGCACAGAATTTTTCACAGGAGAATGCATAATGGCTTTTGATGATTTGCGTGGTTTTTTAAACGCGCTGGAAGACCAGGGGCAACTGCTCAGGATCGGTGAAGAGGTCAATGCCGAGCCGGATCTGGCCGCCGCTGCGAATGCGACAGGCCGCATCGGCGAAGGCGCACCCGCACTGTGGTTCGATAATATTCGCGGTTTTGTGGATGCCCGCATAGCCATGAATACCATCGGTTCGTGGCAAAACCATGCGATTTCCATGGGGCTACCGGCCAACACGCCCGTGAAGCAGCAGATTGATGAATTTATTCGCCGTTGGGATACATTCCCGGTTGCGCCGGAACGCCGCGACAATCCCCCCTGGGCGGAGAACAGCGTTGACGGTGACGACATCAACTTGTTCGATATTCTGCCGCTGTTCCGCCTCAACGATGGCGATGGCGGGTTTTACCTCGACAAAGCCTGCGTGGTTTCTCGCGACCCGACCGATCCTGAACACTTTGGTAAACAGAACGTCGGCATTTACCGCATGGAAGTGAAAGGCAAACGCAAACTTGGTTTGCAACCGGTGCCGATGCATGACATTGCACTGCACCTGCATAAAGCGGAAGAGCGCGGCGAAGACTTACCGATTGTGATTTCGCTGGGTAATGAACCGATCATCACGCTGATGGGCGCAACGCCGCTGAAATACGATCAATCGGAATATGAAATGGCGGGCGCGCTACGTGAAAAAGCGTATCCGATTGCCACCGCGCCGCTGACGGGCTTCGATGTGCCGTGGGGCTCAGAAGTGATTCTTGAAGGGGTAATTGAAGGGCGTAAGCGTGAAATCGAAGGGCCGTTTGGTGAGTTTACCGGCCACTATTCCGGCGGGCGCAATATGACGGTGGTGCGCATTGATAAAGTCTCTTACCGCAACCAGCCGATTTTTGAATCACTCTATCTCGGCATGCCGTGGACAGAGATTGATTATCTGATTGGACCCGCCACCTGTGTTCCTCTGTATCAGCAACTGAAAGCCGAGTTTCCGGAAGTCCAGGCGGTGAACGCCATGTACACCCACGGCTTGCTGGCCATCATCTCCACGAAAAAACGCTACGGCGGTTTTGCCCGCGCCGTTGGGCTGCGCGCCATGACCACGCCGCACGGATTGGGTTATGTGAAGATGGTGATCATGGTGGATGAAGATGTCGATCCGTTTAACTTGCCGCAGGTGATGTGGGCACTCTCATCGAAAGTGAACCCGGCAGGCGATCTGGTGCAGTTGCCGAATATGTCGGTACTGGAGCTGGATCCGGGATCCAGCCCGGCGGGGATCACCGACAAACTGATTATCGATGCCACGACGCCGGTCGCACCGGATAACCGCGGTCACTACAGCCAGCCGGTGCGCGACTTGCCGGAGACCAAAGCCTGGACCGAAAAACTGACCGCCATGCTGGCGAATCGTCGATAAGGAGCGAATTATGATATGCCCACGTTGTGCCGATGAGCAGATTGAAGTGATGGCGACCTCGCCAGTTAAAGGGGTCTGGACGGTTTATCAGTGCCAGCACTGTTTATATACCTGGCGCGACACTGAACCGTTGCGCCGCACCAGCCGCGAACACTACCCGGAAGCGTTTCGTATGACGCAGCAGGATATTGATAACGCGCCACAAGTCCCGACCATTCCACCGCTATTGGCGAAATGAGGGCTCGGTTTTCCCCCTCTCCCTGTAGGAGAGGGTCAGGGTGAGGGCACGAGTTTCTCCCTCGCTCTGTGGGAGAGGGCCAGGGTAAGGCTAGGGTTTCTCCCTCTCCCTGTGGGAGAGGGCCGGGGTGAGGGCAACTTACACCAGGCTTTTTAAGCGATAAATCCACTCCAGCGCCTGACGTGGCGTTAACGCGTCCGGATCAAGATTTTCCAGCGCTTCAACTGCCGGGCTGGTCTCTTCCTGGGCTGTCAGCAACGACATCTGCGTACCATCGACCTGCGTTGCTGCGGCATTCGGCGACAGGCTTTCCAGTTCGCGCAGCTTACCGCGCGCCCGCTTGATCACCTCTTTCGGCACACCTGCCAGTGCGGCGACCGCCAGTCCGTAACTCTTGCTGGCCGCGCCATCCTGCACGCTGTGCATAAAGGCAATCGTATCGCCATGCTCCAGTGCGTCCAGATGCACGTTCGCCACGCCTTCCATTTTCTCCGGCAGTTGCGTCAGCTCAAAGTAGTGGGTGGCAAACAGCGTCAGCGCCTTGATTTTATTCGCCAGATTCTCCGCGCAGGCCCACGCCAGTGACAGACCATCATAGGTGGACGTTCCGCGACCAATCTCATCCATCAACACCAGGCTATTTTCGGTGGCATTGTGCAGAATGTTGGCGGTCTCGGTCATCTCCACCATAAAAGTCGATCGCCCGCTGGCCAGATCATCCGCCGCACCCACGCGGGTAAAGATACGGTCGATGGGACCAATCTCGACCTTCTGTGCCGGAACATAGCTACCAATATACGCCAGCAGCGCAATCAACGCCGTCTGGCGCATATAGGTACTTTTACCGCCCATATTCGGCCCGGTAATGATCAGCATCCGGCGCTGAGGGGATAAATTCAGCGGGTTAGCGATAAACGGCTCTTTCAGTACCTGCTCCACCACCGGGTGGCGACCTTCACTAATGCGAATGCCCGGTTTGTCGCTAAAGGTCGGGCAACTGTAATTGAGCGTCTCAGCACGTTCCGCCAGGTTGACCAGCACATCCAGTTCCGCCAATGCAGACGCGCTTTGTTGCAGATCTGCCAGGTGCGGCATCAGCAGATCGAACAATTCGTCATACAGCTGTTTTTCCAGCGCCAGCGCTTTGCCTTTGGAGGTCAGAACTTTGTCTTCGTACTCTTTCAGCTCCGGAATAATGTAGCGTTCGGCATTTTTCAGCGTCTGGCGGCGTACATAGTGGATGGGGGCCTGGTGGCTCTGACCGCGGCTGATCTGGATGTAATAACCGTGCACGGCGTTATAGCCGACTTTCAGGGTATCCAGCCCGAGGCGTTCGCGTTCGCGGATCTCGAGTCTGTCGAGATAATCGGTCGCACCATCCGCCAGCCCGCGCCACTCGTCCAGCTCGGCGTTATACCCTGGGGCAATAACGCCACCATCGCGCACCAGCACGGGCGGAGCGTCGATAATCGCCCGTTCAAGCAATTCACGCAGTTCGGTGAATTCGCCCATGTTTTCGCGCAGCGCCTGAACCGGCGCACTGTCGACATCCGCCAACTGGCGGCGCAGTTCCGGCAACTGCTGGAAAGCGTAACGCATACGCGCCAGATCGCGCGGGCGAGCGGTGCGCAGCGCCAGACGCGCAAGTATACGTTCAAGGTCGCCGACCTGGCGCAGCACCGGCTGTAATTCGCCAGTGCGTTCCTGTAACGCGCTGATGGTTTGCTGGCGTTCGACTAACACCCGGGTATCGCGCACGGGCATATGCAGCCAGCGTTTCAGCATACGGCTGCCCATGGCGGTGACGGTGCAGTCCAGCACCGACGCCAGCGTGTTTTCTATCCCGCCTGCCAGGTTCTGGGTGATCTCCAGATTACGGCGCGTGGCGGCATCCATAATAATGGTGTCCTGCTGGCGCTCCATGGTGATGGAGCGAATATGCGGCAGGGCAGTGCGCTGTGTGTCTTTCACATATTGCAGCAGGCAACCGGCGGCGCACAGGCCGCGCGGCGCGTTCTCAACGCCGAAGCCAACCAGGTCGCGGGTACCAAATTGCAGATTGAGCTGCTGGCGGGCGGTGTCAATTTCAAACTCCCACAGCGGGCGACGACGCAAACCGCGACGGCCTTCAATCAATGCGGTTTCCGCAAAGTCTTCGGCATACAGCAACTCGGCCGGGTTGGTGCGTTGTAATTCGGCGGCCATGGTGTCGCGATCGGCGGGTTCGCTCACGCGAAAACGCCCGGAGCTGATATCCAGCGTGGCGTAACCAAAGCCTTTACTGTCCTGCCAGATGGCGGCCAGCAGGTTATCCTGACGCTCCTGCAACAGCGCTTCGTCGCTGATGGTGCCTGGTGTCACGATGCGCACCACTTTGCGTTCAACCGGCCCTTTGCTGGTGGCGGGATCGCCTATCTGTTCGCAAATCGCGACGGACTCGCCAAGGCTGACCAGCTTCGCCAGATAGTTTTCGACGGCGTGATGCGGCACGCCCGCCATTGGGATCGGTTCACCCGCCGATGCGCCGCGTTTGGTCAGCGAGATATCCATCAACTGCGATGCGCGTTTGGCATCGTCATAAAACAGTTCGTAAAAGTCCCCCATGCGATAGAACAGCAGAATGTCCGGATGCTGAGCTTTCAGCTTCAGATACTGCTGCATCATCGGGGTATGCGCGTCGAAATTCTCGAGTGTACTCATTAGTTTATGATGTCCATTTTCTTAAATTTTAATGAGTTAGTGATGTTTTTAATTCTCATTAGGTTTCACGTTGCTCATTGGATCTCATGAAATCCTGCACTTCCTTTCATAAGGACGTAGCGAGCATGATAACCAAGTCTTTATGGCAGGAAAACAACGGGAAGATGTTGTTGTTTGAAGCGATAGAAATGATCGAGCCTGGTGACAAAGATAAAGCGGATGTTGGCGCAACCGGGGTTAAGTCTTTTTCCTTCTTGAATGAAACGCCAAACCGGACGCGCCAGGCGGCATGCTCGTAATGCCGCTATCAGGCCGACGATTTCATCCTGCACGGGGCGCGGCGAAAACCACGACGCATTATGTGGATTGCTGGCGTAATGTCTGTATGGCAGAGGAGCCGAGACTACGGCGCCATACTCCGGGTGCCACGCCATACTGCCGCTTGAAGCTGCGATTGAAGGATTGCTGGGAGTCAAAGCCCAACGCGATCGCCACGTTCAGAATCGGTTCAGAGCTGTGCGTTAAACGCTCGACAGATTTTTTCAGTTTTTGCGCACGAATATACTCACCGAGAGTATCACCAGTATGTTCTTTGAATATCCGCTGGAGGTGCCATTTCGAATAGCCAGCGCGCCGGGAAACGGTGCCAATGTCCAGACGGCTTTCAAGGTTGTTGTCGATCCAGTCGAGTAAATCGTGCATAAATGCGTCAGTGTTCATCGCGTTTCCCCCCATGCAGCTTAAAAGGTATCTTTATCTGTTGCATTTAAAGGTGGCCCGATTTTGCATTAATTGCAAGTTTTATTGTTGCATTTAAGACCTTGCCGGAAACGCGTCTTTTGCGCTGACTAAAATAGCACATAAAGTGTATTAATTATTGTTGCACTAAATTTAGCGCCTCCCTACAATCCCCGCGATAGTGTATTCGTAACTGTTACAGTTTTGTGGCGATGAACGACACAAATGGCCTTAAGCCAGCCCGGACAAAGGAAGTGGCGCGGCGTCTCCCACCGCGTCTTGCCCGGCGGCTACAATTAGCGGAATAAAAATAATGAGCCTGCAAAAACCTTGGGTTAACTTTCATCTGCATGCGTTGGGAGCAATGTTACTCTCCGTACTGCTTGTCGGCTGCGATGACGGTGTCGCGCAGAATGCCGTGCCACAAGCGCCGGCCGTCAGCGCCGCTGACGTGGTCGTGAAATCCATTAGTCAGTGGGATAGCTTTAACGGTCGGATTGAAGCGGTGGAAAGTGTTCAGCTACGCCCCCGTGTCTCCGGCTACATTGATAAAGTGAATTACACCGACGGCCAGGAAGTGAGAAAGGGCGAGGTGCTGTTCACTATCGACGACAGAACCTATCGTGCCGCGCTGGAACAGGCGCAAGCGAGCCTGGCGAGAGCCAAAACGCAGGCCAGCCTGGCGCAAAGTGAGGCTGAGCGCACCAATAAATTAATCCATACCAACCTGGTCTCCCGCGAAGAGTGGGAGCAGCGCCGTTCGGCCGCCGTCCAGGCACAGGCCGACATTCGCGCAGCGCAGGCGGCGGTTGACGCCGCGCAACTTAACCTCGATTTCACCAAAGTCACCGCGCCTATCGATGGTCGCGCCAGCCGTGCGTTGATCACCAGCGGTAATCTGGTCACCGCCGGTGACAGTGCCAGTGTGCTCACCACGCTGGTCTCGCAGAAGACGGTTTACGTCTACTTTGACGTGGATGAGTCGACTTACCTCCACTATCAAAATCTCGCCCGCAGTGGGCAAGGGGCGTCCAGTAATCAGCAGGCGCTACCGGTTGAGATTGGTCTGGTTGGCGAGGATGGCTACCCCCATCAGGGGAAAGTGGATTTTCTGGATAATCAGCTAACGCCGAGTACCGGCACGATCCGCATGCGCGCGCTGTTGGATAACGCGCAGCGTCAGTTCACGCCGGGACTGTTTGCCCGCGTACGCCTGCCGGGCAGCGCTGAATTCAACGCCACGCTTATCGACGATAAAGCGGTGCTGACCGATCAGGATCGCAAATATGTTTATATCGTTGATAAAGAGGGGAAAGCGCAGCGTCGCGATATTACTCCGGGGCGTCTGGCCGCCGGTTTACGCATCGTGCAGCAGGGGCTGAAGCCTGGCGATAAAGTCATCGTCGATGGTTTACAAAAAGTGTTTATGCCGGGTATGCCGGTTAACGCGAAAACCGTTGCCATGACTGCCAGCACCGCCCTCAACTGATCCCTTATCTGAGAATCCGACACATGGACTTTTCCCGCTTTTTTATCGACAGGCCGATTTTCGCCGCGGTGCTGTCGATTCTGATTTTTATCACAGGATTAATCGCGATCCCGCTGCTGCCGGTCAGCGAATATCCTGACGTCGTGCCGCCAAGCGTGCAGGTGCGCGCGGAGTATCCAGGCGCCAACCCGAAAGTGATTGCAGAGACCGTGGCGACGCCGCTGGAAGAAGCGATCAACGGCGTTGAAAACATGATGTACATGAAATCCGTTGCAGGTTCCGACGGCGTACTGGTGACCACCGTCACTTTCCGTCCGGGTACGGATCCTGATCAGGCGCAGGTTCAGGTGCAAAACCGGGTATCACAGGCCGAGGCGCGTCTGCCGGAAGATGTGCGGCGTTTGGGCATCACCACCCAGAAACAATCGCCGACGCTGACGCTGGTGGTGCATCTGTTTTCGCCCGGCGGTAAATACGATTCACTGTATATGCGTAACTACGCCACGCTAAAAGTGAAGGATGAACTGGCGCGTCTGCCCGGCGTCGGCCAAATTCAGATTTTTGGCGCGGGCGAATACGCGATGCGCATCTGGCTGGATCCCGATAAGGTGGCGGCACGTGGGTTGACGGCTTCGGATGTGGTGACGGCGATGCAGGAGCAGAACGTACAGGTTTCTGCCGGGCAGCTTGGCGCTGAGCCGCTGCCGAAAGAGAGCGATTTCCTGATCTCCATTAACGCCCAGGGGCGTCTGCACACGGAAGAAGAGTTTGGCAATATTATTCTGAAAACGGCGCAAGACGGCTCGCTGGTACGTCTGCGCGATGTGGCGCGTATCGAAATGGGTTCCGGCAGCTATGCGCTGCGTTCCCAGCTTAACAACAAAGACGCGGTCGGGATTGGTATCTTCCAGTCCCCGGGGGCGAACGCCATCGATTTGTCTAACGCGGTGCGCGCCAAAATGGACGAGCTGTCCACGCGTTTCCCGGAAGATATGAAATGGGCGGCACCTTACGATCCTACTGTTTTTGTTCGCGATTCCATTCGCGCGGTCGTGCAAACGCTGCTGGAAGCGGTGGTGCTGGTTGTGCTGGTGGTGATTCTGTTTTTGCAAACCTGGCGCGCGTCGATTATTCCGCTGATCGCGGTGCCGGTATCGGTCGTGGGCACGTTCAGCATTCTCTACCTGCTTGGCTTTTCGCTTAACACCCTGAGTTTGTTCGGGCTGGTGTTGGCGATCGGTATCGTGGTGGATGACGCTATCGTGGTGGTGGAAAACGTTGAGCGAAATATCGAAGAGGGGCTGGCTCCGCTTCAGGCGGCGCATCAGGCGATGCGTGAAGTGTCCGGGCCGATCATCGCGATTGCGCTGGTGCTGTGTGCGGTGTTCGTACCAATGGCGTTTCTCTCCGGGGTCACCGGTCAGTTTTACAAACAGTTTGCGGTAACCATCGCGATTTCAACGGTGATCTCCGCCATCAACTCGCTGACGCTCTCTCCGGCGCTGGCGGCCATGCTGTTAAAGCCGCACGGCGCGCCGAAAGACTTCCCGACCAGGCTGATTGATCGTCTGTTCGGTTGGCTTTTCCGTCCGTTTAACCACTTTTTCCACCGTAGCTCAAACCGCTATCAGGGGCTGGTTGGCAAAACGCTCGGACGACGTGGTGCGGTGTTTGTTGTTTATGTGCTGCTGCTTTGTGCCGCTGGCGTCATGTTTAAAGCGGTACCCGGCGGGTTTATTCCCACGCAGGACAAGTTGTATTTAATTGGTGGCGTGAAAATGCCGGAAGGCTCTTCGCTGGCACGCACCGATGCGGTGATCCGCAAAATGAGCGAAATCGGCATGAATACCGAAGGGGTGGATTATGCGGTCGCTTTTCCAGGGCTTAATGCGTTGCAGTTCACCAACACGCCGAATACCGGGACGGTCTTTTTTGGCCTGAAACCGTTCGACCAGCGCAAACATTCTGCGGCGGAAATTAACGCTGAGATCAACGCGAAAATCGCACAAATCCAGCAGGGCTTCGGCTTCTCCATTTTGCCGCCGCCGATTTTAGGACTGGGTCAGGGGTCTGGTTATTCGCTGTACATACAGGATCGCGCCGGCCTTGGTTATGGTGCGCTGCAAAACGCGGTGAACACGATGTCCGGTGCGATTATGCAGACGCCGGGGATGCATTTCCCTATCTCAACCTACCAAGCTAACGTTCCGCAGTTGGATGTGCAGGTCGATCGAGATAAGGCGAAAGCGCAGGGCGTGTCGCTGACCGATCTTTTCGGTACGCTGCAAACCTATCTGGGATCGTCTTATGTGAACGACTTCAACCAGTTCGGGCGTACCTGGCGTGTGATGGCGCAGGCCGACGGGCCGTTCCGCGACAGCGTGGAAGATATTGCTAATTTGCGCACCCGCAATAATCAGGGCGAAATGGTGCCAATCGGCAGTATGGTGAAGATCAGTACCACCTACGGGCCGGATCCGGTGATTCGCTACAATGGTTATCCGGCCGCGGATCTCATTGGCGATGCGGATCCTCGCATACTTTCTTCCTCGCAGGCGATGACGCAACTGGACAAGATGTCGAAGCAGATACTGCCGAACGGGATGAATATTGAGTGGACGGATCTGAGCTTCCAGCAGGCCACTCAGGGCAATACGGCACTGATTGTCTTCCCGGTTGCGGTTCTGCTGGCTTTCCTGGTGCTGGCGGCGCTGTATGAAAGCTGGACCCTGCCGCTGGCGGTGATCCTTATCGTCCCGATGACGATGCTGTCCGCGCTGTTTGGCGTCTGGCTGACCGGTGGCGATAACAACGTGTTCGTGCAGGTCGGTCTGGTCGTCCTCATGGGACTGGCCTGTAAAAACGCGATTCTTATCGTTGAGTTTGCCCGCGAGCTGGAAATCCAGGGGAAAGGCATCATGGAAGCGGCGCTGGAGGCGTGTCACCTGCGTTTACGCCCGATTGTGATGACTTCCATCGCGTTTATTGCCGGGACCATTCCGCTGATCCTCGGCCACGGCGCGGGTGCAGAAGTGCGCGGCGTCACCGGGATCACGGTGTTCTCGGGTATGCTGGGTGTGACGCTGTTTGGTCTGTTCCTGACACCGGTGTTTTACGTTACGCTGCGTAAACTGGTTACGCGCGGCAAGCCGGTTAGCGACGTTCTGCCTGCTTAAGTTGGTGCAGATAACAAAAAACCGCCTTCACTATGAAGGCGGTTTTTTTTCGCAATCAGAAAAGAATCAAAGCGCTTTTTTATGCTGAGCAACCATGTCAGGTACCAGATCTAACCCGCTGGTATTGGCTTTTTTGACTTCAGCCAGCGCGCTTGCCACGGTATGGCGAGCTAACACCTCTAACGATGCCTGCTCTGCTTCATCGGAGATAGATTTGAAGTACCAGCACGCGTTGGCGCTGACCACGCAGCGAGCCGGTATGTCAGGACGAGACGCCCACAGCTTTTTATCTTCTGTGACGGAAACGTAGATATCGCGCAGGGTGATCTTTTCCGCCGGGCGACCCAGATGAATAGAGCCGTTGCGGCCAAGCGTTGAGACGATAATGCCGTCACGCGTGAGTGGAACCATTAATTTGCGGATAAAGCTCGGATTCGCTTCCAAACCGTAGGCCAGAATCGCACTCGTCGAACGTTCACCCAATTGCTCCGCCATCGCTACGCTGAGAACCATCTGCAAAGCTGTCGGGAAGCGGTAATCTAACATTTCATTGTCCTGGGTTGCGGTGAATCTTGTTCTTTTTGGCACCGCAGAGGTGAATAAGCAATGAGCAATAATATAACAAATCCGGCAATTTTTTTGAAGAAGTCTACAGGTGACCTGACTCGTAAAAATTAGTTTCCGGTGTGTACAAAGGGCAACGCGGGTCTCAAATTCGAGGCAGGCGACGCCTGCCCGGTAGACGAACCTGGCCACTCAGCAGATGTTCGTAAGGTTTCAGGCGCGCTATTCGTAAAGCATTTTGGGAAGGGTCACAAAGAGGGATGCTCTTCGCCGGGCAGGGATCAAAAACCGTGTTGTCGTTCAGGCGGTCGTAGGGTTTGGGAAGTCAACAGTAACCATGAGCCCACCTTCGGCAGACGTGCTCAGGCTGACGCTGCTGTTGTGTTGCTGTGCAACCGCGTTGACGATTGCCAGTCCTAATCCACTCCCGCTTTGCATCTGATTGGGATCGCGAAAAAATCTGTCGAACACGCGCTCCCGCAATTCAACCGGAATGCCTGGCCCTGCATCTGAGACACATAGCGTTGTGGATTCATCTGATGATCGTAGCTCTACCACAACGTGTCCGCCCTCAGGACTGTATTTCACGGCATTTTCAATGACGTTATCGATCAGCGACATCAGGCGTTCCCGGATACCGGCAATCCAGATTTCATCTTGAGAGTAAAATTCGAGCTCAACCCTGCGTTCGGCCGCCAGCGGTACCAGCGCGGCCATTCGCTCTTGTATGAGCGTTGTCAGCGGTACAGGCACCATCACCGTGTCAGTGCGCGCTTCGCTGTTCATCATTAGCAGCAACTGATTGACAAGACGAGCCGCACGGCTATTGCTGCGAATAATCCCTGCAAGCAACTCCTGTTGACTGTCGCTGCTTGTATAGGTTTGCAAGGCCTCAACATTGATGCGCATCGCAGCCAGGGGAGTACGCAGTTCGTGAGCGGCATCGGCAATGAAAACCCGTTCCCTTTCCGTGCTTTCTTGCACTCTGGAAAGAAAGAGATTAATCGCGTCTACCACCTGGCGAAGCTCCCTATGCGTTGGCACTTCTTTTAAGGGGGAGAGATCGTCTGGCGTTCGTAAGGCGATTTCATTGACGACCTTGTTCCAGGGGCGCATAGCAATACGGATTGACAGCCATGCGGGAAACAAAAGAAAAGGAATGCATACCAGCAGCGGCAATATGTAATACCCACGCGAATTCAGGTAGATAAAGAAGTTCCAGCCTCCGGCCGGAGTGATAAGTGTTACCTCCACGTCGGCGTTCGCGGATTTGAGGGTACGGCTGGTCCAGGAGCGGCCTTCACTTTGAATCGTCTGGATTTTCCCATACCGGGTGTTTTTCACGCCTGCTGGCGCGCCATCGGATGCATAAATAATCTCGTGATTTTTCCGAACGATCAGGCTGATTGACAGTTCCGGATCTTCACTTCCGCCATAATCTTCCCGCAAGGCCTTGCTGAACGCGTCCAGAACATCCGTTCGATCCTGCGGGCGATCGTCCATACGATCGATCATTGTAAAAAGGGTTTCGTAAGTCTTACTGCCCGTGAGTATCGGGGGGCTACGCAAGTCTTCCCATAAAATCCAGGTCAGAAAAAGACACCAAAGCAGCGTAAGCAGTAGCATCTGCGCGATCATAATTCGCCGCACAAGCGTTGGGGTTCTCAGGTGACGCCAGAAATTTCGCATCAACCCGATCCCTTCTGGATTGGCACAGTATCAATGACATACCCTACGCCCCGCACCGTGCGCACATAGCCGTCGCCAATTTTGCGGCGCAAATTACCCATATGCACATCGAGTGCATTGCTCATATTTTCTTTTGCGCCAAATATTCTCTCTTCCAGAAACGGCCGCGTAATAACGCGGTCAGCGCGCAACATTAACGTTTCAAGTAGTGCGTATTCACTTGCCGTTAAATCAATATTGTGTGCACTCACCGTCACGCGTCGGGTCGGCACATGAAGAGATAACCCCCGGATTTCTATCGCCTCATTCTGGAAACCGTAGCTGCGTCGCGCAAGAGCTCTCACCCTGGCCAACAACTCGGCGAGCACAAAAGGTTTGACGAGATAGTCGTCTGCACCGGCATCCAGCCCACTGAGGCGATCCTGCAGTGTGCCTCGCGCCGTCAGGATGATAACCGGGATCCCTTTACGTTGCTGACGCAAGTAGGCCATCAGACCCATGCCATCGCCGTCGGGCAGTCCAAGGTCGAGCAATACAAGTTCTGGCACGCAGACATCAAGCTGATGCAGCGCATCCTCTTTCCGGCGAACCCATATGACGTCTAATCCTTGATCTGCAAGGGCTATACGTACGCCATTGCCGAGATCCAGGTCGTCTTCGATTAGGAGAATTTTCACAATGGTTACTGTATCAGCAGTCAATGAAGAACGTCTGAAGAAAAAACGGTATCAGGAAATCGGGCAGGTTTGCAGCCCCGGTACGTGCTTCAGTATTTCTTCATTTTGGGCTCATGAGAACTTTAGGGAGCGCATTCAAACTGAGCGCTCTGGTGTTTAAAAACCGTACGTATCGTAATCAGTTGAATCCACAAGGACTTCTTTAATGAGAAACATTGAACTGCGTCATAAGTCCCTCCATTTACTCTCGGGTCGCAGCCTGAACAACATGTTGCTGGGAGCACTCCTGGCATTACTGGCCAACCCGATAGTGGCGGCAGAACAGAAACAGGGCAACGTGTTAACTCTCGGGGGAGGCGTGGATGTTGCGCCACGCTATTCTGGTTCGGATAAAAGCCGCGCCATGACTGCTTTGGTGCTTGATTACACGATGGGAAATGGGTTCTTCGTCAGCACCACGCGGGGTATCGGTTATGGCAACAATATTGGCAAGTTGGATTACAGCGCTGCGCTGAGCTATCGCGCAAGCCGTAAGGATCGTGACGTGGAGAGCGACTCAATCAGTTACGGCAGCGACGACTTGCGAGGTATGGGCGATGTCAAAGGCTCGGCTATCGGTGTGCCTGGACTGGGTTACAGCGTGACCGACTGGCTTAGTGTGCAATTGCAGGCTGAGGTGCCGATTTCTGAGCGACGCAACGGTACGGCACTGCATTTGGGTATTACCAGCCCGCTGTATACGTCACCGAAAAATGCCGTGACGCTGGCGCTGACTGGCAGTTGGGGAACGAGCCAGTACATGCAGACTTACTACGGCGTAAGCGCATCACAGTCGGCCGCATCGGGGTTTGCTCAATATGATGCCGGATCGGGAATGTATGCCTATGACATGAATATTGACTGGACATACAAGCTCACCCCAGACTGGAGCGTGGTTACCGCAGCAGGCTATACGCAGTTGACGGGTGACGCACGCAACAGCCCGATTGTTCAACGAAAAGCATCGCCCACCGGAAGCCTGAAAGTGACATATCGCTTCTGAGCGCTGTTTTGCGTGTGCTTCCCGGCTGTTTGCGGCGATACACGGTCAATAAATACACCTGCACGCCGCCCCGGTTCAGATAACGGGGCGGTACTCTGCTTGCTAATTTTTTCAGTACAATCAAAAAATTACGTCGTCTAACGTTCAGGATACGTCACGCTCTCTTTGAGCGTAAAAACGCCGCCATCCGGTTTCAGTCATGCAGGTAATGAGACGTTATAGTGAATTCAGACCAAAAAAAACCTGACGAGAGAGCGTCAGGTTAAAGGTCACATTATCGCTTTCCTGCTGTTAAGCCATAAGGAAAAGCGATCTTTTCGGTATAACACGGATGTTTGTTATATTTCACTCCCTAGCTGCTTAACAATGCGACATAGCTTTCGGGCACCATTAAAATTTAAATGATCTGAGTCATAATAATCCCTGGGGGTGAATACTTCATGTGTAGATAAATCTGTCATGAATACATTCTGGCCATCAGTAATACTTTCGATATACTCCAGCGTTTCATTTTTTAGGTTTTTATCGAAGTTTTCAACGTAAAAATCAGTGAACGGCATAACGATAAAATTAATGGTAGAGTTCGTTTCTTTAATTAACTCTATCATGGAAGAAATGATCTCTTTATTATTTTCAAAACTATGCTTTCTTGTATAAGCCTTTGATAGTTCTGATGTACGGGTCAGGATATCTGCTGATGAATATGAAAAATCAGTGCGATAGCTTCTCTCGTTTATGAAATCGACAGATTTTTTTACAATCGGCTCATCAAGCAACAGACTACTGAGTCTTGATAACTCCTCATCATTATAAAATTTAAGGTGAGTTTTTTTCTCGTAGATATGCCTGATGAATAAATCAAGAGGACTCAGAATGTGTTGCTTATTTGAACTGCTATTGGAACTTTCGACTTTATTCCTGAAGTTGTATTCAATATTCTGGTTTTTGCAGAAGTAGCGAGCAATAGGGAACGTTGGCGCGGCTCCCATTGACAACTCATAAAAAGCATCATAAAGGCCGATGCATAGAATGAAATTTCGTATATTTGTCGTTTCTGTGATTTTCTTAATCAGACTGTACGATAAAGTAAAATCACCGGAGAATATTGAGAGGTTTACTGATTTATCTAATAGCTCATCAGGGAATCCCTGGTATGCATAGGATGATCCTAATATTACGCTCTTTACATTTGGATCGCTGATGATTTTTTTATAACGCGCGTTAAGAAGAGGTATGAATCCAATATCCAGACTATAATGACTTGTATTCTTTTCCGGGAATTGCAGGATGGTTAGCGCGTCCGGGAATTCTATATTATGTTTTTTTATGAAATTAAATCCTATGGAATCTGTGACAATCAGGGGAATGAAGGTATCGTCACTCTGGCTCAGGCGGATGCTCCCCGGGTCTGTTTCCATATTGATTTCGAATGCGGTGACTTTTTCCATATTAGATGGAAGGAAAAGCGCGTTTAGTTGGTATGAGTTCCAATCTTTCCCGACGAAAAAAACATGACACGGTTGTGTTGAAAAATAGTATATAAAAAAAGAACTTAAGTGAAATGTTAGATTTTCGATATCATCTGGTGTGACATTTTTCCCGGCACAATAAATCAGTTGATTGATAAATGACGTGGTGTTTTCATCATCATTTAAAAGGTGGCTATTGGTAATAAATAAATCCTTCAATTCATCCACGACGGAATCATTTTCAAGCCAACTGAGTTTTTGTGCGAGGATGTGAATGTTTTTAAGAAAAAGAACTCTGTTATTCATTTTATTTTCCCTGGTTAATAGTAAAAAATAATTTAACAACAAGCGCATCTATTTTATTTGGTTACGCAGTATACAGGAGACGATCAGAGATGGAAATGTTGAAGGATGTATTTGAGACGGTTTGAAAACGCAATTTTTAATATATTAATGGCTCTATTCAACCGATTGAGAGGCGTATTAGACTGATATACTCTCAATGCCCATTGCTTATTCTCTATTGAATCCGGTAGCGCAAACGAACAGGTCGACAACGGCTATTTTATTATGTTTCCCTCGTCGGTAACCCGCATCAGTTCTTTTGGGCGTCGCTGGAGCCCTGCGTGGGCATTGAACTGAGTTTTAGTGGCCGGGGAGCTTGTTATTCAGTCTGGGCTGCTACTGATCTTCTCCCTTTTACCGTCTGTCTGCGTGAAACGAAATGCGGGATCGAATAAAAAGCTGGGCTGATGCGTTTACACGGTAACCACATCAAGGATTACCACTATGACTCGTATCGTGCCCGTCATCGCTCTCGGATTTTTAATCACGCCACTTTGGTTATATGCCAGCCCTGCCAGCTACAGCATCAACACGCAGAAAACGACAATTGCCCTCTCCTGGCATGCATTTGGGGATACCTCTGAAGCCAGCCTGGGAAAGGTGACGGGGGATATTACGCTGGATACCGGCAATGAAAGTGGCGACCGGATAGATGTCACCATTCCGGTTGATACCCTTAAGGCGTCCAATGCCCTGTTAACGTATCAGATGAAAAGCCGCCTTTTTTTTGATGCTGAACACTATCCAAACATCGCGTTCACCAGTAGTCGCGTGGTGGCGCTGGGAAATGGACATTTTCGGGTATTCGGGACCCTGGCTGTGAAAAACGTCACCCGCCCGGTGACCCTTGATGCTTCACTGGAAGGTCAACATGGCGAACTCTCGGGGGCGGAGAACATTTTTCTGCATGCCTCCACAGCGATTTCGCGATCAGCATTCAATATGGATAGCTTCGCTGTCCTGGTGGATGACACCGTGACGATCAATATTGAGATTCAGGCCCGCCCACATCCGGCGGTATAAATAATCCCGGTAACCAGTCAATCGGGTCCCTTTTGCTATGCCAGCGCAGACTGCAACGTCAGTGCGTTTTGTTGCAACTGGGCAGCAGGGTTACGGCCAATCAACACAAACTGATAGCCTCTGGAATGCCACCAGACGAGGTTCATCGCATGGCGCTGTTCATGACGAAGTTCTGTGCTGGCAGGATGGCTGTCCGGTGAAATGCACAGCGCCATCGGGCCGTAATCGGCATGCATCCAGGCAATTTGCGCAATCGAGGTGCTGTCATAGCGCAGCATACGCACCATTTTCAGCTCTGCGCCATGCAGGACAAGTTGCTGCGCATTCGCCTGCAAGCCTATGTCTTGTGCCGTACGCGCCAGTCCACGCTGCAACGCTGAAGGGGAACTGTCTGCATCAAGCAACGTTTCCGCACTGTACAGAGACATATACTGTGCCTCAAGGTCACGAATTTTTTCGCGTTCTCCCTGAGCCCTGATGGCGGTGCGTGCGAAATAGCCCAGCCCTGAACCGATAACCAGAAAACTGAGTGAGGCCGCGATCAACGCGCGTCGACTGACACCCGCTGCCCGGGGGCGGTTTGCCGGTTGTTGGGCCAGCACGTTGGCCAGTTGTTCCTCCATGCGAGACTGCGGCGCATCCTCCAGGAGAGGCGCAAAGGCGCGGGCAAAATCTGCCTGGTTGAGCCTTAACATGTTGGTTCGTTCGGCCAGTTGTTCATCCTGGCTAAGCTCTGCCTCAAAGCGCTCTGCATCACTGGCCTGCATTTCGCCATCCAGCCAGGCGACTATCGCCTCGTCGCTGTACGGTGCTGTAAATCTCATTGATTTCAATATCGTTTCTCCTGCACAGGGGGCGGCGTATGAATCACCTGGGCGATTTTCGCCCTCGCCGTAGCCAGCCGGCTCATGATCGTGCCAATCGGTACAGACAATGTGTCTGCCGCCTCCTGATAGGTAAAACCTTCAACATAGACTAAGAACACGGCATTGCGTTGGGCTTCCGGCAGGGCGCTCACGTAGTGCATGATTTTCGCATAGTGCAGGCGAGCTTCATCCTGTTCATGCGTGTCCGGCGCCAGTAATTCATCGCTTTCAACGAACCCCTGTCCCAGGCGCACCCGGCGGGCACGCACATCTGAAATCCAGATGGAATGCAGGATAGTGAATAACCAACTGTCAATGCGTGTGCCAGGGGTGAACTGCGCGCTTTTTTCAAGCGCGCGAACACAGGTCGACTGAACCAGTTCTTCCGCCACCTCACGGTTACGCGACAGAACCAGCCCATAGCGCCACAGGCGTGTCAGATGTTCAGCAAGATGCTGACGGACGTCACTGGTCGTAATCTTTTTATCCTCATACCATGATTCAGGATTCAGGATGGCCGTCGATAGCTGCCTGCAGATCCCTGTACTCCTCACAACGATAGCCGCAAAGGGTGGCGATGGTCTTCAATTGCGCTTTTGCCAGGTCAGGACGCCCTTTGACCAGCCAGGCTTCGCCCAGGTATTCGCGTGCTTTGGCATAGGTTGGATCGAGTGCTAATGAACGCTGATAATATCCGATACCTTCATCAGTACGGCCCAGCTTACGCGTGGCATATCCCCGGTAATTCCAGGCTTCAGCAGTATTGCCGTTTTTCAGTGTGTTGAGCAGATCCAGCGCCGCCTGATACTCCCCTTTTTTTGCCAGATGATAAGCATAACGGGTTTTATCTTCATCGCTGAGCCGGCTTGTTTTCGCCGCTACGCACTGTTTTGCCGTGCTGTCATAAACCTGCCCGCGGGGGCAATCCGGTGTCTTGCTGTTGGTATTATCGTCACCCGCTGCGAAAACGGGCATGGCAGGCAGCAGAACAAACACCACCGGAAACAGAAAACGTCGCAGGGCCATGGAATGGAAAAATGAAATTATGCGCATTGTGAACTCCAGGTTAAGGCAACGCGTGGCCGTGCCGCTGAGGCCGGGGCGCGATGCAGGGTAAGGAGGGCAGTGTTAACGCGTCGCCATGTTAACGGTGATGGTTTTTCAGTCATGAACGATCTCCCCTCTGTGTATTCATGATGGGTAAACGCGACAATGGCGATTTCTATTCGATAAAACGTGTTGGAGAGATCCCGACTGCTGTTGCGGGACATCCCGGCTTTCCAGCAGCGAAGGGGGCTCCGGCAGGCTGCCTTGCACACATTTACACGTTTTATTAACGGGTTTGGCTATTCTCCTTCGATATAACCTGAATCTGTTATCTATTAAAAACTTCCTGATGAATTCTATTTTTAATGCGTATATACCCATCTTTATAATGTTTGGTTTTTTATTTCTTAAATAAATGAATTATCTTTGACTGTATTTATTTAATTAACCTGGGTTAGAATCATTTTCGCTCTTGGAATAGAGCATCTTTAAATAAGTAAACCACTAACCTTGTATTCTAATTATATAACACATGGATTGTATGCTATGAAAAAATCATTGCTCGTGTTGTTGATCTCTGCCGCGTGTGGCAACGCCTGGGGGCAAACGTTATCCGTTGAAGAGCGGCTTGCGCAGTTGGAGAAAAAACTGGAAGAAAATGCGCGTGAACTCAGCCAAACCAAAGCTGAATTGAATAAATACAAACAAACAGCGACTCCCGTTTTTATTACCGGGGTGACTAATAATCAAGAAGAAAATAAATCTGAAATCAATCACGAAAATACGAATGGTTCGACAGCGGAAAATACACCACAGACGCTGAAAGCGTTAAGCGATTTTGTAAAAGAGGATATGGGGTTCTCGTTTACCGGATATTTGCGCTCCGGGTGGGGAACGGGTAACCACGGTTCGCCAAAAGAGTATGCCATTGGTTCGCTGGGTCGCTTCGGTAATGAATTCTCGTCGTGGTTCGATCTGCAATTTAAGCAGCGCGTCTATGCGCAAGATGGCAAATCTGCCCATGCGGTGGTCACGCTGGATGGTAACGTGGGTGAGCAGTACGGCACGGCATGGTTTGATAAAGATTCAGAAAACCTGCTGCAATTTTCCGACATCTATCTCACCACCACCGGGTTTCTCCCCTTTGCGCCAGACGCCTCTCTGTGGGTCGGTAAACACAACCTCGCCAAATACGAAATTCAGATGCTGGACTGGAAAAGCCACCTGACCGACAGCGGCGCCGGGGTGGGGATTGAGAACTGGCAGGTGGGTGCCGGGAAGCTCAGCATGGCGCTGGTTCGCCAGGATCTCAACGCCCATGCCGTTAACTACCCGGCGACCAAAGACGCGATGCAGGTGAATACCAACACCGTGGATATTCGCTATAAAGACATTCCCGTGGCGAGCAACACAACGGCGGAACTTCTTGGTCGCTATTCGCTGGCGAACAAGTCCGACAGTTACCAAAACAGTGAAAATAACGGCAGCCACTATAGCGTGAAAGATGCCTGGCTCGCGGGCGCAGTGCTGCGGCACCGCTTTGATGCCGGCGGTTTTGAAGAGCTGACCGTCCAGGCGGCGGATAACTCGTTGGCCAGCAATTTTGCGCTGATTTCCAATGCCAGTCCGGGGTATGGCAATGGCGATAACTACTATGGTGAACACACTTATGGCAAGGCGCTGCGCGTGATCTCGCAGGGCGAGTTTTACCCCACCTCATCTGTTGTGCTGGCGCATGCTTTAGCCTGGTCGGCGGGCAATGATATCTACAGTTATGATACCGGGGCGCATACCGACTTCCGTAGCTATCGGGCGGTTGTGCGCCCGGCCTGGATCTGGAACAGCGGCAACCAGACCGGCGTGGAGCTGGCGTGGTTTAAACAGACCAACCAGCAGCAGGGCAACGAGTACGCAGAGAAAGGCTATAAAGCCACGCTGTTCCACGCGCTGAAAGTCGACACCAGCCTGTTGCAGTCGCGGCCTGAACTGCGTTTCTACACCACCTATATTCGGGCGCAGGATAATGGGATCAGCCAGTTCAGGTTTGCCGATCGGAAAAAAGACCAACTGACCATTGGCGCGCAAGCGGAAGTCTGGTGGTAAGGAAGGGGAAAATTGCGGCGCGCGTTGCGCCGCAAAATGCCGGTGCTACATCGCCAGATCCAGGAAGGTGCCGAGGCGGTAACCACGCTCTGCAATGGCATATTTCAGTGATGAAGAGGTGAGGATCTCCAGCTCTGTTACGCGCGGATAGCAGTAGCTGCTCTGGCGAATCGTATTATCGATGAACGCCGGGTGGCACATGATCTCCAGCGAAGATTCACCGCGGTCTGTGGAGGCATCCAGCGCTTGTAAAAAAAGCGCTTGTGAAACCCCATCGCCGTAAAAACCGCTGCTGAAACCCTGTGTGCTGCGCAGTGACGGCGGCACATCATCTGCCGGCAACATCGCCTGGTGGTCGATGCGCAACGGCAGGCCCCGTTCTGCGGCAAACTGTGCCACGAGAGGGAAGAGTTGCGGGATCATATGCACGTGATGATGGCTGTCGAGATGCGTCGGTTCGCGGCCAAACAGGCCGACAAAACGCCGGTACTGGCTAGCCAGCTCCTGTGCAATCTCATCGAGCGGTAACGTATCCTGTTCCGCCATGTGCCAGAGCCATTTCCCCAGTTGTCCGTCGCGGGTCAGGCCCGGCATCGGCGTAAGCGGCTTACCCAGCGTCAGCACAAAGTGCATGCCCACCGCCAGCGCGGGCAATTCACCGGACAGCTGTGCTGCATGTTCAACGGCCTCACCATTAACCAGTGCCGTTGTTGATGTGACGACACCGTGGAGAAAACTGTCGATAATGCCGTAGTTTTGCCCTTTGCTGAGGCCGAAATCATCGGCATTCACAATCAATAAGCGTTCCATAGCCACCTCTTAGCGTCGTTCATCCCTGAGCGTTTTAATGCAGTCGGCAAAGTTCGGCAGCCACTTCTCATGCGCCAGAATCAGTTCGCGCGCCAGCACTTCGGCATCGCTGTCGGAATGAATCAGCGGGCTGAGACTCAGCGCCAGCACCACATCGTTAAATTTGCCGCTCAGCGCCGCCTGGCTGGCCGCCACTTCAAACCCTTTGATGGTATAGATAAGCCCCAGCACCTTTTCATCAAAATGGGTGATGCGCGGATGGGGCGTTGCGCCATCGCGACCGAGCAGGCAGGTCATCTCTACCGCCCAGTCTGCCGGGATGTTATCCACCTGTCCGTGATGGGGAATGTTGACGTAGTGTTCGCTCTGTTTGTCGTTATAAATGGCGTTAATCACTTCACAGGCGGCGTCGGAGTAGTATGCGCCGCCGCGCTGCTCCAGCTCTTTCGGTTTCGTGTTCAGTTGCGGATCTTTATAGAGGTCAAACAACTGTTTTTCGACCTTTTGCACCACCTGCGCGCGGGCACCGCCTTTGTAATACTCGCCCATCTCGATGGCCAGCATCTCTTTTTGTTTGACGTAGTAGAGCAGGTAGGAGCAAGGCAGCAGGTTCAGTGAGCGGATTAACCCTTCGCTAAACGGCATGTCGAAAATATTCTTCACCGTCGAGGCTCTTAATGCTCCGCTTGCCACGCCATCGAGTAATTCCGCGAAGCGTGAGACGCCATTCACCCGCACCTCTTTAATAAAGACCATATGATTCAGGCCAAACAGATCGATGGCGAGATCGTCGCTCTCCGTTAATTTCAGCACATCGCGGATAAACATCTTCATCCCGGTGGGGATATTGCAAACGCCAATAAACTTTTTAAAGCCAGTATGGCGGTAAACCGCTTCGGTCACCATGCCGGCCGGGTTGGTAAAGTTAATCACCCATGCATTCGGGCAGATAGCCTCGACATCGTTAATAATGTCGAAGATCACCGGAATGGTGCGCAGCCCTTTAAACAGGCCGCCAGCGCCGTTGGTTTCCTGGCCCAGATACCCATGACTTAGCGGGATGCGTTCGTCCAGTTCACGCGCTTTCAACTGGCCCACACGCAATTGCGTGGTGACAAAATCCGCCCCTTGCAGCGCTTCGCGGCGGTTCAGCGTTTTGTACACTTTCAGCGGCACACCCGCTTTTTCAACCATGCGCTGGCAAAGATTGAAAATAATATCCAGCTTCTCTTTTCCGTCTTCAACGTCGACCAGCCATAATTCACTCACTGGCAGCTCGTGATAGCGCTTAATAAAACCTTCGAGAAGCTCCGGGGTATAGCTGCTGCCGCCGCCAATGGTGACGATTTTTAATTTCTGGCTCATAACATCTCCCTTCAGTGTGCTTAGCCCGGTTGCAGAAAGAAACGCGTTGCCACCCGTCATGGCTGGGCCGGTTGAAAATGCAGGAAAATAAACGGATTACTGAACTAACTCCGTTAAACTTTTGCGATAACCATTGGGCGTAAAAGACGTCATCTTTTTAAATGTCTTAATAAACAGGCTGGGGCTGCTATAGCCTGATTCCCAGGCGATATCGGTGACCGAATAGTTGGTCATCTCCAGCTGTT
Organism: Kosakonia sp. ML.JS2a; assembly: GCF_025642095.1. GTDB lineage: Bacteria > Pseudomonadota > Gammaproteobacteria > Enterobacterales > Enterobacteriaceae. The sequence continues at coordinate 1,056,474 of NZ_CP106754.1, forward strand.
TTTTCGCAAAATCGATGCGGATCTCATTGATAATCTGCATCGGCGTTTTGCTGTAATAACGCCGTACTGCGCGGGTCAGATACTCCTGGGATTTTGCCGACAGGCGCACCATATTCTCCAGCGCATGATCGCCAAACTGCGTTTTATCGTGCATCGCTTCCACGGTAGATTTCAGCCATTGCGGGGTATCATCAATCACCTGTTCTTCACGGTAATGGCGTAAGCGGTTGATAATGTGGAAAGTAATGGCTTCAACAAATTCATCCAGCCCGCTTTCACGAAAATTGAGCGAGGAGATCACCGTCTCGACATAGGCCTGGAACGCGCTGGTGGTGCGGTAAGCCTGCGAGGCGACAAAGCAAAACGGCAGCAGCGCAAGATAATGCTGTTCGAAGAACCGCTTGCTGATACCCACGTTCAGAATCCGCGTCGCGCCGAATTCGTAGAAACTTTGATGGTGCGATCCCAACGGAATAAACACGAAATCGCCACGCTCCAGCAGCACGCGCTTACCGTTAATGACCTGGTAATAGCGACCGGTTAACACGAGGGTAAACTCGTAGTAGTCGTGCTGATGCAGCCCGCTGGCGCTTTCCGTTTTGTTGTAGATGAACACATGGAAATTTTTGCCGTTAAACAACTGTTGTTCACGGACGGTGATGATTTCCTGGGTGTTGACCTGCGGCTGCATCATTTGCTCCTCACTTATTCAGCATTTCATGAACATCGATCAGCTCGGTAACCAGTTCACGCGCCAGCATGGCGTTCATCAGATGATCCTGCGCATGCACCAGCACCAGGCTTACGTTGATTTTTCCTTCGCCCTGATCGTCTTCAATCAGTTTAGTCTGCACCCGATGCGCCTCACTCAGCGCCATGCGCGACTGTTCCATCATGGTTCGCGCGGCGGCGAAATCACCCCGTTTGGCCTGTTTCAGCGCCGCATAGGCCAGGCTGCGCGCCTGACCGGCGTTGATGATAAGCCCCATAATCACTTCTTCCAGCGCATCGGTTGCCAGCGGCGTCTCCATGGCATTGTCGATATCGAACATGGTGTCTCCTTGTAAGCGGCCCGGCAGGCGTAGGTGCATGCCGGTGATGATCAGAATTTCAACGCGTTAGCGATGTCTTCTTCGCTCTCTTCCTCTTCAATGGCGTGTTGCGCCTTATTGGCGACCACCACGAAGGGGAGGTAGATCAGCGTGGCGATGCCGAGGTTGAACAGCGCCAGCAACAGGGCGGCGATGCTGCCATTGGTGTTAAAGAAAGCGCCCAGCCCGGTTGGCATGGTCCATGGCGCAATGTTGGTAATCGGCGGAATAATGCCCGCGTAGTAAGCCAGCAGGGTGATGGCCGCCAGCACCGGTTGCACCAGAATAAACGGGATAAACATTACCGGGTTCATGATGATCGGCAGACCAAACAGGATCGGTTCGTTAATCTGGAAGAGACCGGATGGCAGCGCCAGTTTGGCGACCTGGCGGTGATCCGCGCGGCGTGATGCGATAAAGATGGCAATGATCAGCCCAAGGGTTGCGCCGCTGCCGCCAAGGAAAATATAGGAATCCAGCATCGGTTTCGCCCAGACGTGGAAGGTTTTTCCGGCTTCCAGCGCCGCGGCTACGGAGCCATATTGCTGGTATGTGGCAATGTTCTCCAGCGCCCACGGGGTCATGATGCCGCTATCCAGCGCGGTCAGTGCCAGCGAACCGTGAATACCGAAGAACCACAGCAGCGGCACAAACAGCACGTAAACCCAGCCGACAATGCTGCCGAGCGAAGCCAGCGGCGTGGAAATGGTATCCATAATGATTTGATGGAAGTTGGTGCCCGCGTTCGCCAGCGCCCAGGCGATAACCCCCATGATCGAGAGAATAATAAAGCCGGGAATTAACGCTGAGAAAGAGCGGGAAACCGATGCAGGTACGCTATCCGGTAAGGTGATCACCCAGTTGCGGCGCACAATAAACGTGAACATTTCTGCCACCGCGAGGCCAATAATAATCCCGGAGATAATATTAGCGCCGCCTAACCAGTTTGCCCCCACAGCATAGGCTTCACCCACGCTGTAAGGCGTCACGGTCATAAATGCGGCGATGGATAACAGCCCGGCGGCCAGCGCATCCACTTTGCGCTCTTCCGCCAGCGCCATACCAATAAAGAAGGGCGCCATTAATGACATGATCCCCAGCGTGCCGTTGTAGACATTGCCGCCAACACCTTTCAGGCCGTTAAGCGTTTCAATGGTGGATGCATCAAGGCGCACGCCCAGCGAATAGAAAAACGATCCGTCGCCAAAACTCAGAAAAACGTTGTTGATCAGAACGAACATCGCCCCGGCAAGGGTTAATGGCATCAGCCGGATAAAGCCATTTTTAATGGCGTTAACGTGGGGTTGCTTTCCTATTTTAACTGCAAAAGGAAGAAGTATCTTTTCAAGTGAAGCAATGGCATTACTCATAGAAAAATACCCTTAATGACCGCGCGAATATCGCGCGGTGAACATGAGGAAATAACGATGGAATGGCAAAAAAATCAGTGGGCAGCGGCTTTTTTGATTGCCGCGACGGCCGCTTTTAACACCCCTAAGCCATCGACTTTGCCGTACAGCAGGGAGTCGATCACTTCAACGGGTTTATCGGGTAACAAGCGCTGGATTTCAGGGAGCAGATAGGCGATTTGCGGACCTAATAAGACGATGTCCGCTTGCGGGCCTTTTTCGGCGGCCAGCGTCTCAGAAAATGCTTCAATAATGACCGGGACCTCATATTTTTCAGCCTGAGCCCGCATCTTAGAGACCAGCAGCGATGTCGACATGCCCGCAGAACAAAACAGATAAATATGTTTCTTTTCCATAAACTCGACCCTCAATGTGCGTTTCCCTGGCGGCCAGATGTCGGTTCTGGCTACTGGTTACAGCGGAAAACTTTTTTCCCGGACTGAAACAAGTATACGGTAGCGCTTCCGGAGTCGGTATTTCCTCAGTCAACAAAATTGTCTGTGGTTGACCTGGTGCTATGCACCTCTTCACACTTTGGGTAAATGGGCGGGGGAAAACGCCATCGGGAGGGATGACGGAGGACCGTAGTCCTCCGTGGTCAGGCAGGTTTAGAAAGAGGCGCGTTTATAGGCGCTGTAGGTGGCGTTCCACCAAGTTTTATCCAGGCTTTGCTGCAACGCGTCTTCGCTCATGGCAGGCGCAACGCCTTCTTGCTGCGCCACACGGGCGACCTCAAGGGCAATCGCACGAGACACGCTTTCGATCATTTCCACCGGCGGCAATAATCCGCCTTTCTCGGTCGTTGCCAGCGGCGAATGCGCCGCAAGGGTTTTACTGGCCGTGACCAGCATTGCTTCTGTTACGCGGCTGGCTTTGCTTGCCAGTACGCCGAGGCCAAGGCCGGGGAAGATGTAGGCGTTATTACACTGGGCAATCTCGTAATGTTCGTCCTGCCAGAATACCGGCGCGAACGGGCTGCCGGTGGCAATCAGCGCAGCGCCCTGCGTCCATTCGATCAGATCTTTGGGCTGCGCTTCCGCACGTGACGTGGGGTTGGACAGCGGCATGATAATCGGGCGCGGGCAGTGGCGATGCATCTCTTTGACCACTTCTTCGCTGAACAGCCCCGGCTGACCGGAGACGCCAATCAGCACGGTGGGGTGGGCATTGCGCACCACTTCCAGTAGCGAAATATTGGACGACTCAACCGTCCAGTGGGCGATGCTCGCGCGTGAGGTGACCAGATTTTGCTGGAAATCCAGCAAATTAGGCATGTCATCCGTCAGCAGACCAAAGCGATCAATCATGAAAATGTTGTTGCGCGCCTGCTCCGGCGTTGCGCCGTCGGCAACCATCAATGCCATGATTTTGTCGGCGATACCGCACCCGGCCGAGCCGCTACCGAGGAACACCACGCGCTGATCGCGTAAACGTGTCCCCGCCACCTGCGATGCTGCCATCAGCGTGCCGGAGGTGACCGCAGCGGTTCCCTGAATATCGTCGTTAAAGCAGCACAGCTCATTACGGTAGCGGTTAAGCAGTTTCGTCGCGTTTTTCTGCGCAAAATCTTCAAATTGCAGCAGCACGTCCGGCCAGCGAGTCTTCACGGCCTCAATGAACATATCCATAAACTCAAGGTATTCATCGTCGCTGATGCGCGGATGCCGCCAGCCCATGTACAGCGGATCTTCCAGGTGCTGGGTATTGTTAGTGCCGACATCCAGCATAATAGGCAGCGTTGACGCCGGGTGAATCCCCCCGCAGGCGGTATACAGCGAGAGTTTGCCAATCGGAATGCCCATCCCGCCGACGCCCTGATCGCCCAGACCCAGGATACGTTCGCCATCGGTCACGACGATCACGCGGATGTCGTTACGGGAGAAGCTTTGTAGCATCTCATCAATATGATGACGGTTCGGCCACGAGATAAATAACCCACGTGCGCGGCGGTAAATTTCCGAGAAGTGTTCGCAGGCTTCACCCACTGTCGGGGTATAAATAATCGGCAACGTTTCCTGCATATGCGTGCGCAGCAGGTTATAAAATAAGGTCTCGTTAGTATCCTGAATATTGCGCAGGTACACATGGCGAGAGATATCTTTTTTGAAATGGCAGAACTGTTTCCACGCGCGATCGGTTTGCTCTTCAATGCTTTCAACATTGTGAGGTAATAAACCGTGCAGGTTAAAGGCGAGGCGCTCTTCTTCAGTAAACGCCAGTCCTTTATTCAGTAACGGGTTTTCCAGTAACACTGCGCCATTATAAGGCGTATAAAGTGTTTCTTTGCGTGACATTATTGCTGCTCCTGACTAAATAATAACGACACCACGGTCGTTGTATCGGGGATATCAGATCTCAGTGTTATGAAATCAGATAGATCATGATTCCCTCAGTTAATACGCCGATCGCGGTGCCAATAAGAATGGAAGAGGATGCGGACTCGATATACGTTTCGCTGCGCAGGGCAAACATGCCCGCAGCGATAGCGGATGGGGTAGCGCCGATAATCACCACCTGCTGCATTAAGGTATGGCTCAGGCCGAAAGCCAGTCCGGCGGCAGCCATCATGGCAGGCTGGATCAGGTTTTTAATGCTGATGTTGGTAAACGTTTGCAGGTTCAACGACGGGCGCTCACCGTAGAACAGCAGGCCGAGCGCGAACAGCGACAGACCACCGGCAATTTTTCCGACCATCTCAATTGGCGCGCTAAGCAGGTGCGGCAATTGCACGCCAGCCAGACTGAGCAGCACCCCGGAGATAGGGATCCAGACGATAGGATTACGCACCGCACGCATCAGGTTCTGCAAAATCAATTTGCCAGGATGCAGCGCCTCGCTGTCGGCATTTTTATCCCCCATGCGGATCAGAATAATGGTCAACGGGATCATAAATACGCTGGTGATTAAGTTACCGATCAGCACGCCTAAGAAGCCTTCCGGCCCGATCAGCACCGCCAGTACCGGCGCACCGAAATACGCCATATCAGGAAATGCGCAAACCAGAGACTGTATGGCGCTGGTTTTAATATCGTGGCGGAAAACATAGCGCGACAGGATCAGCGTCAGTAAATAGGAACCCATCAGGCCAATAATCAGAACCGCCATAAACGAGAAGTTTTTGATCTTTTCCGGGTTGGTGTTCAGTGCGCCGATAAACAGGTGGAAAGGGAGCGCAAATCGGATCACCACCGTGGCTAACACCGTGGCATCTTCACGACGCGTATAGCCTAATTTCCCGCTCAGCCAGCCCAATAGCATGATAAATACCAATGGGAATAAAGATTGTAAAAGTAGTGAAGGCATAAGATTTCCTGGGTTTTGTTTTAACTTGTTTTCAGGCGGCACTCTATCGGGAGCCTTTATCCCCGGAGGTGACTGGAATCACACTTCTCCCGTTTTAATTAGTTTCATAATGGCTACTTTAATTAAACGGAATATAAGAAAGGCTTAAGGTTTTATTTTTATTAGGAATATCTGAAATAAATGTTTTTCTGGTTACTTTATTTACAAATAACTGAGTTAAGTTATTTAAAATGGAATTACCACGACATTCACAATTTTAACATTAGAAAACAGGCATGCTCTTTACAGTCAGCAGTCGTTGGTATTTATTCAATAATAACTTCCTGGTGGCAATATTTATTACTTTGGTTTTATTTTTTCAAGCATTTTATCCATTACGAATAACCCTGAGGTTATTCCTGGCCCACTGTTATTCATTAATAGCGAATCAGGTGAAAATAATGAAAGATAATCCTCTTAACCCCTCTGTAGAAACCTCCCCGGCAGGTGGGCAACTCGCCCGTTTGCAAGGGCTTGAAGTCGGCGCGGTACCGCTGTTGTTGTTTGTGGGTATTGCCTCGATTGTCGCGGTATCGGCATCCGCCGGTTTACTGCCGAAAAATATGATTGGCGGCCTGGCGGTGATCATGACGCTGGGCTTCGCCTTCGCCAAAATCGGGCGCATGCTGCCCGTCCTGAAAGACATTGGCGGACCGGCAATTTTGTGCCTGATGGTGCCGTCGGTACTGGTCTATTTTGGCATGTTCGAACCCCACACCATGGCGACGGTTCATCTGCTGATGAAAGAAGCCAACCTGCTCTATTTTGTTATTGCCTGTCTGGTGGTGGGCAGCATTCTGGGGATGAACCGGATTATCCTGATCCAGGGGATGATCCGTATGTTTGTGCCGCTGGTGGCCGGCACCGTGATGGCGGTGGTGTCGGGGCTGCTGGTGGGCATGCTGTTTGGTTACACGCCGTATCACACCTTTTTCTTTATCATCGTGCCGATCATTGGCGGTGGCATTGGCGAAGGGATATTACCGCTGTCGCTGGCCTATTCGGCTATCCTCGGGCAAACGCCGGATGTCTACGTCGCACAACTGGCGCCAGCGGCGGTGGTGGGCAATATTTTCGCCATTATCTGCGCCGGGGTGCTGTCGCGCATTGGCGTGCGCCGTCCTTCGCTTACCGGTAACGGTATGCTGATCCGCAGCGATGACGATAACCGTATTTTTACCCAGACCCAGAGCGCGCAGCAGACGGATTTCCAGTTAATGGGCGGCGGGTTGTTGATGATTTGCGCCTTTTTTATCGTCGGCGGGTTATTTGAAAAACTGGTGCATATTCCGGGACCGGTGCTGATGATCCTGATCGCCGTGCTGTGCAAATATGCGCAGGTGATCCCGGCGTCCATGGAGCAGGGCGCGCACAGTTGCTATAAATTCGTGTCGGCTGCGCTGGTCTGGCCGCTGATGATCGGCCTTGGCATGCTGTATGTGCCGCTGGAAAGCGTTGTCGCGGTCTTTTCCGTCGGCTATGTGGTGGTGTGCGGTTCGGTGGTGATTGCCATGGCGCTCAGCGGCTATTTCATTGCGTCGTGGCTGAATATGTACCCGGTGGAAGCGGCGATTGTCACCAGTTGCCACAGTGGCCTGGGTGGTACCGGCGATGTGGCTATCCTCTCGGCGTCAAACCGTATGTCGTTGATGCCGTTTGCGCAGATCGCCACCCGTATTGGCGGTGCGTCGACGGTGATTGCGGCAACGTTGTTGCTGAGCTGGGTAGTGTAATGCCGACAACACTGCGCTGCTAAGCGGCGCAGTGTTTTGCTATCAAAAATTTGTCCGCAAGCAGGTGCCCTAAAAGATCCATTAACGGAACAGCAAAAATAGCCAGACTGAGGCGGTAATAAACGCGACCAGCGTCGAGCCCACCCATGCGGCAAGAAAGAAACGGCCAATGCTGTTGCGGGCTTTCAGCGCGCGGTAGTAGGTCAGGCTGAACTCCACATACCAGATAAACATCACCACCGCGATCAGCATCTGCATCAGTAGATTGTTGCCGACAAACGCGCTGAATACCGTCTGCGTCAGATAATTTACCAGGTTAGCCAGCAGCCACCAGCCGAACGTTGTGGGGTTGAGCACCTTGTTGAACACATCACACTCCTTTGTCATTTCACTCTGGTCGCCACTATACGCGGCTCGTACCCGTTCGGGTATGCCTGCGCGATGGTTGTGCTGGCGGCAAAATGGTAAAGTCAGACTAAACCGTTCAGTTAATTATCGAGGCAGCATTGAGAACACTTAGCGAGGAACGTCGTCAGGCCATTATCACTGCCGCGGCGGCTGTTTTTCAGGAACAGGGCTATGAGCGCACGTCGATGAGCGAAGTGGCCCGCCGGGCCGGTGGTTCCAAGGCCACGCTGTATAACTACTTCACCTCGAAAGAAGCATTATTTGAGTCGGTGGTCAGAACTTACAGTACGCAATTCCTGACCCAGGCGGCAGCCGAGTTAACCAGCCCGCAAAGCCAGACGCTTACGCTGGAAGAGCGGCTGACGCGCTTTGGCGTCAGCATGTTGCAGGTGCTGACCGGGGATAACCAGGCGCTGCAACTTTACCGCATTGTGGTGGGGGAAGCGGGGCATTCAGATATCGGTACACTCTTTCGGGAGTCGGGCATCCGCGAAAGCATGGAAACACTGGCGCAGGTCATGGGCGAGGCGGTGCAGAAAGGGGAATTGGCCGAGGCCAGTCCGGCGCTGCTTGCCAGCCAGTTCACCGCGCTGATCAAAGCCGAGACGGACGCGCTGCTGCTGAAACAGGCGATCCCGGTCTTCACTCCGGCGCAGATTGGCGAGATGGTCAAACGCGGCGTCCGTCTTTTTCTGTATGGCGCGCGGGTGTAATTACCGGGGGCAAACCGCGTGCTGATAGCCGGATGCCGCCCACTGCGACAGGGTGCTGGCTATCTGCCCGGCAAGTTGCGCCACCTGCGTTTGCCAGGCGGCGTACATATCATCCTGTCCCGTTAATGCTCGCGTTAACCGGCTCTGGCACAGCAATACGCCGCGCTGCCCGTTCCCTTTGACCGCCAGCCGCCAGTCCGCCTCCAGGCTCAGGGCATGGCCTGGCCAGCTATCAAAACGCCGCAGTTGCAACTGGATGAGGATCACCGGTCGGGACGGCTCGCGCGGCAGACCGTCGACATCCTGCGCCCCCAGTTGCGCCGAAATACCTGCGGAGAGCGCGCGTTGCAACTCCTCTCCGAGTGGGTTCAGCCAGCGCTCGTTGTCCCGTATCGCCATGCCGCTTTGCCCCTGACGAACCACCACCTGCTGCCCGTCCAGTTGCGAGGGCACACCCGGCACAAAGAGATCAATATCATACGGCGCAGCCTGTACCGCGTGCGGCGGTGACACGGGCGATAACAGCGTGTGGTAGCGCACAGGCGCGGAGGTACAGCCGCACAGCAGTACGATGACCGTGATGAAGAGGGTACGGATACTCATGGTTTTTCTGCCTGAGACGTCGTGTCGGGGTGAGTGGGATCGGCGGGGGTGCCGGTCAGCAGCGATTCCGGGTTGCGCGTCAGTTGCCCGGAAAGACCGCGCAGGGATTTCAGCGTGCGTGTTGTCTCTTGCAACGCTTGCAGAATGTTAAGCACCAGCGGCGAATCGTCTTCCAGTAGCGTACGCGCATTATCCGCCGTGGCCTGTGTGTGCTGCATCAGCGTGGCCGCCGCAGGCAGGGTTTGGCTGTTCACGGTTTTCAGGGTTTTGTTCAGTTCTACCAGTGCGCCATTGAGGTTATTGCCGAGGGAGGCGAGGGGCAGTTTATCCACTTTATTGACGATACTGGCCACCTGCTGCTGGATGTCATCCAGGCTACCGCCAATGGTCGGGATACGCAGCGGCACCGCATTGAGATCAAACGGCACGGCAGGAGCGTTCGGGAAGAAGTCGATGGAGACGAAAAGCTGCCCGGTCAGCAGGCTGCCGGTTGAGACCTGCGCCCGCAAACCGCGCGATACCAGTTCGCGGGTAAATAACGCCGTCGCCCGGTCGAGATCGCTGGCATGCGGCGGCAACTTTTGCAGCACATTGCCCATGCGTGACGGATAAACGTCGATATCGACCAGTGTCGGGAACGCATAATGCTGTGGGTCGTAATCGAGACTGATGGCTTTCACGCGGCCAATCACCACGCTGGAGAAGGCCACGGGTGCGCCAATGCTCAAACCGTGGAGCGCGCGATCAAAGCGTAAGCGAAAGGTGATCGGCGGGCCGTCGGCAGGGGCCATCGCGGATTCCTCATCCGGCGCAAGGCGATAGATGGCGGGTTCAGCCTCCGGTGACGGCGGGGCGTCGTCTGGCGTAGAAAACGCAATACCGCCGCTGAGGATGGTGGCGACGGTGCCGGTTTTAAGACGAAAACCGCCGCTTCCTGCCGACAGGTCAATGCCGCTGGCATTCCAGAAACGCGTGGCGGCGGTCACCAGATGATCATAGGGCGCTTCAATAAATACGCTTAAGCGCACGCCTTTCCCGTCGCTGCGCAGCGCAAAGGCGGTCACTTTCCCCACTTGCACTTTCCGGTAATAGACCGGGGAACCGCTGTCCAGCGATCCTAAATCATCTGCGTCAATCGTGAACAGACGCCCCGGTACATCGCTGACCACCGGCGGCGGGTTTTCCAGCCCGGTAAACTCATAGGTGGGCAGGCGGCTTTTGCCTTTATCGAGGCCGATATACGCACCGGAAAGCAGCGTGTCGATGCCGCTGACGCCGCCGATGCTGACCCGTGGGCGCACCACCCAAAAGCGGGTATCCGCGCGGGCAAGGTGGGCGGCGCTGCGGTTCAGCTTCACGTGAACGCGAACCTGGTCATCTTCCTGACTGAGGGTGATTGCGGTAACGACGCCGACGGCGACATCTTTATATTTCACCTCGGTTTTGCCCGCTTCCAGTCCCGCCGCGCTACGAAAAGAGAGGGTAATGTCCGGGCCTTCCGCCAGCCGCGCCTGTAAAAGAATGTTGAGGGTGCAGGCCAGCGCAATCAATGGAATCACCCAGATCAGCGCGCTTTTCCAGTCCAGCCGCCCCCGTTTGCCCGCAGGAACACGGATCATGATCGCCTCCAGATCACACGCGGATCAAAGCTCAGCACTGCCAGCATGGTCAGCACTACCACCAGCGCAAAAAACAGAATGCCTGCCCGCGGCTCGATGCTGGCAAGCCCGTGGAACTGCACCAGACCGCTCACCACGACCACCACCACCACGTCGAGCATCGACCAGTAGCCGGTCCATTCCATCAGATGGTAAAGCAAGGTGCGTTGGCGTCGTCCACGGCGCGTGCTGCGCCTGACGCTTAACAACAGGAACGTCATCAACATAAATTTCATCAGCGGGATGATGATACTGGCGATGAAGATCAACACCGCAATGCCGAACGAACCGCTCTGCCAGAAGGTGACGATCCCGGCGAAAATCGTGCTCTCTTCACTGCCGCCCGGAAAGCGAGCAGCGGTAACCGACACCAGATTGGCCGGAATATAGAAAATCATTGCCGCCAGCAGTAAAGCCCAGCTCCAGGCAAGTGGGCGAGGCGTCGGCGGCGCAAAAGGCGACAGGCAGCGCGGGCAATGAACGGGTGCCTCAGTGTCTTTCTCCGCACGGCACACCAGTCCACACTGACGACAACCATAAACGCCGCTCTCAGCATACGGGATCATGTCAGGCTTCCTGTGTTAGCAGGGGAAAGCCGCAGCCAGTAACGGTGGGGATGCTGATTCGCCAGCACAATAGAGAGCCCTACGGCAGTGACCAGCGCCCATCCTCCCGGACCGGCTTCCACGGCAAATTGCGAGGAGAGCTTCACGGCGGAGACCACAAAACCCAGGATCGCGACATCTGCCATACACCATGGGCGAACCCAGCGCAGCGCCTTGATAGTGAAGGCCACATCCGCCGCGTGGTGGTTGCCGTGCAACAGTAACAACACCCGCAGTAGCAGGAATAACTGCATGAACGGCGCGCTCACTAACAGCACGGTAACGCATAACGCCAGCAGCGGCATGTCGCCGTGGTCAACCACCGCGTTGACGGTTTGCCAGAGCGAAAGGGCGTTGTGCATGCCATAGGCCTGAATCATCATGACCGGGCTGTAGCAGGCCAGCGCCAGGGCGATCAGCGCCGTCAGCGTCAGGGGCAAAAGCAGCGCATGCGGGATCAGGCTACTGCGCCAGAGCAGCGAACGGCAATGTGTGCAAAACAGTGCCTGTCGCGCGCGTTGCGGATGGTAACGGGAAATGTGTCCACAAACGGGGCAGGTCATCAGGTGTCGGTATATTTTCATCGCCGTCTGTACAGTGATTCAATGTGATCACTCCCCGAATGCACGGGGAGTGCGCCTCGGGGCTACTTCAGCATCTCCGCCAGCTCTTCCGCTCCTTTATCAATGCCGACCTCAGCGGCGCTCAGCGAGCCAATCGTGGCTGAGACGTTCATGGCGTTGGGATACTGTTTGGCGACATACGCCAGCAGCAATTGATTACTGGTCGCGTCATACACTTCAACGGCGTAATTCACATAGCCGCTCATCATGCCTTGCCCGCCGCGAATCGACTGCACAATGTTGTACGGGCCGCCCGCCAGATCAAACTTGGTGACGGTGCCCACCACCTGCGGCGTGGTGCCTGCGCCGGTCAGCGTTAATTTCAGGCGTAGGGTGTCGGCGGCTGGCGTGCTTTCTACGCGCAGTCGCGGTTGCAGCGTTTCGCGGAACTTTTGCTGCATATAGCTGGCAAGCGCTTGTTTGTCTGATGAGGACATGTCGTCAAACTGGCTATCGCTGCCGCTGTAAAGACTCACCGGTTCAATGATGACGCTGTGGTACTTCTGCCAGTCCACCGGTTTGCTGTAGCGGTAAGGAATACGCGACGCGTTATCGCCGGTATTGGGTTGCAGTTGGGCTGTAGACTGTAATCCTGCATAGCGAACCGGGTCGCTTCCTGAGCAGCCTGCCAGGAAAACCGTCAGCAACAGCAGTGTCGGGGGAATGCCCCTGGAGATTGTTTTCATGCGAAAAACCCTTTTATCGCGCTTGATTATTGAACCGGGTGGCGCAGTTATGAAACTAAACTGAACCGTACGGTTTAGTATTGAATTCGCCGAGGATCAAAGTCAAGGGATAGTTTTTCCGGGTGATTATTTCACTCGCCAGGGAGAACGGCGGGATGCGTGGTGCATAAGGTGGTAATGCGCCCCGTCAGCAGGGGCGCACCGCTCAAAAGATCCGTTGTCCTATCGCATGAGCCTGGTGCAAACAGGCTTCCGGCGTGCCGAGATCCGGCATCATCAGCGTGGTATTGGTCATCACTGGCGCGCCGCAATAATCAAAAATACCGTGAGCGATCTGCGTCTTCCAGGATTGCGCATAGCCATGCTTTTCAAACGTCTTCAGGTCGGCACCGCCCAGTGCTACAAGGTGCACCGGCAAATGCCCGAGCTTTTTCGCCACCTTGCCGTTGCTGCCCTCTTCATAGGCCCAGCCATTGGAGAACACGCGATCAATCCAGCCTTTCAGCAGGCCCGGCATGGTCCACCAGTAGATAGGAAACACCAGTACCAGCGCGTCGGCATTGTCGATACGCGCCTGTTCGGCGAGGACATCGGCGGGCAGTGGCGCGGCGTGTGCAAAAGCGGCACTATCTTCCGCAGAAAAGATCGGGTTAAAACCTTCCCGTGTCAGATCGGCGATTTCGGCGCTATTGTGCGCATTTGCCGCGGTGATCCCGTCGGCGACCGCCTGCGCCACGCTGTGGGTTAAAGAGTGAGTTACTGGATGAGAAACGACGATCAACGCATGCATATCAAACCTCCTCCGTTGCCAGACGGCGTGCAGGAACGTAATCTTATATACCAAAGGTAACCTACCATTAGTAAGTTACCTTTGGTATGTAAGACTGTCAAGGGAGGAGAGCATGAGCGATACCCGTGTGCGTCAACGTCTGACGCGTGAAGATCGCTATACGCAACTGGTGGAAGTGGCATGGCAAATTATTCGCGATGAAGGCACGGAGGCGTTGACGCTCGGGCATCTCGCGGAGCGTGCGGGTGTGACAAAACCGGTGGTGTACGATCATTTCACCAGCCGTTCCGGGTTACTGGCGGCGCTGTACCGCGAATACGATCAGCGGCAGAACCAGAAAATGGATGATGTCATCAGCCGTACCGAAGCGACGCCGGAAAAACTGGCGGCGGTGATTGCCACTGCCTATATCGAGTGTGTGTTGCTGCAAGGGCGTGAAATGCCAAGCGTACTGGCGGCGCTGGCCGGAACGCCGGAGCTGGAAAAAATCCGCCGGGAGTATGCTGTCGACTTCACTGACAAATGCCGAACGCTGTTTGCGCCATTTTGCACCCATCCGCTGCGTGATGCGACACTGTGGGCGATGCTCGGTTCCGCCGAAGGACTGGCGTGGGCGGTGGTTCAGGGGGCTGTCACCGACGTCCAGGCCAAAGAGGAATTGTGCGCGGTCATTATGGGAATGGTGCGTGCAGCGTGACGGGGCAAAAAGCGCAATAACATAATGGCTGGCGCGTTGCTTGCATTAGTGAAGTATTGACTTCCCGGGAGCACGCGCATGATAGCCAATTCGTCGACCACCATCCGTTTCCTGTTAGCCTCGCGCCAGTGCGAGCTGAACAGCCTGCGTTATCTGCTGCAAAGCGGTGAACTGGTGGGCAAAATCAGCCAACTGGTGCATATGCTGCAACGCGAGCGGGGAACATCCAACATGTTCCTCTGCTCGGCGGACAGCCAGTTTGCCGATGAGTTACTCCTGCGCGAGCGCGATGTGGCGCAAGCGCAAGCGCCGCTGATGATGCAGCTCGACACACTGGAAAGCCAGATAGCCGCGCTGCCGCAAGCCAGTCGTCTGTTCAGCCACGTGGCGAGCGTGGTCTATGCCCTCAGTTTACTGCCTTCCCTGCGCCAGCAAATCCGCCAGCGCGCGTTGCGTTTACCGCAGGCGATGACCTTTTTTAACGACATCATCCGCAACCTGCTTTCGCTGGTGTTTGAGCTCTCCGATACCGCCGCTGAACCCGCCATTTCCCGTGCGCTAATTGCCATGTTCAGCTTTATGCAGGGCAAGGAGTACGCCGGGCAGGAGCGGGCAACGGGGGCGGCGGCCTTTGCGGTTGGCACCTTCAGCGACGAGACACAGCAAAAATGGCTCGATCTTATTGAACGCCAGGAGCGCTGTTTCGCCACCTTCGCCGATTTTGCCGATGACGAGCACCGCCTGCGCTGGCAACAGATGACCACCGACAGCCAGTTTGAACGCTTACGACGCATTGCCTGTACCGGGCGCGAATTCATTGAAGCGGACAGCTGTCTGCGCTGGTTTGCGCTGGCCACGCAGCGCATTGATGAGATGAAAATGCTGGAAGATGCGCTGGCGCAAACCCTGATGGCCCATTGCCGGGCGCGCATCGCCGCCACAGAACAGGCCAACAGTGAACAGCGGGCGGATCTGGAAAGCCTGATGCCGCCGCAGGAAGGGGAAGAGAGCGGTTATTCGGTGTTTATTGATTCCCACGGTTGGCTGGAAAGCGGCGGCGTACGCCCGCAGCTCGGGCGCTCCTTGTTAACGCTGGTGCAGCAGCAGTCGCGACGCTTGCAAGCGCTGGATACCGAACTGGCGGCGCTGCGTGAAACGCTCAATGAACGCAAACAGATCGAGCGCGCCAAAAGCATGCTGATGCAGCACCGGCAGATTAGCGAAGAAGAGGCCTACAAAACCCTGCGCCGGATGGCGATGAATCAGAACAAAAAGCTGATTGAGATCGCCAGCGCAATGCTGGCAGTGGCAGACGTTTTTCAGCCTAATACTTAAGGGGTAGCTGCACGTGAAGGGTGCGAAATGTGCTCTGTGATAGTGCGAAAACGTGAGGAAAACCGCTTTCTGGCGGCCCTGAAGGGCGTAAATGCGCCATCCGTTGACCCTGGCACAGCCCTTGCTTTAGTCACGTAGCAACAACACAACATAACGCATGCGCGGCCAACGGCGGTCGGGCGTATGTTAACCGGACAACGGCGTCCATAAGCGTGCAGCTTTGCACCGGCTTATGGACGCCGTTTTTTTTTGCATCCCCACAACGGTGAGCAGCGCGAGGGTGGCAATGAGCGACAACAAAACAAAGGGGATGACGGTTTCCCGCCGTCAGTTTTTACTGGGTAGCGCAGCGCTGGGCGGCAGTCTGCTGCTGCCATCCGTCGTCAACCGCGCGTGGGCCGCAGGCTCCGATGCGCCAGAGCTGAAAGAGATCCGCGTCGGGTTTATCCCGCTGACGGACTGCGCATCGGTGGTGATGGCGTCGGTCAAAGGCTTCGACAAAAAATACGGTTTTACCCTGCTCCCCAGCAAAGAGGCCAACTGGGCCGCCGTGCGTGACAAGGTGGTGTCGGGTGAGCTGAACGCCTCGCATATGCTTTACGGTCAGCTTTATGGTCTGCAAATGGGGCTCTCCGGCCCGCAAACCGCCATGGCATCGCTAATGACCCTCAACCAGAACGGGCAAGGGATCACGCTGGCGAATCAACTGCACGATGCGGGCGTCAGCGACCTGGCCACTCTGCAAAAGCACATCGCTGCCAGCCCGGCGGGCACGTATACCTTCGCCCAGACCTTTCCGACCGGTACGCACGCCATGTGGCTTAACTACTGGCTGGCGAGCGCGGGCATCCATCCGCTGAATGACATTCGCAGCGTGGTGGTGCCGCCGCCGCAAATGGTGATGAACATGAAGATTGGCAATATGGTCGGCTACTGCGTGGGTGAGCCCTGGAACCAGCGCGCCATCAGCGACAATCTCGGTTTTACCGCCGCCACGACGCAGGATATCTGGCCGGATCATCCGGAAAAAGTGCTCGGCACGCGCGCCGACTGGGTGGAGAAAAATCCCAACAGCGCCCGTGCGCTCACTGCCGCCATCCTTGAAGCCTCCCGCTGGATAGACGCCTCTGAAGCCAACCGCCGGGAAACCGCCAGCGTGATTGCCGGGCGCGCGTATCTCAACACCAAAGAAGAGACCATCCTCGGGCGCATGTTAGGGCAGTACGAAAACGGCATCGGTAAACGCTGGACCGATCAGCACGCCATGCGTTTCTTCCATGATGGCGAGGTGAATTACCCGTGGCTGTCGGACGGGATGTGGTTCCTCACCCAGCATAAACGCTGGGGATTCCTCACCGAAGACCCGGATTACCTTGCCATCGCCCGCCAGGTTAACCGCATTGATATCTACAAACAGGCTGCTGCTGCGGTGGGCAATGTTTCGCTCCCGGGCAGCGACATGCGCAGCAGCGTATTGATGGATGGCGTGCGCTGGGATGGCAGCAATCCTGCCGCGTACGCCAATAGTTTTAGCGTGAAGAAGTGAGAGGTCGCAGATGAAAAATCAGGCGCAAATTATCCCCATTCCGTTGGACAACACACCGCCCGCGCGTACGCAGGCAGAGATCGTCCCGTTACCCGCTAAACCGGTGGTACGCCGCCGCGTGCCGTTGCTTCGTCCGCTGATGCAACGCGGGGTTCCGGCACTGCTGGGTATTGGCCTGCTGCTGTGCCTGTGGCAGGTTGCCGCGCTCAACAGTAAAGGGTTTCCCACCCCGTGGCGAACCTGGCAGGCGGCGCTGACCCTGTTCGCCGATCCGTTTTATATCGCCGGGCCAAACGATCAGGGCATTGGCTGGAACGTGCTGGCCTCGTTGCAGCGCGTGGCGACCGGTTTTGGCCTCGCTGCGCTGGTGGGCATTCCCGCCGGGTTCCTGATTGGCCGTTTTCGCTTTGTCGCCAACATGCTCAACCCGCTGATCTCTCTGCTGCGTCCGGTCAGCCCGCTGGCCTGGCTGCCGATTGGCCTGCTGCTGTTTCAGCGCGCCGAACCGGCGTCCAGCTGGACGATTTTCATCTGCTCCATCTGGCCGATGATCCTCAACACCGCGGAAGGCGTGCGGCAGATCCCGCAGGACTACCTGAATGTGGCGCGGGTGCTGCGGCTGTCGGAGTTCGCCATTATGCGCAAAATCCTGCTGCCAGCGGCGTTGCCGGGCATCCTCACCGGTATGCGCCTGTCGATTGGCATCGCCTGGCTGGTGATTGTCGCCGCTGAAATGCTGACTGGCGGCATCGGCATCGGTTTTTGGATCTGGAACGAATGGAACAACCTGAACGTGGAAAACATCATTATTGCTATCGTGGTGATTGGGGTTGTCGGCCTGCTGCTGGAGCAGGGTCTGATGTGGATAGCCAGCCGTTTTAACTACAGCCACCGCTAAGGAGACGATGATGCGTACAACGCCCATTATTCAGGTACAGCAGGTCAGCCAGCGTTTCAACACCCGCAGCGGTGAGTTCCTGGCGCTGGACAACGTGAGCTTTGACATTCACACCGGTGAAACCCTCAGCCTGATCGGTCACTCCGGCTGCGGCAAGTCCACGTTGTTGAATTTGATTGCCGGTCTGACGCAGCCCACCAGCGGCGGGCTGCTGTGCAATAACCGTGAAATCGACGGACCGGGGCCGGAGCGCGGCGTGGTGTTTCAGAACCACTCGCTGCTGCCGTGGCTGACCGCCTACGACAACGTCGCGCTGGCGGTTCGCCAGGTGTTTCGCGGTGAAATGCCCAAACAGGAGATGCATGAATGGATCATGCATAACCTCGACCTGGTGCATATGTCCCACGCGTGGAATAAGCGCCCGCACGAAATCTCCGGCGGCATGAAACAGCGTGTCGGCATTGCCCGCGCGCTGGCCATGAAACCCAGCGTGCTGCTGATGGATGAACCCTTTGGCGCGCTGGACGCCTTAACCCGCGCTCACTTGCAGGATGCGGTGATGGAAATCCAGCAACGCCTGCACACCACCATTGTGTTGATCACCCATGACGTGGACGAAGCGGTGCTGCTGTCGGACCGCGTGTTGATGATGACCAACGGCCCGGCGGCAACCGTCGGCGAAATCATGGAGGTGGAGCTGGAACGTCCGCGTTCCCGCGTGGCGCTGGCCGACGACGCCCGCTACCAGCGATACCGCCAGCAGGTGTTGCAGTTCCTCTACGAGAAACAGCCGAAAGCGGCCTGACGTCTCTTCCCCTCTTTCGATGTAAGGATCCAGGTTATGAAAAAGCCGGTATTAGTGGTGATCGGCCACGGCATGGTTGGGCACTATTTCCTTGAACAACTGGTGGCGCGTGGACTGCATCAGCAGTACGAGATTGTGGTGTTTGGCGAAGAGCGTTTACCCGCTTATGACCGCGTGCATCTGTCGGAGTATTTCGCCGGGCGCAGCGCCGCGTCACTGTCGCTGGTGAGCGAAGGTTTCTTTGCCGACCACGGCATAACCTTGTGCAGCGCCAGCAAAATTGTCGCTATCGACAGCCAGCAACGCTGCGTGCGCGACGAGCAAGGCGTTGAGACCCACTACGACAAACTGGTGCTCGCCACCGGCTCATATGCGTTTGTGCCGCCGATCAGCGGCAATACCCGCCCTGGCTGCCTGGTCTATCGCACGCTGGACGATCTGGACGCCATTGCTGCCTGCGCGCAACAGGCCAAAAGCGGTGTGGTCATCGGCGGTGGGTTGCTGGGGTTGGAAGCGGCTAACGCGCTGCGTCAGTTGGGGCTGGAGACCCACGTCGTTGAGTTCGCCCCGCGCCTGATGGCGGTGCAACTGGATGAGTGCGGCGCGGCAATGCTGCAACGCAAAATTGAAGCGCTGGGCGTGAAGGTGCATACCCGCAAAGAGACGCGGGAGATCGTCGACGGCGAACAGGCGCGACACCGCCTCTGCTTTGCTGACGGCAGCGTACTGGAAACGGATCTGCTGCTGTTTTCCGCCGGGATCCGCCCGCGAGATGAACTGGCGGAGAGCGCGCAACTGCAAAAAGGGCCGCGCGGCGGCATTGTCATTAACGATCATTGTCAGACTTCCGACGAAGCGATTTACGCCATTGGCGAATGCGCACTGTGGAACGGGCAGATCTTTGGCCTGGTCGCGCCGGGTTACCAGATGGCGCGCAGCGTGGCGGATCGGCTGGCGCAGCAGGAAACGCCGTTTACCGGTGCGGATATGAGCACCAAACTGAAACTGCTCGGCGTGGAGGTGGCGTCGCTGGGGGATGCACACGGCAAAACTGAAGGCGCTCAGAGCTATCAGTGGACCGACGGCCCGAACGAAATCTACAAAAAAATCGTTGTTTCCGCTGATGGCAAACGACTGCTCGGCGCGGTGTTGCTTGGCGACAGCGCCGATTACAGCATGCTGCTGCAAATGATGCTTAACGCCATGCCGCTACCCGCCCAGCCGGAGACGCTCATTCTGCCGGCCCGTTCCGGCGATGCGCCAAAAGGACTCGGCGTGGCGGCGCTGTCGGCCAGTGCGCAAATCTGCTCCTGTCATAACGTCAGTAAAGGAGACATTGCCGCTGCCGTTGCCGGGGGTTGTACAGAACTGGGGGCGATCAAGAGCTGCACGAAAGCCGGTACCGGCTGCGGGGGGTGCGTTCCGTTGCTGAAACAGGTGATGGAGCATGAACTGACGCAACGGGGCGTCGAAGTGAAAAAAGACGTTTGCGAGCATTTTGCCTGGTCGCGCCAGGAGTTATACCACCTGATCCGTCTGCATGACATTCGCAGCTTTGATGCGCTGATTGCGCGCTTCGGGCGCGGTAGCGGCTGTGAAGTGTGTAAGCCGCTGGTGGGGTCGATGCTGGCGTCCTGCTGGAATGAGTACCTGTTAACGCCGCAGCATCTGCCGCTGCAGGACACCAATGATCGCTTTTTTGCCAATATCCAGAAAGATGGCACCTACTCCGTGGTGCCGCGTATTCCGGCCGGGGAGATCACCCCACAGGGGCTGATTGCCATTGGTCAGGTGGCGCAGCGCTACAACCTCTACACCAAAATCACCGGCGGGCAGCGGGTGGATCTGTTTGGCGCGCGCCTCGAACAGTTACCCGCCATCTGGGAAGAACTGATTGCCGCCGGGTTTGAAACCGGGCACGCCTACGGTAAGTCTCTGCGCACGGTGAAATCCTGTGTCGGTTCCACCTGGTGCCGCTACGGCGTGCAGGACTCAACCGGCATGGCGATTGCGCTGGAAAACCGCTACAAGGGCCTGCGCGCGCCGCACAAAATCAAAATGGCGGTCTCCGGCTGTACCCGCGAGTGCGCCGAGGCGCAGGGCAAAGACATTGGCGTGATCGCCACTGACAAAGGCTGGAACCTGTATGTGTGCGGCAACGGCGGCATGAAACCACGCCACGCTGATCTGCTCGCCAGCGATCTCGACAGTGAAACGCTGATCAGCATCATCGATCGTCTGCTGATGTTCTACATCCGCACCGGCGATCGGCTCCAGCGCACCAGCACCTGGCTGGACAACATGGAAGGCGGCCTTGATTACCTCAAACAGGTGATTTTGCAGGACAGTCTCGGCATTGGCGCAGAGCTGGAAAGCGAGATGCAGCAGGTAGTAGACAGCTACCAGTGCGAATGGAAAACCACGCTGGATAACCCGCAAAACCGCCTGCTGTTCCGCGGATTTATCAATAGCGATCACCCTGACGAAGCGGTGGTCATGGTGCCGGAACGCGGGCAAATCCGCCCTGCCACGGCGGAAGAAAAACCGGCGCAGCGCACAGCGAAGCCGGGTGAGGATGAGTGGCTCCACGTTGGCGCTGTGGCTGACGTTCCGGCCAACGCAGGTGTGGCGGCGCGCCTTGGTCAGCAACAAATCGCGCTGTTTCATTTGCCGGGCAGCGCGCCGCACATCTTCGCCCTGGAAAACCACGAACCCGGTAGCAACGCCAATGTGCTGTCGCGCGGGCTGGTGGGCGACGTTGCGGGTGAACCGGTGGTGATTTCGCCGCTCTACAAAAAACGTTTTCGCTTATCCGATGGCGTCAGCCCGGATGATGCTGCCCTGCGGGTGCGCGTGTGGCCGGTAAAAGTGGCGCACGGACAAATCTGGGTGTACCGCATGCCTGTCGATCAGGCGCTCTTCCCGGCGATTGCCGAAGTGTCATAAACCGCATCAGGGGGCGAAAATGGAGCAGATAAAAAGCGTATGCCCCTATTGTGGGGTAGGGTGCGGGCTGGTCATGAACGTGGAAAACCAGCGCATTATCAGCGTCACGGGGGATAAAATGCACCCGACAAACGCCGGTCGGCTGTGCACCAAAGGCCAGAGTTGCGCTGTCGCCCTGACTGCGCCGGGCAGACTGGCGCAGGCGTGGTTGCGTAGCGACCGCCAGCAGCAGCCGGTTCAGGTTCAGGCGCGCGACGCCATCCGCGAAACGGCCCGGCGGCTGCGGGATATTGTGGAACATCACGGCCCGGATGCAGTGGCGTTATACGTCTCCGGGCAGATGTCCCTTGAAGCGCAATATCTGGCGAACAAACTGGCGAAAGGGTTTATCGGCACCAACAATATCGAGTCCAACTCCCGGCTGTGTATGGCCAGCGCCGCCACGGGGTACAAACTGTCGCTGGGGGCGGATGGACCGCCAGGTTCCTATGATGATTTCGATCGCGCGGATCTGTTTTTGGTGATCGGCGCCAACATGGCCGACTGCCACCCGATCCTCTTTTTGCGCATGATGGAGCGGGTAAACGCCGGGGCTAAACTGATTGTCGTCGATCCCCGTCGAACAGCGACGGCGGAGAAAGCCTCGCTGTTTTTGCAAATCAACCCCGGTACGGACCTGGCACTCCTCAACGGGCTACTGGCGCTGCTGGTACAAAACGGTCACACCGATCAGGCGTTTATCGAGCGTTTTACCGAAGGCTGGCAGGCGATGCCGGACTTCCTGCAGGATTACCCGCCGCAGTGGGTGGCGGAACGCACCGGACTGGCGGAAGCCGATATTCGCCAGGCGGCGGAGTGGATTGGCCAGGCGGGCGAGTGGATGAGCTGCTGGACGATGGGGCTGAACCAGAGCACGCACGGTACCTGGAGCACCAACGCCATTTGCAATCTGCACCTGGCGACCGGGGCGATTTGCCGCCCTGGCAGCGGCCCTTTTTCCCTCACCGGGCAACCGAACGCCATGGGCGGCCGCGAGATGGGATATATGGGAGCGGGGTTGCCGGGGCAACGCTCGGTGCTGGTGGAAAAAGATCGCGCCTTTGTTGAACAGCTATGGCAGCGCCCGCCGGGCACGCTGCGTGCGGATTGCGGCGACGGCACGGTGGCGCTGTTTGATGAGATGTGCGCCGGGCGTATCAAAGCCTGCTGGATCATCTGCACCAACCCGGTCGCCAGTGTGCCGAACCGGCAAAAGGTGATTGCCGGGCTACAGCGGGCGGAACTGGTGATCGCCCAGGATGCCTTTCTTGATACCGAAACCAACCGTTACGCCGATATCCTGCTGCCCGGCGCGCTGTGGGCGGAAGCCGAAGGGGTGATGGTTAACTCCGAACGCACCATGACGCTTATGCAACAGGCGGTGACCCCGCCGGGTGAGGCGCTTGCCGACTGGCAAATCATCGCGCAGGTGGCATGCGAAATGGGGTATGCCGACGGTTTTACCTATGCCCGCGCCAGCGATGTGTTTGATGAACTCCGCCAGGCGTGGAACCCGGATACCGGCTACGACCTGCGTGGCGCCAGCTATCAGCGGCTGCGTGAAACGCCGCTGCAATGGCCTTGTCCACCGGAGGACAACGATGCCCGCCATCCCATTCGTTACCGGCACTCAACGCTGCGCTTTGCCACTGCCAGCGGTAAAGCACACTTTTTTGCCCGCCCGGATCTGCCGCCAGCAGAAATGCCGGACGCGGATTTCCCGCTGGTGCTGAATACCGGGCGCGTCCAGCACCAGTGGCACACGCTGACCAAGACCGGCAAAATCCCACTGCTGAATAAGCTCAATCCGGGGCCGTTTATCGAAATCCACCCGCAGGATGCCGACAGGCTGGGGATCCACGCAGGGGATCATGTGGATGTGCGCTCCCGGCGCGGTTCCGCCACCTTGCCTGCGATAGTGACCGATCGCGTGCTTACCGGTCACTGTTTTGCCCCGTTCCACTGGAACGATCTGTTCGGTGACAAACTGGCGATCAACGCGGTGACCAGCGATGCGGTCGATCCATTGTCGTGGCAACCCGAGCTGAAATTCTGCGCCATTTCGCTGGTGCGCAGCAGCCAGCAGCCGGTGATCAAACCTGCCGACAACACACCCGCCGCAGACGAAGAGGGCTCGGCGGATGTGCTGATGCTGTGGGCCTCTACCACCGGCAATGCCGAATCTTTTGCGCACACCTGCGCTGACCGATTCCGGCGCAGCGGGATGACGGTCAGACTCTGCGCGATGAACCACGTTGCTGTTGCGGATCTCGCCGCGGCGCCGCAGGTGTTGTTGATTGCCAGCACCTTCGGCGATGGCGACCCGCCGGATAACGGCGCAGCGCTGTGGGCGGCGTTGCAGGATGCGGCTGCGTCGCAACTCTCTGCCACGGCGTTTTCGGTGCTGGCGTTCGGGGATGCCAGCTACGATCGGTTTTGCGGTTTTGGCCGCCAGCTCGACGCACGCCTGGCGGCATTAGGCGCGCAGCGGCTCACCGCGCGTGTGGACTGTGAAGCGGGCAGCGCGGCTGCGCACCAGTGGCTCAACACCCTGCTGCAATTACTGTGCGATGCGTCCACTGTTGTGCTCAGCGACCCTTGCGATGATCTCCCGCCCGGTTTTAGCCGCCATGCGCCGTTATCGGCACCGCTGGTGATCAACCAGCGTCTGAGCGGTGCCGGGGCGGAAAAAGAGATCCGTCAGTTTGCCTTTGATTTGCAGGGCAGCGGCATGCACTACCAGGCCGGAGATGCGTTAGGCGTCTGGCCGAGCAACAGCGCGCAGAGCGTGGCGCACATCATCGACGCGCTGGGACTGGCAGGGCATACGCCAGTGCAGGTGGCGGAACAGGGGGTAATGCCGCTGTCTGAGGCGCTAACCCGCCATGTTGATATCACGCGGATCACGCCGGAGGTGCTGGAATTTGTCGGCAAACGGGCAGCGAACGCCACGCTTAACGGGCTGCTCAGCAGCGAAGGTAAAGAGGACTTACCGCAGTGGTTATGGGGGCGGCAGATTATCGACCTGCTGCGGATGTTCCCTGTTCGCGCGACGGCTACGGAGTGGTTGTCGGTGTTGCGGCGCTTGCAGCCCCGTTTTTACTCCATCTCTTCCAGCCCGACCGTCTCGCCGCAGCAGGTGCAACTGACCGTTTCCACGGTACGTTATGGTGAAGGTAAACAGCGCGGCGGGGTCTGCTCTACGTTCCTTGCGGATCGTGCCACGAGTGCAGAGATCTTTATTCATGCGTCGCCGCATTTTCGCCTGCCCGCCGACCCTAACGCGGCGATCATTATGGTCGGTGCAGGCACCGGTATTGCGCCATTTCGCGGTTTCTTACAGGAGCGGCAGGCCACCGCCGCCACGGGGCGCAACTGGTTGTTCTTTGGTGAACAGCATGCGGCGACGGATTTTTACTACCGTGATGAGCTGGAAGCCTGGCAGCGAGAGGGGGTATTGCACCGTTTTACCACCGCCTTTTCCCGCGATCAGGCGCAGAAAGTGTATGTGCAGCATCGCATGCTGGAGCAGGGCGAAACGCTGTGGCGCTGGCTGTCTGAAGGGGCGTATTTCTACGTCTGTGGCGATGCAAACCACATGGCGAAAGATGTGGATGCCGCGCTCAGACAGGTGGCGCAGATCCATGGCGGGATGAACATGGATGACGCCAGCGCCTGGATCGCGACGCTGGCGCAGGAAAAACGCTATCTGCGGGATGTCTATTAACCGTCGCCACGTCAGAGGGTGAAGAATGCAGCCTCGCGGGCGCTGGGCTGCACCACCATCTGACGAATAAAGTCGATATCCCTGGCGCTGTTCAGTGCGTGCAAGCGATCGTAAAGCTTCTGCGCATTCGGCAACCGGGCGCAACAGTCGAGGAATTTCGCCTGACGCTCGCTGTCGCTGAACGGCTCTTCCAGCGCACCTTTCGCCCGCAAGCGCGCATGCCTGAGCGTACGACCATCCTTCAGCGTCAGGGTTAACACATGCGGCAGGGCCGGATCTTCGGCTTCCTGCTCCGGCGTCCAGGCTTCCATGGTGATCCGTGCGAGTTTCTGCGCATCGGCCTGCGTCGCCACCGCGTGCGGGGTGAAATCCGCCACGCTGAGCGCCCCTTTCTCCAGCATCACCGCCACACAATACTGCATGGAAAAACGCGCCTGCATCTCGTCAGTCGGTTGCGGGTACGCGAGGTTACGCCAGTTGGAGATCCCCACCAGACAGTGCACCTGCTCAACCTCATCGGCGGTGAAGGCCCGCTGCGCCTGTAAATCGGCGATGGCATCGAGAATACGGTGTGTCGATCCGCAACAGGGGTGTTTTTTGGGCATCACGCCAATACGTTCAATGACGTGCAGGCGATCGTTAAGCCAGTCCGGCGTACGCAGGGTTCCGGCATAGAGTTCAGCAAAGCCCTGCGGGCATTCGATAATGTCCAGCCGCCCCTGCATGCCGGTACGGGCAAGGGTTGCCGCATCGACCGCATTGCGCGCAGCCATTCCGGCATGAAAGGGCTTTAAGGGGGTGCCAAACTGCCCTTTAACGCCGCTTGCCATGCTTACCGCGATGCTTAACGTCCGGGCAATCGCCCCGGCATCCTGCCCCATTAAGGCTGCCACGCCTGCTGCACTCCCCACGCAACCTACCGTGGACGTGCCATGCCAGCCCGCGGTGTAATGACCATACCCGATGGCCTCGCCAATAAATGCCTGTGCCTGCAACCCGACCAGATAGGCCTCAATCAGGGCGCTGCCGCTGCTGCCCTGCGCCAGCGCGATGGGCAGCAATGCGGGCAATAACACGGCTGACGCGTGGCTCATTCCCGGCGCGAAATTATCGTCATAATCGATGGCATGCGCGGCGGTGGCGTTAATCAGCGCGCTCAGGGCCGGGTTTGCGGGGATATCCCGCCATGCCTCACCGACCGCGCGGGTGGAGAAATCCTGCCGCCCGGCCACCAGGCAGGCAAGGGTGTCGGTGATCGCCTCTCCGGCAAGCTGCCGCGCCCGTTCGCTGAAGGGGCCTGGCGCGGCGCACCAGTTCGCCAGTGTTTCAATTAAGGTCGTCATATTGCCGTTCCTGCCTCTGTAGTGCGCTGAAAAGGGTGTGCAGCAGTTTCCCGGTTTGATAACGGTTCACTTCGTGGCCCGCCTGTCTGGTGTCCACGCGATGCACCACCACCAGTTGATGAGAAGGGGCAACCAGACAGTAATGTCCTCCTGCGCCCTGGGCGGAAAAGCTGCCCGGCGGTAAGATTGCCTGTGGCCAGCCAACGCCGTCACGGGTTACCCACCACATAAAACCGTAAGCGCCGCGCGTGCCAGCATGAGAGAGCGGCGCGGTGCTAAGCCGTACCCAGTGCGCCGGGATCACCGACTGGCCTTGCCAGCGCCCTTCCTGTAAAAAGAGCTGTCCAAAGCGCAACAGGTCGCGGCTGGAGAGCATAAAGGGGTACGCCGGGTGTACGGAACTGTCGCCTGGCTCCAGCCAGCTATCCTCCTGGGGGCGGTAATCCTGCATACCGGTAGGTTGAGCGATGCGGCTGGCGAATGCCTGATTGATCGCCTCGCCGGTCAGTTGCCGCCATGCCGTACCGAGCGCATTAAAATCCCAGTTGCTGTAACACCAGTTCTCGCCCGGCGCATAGCGGTGGCGCGACGGTTTAATACGGCGCATCCACGGGGTTTCGTAATTGGCCGGGTGGTAAATGCCGGAACGGGCCGTCAGCAGATCGTACAGCGTCGCCCCTCTTTCCACGTCGCTTAACCCTTCGCGATCGTCAATACCCAGCGCATCCAGCGTCAGCGAGAGGTCAAAACGCCCCTCGGCTTCGGCGCAGCCGATCAGCGCGCTGAGAAAACTTTTGCGCATCGAATGGCAGGGATAGCGCGTTGTTTCGTCGCCGTAGCGGAAGATAACCTCATTGCTGCGCGACACCAGCAGCACGGCGCTCTGCTGCTGCGCCAGTTGGCTTTCCAGTTGTGCAAACATTTATGCCTCGCTGGCGGCAAGAAATTGCCGCGTATAGTCTTCACGGGCTTCGCCGCGACGCAGGCGTTCAGCGCTGAGTTCTTCGAGCAGTGTCCCGCGATGCATAATCCCCACCCGCTGGCACAGGTGAGCGACCACCGCCAGATCGTGGGTCACCAGCAAATAGGTCAGATTGCGCTGTTGACGCATGTGGCTCAGTAAATTGAGGATTTCCGCCTGTACCGACACATCCAGCGCGGAGGTGGGCTCATCCAGCAACAGAACGGTCGGTTCGAGGATCAGCGCCCTGGCAATGGCCACGCGCTGGCGCTGACCGCCGGAGAGTTGGTGCGGATAACGATAGCGGAAGGCGTCGGACAGGCCGACCGCATGCAGGATGTCGCTGATCCGCGCTTCATGCCGATCCATGTTGTGCAGCTTCAGTGGTTCACGCAGGCTGGCCCACACCATCTTCCGTGGGTGCAGCGAAGCGTAAGGATCCTGAAACACCATCTGCACCTGGCGGTAGAAGGGTTTATCACGGTGCGGCTGCTGTTCGCGGTTGTTAAACAAAATATGCCCGCGATAGTCATTGTTCAGCCCGGCGAGTGCGCGCAGTACGGTGGACTTACCGCAGCCGGACTCGCCAATCAGGCCATAACTCTCTCCGCGCGCCAGCGTCAGGTTAACATCGTTGACCACCTGGCGGCGCTGGCTGCCGTGACCAAAGGCGATGCCAAGAGAGACCATTTCGATGGCGCGTTCAGCGGTGGGGATCGGGTTCATAGGGCAACTCCATGACGGTAACAGGGGCCATTCAGCCAGGCCGGATCGCGCGTGGGCACGCACAGCGTTTCTACCGGATCGCGCAGACGCGGTTGGCTGGCGAGCAGCGCCTGCGTATAGGGATGTCGCGCCTGATCGAGCTGGTTGGCGCGGATCTCTTCCACAATGCGCCCGGCGTACATCACCAGCACCCGATCGCAGAAGCGCGAGACCAGATTGAGATCGTGCGTGATAAACAGCAGACCGGTTTGCCGGCGTTGCAGCTGTTCGTCGAGGATCGCCAGTACCTGACGACGCACGGTGACATCCAATGCGGAGGTGGGTTCGTCGGCGATGATCAGGTCTGGTTCGGGGATCAGCATCATGGCGATCATCACCCGCTGCCCCATACCGCCGGAGATTTCGTGCGGAAACAAGCGAGCGACGTTCTCCACATCACGAATATGCACCGACTCCAGCATCTCCAGCGCGCGGGCGCGGGCTTCGTCTTTGCTGACCCGGCGATGCAGCCGCCAGGCCTCCGCCACCTGATCGCCAATGCGCATCAGCGGGTTCAGTGAAAAACGCGGGTCTTGCAGGATCATTGAGATACGGTTGCCGCGAAGGGTGCGCATCTGTCGCTCGCTGGCCTGGAGCAAATCGATATCGTCAAAGCGCATTTTGCTGGCGTGCACGCTGCCGGTTTTCGGCGTCAGCTTCAGGAGCGCGCGGCAGGTCTGGGATTTACCGGAACCCGATTCACCGACAATCGCCACTTTTTCCCGGCCAACCTGGAAGCTCACATCGCGTACCGCGAGGTTATCCTCATGCGCGCCCTTAAACAGGATGCGGAGGTTTTCAACGTCTAACAGTGGATTATTCATGGCGGAGATCCATCACATCGCGCAGGCCGTCGCCGAGCAGGTTAAAGGCCAGACTGGTAAACAAAATCGCTAAACCGGGGATGGCGGCAATCCATCCATTGTTCAGCATGAACTCGCGCCCGGAAGCGAGCATCGCGCCCCATTCCGGGCTGGGGGCCTGCGCCCCAAGACCGAGAAAGCCCAGTCCGGCGGCGGTGAGAATAATCGCCGCCATATTCAGCGTCACACGCACCACCACCGACGGCAGACACATTGGCATCACGTGGCGCAGGATGATGTGCCAGGCGGATGCCCCCTGTAAGCGCACGGCGGCGATATAATCCATTTTGCGGATCGCCAGCGTTTCGGCGCGCGCCAGACGGGCAATCGGCGGCCAGGTAGAGAGCGAAATGGCGATGATGGCGTTCTCAATGCCCGGCCCGAGCGCCGCGACAAACGCCAGCGCAAGGATCAGGCTTGGAAAGGCGAGAAAAATATCCACCAGACGCATCAGTAGCGTATCCACGCGGCCACCAAGGTAGCCCGCCGTTGCGCCAATCAGCAGGCCCAGCGGGGTGATAATTAACGCTGTCAGCCCGGCGATGTAGAGCGTAATACGTGCGCCGTACAGCAGGCGGCTGAAGATATCGCGCCCGAGTTCATCCGTGCCGAGCCAGTGTTCTGCGTTCGGCGGTTGCAGGCGCAACGCCAGGTTTTGCGCGTAAATGTCATGATTCGCCAGCCACGGGGAGAAGATCGCCGCAGCGACAATGATCAGCAGCACTAGCAGACCAAACAGCGCCGAATGATTGGCGCAAAACCGCCGCCACTGGATCCAGCCCAGTTGTACTCTGGCTTGCAGTGGCGTTTGCGGCGCCGGGTCGCTGAGCCAGGCGCGCAACCCCTGGCGTGGCCGAATACGCAGGGATTTAATGGAATCGGTCATTGCTCCTCCTGTCGCGTGCGGGGATCGAAGATGCGGTAGAGCAGGTCGCACAGCAGATTCAGCGCCACGAAAATGCCGCCGGTCAGCAGCGTACAGCCGACCACTGCGTTCATATCGCCCGCCAGCAGGGCGTTGGTTAAGTAGCGGCCAAAACCGGGCCAGGCGAATACCGTTTCCGTCAGTACTGCGCCTTCCAGCAGCCACGCCCAGGAGAGCGCCACGACCGTCAGTACCGGCACGGCAATATTGCGAAACGCATGTACCCAGACGCAGCGCGACCAGGACAAGCCTTTGACGCGGGCGGTGATGATGTACTCCTGCGACAGTTGCTCAATCATAAAACTGCGGGTCATGCGGCTGATGTAGGCCAGCGCGCTCAGACCGAGGATGGAGGCGGGCAGGATGATATGGCTGAAGACATTTTTGAACACCGCCCAGTTACCGCTCAGCGCGCTGTCCAGCAGCCAGAAGCCGGTCACCGGATGTAGCTCGAATTCGTAGATAAAGTCGATTCGCCCCGGTCCGCCGATCCAGCCCAGTGTGGCGTAAAACAGCAGCAACCCCATCAACCCGAGCCAGAAATGCGGCGTGGAGTAACTCAGCAGACCGACGAAACGGATCAGATGGTCAAACCATGAATTCCGGTACATGGCGGCGTAAACCCCGGCGGGAATGCCGAGGCCGACGCCAATGATCGCTGCCACGGTCGCCAGCTCCAGCGTGGCGGGAAAGACGCGGGCAATGTCCTGCGCCACCGGCTGGCTGGTGGTCAACGCGGTGCCGAAGTCCAGGTGCAGCAGTTGCCAGACATAATCGACAAACTGTTTCCACAGCGGCTGATTCAGCCCGAGTTGTTCATACATCTTCTCGTAGGCTTCATGGCTGGCGTTATCGCCAATCACCGCCACTACCGGGTCAATGGGCAGCAGCCGACCGATAAAGAAGGTCAGCGCCGCCAGCCCAAGCAGCGTGCAGCAGATGGAAATCGCGCCCCGGCTGATGCGTCTTAACAGACGCCACAGCGCGGAGGGTGCGGTATCGGTTGTGGTGGGTGCAATCACCTGTGACATCAGCAACCTCCGTTACTTACTTGCGTCGCCATACCAGACGCGGAAGCCATTCCAGGTCCAGTTCTTCACGCCCGGGCTGATGCCCGCGCTGTTGTACATCTGGAACATGATGGCCATCGGCCCTTTCTCCATGACTTCTTTTTGCAGCGCGGCGTACATCTCGCTACGTTTGGCGTCATCCGGCTCCAGCAGAGCGGCTTCCACCTGCTGGTTCATCTGCGCGTCGTAGTAGGCTGCACGCCAGCTGGGGTATTGCGTGGCGCGTGCGTCTTTGCGGTTATCCGGGTTGAACACCAGTCGTGAGGCATTGCCGTACGCATCCGGTACGGAGGTCTGCCACGCCATCATGGCGCTCTGGAACTCGCGTCCGCGCGCCCGGCTGAACAACTGGGCGTTAGCCATCCGTTCCAGCGTGAGCTTGACGCCGACTTTCGCCGCATTTTGTTGAATGCTCTGGGCAATCGGCGCGGAGTGGGGCAGGGTGCCGAAAATCACCGAGGCGCTGAACCCGTCCGGGTAGCCCGCCTCCGTCAGCAACTGTTTGGCTTTCGCCAGATCCAGGGTGAACGGTTGGCCCGCTTTTTCGTCCAGCGCGCCGAATGCGCCAATTTGTACAAAGCTGGCGCGCGGCACGCCGAGGTAAGGCATGACGCTTTTCGCCAGCCCGTCGTAATCGATCAGGTAGCGCATGGCGAGACGGACTTTTTCATTTTTGAAAATCGGATCTTCGTTATTGAAGGTCCAGAAAAAGAGTTGCGGCTTCAGTACCTTATCAACTTTGACTTTGCCGCCTTCGTCGAGGGTTTTCAGGTCGTCCGCCGACAGGTCGCGGGCAATATCCACATCGCCCTGCGTCAACAGTAAACGCTGGGTACCGGTTTCTGCGACGTGGCGGATCAGCACGCGTTTCAGTACCGGCGCTTTGCCCCAGTAGTGCTCAGTGGCCTGTAACATGACCCCTTCACCGGCGTTCCAGCGCACCAGTTGATACGGGCCGACGCAGGCGGTGTGGGTGGTGAGGTATTTGTGGCCGAAATCGCCCTCTACCGCTTCTTTTTCCACGACTTTGCGGTTGATCAGCGACGAGACCTTGTCGGCGGCAATGGCCTGTAAGATCAGGTTGGTGGGGTAGGGTTTATCCAGCGTCACCACCAGCGTTTTGTCATCCGGCGCGGTAATGCGGCTGTCGACATTCTCTTTGTTAAAGCCGTACTCGGTGATTTGCGCGGCATTGCCGTAGCCCAGTTTCACGACCCGCTGCATGGACCACGCGAGGTCGCCTGCGCTGGCGGGCGTGCCGTCGGGAAATTTGAGGTTATCCTGCAAATGGAAGGTGATGGTTTTACGATCCGCCGAGACATCCCAGCTTTTGGCCATTGAAGGCGTCAGCTTTTTCTCATCTTTCACATCAAATTCCACCAGCGCATCGCACGTGTTGGCGTAAATCTCGCTGGTCACCACTTCGCCAATCTGCGCCGGGTCCCAGGTGCTGATGGCGTCAATATTCCAGGCCATCACCAGCGAGTCCGGCGGTGTGGCGGCCTGAGGCGCGGTGCTAAAGGCGCTGGTTAGCGCCAGCGCAAGGGCAATCGGTGTGTATTTCATCTCGTGGTTCCTTATACGCTATCCGGGCGTGGCTGGATGGGCGGTTTCACTTCCGCCGGGATCGGGCAGTGGTACGGTTTTTCACTCACCTGCTCGAAATGCGCTTTTTTCACCTGCGCCAGTAAAACCTTATCGGTCAGTACATCGACAGCCGTTGCCGCCATCACTTTTGCCACATGGGCAAGGCCCTTATGGGCGGCGGGCATCTTGCCTTGTGCGGTGAGCTGCCAGGAGTGGCCCGGCGTTCCGATAGCCATGGTGGGGATATGCGCCTGTACGGTCGGCAGCACCCAACTGACATCGCCCACGTCGGTGGAGCCAATCATCACTTCGCCGTGGGTATCCAGTGGGATGATGTAGTCACTGAGGGGTTTGGGTTTGGCGGGTTTGATCCCGGTTTTGCGGTAGCAACTGGCGATCTCTTCGTCCGACAGCGTGCCCTGGATCTCGGCGGCAAACGCCAGATCGGCGGCGTCGAACGGCACCGGGCCCAGGCTCTCCAGATTGCGTTGCATCGCCTCTTCCAGCGGGCGGTTGCCCAGCAGGTTGGAGACGGCGCTCATAATGCTGATGTCCACTTTGGTATCGGTCATCAGCGCAGCGCCCTGGGCAACGCGTTTCACTCGCTCGTTCAGTTCGAACATGGCGTGGACATCTCGGGCGCGAATGGCGTAGCGCACAGCCGCTTTGGCCTGCACCACGTTAGGCGCGATACCGCCGGAGTCGAGCATGGCATAGTGAATACGCGAGTCCTGCGGCACATGCTCGCGCAAAAACTGCACGCCAACGTTCATTAACTCTGCGGCATCCAGCGCGCTGCGCCCGAGATGCGGAGAGGCAGCGGCGTGGGACGATCGTCCGGTGAAGAAGAAGTCCATACGCGTGTTAGCCAGCGACAGGGGTTTGGCGACCTCGTGATGCGCGCTGGGGTGCCAGGTGATCGCCACATCCACGCCGTCGAACGCGCCAGCGCGCGCCATAAAGGATTTTGCCGCGCCGCCTTCTTCCGCCGGGCAACCGTAGTAGCGCACGCGCCCCGGTGTCCCGGTCTCCTCCAGCCAGGCTTTCAACGCGGTGGCGGCCAGCATTGCGCCGGAGCCAAGCAGGTTGTGCCCGCAGCCATGACCGTGGCCATCGCCCGGCAATGGCGAGTAGTGCGCCACGCCGGAAGCCTGGCTAAGGCCGGGCAGGGCGTCGTATTCGCCCAGAAAGGCGATGACTGGCCCGCCGCTTCCCGCTTCGCCCATCACCGCCGTGGGAATGCCCGCCACGTTTTCGGTCACGCGGAAGCCTTGCGTTTTTAGCATGGCGGTATGTTCAGCCACCGAGCGATATTCGGTGTAGCAAATCTCCGGTGTACCCCACACGCGATCGCTGAGATCGCAGAAATCCTGCTGATGTTTTTCCACCCACTTCCAGACTAACGCTTTGTTTTCCATGGTGCTCCCCAGTTTGGTTGCTCGGAATAATGCAAACGCCTTTCACGTTGCCGTACCACCAGAATGAGGGAAAAAGTTTCGCCAGTGCCAATGAGCAATTCACACCGGCTATTCCGTTTTTGCATAGTCTGCCGCTGTCAGGCGGCATGCGCGGCTTCACTGTGCAGGATCAATTGCCAAAGTTGTTCCGCCTGCGGGTTGCGCAGCACGGGTTGGCGGTAGAGACGGATCGCCAGTTTGATCTCCCAGTCGCTGCTGCCTGCGCGAACCAGCGAACCGTTTGATAACTCCTCATGCACCAGACTTAATGGCAGCCAGGCAACGCCTCCACCCGCCAGCGTCATGGCCTTCAGGTTGGCCGACATGCCGTTTTCATACACCGCTTCCAGCGGCAATGGCCGTTCACTGAGCATTTGCGCCAGTGCGTGAGCAAAGAATGAATGGCTGCCGTAACTGAGCCACGGGATCGGTTGCCCGCGAGGATTGATGGGGTAAAGCGGTTGACCGTCACTGTCCGGACGACAGACCGGTATGGCCCATTCGCGGCCAAGATGGATCATCGGATACGGCGCAAGCTGGTGGATCAGCGACACGGCGTCGTGGGCATAGGTGAGCAGAAAATCGGTTTCACCGCTGTGCAGGGTGGCGATGTGCTCGACAAAACTCGGCTTCGAGTTGCACATGCGGATATAACCCAGTTGCTGTTGCAGGTTAAGACGCTGGATCCAGTCCGGGAAAAATGTCAGTGAGAGCGTGTTCAGCATCGCAAAACGCAGCACCGCGGTGCGGGAACGGAAGCGTTGGTGAAGATCGTTACGTAAGTGGGTCATGGCGAACACCGTTTCGCTGGCGGTGGCGAGAAAGATTTGCCCTTCCGGCGTTAACGTGACCGGGTAAGTTTTGCGGTCAAACAGGGGAACGCCAAGCCACTCTTCCAGTTGGCGGATGCGGCGACTGAGCGCGGATTGGGTGATATGCCGTTCGTCGGCGGCGCGGGTGAAGCTGACATTGCGGGCGACACTGAGAAAATCTTCGAACCATTTCAATTCCATAGCGATACCTTGCGAAATGAATGGGAAAACGTCTCCAGAGTGAAACGAAATGTAGATTACGCAAAAAACGCGCCACTCTTGCAGCCGGGGCCGGGGGCCTGCTATCGCGCCCCTGGGCGAACATGGCCCCCCATCATTGCGCAGAAAGTGCACTAATGGGGTGCATGTTGCCTGTCTTAAGATGTATTATTTATGCAGCTTATTGATGAGGTCAGAATGATGTCGGGTCCACGCATCCTGCGGGAGAAACTGACCATCCGGAAGATGATTGCGCTTTATCAGCGCGCCTGCCCGGATGCGGTCAGCAGTGCGTCGCACTACGCGGAGCTGTATGTGTATGCGGAAAAACGGCTGGATAAATGTGTGTTCGGCGAAGAGAAACCGGCCTGTAAACAGTGCCAGGTGCACTGTTACCAGCCCGCCAAACGTGAAGAGATGAAGCAGATTATGCGCTGGGCAGGGCCGCGTATGTTGTGGCGTCATCCTCTGTTGACGGTGCGCCATTTAATGGATGATAAACGCCCGGTGCCGGAACTCCCCGAAAAGTATCGTCGCAAAGGGTAGGCTGACGAAGACGTTTCCCCTCACCCTGGCCCTCTCCCCGGAGGGGAGAGGAGATAAGACGGGTGCGGTTTTCCATTCATCCAGGCTCTCTGGAGGGGCAAGGGGATAAGGTGGGTGCAGGTTTGCTCCCTCTCCCTTTCAGGGAGAGGGTTGGGGTGAGGGTTATCGCACTCAGGCGCGCGTCGCAATCAGGATCGCGGATGCCTTAATCAACGCAATCACGCGTTTACCCTGCGCCAGTTGCAGCTCTTGCAGGCTTTCATTGGTCACCACGGCCACCAACTCAAAACCCGCATCGGTGTTGATATGCACCGTGGCGTTTACCGCCCCTTCGGTCACCGCCGTTACACTACCGGCAAACTGGTTGCGCGCGGAGAATTTCAGGCCGCAATCTTCTGTCGCCAGCGTCACCCACGGCGCTTTGATCAGCGCGATGGCCTCTTTACCCGGTGCCAGACCCAGCGCTGCTTTGCTGCTACTGGTGACAATCGCCACCAGTTTCGCGCCGCCGTCGAGCGTTAACTCAACTTCATCGTTGACCGCGCCGTGAGAGGTCGCACTGACCTTGCCCACTAACTGATTACGTGCTGAAACCGCCATAGTGCCTCCATCGAACATTAAGGGGGAAAGCCCAGTTATCTCAGCTTAAGGCATCTTTATCAATGCCCAGCTTTTTCATACGGGAAAGCAGCGTGGTGCGTTTTAGCCCCAGCCGCTGTGCCGCGCCTTTTGGCCCGGCGACCACGCCATTGGTTTCGCGCAGCACCCGGACAATTAATTGATGCTCATCTTCTCCGTCGCGTGCGACTTCCGCAGGCTGGGACACCTCCTGCGGTACGCTGATTTCCGGCAGCGACAGTTGCAACACGTTGCCGCGCGTGAGCAGAACCGCACGCTCAATCACGTTTTCCAGCTCACGGACGTTACCCGGCCACTCCATATCGCTCAGTACCCGCAACGTCTCCGCCGGAATGCTGTCAATATTGCGCCCCATTTTGCGGGCGATCTTAAAGGTGAACGCCTTCACCAGCAGGGGAATATCTTCCGGGCGTTCGCGCAGCGGCGGCAGATGAATCGGAAACACATTCAAACGGTAATAGAGATCGCTACGGAACTCACGATCGGCAACCATTTTTTTCAGATCGCGGTTGGTGGCGGCGATCAGCCGCACGTCGGTACGGATCAGTTTATTGCTGCCGAGCCGCTCAAACTCCTGCTCCTGCAACACGCGCAGCAGCTTGGGTTGCAACTCCAGCGGCATATCGCCCACTTCGTCAAGGAACAGCGAGCTTTTGTCTGCCAGTTCAAAGCGACCGATGCGCTGGGCGCTGGCGCCGGTGAACGCCCCGCGCTCATGGCCAAACAGGTCGCTTTCCAGCAGCCCGGCGGGCATCGCCGCGCAGTTCATTTTCACCATCCGGCGACTGTTACGATCGCTGAGATTATGAATCGCGCGGGCGATCAGCTCCTTGCCGGTGCCGGTTTCGCCGAGGATCAGCACGGTGCTGTTGCTCTTCGCCACCATCTCAACCTGCTTGAGCACGCTGAACATCGCCTCGCTGCGCCCGATGATTTCGCCAAACTCGCTGTCGACATTATTAAGCTGTTCGGTTAGCGCCAGGTTTTCATCCACCAGCCGTTCTTTCAGCCGGTGGATCTCCTGGTAGGCCAGCGCGTTGTCGACAGCAATAGCGATACGTTCGGCAATCTGGCGCAGCAGCTTCAGGTTGGCCTGGGTAAAGACCTCTTTCTGGCACTGCGCCAGTTTTAATACGCCCAGCAAATTCTTGCCGGACATCAGCGGCAGCAGGCACAGCGTCTGGATTTGATTGCCCCAGGTTTCAAACAGCATCCGCTCGTAGGGGGCGAGTTTGTCACGTTCATGCAGGTTCAGCAGCAGCATCTCTTTGCTGCGAAACACACGTTCGGTCAGCGTGCCTTCTTCGTCGGCTTCCTGCGTTTCGTGCGTGGGGTCTGCTTCATCCAGATAGTGGGTGGAGTAGATGGTCAGTTTGCCCTTGCGGCTACCGCGCAGCACCAGGCTGATGGCATCGATACCGAAGTAGTAGTGGATCTCTTTCGCGACTTCGCTGACCAGCTCATCCATGTGCAGCCGGGAGAGCACCGCGTTGGTGATCGCCACCAGAATGCGGAAATCGTCGCGCTCCTGGCACAGCAATTCGTAATCCGGGGTGGGATTGTCGCGGCTCTGCAACTGCTCCACCACCACAGCGACAATCTGCGTCAGCGTATGCAGGCGCTCTGCTTCTTTCTCGCTCCACGCCCGCTCGTCGCGGCGAAAAAACTCACAGCCGCCGAAAATTTTCCCTTCTGCGGCTAAGGGCAGCAGGGCGTAGTGGGTAAAAGGGGGATAGGTGCCGCTTTGCGTGAGCTGTGGCCAGGTGTCGGCAAACATCTCCGCCGTGCAGCGCAGCGCCTGCGGATGCGAGAGAATATGGCGCACCGGGCCACCCGCCAGCAACGCCCGGTCATCATAGTCGGCGCTGTCGTCGTCGGCATTCACCACGTAGCGGCTGGCGCGGTGACTGTCGGCATGCCACAGCACAATGGCGGCGCTGTCCGCCAGCGCCGCCTGTCGTGTCAGACGGGTCAGTGCTTCGCTAAGCGCAGCCAGGTCCGGCTGCTGTAATAAAATCCGCGTGATATCGAACAACCCTTGTTGCCCGAGATCGCTCATCGGTGTATACGACATTTTGCTAATCCAGGAACACACCCGCAGGTGTAAAAAAATATCAAAATAATAAATTAGCAGATCCGCGGTAGCGGCTCGGCATGGGGTAAATCCAGCAGGCGTTTTACGCCGTAAAGTCCCGTCAGTCGCACACCTTTGCGTTCGACCACTTCACCAATCATTGCCGCGTCGCGCCCTAACGGATGGGCGCGCAATGCCGCCAGCGCCTGCTCTGCGGCCTCGCGCTGTACGGCAATCACCAGTTTGCCTTCGTTGGCAAAGTTGAGTGCATCCAGCCCCAGCAGTTCGCACACGCCGCGCACCGCCGGTTTTACCGGTAAATCCCGTTCATTCAGTTCAATGCCATAACCGCACGAGGCGGCAAACTCATGCGCGACCGCGTTCACGCCGCCGCGTGTGGCATCGCGCAGGGCTTTAACGCCGGGAATATCGCGCAGGGTGGCAATCAAGGGGGTCAGCACCGCACAGTCGCTGATCAATTCGCCATCCAGCCCCAGCCCTTCACGCAGGTTGAGAATGGTGGCACCGTGATCCCCCAGCGTACCGCTGGCCAGTAACACATCGCCCGGTTGCAGTGACTGCGCTGCCCAGCGGATCGTGGTGGGAATAGCGCCAATGCCCGCCGTGTTGATAAACACTTTGTCTGCCGCGCCGCGCTGCACCACTTTGGTGTCGCCGGTGACAATCGCGATGTCTGCATTGCGGGCGGTGGCCGCCATGCTGTCAACCACGCTTCTCAGCGTCTCCATCGGCAGGCCTTCTTCGAGAATAAAACCGCAGGAGAGGTAGCGCGGGGTCGCGCCGCTGACGGCAATATCATTGGCCGTGCCGCAGACCGCCAGTTTGCCAATATTGCCACCGGGGAAAAACAGCGGGTCAATCACATAGCTGTCGGTGGAGAAGGCCAGTCTGTCGCCGCCGGCTGCCAGCGCTGCCAGATCCAGCCGCGCCTGATCTTCCTGCTCCGCCAGCCACGGGTTGGCGAAGGCTTCCAGAAACAGCTGGCTGATTAACTGCTGCATCGCCTGACCACCGCTACCGTGGGCCAGTTGAACTTCCTTCATGCTTCACACTCCTGAGCACGGTATTGATACCAGGCGGCGCACGCGCCCTCCGAAGAGACCATCAGCGCGCCAAAGGCGCTTTGTGGGTTGCAGGTGTTGCCAAACAACGGGCACTGGTGCGGTTTGCATCGGCCGGTCAGCACATCGCCGCAGCGGGCGCGCGGATCGTCGTACACCTGTTGTACCGCCGGACGAAAATGCGCTTCGGCATCGAAACGTTGATACTCCGCCGTCAGGTGCACGCCCGACTCGCCAATGATCCCCAGACCGCGCCATTCGCTGTCGCCATTGACGGCAAACACATCGGCGATGGCGGCCTGAGCCAGGTGATTCCCGGCATCCGGCACTACCCGGCGGTACTGGTTTTCCACCCGGCTGGCGGCGGCGATTTTCTGTTCAACCAGCATGATCACGCCTTGCAGCAGATCAAGCGGTTCAAACCCTGCCACCACTAACGGGCGTTGGAAATCATCGGCAATAAACGTATAGGCGTCGGTGCCGATCACCATGCTGACATGACCGGGGGCAAGGAACGCGTCGATGCCGTTATCCGGCTGCTCCAGCAGGCTGCGTAGCGTGGGGATCAGGGTGATGTGCTGGCAGAAGAAGTAAAAATTGTCCACATTGCGGGCTTTCGCTTGCTGGAGCGTAATGGCGGTGGCAGGCATGGTGGTTTCGAACCCCAGCCCGAAGAACACCACTTTGCGCTGCGGATTGTTCTGCGCCAGCGCCAGCGCATCCATCGGCGAGTAGACAATGCGCACATCTGCGCCACGGGCTTTCGCCTGCAACAGCGAGCCGTTTTTCCCCGGCACGCGGATAGCGTCGCCAAAAGTGCAGAAGATCACTTCCGGGTGGCTGGCTATCTCAACGCAGGTATCAATGCGCCCCATTGGCAGGACGCAAACCGGGCAGCCTGGACCGTGAATAAATTCGATATTCTCCGGCAGTAACTGGTCGAGGCCAAACTTGAAAATCGCGTGGGTATGGCCGCCGCACACTTCCATAATGCACAGCGGGCGCGCCGCCGTATAAGAGAGATGCGCCGCCCGTTCGCGCAGATGGGCGATAAGCTGCATCACCTGCTCCGGGGCGCGGTATTCATCGACAAATCGCATTACTTCTCCTCACCAAACAGCAGGGCGCCGACATCCGGTTCAACCTCGAACATATTTTGCAGCGCCGCCAGCGTATCCCGGGCTTCTTCTTCGTTAATCATGCTCATGGCGAAACCCACATGCACCAGCACCCACTGCCCGAGTCGCGGCTGCCCGTTTTCATCCTCGCTGCCCACAAGCGTAAGATCCACATCGCGCTGAATGCCGCAGACGTCTACTTTGGCTTGCAGGCCGTTAATGGCTGTAATTTGCCCCGGCACGCCTATGCACATCGTTGCGTCTCCAGCCAGTCGATCCAGCGATCCATGCCTTCGCCGTGCGTGGCGGAAATAAGGATGATTTCAATATCCGGATTGACTTCGCGGGCGTAAGCGATGCATTTGTCGACATCAAAATTGAGGTACGGCAACAGGTCGACTTTGTTCAGCAGCATCAACGATGCGGCGGCAAACATATGCGGGTATTTCAGCGGCTTGTCTTCCCCTTCGGTGACCGACAGTACTGCCACTTTATGGCGCTCACCCAGATCGAAGCTGGCCGGGCACACCAGGTTACCGACGTTTTCGATAAACAGAATGCCCTGGTGGGCGAGCGGCAGGCGCGGCGCGGCGTCGGCAATCATTTGCGCATCAAGATGGCAGCCTTTTCCGGTGTTCACCTGAATGGCGGGGGTGCCGGTCGCGCGGATGCGCGCGGCGTCGTTCACCGTTTGCTGATCCCCTTCGATCACCGCGCACGGAACGCGGGTTTTCAGGCGTTCGAGGGTTTCCGTCAGCAGGGTGGTTTTGCCGGATCCGGGGCTGGAGACAAGGTTCAGCACCAGTTGCTGTTGCGCTGCGAAACGGGCGCGGTTGCGGGCGGCGATGCGGTTGTTTTTATCCAGTACATCGATTTCCACTTCCAGCATGCGTTTCTGGCTCATGCCTGGCGCATGGGTGCCGGCTTCGCCATGACCGTAGTGCAGGTCACCGTTATCCAGCTCGGTTGGGTTAAATTCGCGGGTTTTGACGCCGGTAATTTTCAGCGCCGGACGATCGGCCGGGGCGAACGGCGCACCGCGAAATGCGGAATGCGGGTTATGTTCGTCACCCTCTATATAAAGGTTACCGTCCTGACAACCACATGTTGTACACATTGTTTACTCCTCAATTTCCAGTCGCTGAATGTGCATTCCGTCGTCGGCGACGATGTGCAGTTGGTCGCTGTGGCATTGTGGACAGCGGCGCACGCGCTGGGTTAGCAACGTCACATACTGCTGGCATGACTCACACCAGCACTCCGCCTGTTGTTCTTCGATATGCAGTGTACAACCTTCCGCCAGGCTGCCACGGCACACCAGATCAAAACAAAACGTTAAAGCCTCGGTTTCGACGCAGGAAAATGCGCCGACTTTTAACCACACGCCGGTCACCCGACGCGCGCCGTTTGCCCGCGCCTGTTGTTCAATCACTTCCAGCGCTCGCTGACACAGTGTGATTTCGTGCATAACGCCTCCTTAGGACTTTGCCGCGTTAATGCAATAAGAGTGCCAGCGTGGTTAAAGTCACGGTGACGATGTCGAACATGACGAAATGACACGTCGAAATGGCGAAGGTTTTGTTTTAATTTCATTAAAAATCATAAAGTTAAAATTTGGCATGGATGATGCTTTACCGCCGTTGTTTCAATTAACCGGGTAAGCTGACATGACGATTTGGGAAATTAGCGAAAAGGCGGACTTCATTGCCGGGCGGCATCACCGCTTGCAGGAAGAGTGGCGCCATTACTGCAATACGCTGGTTCAGGGGATTACCCTGTCAAAAGCGCGATTGCACCATGCCATCGGCTGTGCGCCGGAACAGCAACTCTGCTTTGTGCTGTTCGAACACTTCACACTCTCTGTCACCCTTGTCGGGGGATTTAACGGTCACACCATTGAGTACGCCATTGCCGGTAAAGACGGCGGTGAGCCGCGCGTGATTGCTCAGGCGCAGCTCAGCAGCGATGGCCTGATTGATGGTGTTATCAACAACCGCGATCGCGAAAAAGTGCTGAACCACTACCTCGACGCTATCGCCGACGTTTACAACAACCTCTACGCCGCCATGGAGACGGACTCGCCGGTGACGCTCACGGCGATTGCCCGCAACGCGCACGCGCCTGCACTGGCCTGAGTTTGGGTGTCGACAAGTGTCGAAAGTGACACCTTGAGCGACACGTTTCGTCATAAATGACCGCCCGTAACGCGGGTGAATCACCTGAGGATGTGCTGGTGAACCGTTTTGTAATTGCCGACGCTTCGCTGTGTATTGGTTGCCATACCTGCGAAGCCGCCTGCGCCGAGACGCACCGCGCGCAGGGGTTGCAGGCGATGCCGCGACTGCGTGTGATGCGTAACGAAAATGAATCTGCGCCGCAGCAGTGCCACCACTGCGAAGATGCGCCCTGTGCGGGCGTTTGCCCGGTCAATGCGATTAACCGGGTGGATGGCGCGGTGCAGCTTAATGAAAGCCTGTGTGTGAGCTGCAAGCTGTGCGCGATTGCCTGTCCGTTTGGCGCTATCGAGTTTTCCGGTAGCCGCCCGCTGGATATTCCCGCCAACGTCAACTCGCCAAAAGCGCCCGCAGCACCGCCTGCGCCAGCACGCGTCAGCACTCTGCTGGATTGGGTACCGGGCGTGCGGGCTATCGCCGTGAAGTGCGATCTCTGCCATTTCGATGAGCAAGGTCCGGCCTGCGTACGCATGTGTCCGACCAAGGCGCTGCACCTGGTGAATAACCGCGATCTCGCCCGCGCCAGTCGACGTAAACGCGAACTTACCCTTAACACTGACTACGGCGATTTATCGCTGTTTCAGGCGCAAAACCGGAGTGCGAAATGACGATACTCTCTTTGTTAAGCGACGCCATCGCGGTGCTGGTGTGCGCTGCGGCGCTGGCGTATCTGTTTACACCCGCAAAAGCGCTCAGCGGTCTGCTCGCCGGGCTTGGCGGTACGGTGGGGTGCGTGATGGCGGCGGCGGCCGGTGGGATGGCGCTGCTGGGCGCGCAATCCGTCAGCGGAACGATCCCCCTTATCCAGTATCAGGTGCTGGTCACGCCGTTAAGCGCGGTCTGGCTGATTACGCTGGGTGTGTGCGGCGGTTTCACCAGTCTCTATAACATCCAGTGGCATCGCCACGATGCGGTAAAAGCCAACGGTCTGCTGATCAATTTGCTGATGGCTGCCGCGCTGTGCGCAGTGAGTGCGGCGAATTTCGGCGCGCTGGTGGTGATGGCGGAGATCATGGCGCTCAGCGCGGTGTTCCTCACCGGATGCAGTGAGTCCGGCAAACTGTGGTTCGCCATGGGACGCCTGGGCACGGTACTGCTGGCGATAGCCTGCTGGTTGTTATGGCAACGCTATCACACGCTGAGTTTGCTGCTACTGAGCGCGCAAACACCGGGCAGCGATATCTGGCTGCTGGGCGTGATAGGTTTTGGCCTGCTGGCGGGGATCATTCCGCTGCAC
Organism: Kosakonia sp. ML.JS2a; assembly: GCF_025642095.1. Lineage (GTDB taxonomy): Bacteria > Pseudomonadota > Gammaproteobacteria > Enterobacterales > Enterobacteriaceae. The sequence goes on from NZ_CP106754.1 coordinate 1,101,060, forward strand.
GCCTGGGTGCCGCAGGCGCACGCCAATGCGCCAGCCCCGGCTGCTGCGCTGTTTTCCACCGTGGTGATGAAAATTGGTCTGTTCGGCATCCTCAGCCTGTCGCTGCTTGGCGGCCAGCCACCGCTCTGGTGGGGCGTACTGCTGCTGGTGCTTGGCATGGTCACGGCTTTTGTTGGCGGGTTGTATGCGCTGATGGAGCACAACATCCAGCGCCTGCTGGCGTACCACACGCTGGAGAACATCGGCATTATCCTGCTCGGCCTTGGCGTAGGCGTTACCGGTCTGGCGTTACGGCAACCGGCGCTGATTGCGCTGGGGCTGACGGGCGGTTTGTACCATCTGTTCAACCACAGCCTGTTTAAAAGCACGTTGTTCCTGGGCGCGGGTGCGCTGTGGTTTGGCACCGGCTACCGCGACATTGAAAAACTGGGCGGCATCGGTAAGCGCATGCCGGTTATCTCGCTGGCAATGCTGGTGGGGCTGATGGCAATGGCGGCACTGCCGCCGCTCAACGGTTTTGCCGGTGAGTGGGTGATTTATCAATCCTTCTTCCGTTTAAGCGCCAGCGGCGCGTTTTCCCTGCAACTGATCGGGCCGCTGCTGGCCGTCGGTCTGGCGATCACCGGCGCGCTGGCGGTGATGTGTATGGCGAAAGTCTACGGTGTGACCTTCCTTGGCGCGCCGCGTACGCCACAAGCGGAAAACCCGCACCCTGTTCCGTGGCTGATGACGGCCTGTGTCGCTGCCCTGGCATTGTGTTGTGTGGCGGGCGGTGTCGCTGCGCCCTGGCTGCTGCCGCGCTTGTTCGCGGCGGTGCCCTTACCGCTACAAACCGCGAATACACTGGTGTCGCCGCCGATGATAGCGCTGCTGTTGATCGCTACGCCGTTATTGCCACTGCTGCTGATGATGGTGTTCAAAGGCGATCGCTTGCCAGCGCGCAGCCGGGGAACGGCATGGGTGTGCGGTTACGATCACGAAGCGTCGATGGTGGTGACGGCGCACGGTTTTGCTATGCCGGTTAAAACGGCGTTTGCCCCGGTGCTGAAGCTGCGTAAATGGCTGGAGCCGACGCTGCCCATTCCTGGCTGGCGTGCCGATGCCGCACCGCTGCTGTTCCGTCGTCTGGCGCTGATCGAGCTGGCGGTGCTGGTGGTGGTGGTGATTTCGCGAGGAGCCTGATGATGAGTTTTCTGTTTGCTTTACTGCAGGCGCTGGTGCTGTTTGCGTTTGCGCCGCTGCTTTCCGGCATCAGTCGTGTGGCGCGCGCACGGTTGCACAACCGCCGCGGACCGGGGGTACTGCAAGAGTACCGCGACCTGTTCAAATTACTCGGTCGGCAGAGCGTTGCCCCGGTCGCCTCCGGCTGGGTGTTTCGCATGACGCCGTTTGTGATGACCGGCGTCATGCTGACCATCGCCACGGCGCTGCCGGTGGTGACGATTGCGTCTCCGCTGCCGGCGCTGGGGGATTTGATCACGTTGATTTACCTCTTCGCCATTGCCCGCTTCTTTTTTGCCATCGCCGGGCTGGACACCGGTAGCCCGTTTACCGGGCTGGGCGCCAGCCGTGAAGCGATGCTTGGCGTGCTGGTGGAGCCGATCCTGCTGCTCGGGCTGTGGGTTGCGGCTCTGGTGGCCGGATCAACGCATATCAGCAATATCACGTTCACCGTTTACCACTGGCCGCTGCATCACACTCTTCCGCTGTTGCTGGCACTGTGTGCCTGCGCTTTCGCCACCTTTATCGAGATGGGCAAGCTGCCTTTTGACCTCGCGGAAGCGGAGCAGGAGTTGCAGGAAGGGCCGCTGTCGGAATACAGCGGCAGCGGTTTTGCCGTGCTGAAGTGGGGCATCAGCCTGAAACAGTTGGTGGTGCTGCAAATGTTTGTCGGCGTCTTTCTGCCCTGGGGGCAGATGAGCGATTTCAGCACCGCAGGTTTGTTGCTGGCGGTGGTGGTGGCGCTGGCGAAATTGATTGTGGGCGTGCTGGTGATTGCGCTGTTTGAAAACAGCATGGCGCGTTTGCGCTTCCTTGCCACGTCACGCGTGACCTGGGCCGGGTTTGGCGTCGCCTTTTTAGCGTTCGTCTCCTTACTGGCGACGTATTAAGAGAGTTTATGCATGTCTGAAGAAAAAATCGGTCAACACTATCTCGCCGCGCTGCACGAGAAATTCCCCGGCGTGGTGCTGGATGAAGCCTGGCAGACCAAAGACCAGCTTACTGTCACAGTGAAAGTGAACTACCTGCCGGAGGTGGTGGAGTTTCTGTATTACCAGCAGGGCGGCTGGCTCTCCGTGCTGTTTGGCAACGATGAACGCAAGCTGAACGGCCATTTCGCCGTCTATTACGTGCTGTCGATGGAGCAGGGCGTGAAATGCTGGATCACCGTACGTGTGGAAGTCGATGCCCTGAAGCCGGAGTACCCTTCCGTCACACCGCGTGTGCCTGCGGCGGTCTGGGGCGAACGCGAAGTGCGCGATATGTACGGTTTGATGCCGGTCGGTTTACCGGATGAGCGCCGCCTAGTGCTGCCGGATGACTGGCCGGATGAACTTTATCCGCTGCGTAAAGACAGCATGGATTACCGTCAGCGCCCGGCGCCGACCACCGATGCCGAAACCTATCAGTTTATTAACGAACTGGGTGATAAGAAAAACAACGTGGTGCCGATTGGCCCGTTGCATGTCACCTCTGACGAACCTGGCCATTTCCGCTTGTTTGTCGACGGCGAAAACATTGTCGATGCGGATTACCGCCTGTTCTATGTCCACCGTGGTATGGAGAAACTGGCGGAAACCCGCATGGGTTACAACGAAGTCACCTTCCTGTCTGACAGGGTGTGCGGGATTTGCGGCTTTGCCCACAGCACCGCTTACACCACGTCGGTCGAGAACGCGATGGGCATTGTGGTGCCGGAGCGCGCGCAGATGATCCGCGCCATTTTGCTGGAGGTGGAGCGTCTGCACTCGCACCTGTTGAACCTTGGGCTTGCCTGCCACTTTGTGGGCTTCGACTCCGGGTTTATGCAGTTCTTCCGCGTGCGCGAAGCCTCAATGAAGATGGCGGAAATCCTGACCGGCGCGCGTAAAACCTATGGCCTCAACCTGATTGGCGGTATCCGCCGCGACATGCTGAAAGAGGACATGGTGCAGACGCGCCAGTTAGCCCAGCAGATGCGTCGCGATGTGACCGAACTGGTGGACGTGCTGATGAGCACGCCGAATATCGAGCAGCGCACCGTGGGTATTGGTCGCCTCGATCCGCAGATCGCCCGCGATTTCAGTAACGTGGGCCCGATGGTGCGCGCCAGCGGCCATGCCCGCGATACCCGCGCCGATCACCCGTTTGTTGGTTATGGTCTGCTGCCGATGACCGTGCACAGCGAGCAGGGCTGTGATGTGATTTCGCGCCTGAAAGTGCGGATTAACGAAGTGCTCAGCGCGCTGAATATGATTGATTTCGGTCTGGATAATCTGCCCGGCGGCCCGCTGATGGTGGAAGGCTTTACCTATATTCCGCACCGGTTTGCGCTGGGCTTTGCCGAAGCGCCGCGCGGCGACGACATTCACTGGAGTATGACCGGCGACAATCAGAAGCTTTACCGCTGGCGCTGCCGTGCGGCGACCTACGCCAACTGGCCGACGCTGCGCTATATGCTGCGCGGGAATACTGTGTCCGACGCGCCGCTGATTATTGGTAGCCTCGATCCTTGTTACTCCTGTACTGACCGGATGACGGTGGTGGATGTTCGCAAGAAGAAAAGCAAAGTGGTGGCGTACAAAGAGCTGGAACGTTATGGGGTTGAGCGTAAGAACTCGCCGTTGAAATAGGCTGTGTTTTTTTGACCCTCACCCTAATCCTCTCCCTGAAAGGGAGAGGGGATCGCCCCTCTGCCGTCTGTTTAAAGGGGGCCGGGATAGGGAGAGGACTGGAGTGAGGCAATTGCTTTCCTCCCTCTCTCCTCCGGGGAGAGGACCGGGGAGAGGGGAATTGTCTTCCCCCTCTCCCCTCTGGGGAGAGGGCCGGGGTGAGGGGAATTATCTTCCCCCTCTCTCCTCCGGGGAGAAGGCCGGAGTGAGGCAATTGTCTTCTCCCTCTCCCCTCCGGGGAGAGGGCCGGGGTGAGGGGATTCCCACCCCAGGGCGAGGGGAAAATGAATACACCGCAGTGGAGCAACCATGTTTACCTTTATTAAAAAAGTGATCAAAACCGGCACCGCGACCACCGCTTATCCGCTGTCGCCGATGCCGGTGGATAAGAACTTTCGCGGCAAACCGCAGCACAATCCACAGCAGTGTATTGGCTGTGCGGCGTGCGTGAACGCCTGTCCGTCGAATGCGCTCACGGTAGAGACTGACCTTGCCACTGGCGAGCTGGCGTGGCAGTTCAACCTCGGGCGCTGCATTTTCTGCGGCCGTTGTGAAGAGGTATGCCCGACGGCGGCGATTGCGCTGTCGCAGGAGTACGAACTGGCGGTCTGGAGCAAGGCCGATTTTTTACAGCAGTCGCGTTTTGAACTGTGCCAGTGTCGCGAGTGCGCCCGGCCTTTCGCGGTGCAAAAAGAGATCGATTACGCCATTGCGCTGCTGGCGCATAACGGCGACAGCCGCGCCGAGCAGCACCGCGCCATGTTTGAAACCTGCCCGGACTGTAAACGGCAGAAGTGCCTGGTGCCTTCCGATCGCATTGATTTGACCCGCCATATGAGAGAGGCCAGCTAATGAGCCAGCTATTAGGACCGCGCGATGCGGAGGGGATCCCGGTGCCGATGACGGTGGACGAGTCCATCGCCAGCATGAAAGCGTCGCTGCTGAATAAAATCAAACGCTCTGCCTACGTTTATCGCGTTGACTGCGGCGGTTGTAACGGCTGCGAAATCGAGATTTTTGCGACGCTTTCGCCGCTGTTCGATGCGGAACGCTTTGGCATCAAAGTGGTGCCGTCACCGCGCCATGCTGACATTCTGCTGTTTACCGGGGCGGTGACCCGCGCCATGCGCTCGCCTGCGCTGCGCGCCTGGCAATCTGCGCCGGATCCCAAAATCTGTATTTCCTACGGCGCGTGCGGCAACAGCGGTGGTATCTTCCACGACCTGTACTGCGTATGGGGCGGAACCGATCAAATCGTCCCGGTGGATGTGTATATTCCCGGTTGTCCGCCGACGCCTGCCGCCACGCTGTATGGCTTTGCCATGGCGCTGGGGCTGCTGGAGCAGAAAATTCACGCCCGCACGCCCGGCGAGCAGGACGACCAACCGGCGGAAATCCTCCACCCGACGATGGTGCAGCCGCTGCGCGTGAAAGTAGATCGCACGGCGCGCCGCCTGGCCGGTTACCGCTATGGTCGCCAGATTGCGGACGATTACCTGCGGTTGCGCAGCGTCGGCGAGCATGAAGTGGTGCGCTGGCTGGCGCAGGAGAACGATCCGCGCCTTACCGAGATTGTCAGCCATCTCAATCAGGTGGTGCTGGAGGCGAAAATCTGATGGGCGAATCGGTGGTCTTTAGCCAGTTGCGGCGTAAGTTTGTTGATGAGAACGACAACACCCCACAGCAGGCGCAACAGGTGGTCTACTACAGTCTGGCTATCGGCCACCATCTTGGGGTGATCGATTGCCTGGAGACGGCGCTGACCTGCCCGTGGGAAGCGTACCTGGCGTGGATCGCCACGCTGGAGGCGGGGAGCGAAGCGCGGCGCAAAATGGAAGGCGTGCCGCGTTACGGTGAAATCGTGATTGAGAGCAGCCACGTTATGCTGCTGGCGAAGGCGTTTGATCAGGCGCAGGCGCGGCAAAATGCACAGCAACAGGCATGGAGCAAGGCGCTGCTGTCTATGCTGCATGATATTTATCTGGAGAGCGCCATCTATTTGATGGTAAGGAGACTACGTGACTGACGTGTTGTTGTGCGTGGGAAATAGCATGATGGGCGACGATGGCGCAGGCCCACTGCTCGCGGAGATGTGTGCGGTAAACCCGCCGGGAAACTGGAAGGTGATTGACGGCGGCAGCGCGCCGGAAAACGATGTGGTGGCCATCCGTGAATTGCGCCCGTCGCGGTTGCTGATTGTGGATGCCACCGATATGGGGCTGAACCCTGGTGAAATCCGCGTGGTGGACCCGGACGACATCGCCGAAATGTTCCTGATGACCACCCACAATATGCCGTTGAACTACCTTATCGATCAGTTGAAAGAGGACGTTGATGAGGTGATTTTTCTGGGTATTCAGCCGGATATCGTCGGTTTTTATTACCCGATGACGCCGCCAGTGATGGCGGCGGTTGAAACCATTTACAAGCGGCTGGCGGGCTGGGAAGGCAAGGGCGGTTTCGAGCTGCTTTAAATGTGCGCCGGTGAACCCGGCGCAGCGTTGCAGATTAGCGACGGCGTTTTTCTGTGTGCATCACTTTGTCGCAGTCGTCCAGCATCTCGCGGAGCGACGCGTATTTATTATCCTCATTTTCAACCATACCGTAGGAATAGTTGATGTGATAATTCTTGCCGGACATCTCGTCCTGGGCATCCATTCGGGATTGCAGATCGAGCAAAAACGCATCCGCGCTATTGGTCGTGGTATCCCCCAGTAGCACCGCGAATTCACCGCCGCCGAGTCGCGCGGCAAGATCATGATCTTTGAGGCATTTATTCAGGTTAGTGGCGAAGTTTTTCACCACGGCGTCGCCCTCTTTATTCCCCAACAGCTCATTAATGGGTTTCAGATTATCGATGCTGAAATAGAGCAGGGCACACTCTCTGTTGTGCTCTTTTAACCCGGCAAACCGTTTCTCGCCGCTGCGGTAAAAACCCCGACTATTTTGCATGCCGGTGAGATTATCGGTCATCGCCATACTGAGGATTAAAAACTCATCTTCAACGAGGGCGGCAAAATCGAGCAGCGTATCAATTTCAGACGAGGAAAACGGACGGGGATAGGTGTCAACAATACAAATGGTACCAGCAATGGCCCCGTCCGGCAGTCGCACCGGGCAACCGGCATAAAAACGCACCCACGGGTCACCGGTGACATGCGGGTTTTTGGCAAAACGCGGATCAGCGAGCGTGTCTTTGACGATAAGCGCGCCCTGTTCAAGAATGGCGTGTGCGCAAAACGATACATTGCGCGGTGTTTCGTCGGCATCAATGCCAGTGTGGGACAGCAGCCATTGGCGTTCACGATCAAGCAGGCTGATTATCGCTATCGGCACATCGAAGGTGTTTTTCGCCATTCTGGTGAGTCGGTCAAAACGCTCATCATCCTTTTTATCCAATAAATCCATCATGTACAGCGAATTAAGCCGCTCATTTTCATTTACTGGCATGGCCGGGAATATCATAGTTAGCCCCTCGCTGAAGGTAGTCTTTTTAAGTGTAGACATTTCTTATCACGCTTGCGTTGCCATAACGTTATATATCCGTGGCTTGCCCCGTTGTGCGGACGAAATCGATAAACGCCTGGAGCGGAGCGGGGATCAGCCGCCTGGAATTATAGTAGAGATATGGGCCGTTGAAGGACAACCACCAGGGTTCAAGAATGGGGATCAGCGCACCGTTTTCCAGTGCGGGACGTAGCCACTCCTCAAAAAGATAAATAACGCCGCTGCCTGCGATGGCGCTTTGTACCGCCAGATCCACCGCGCTACCGATGCTGACCACCAGCGACCCCTTCACCTGTACGCGAAACGGCTCAGCTTCGCCGCTAAACTCCCAGTCGGTCATCACGCCGCTGGCGTAACGCCCGCGAATACAGTTGTGATGAATGAGGTCCCGGGGGTGTTCCGGGCGACCATGCAGCTGCAGATAGGCCGGAGAGGCGGCTGCGGCAAAGCGCTGGCGACGCGGGCCGATAGGCAGCGCGACCATATCCTGCTCCAGGCATTCGTCGTAGCGGATCCCCGCATCGCAACTGTCGCGAAAGACATCCTGCACATTGCTTTCTGCAATAATTTCCAGGCGAATATCAGGGTAGCGCGCGAGGAAATCCGGCACGATGGCGGGCAGCACCAGGCGTGCGGCGCTGACCGGCACATTCAGCCGTAAGGTGCCGCTGGGCGTGGTTCGATAGCGGTTGATGGCGTCCAGCGCCGCATCCACTTCGTTCATTGCCGGTTGCAGGCGTTCGATTAACATTTTGCCCGCTTCGGTCAGGGCGACGGTGCGGGTGGTGCGGTTAAACAGCCGTACGCCCAGTTGTTGCTCGGCGCGGCGGACGGCATCGCTCAGGCGGGAAGGGTTAGAGCCGGTGATACGAGCGGCTTCGCGAAAGCCTCCGGCATTGGCGACCGCCACAATGGCGTTCAGCAGGGCGAAATCCAGCTTCATTGTTCGACAATCCGTACACTGTGTGTGAATTTCAGCGGATTGTTGCACAGCCGCAATGCTCCTACAATCTGTTTACTTTATGCACAGGAGGTATTCCATGTCTCAACCCACACTTACTTATCGTCTTGGCGATCGTCAGGTTGGTCGCCTGGGTTACGGCGCAATGCAGCTTGCCGGTCCTGGCGTGTTTGGCCCGCCTGCCGATGAAGCGAAAGCGCTTCAGGTGCTGCGTGATGTGATTGCCGCCGGCGTTCGCCATATTGACACCAGCGATTTTTATGGCCCTCACGTTACCAACAAATTGATTAAGCAGGCGCTGCATCCCTACCCGGATGATCTCTGTATCGTCACCAAAGTCGGCGCTCGCCGCGATGACAAAGCCAACTGGCTCCCCGCGTTCAGCGCGGAAGAGCTGACCCGCGCCGTCGAAGATAATCTGCGCAATCTCGGTCTGGAGGTGATGGAGGTTGTGAATCTGCGCGCAATGTTCGGTGTTCATGGTCCGGAAGAGGGGTCACTGGAAGCGCCGCTGGAAACGTTGATCTCGCTGAAAGAGCGTGGCCTGATCCGCCATATTGGCCTGAGCAATGTGACGGCGAAGCAGGTGGCGGATGCGCAGAAGATGACCCCTGTCGCCTGCGTGCAAAACCTTTATAACGTGGCGAACCGGGCGGACGATGCGTTGATTGACTCTCTTAACGAGCAGGGCATTGCGTTTGTGCCATTCTTCCCGCTGGGCGGTTTTACGCCATTGCAGGCCGGTGAGTTGAATGACGTGGCGCAATCCCTTGGCGCAACGCCGATGCAGATCGCGCTGGCGTGGCTGTTGCAGCGTTCACCGAATATTCTGCTGATCCCCGGTACGTCCTCGCCGCAGCATTTACAGGAAAACCTGGCGAGCGCGAAGATAACACTGCCGCCCGAGGCGCTGGAAAAACTGAACGGTATCGGTGCGTAGCAGAAGAATGGCTGGTTTATCGCTGAGAAATTCCAGCTAATCTCCCAGAAAAGCGCGAATGGCTTACTTTTCGCTGCAGGATAGCGAGAGAAACGCCAGGCGTGTTGTTGGCAAAAACGAACGGAGAATGCCTCAGTGCATTCTCCGCTCGTATGAAAAAGGACATTATGCTTGGTGCTCAATTATATTTAACGAATAACCAAGTAGAGCCAGCAAGAAACTGATCGCTCTATGGTTTATAGGATTAAGAATTACTCATATAGCAATAGAGTCATTATGGAGTTAGTCTGGTCAAAAATAGTGTTGAGGGAGAAAAATGGACATTGAGATTGGTGAAGGGAAATTACGCCTCATGACACCCGGCGAAATTGCAATGGCACGCAGAGTTTATGGCGATTCAATTGTCTATAGCCGTGTCTGGGTTCATTGCGATAGTTACTTTCCTTTTGGATTACAAAAACCTGGGTTTGCGATGGCGCCTAATGGTGAACTCTGGTTCAGAAAAGAGTTATACAAGGACGATTTCTCTGTATCTGATGTTTATGTTCAGGACAAGCACACTTTTATTCATGAGTTGGGGCATGTATGGCAGCACCAGCATGGCCAATGGGTTCGAATGAGGGGACTTTTTAGCTGGGCAGCGAATTATTATTATCGACTCGATAAAGAAACGCTTACTGATTATCCCCTTGAGCAGCAAGCATCCATTCTGGCTGATTATTGGTTGATACTGGTTTATGGCATGGCAGAGTGGCAGTATCAACAGCAACCGAACCAACAAGGGAAATATCGTGGGGAGGATGATGTGCGTGATATTCCTCGTCTCTATCAAAAAATTGTTACGGGAAGGGGCTGATGGAGAAGAAGTGCATTCTGCTGGCAACGCTCTTTTTACTCACTGGATGCCCAGGTTCCGGGGACAGGATGGTGCCGCGTACCGCGACCACGGTGGTCATTAAAAACAGCGCTGTTTGTGCTGTGTCAATAATGAAACCGGGAGAAAAAATGACCGGGGCGGTTATCTACAGTAAGGACCATGATCCGATATTCAAGCGGTTTTATAATCATCCCCTCTATATAGAGCAGGGCGCATGTCTGCCGTTATTTGACGCCACCTTCAATGCCGGGACACGCTATTCCATCACCTGGGAGGTGAATGCCGTCGATAAAGGGCTACACCTTATCACTGCGGATTTCACTCTTGCCTCTGAGTCTCAAGGGAATATCTCTTTGGCCCAATAAAAAACCAGACTTTACGGCTGAGGTATCCTGAGATCTTTCACGATACCTCAGCCGCTTACCGGGCCTTTTTACCGCTTGCCACCGACTCCCGGCAAACCAGTTCGCCCTGATGGGAATTAAGGGTTTGCGCGTCCGGTTGCAGCAGCATCCCGACGGCATTGCGGATCATTTCATCCATTGGCACATGAATCGTGGTTAACGACGGGTTGTAGTACTGACCGATGACCGAATCGTCAAACCCTGCCAGAGAAACATCCTGCGGCAGCCGTAATCCGGCTTCCTGGCAGGCTTTCGCCACGCCAATTGCCATATCATCATTCGCTGCCAGGATGCAGGTAAACGGCACGTTGCGCGCCAGCAACTGCCGCGCCGCCTGATATCCACTGTCGGTACTCCAACTGCCGCGCACGTGCAGTTGCGGATCCGGTTCAATACCGGCATTGCGCAGGGCATGACAGTAACCTGCGAAACGGCTCTCGCCCGTCGGCGATCCCTCTGAACCCGCCACAAAGGCAATACGCGTGTGCCCTTGCGCCAGCAGATGCGCCATCATTATTTCGCTGTTTTGCTGATGATCGACAAACACGCACTGGCTACGGTGGCGGGGAAGTTCGCGGTTGATCACCACGATCGGCGTCGGGTTGTGATCGATAATCTCATCCAGTTCATCCACAGAAAGGTACTTGGGGTAGATCATAATGCCTTCGCAACGTAGCGACAGCAGCAGGTTAATGGCGTCGCGCTCTTCCTGCGCACTGTGCTTGCCGTCCGCCAACACCAGTTGACGGCTAAAGCTTTCGCTACTGGTTGCAGCGTGGTAAATCATGCTGGCGAAAAACGGGCCGTTATACAGCCCGTTGGTGATCACCAGTCCTATTGAGTTGGTCTTATTATTGGCAAGGTTACGGGCCAACTGATTCGGTCGATAGCCCGTGTCGGCAATCGCCTGAAAAATACGGGCTTTCACTTCCTCCCGCACAAAGACTTTGCCATTCAGCGCCCGTGATACTGTCGCTTTTGATACGCCAGCCAGTCTGGCGACATCCAGTATCGTTACCATAATTCAACCTCACTCTTATTATGATTAGCCCAGCGACATCAGCAGCTCCCCCACGGTTACCGTACCCTGTGACTGGTGGCGGGTCAGGGTGAATTCATCGCTGTTCACCACCAGCACCGGGGTTGTCAGGTCGTAGCCTTCCTGCTCAATGCGCTGTTTGTCGAATTCCAGCAGCGTGTCGCCCGCGGCAACTCTGTCGCCTTCTTTTACCCGCGGGGTAAAATGCCGGCCTTGCAAATTGACGGTATTGAGCCCGACATGGATCAGTAATTCCGCACCATTATCACATATCAGTCCCACCGCGTGATGAGAGTCGATCAATGTTGCGACCTGTGCATCACACGGGGCCACCACTTTACCTTCGTGCGGAATAATGGCAATGCCGTCGCCCAGCGCTTTTCCGGCAAAGGCTTCATCCGCCACGCTTTCCAGCGCAATCACTTCACCCTTGAGCGGGCTAAGCATCTGCATGGCGCCGACTTTCAGCACCGGGGCTTTTTCGTCTGGCGTCGTCTCTTCGATCGGATCTTCAAAGCCGACGAATTGCACCATCACAATGGTCAGCACAATGGCGGTTCCTGCGCCCGCCAGCTCGCCGATAAACGACATTGGTGCGTCGGGGCTGATGGCATTCACCAGCGTAAACAGGCCCGGCAGCGCGGCATAGGCGTAATAGAGGCTACCAAACAAACTGGCGACCACCGCACCGATCGCGCCGCCAATGCAGCCGCAGATAAACGGTTTTTTAAAGCGCAGGGTCACGCCGTAAATGGCCGGTTCAGTAATGCCAAAAATGGCGGTTACGCCTGCAGACAGGGAGGTGGCTTTCAGTTGCTTATTGCGGCTTTTGATAAATACGCCAAAGACCGCGGCCATCTGGCCGATCACCGCAATGGTTTGATAGGCCTGGAAGGAGTCATAGCCCTGGGTGTCGAAGTTAGCCATGATCACCGGGGTGATCCCCCAGTGGACACCGAAAATAACGATCACCTGCCAGACACCGCCGATAATCGCTGCCGCCAGCGCCGGAGCCGCATGGAACAGGGTGTTATAGCCGTGTGCCACGCCCAGCGCCGCCCAACTGGTGATGGGGCCAATCACGATAAGCGTCAGCGGGACAATCACCACAAAACAGAGTAACGGCGTGAATAATGGGCTGATGACCTCCGGCAACCACTTTTCAACGCGGCGTTCAAACCAAGAGAGCGCCCAGACGAGGAATAATGGCGGCAGGACCGACGAGGTGTAGACCGTTTCCGCCAGCGGGAAGAAGATAAATTTCACTTCGTTTCCGGCGGCGATCTTCCCGGCCATTGCGGTCCATTCCGGGTTGATCAGCGCACAGCAGCAGAGCACGGCAATAAACGGGTTACATTTAAAATGGCGCGCAGCGGTGATGGCGATAAAGACCGGCAGGAAGGCAAACGGCGTCCACGACATGAAGTTGAGGATCGCAAAAGTGCCGGACGTTTTGATCTCTGCATCGGCCAGACCCAGCAGGATCAGCAAACCCTGCAAGATCCCCGCCGCAGCCAGAATATAGACGATCGGCGCGAACACGGCGGACATGGTGGCAATCACCGCATCCAGCCAGCGCGTTTTGGGTTGCTGCGCGCCGTGTTCACTCTCTTTCACCATACCGGACAAGGCGTTAAAAACATCGGCGACATGTGTACCAATCACGACCTGGAACTGGCCGCCGCTTTCCACGACCGCAATGACGCCGGGCAGACTCTGGATGTTGGTTTTCGCCGTGGCGGGGGTATGGTTGAGCACCAGGCGCAGACGGGTGGCGCAGCGGGAGAAGGTGCTGATGTTCTCTTCGCCACCCACCTCCCGGAGGATATCACTCGCTAACTTATTGTAATCCCTGATAACGGCCATTTTTATTTACCTTTTATTATCGGAAACTGAGTAGGTGTAACTGGGTGAAACCGGTTTCATGCTAACCTGGTCAACTCTGCCTGCAACCGGTTTCATGGAATTCTGCGAGCTAAATCACTTCCCTATGGGTTCCGGCAACACCTGCAGCCATATTTCGTTGCTGAGCGAAGCATCTCTTTGAAGGCTGCGTAAACTGGCGGCAAATACACAGAAGGAGTGAGCCGATGATTGCTGTACTGTTTGAAGCCGATGTCGCCGCAGAAGGGCAGGAGCGCTATTTGCAACTGGCCGCGGAGTTAAAGCCGCTACTGGTGCAAATCGACGGTTTTATCGCTATTGAACGGTTTCAAAGCCTGACCACCACAGGCAAGATTTTGTCGCTGTCGTGGTGGCGTGATGAAGCTGCAGTACTGGCCTGGAAACAAAATGTGCTGCACCAGGCCGCGCAGGCGGAGGGGCAGCGCTCAATTTTCTCGTTTTACCGTATCCGTGTGGCCCAGGTGCAGCGTGACTATTCATCGGAAAGCAGGAAACCAGACCATGTATGATATTCACGTTATGCTTAACAATGCGCCCGGTGGGCTGGCGATGCTGGGTGAAACACTTGGCAAAAATGGTGTAGGCCTGGAAGGTGGCGGCGTATTCACCGTCGGTCGTGAAAGTCATGCGCACTTTCTGGTCGTGGAGGGGGAACGTGCCCGCCAGGTGCTGGAAGCGGCAGGCTTTATGGTGCTGCAGGTGACGCAGCCGGTGATCCGCAAGCTAAAGCAGGAACGTCCCGGTGAGTTAGGCGCGATAGCCCGCACGATCGCGAAAAATGGCATCAATATTCTCGTGCAGTACAGTGATCACGCTAACCGCCTGATCCTGCTGACGGATAACGACACCCTGACCCGTGAGGTCACGCAGCCCTGGAGTACAGAGGCACAATGAGTTTACCCGGTTTACAGCATTCACATGAGAGCGGCACAGCGCTGGAAGAGGCGCTGGCCGGTATTGCCAGCGCGATGTCCGACCCTTCGCGGGCGCGTATGCTCTGCGCGCTGATGGACGGGCGGGCGTGGACTGCAACCGAGCTGAGTTCGGTCGCGGATATTTCCGCATCTACCGCCAGCGCGCATCTGAACCGGTTGTTGAGCCATGGCCTGCTGGTCTGCGTTTCGCAGGGGCGGCACCGCTACTACCGCCTGGCGGGGAGCGATGTCGCCGGGTTACTGGAAAATATGATGGGGGTGTCAATGCGCGGAGGGCGTGCGCTGGCGACCCGCACTCCGGTTGAACTGCGTCGCGCACGCACCTGCTACGATCACCTTGCCGGAGAAATCGCCGTCGACATTTATGAGTTTATGCAGCGCGAAGGCTGGGTAACGGACGAGGGCAGTGCCGTGACGGAACTGGGCAAACGCAAACTGGAAGCCCTGGGCGTAACGCTCGACCCGCGTACCCGGCGCAAACCCTGCTGCGCTTGCCTGGACTGGAGCGAGCGTCGTTTCCACCTTGGCGGCGATGCTGGCGCATCGTTGTTGATTGCCTTCGAACATAAAGGTTGGTTACGCAGAACGCCTGGCTACCGTGAAGTCACTGTGACAGACGAAGGCAAAAGCGCCCTCTTCAGAGTGTTTGGGGTCGGAGCCTGAAAGCGCTTTCGTGGCTATTGATTAAGCATTCACGCTTGAGTATATAGCCTTAAGGCTATACGGTTTCTTCAGAGCCCCCGCTATAAGGGAGCGATAATGTGGCACGTTATAACGATTGCGCGTAAAGCCTGGTTGATTGTTCATGATCTGTCGTAATTGGGAGACATAAGCGAACCCGTTTAAAATACAGAGATGCCATTTTGACATCAGGAAAGGGCTGCATCAGGATAGAATCACGATGTGTTTTTATATAGAGCATCACTCAGCCTTGATAAGGATATATTGTGGCAATTAAAAACTTTTATTTCTCGCAGATCGCTGACCTACGTATAGAAGGTGTCGGTATCCATGCTAGCTATTCCGTTAATTTAACCGTAACAGATGAAAATACACCCGGTGGTAAAAACATTTCTGTCGCGGCCACTGGGAAAAGTAATGCGGCAAAAGCAGCTGGCAGCGGGAATCTTTTATTTTGGTGCAAAGTAAAAAATACGGTTGATAGTAAACTATATGTTTTAGAACGAAAAAAAGGAGAGTATTGGGCGGTTGGCCTGGACGATGTTCCTATTGGATCTGTATCTTTTTTTATGCCTAATTCAGTCCACAACAGCCCCTCCCTGGAGATAGAAGCCGGTTATTTTTATGACTCTGGCTACACGGGGACTGTTCCCCCGATACCCGGAAGTTTCAAACGTGTTATAAACCTGACACCTTTTCAAGGATAGAAGCCATGCGTTATCAAAACATTGTCATGCTGTTTATATTGTCCATCTTTAGCGTTAGTGTTGCGGCGGGCGGCTATGCGGATAAGCCAACAGCACAGGCTTCTGAATTGTCAAAGAAATATGTCATGGCTGATGAAAGCGCTAAGCCATCGGTGCTTCAGGATTTTGACCATTTGGCTCGGGATAACCCGGACAATGTGAATGTTATCCGCAGCTATACCAGCATACTTTCATCTCGAGGAGAGTATGAAAAAGCGATTTCCTTGCTGGAGCCGGTCAATAAAGCGAGAAACAACCCCTCTCTGCTATTACAAGAATGCATGCTTAAGGACAGGATTAAAAATGGCGATGCCGCTTGTTATAAACATGTCATCAGCCTGTCTGAACGTTCAGGTAGTGAAAATATGGACTATTTGATGGCGCTTTTTTTTACTGATGACGGCAGATTTGAGGCAGAGAAGAAAAAATTAGCAGCAAGCAATCCGTCATTGAGTCGCGATTTTGGCATCTTCGATCAGGATAAGCGGCAATTGCTACTGTCTCTGTATCCGTAAAGCCAATGCCTACCCGACCTGAAAATACGGCAGGCCGGGTAAGTCCCGAGCTTAGTCGAGATCTGCGCCGTTGCTGGCGATCACTTTTTTATACCACCAGAAGGATTTTTTGCGGCTGCGCGCCAGCGAGCCGTGACCGGCATCGTCGCGATCGACATAGACAAACCCATAGCGTTTGCTCATTTCGCCGGTAGAGGCGGCCACCAAATCAATACAGCCCCAGGTGGTGTAACCCATCACCGGGATGCCGTCTTCAATGGCGTCGCCCATCGCACGGATGTGTTCACGCAGGTAACTGATGCGGTAATCATCTTCAATCTCACCGCGGTCATTGAACTCATCTTTCGCGCCGAGCCCGTTTTCCACCAGGAACAGCGGTTTCTGGTAGCGGTCATACATCATGTTCATGGTGATGCGCAGCCCCAGCGGATCGATGCCCCAGCCCCATTCGCTCACTTCAACATGCGGGTTGCGCAGTGACTTGACGATGTTCGCCGCGCTGGTGTTATTGGCGTTCATGTCTGCTGATGCACAGCGCGAGGCGTAGTAGCTGAAAGAGACGAAATCGACGGTGTTCTTCAGGATCTCGTCATCACCTTGCTCTTTATGAATGGTGACACCTTTTTCGCGGAACACGCGCGCCGCATAGGCCGGGTAAGCGCCACGGGCCTGCACGTCGATAAAGAACAGATTTTCGCGATCTTTTTCCAGCGCCATCCACACGTCGGCCGGTTTGCAGGAGTAGGGGTAGAAGTTCCCCCCCGCCAGCATGCAGCCCACCTGGTTTTGCGGGTTCACCTCATGGGCAATTTTCGTTGCCAGCGCACTGGCAATCAGCTCATGGTGTGCGGCCTGGTATTTCACCTGCTCCTGATTTTCACCCTCTTCAAACACCAGCCCCGCGCCGGAGAACGGGCTGTGCAGCATGATGTTGATCTCATTGAAGGTCAGCCAGTATTTCACCAGTCCATCAAACGCTTCAAAACAGGTGCGGGCGTAACGGGTGAAGAACTCCACCATTTTACGGTTACGCCAGGAGCCATACTCCACCACCAGATGCATCGGCACATCAAAATGGCAGAGGGTGACCAGCGGTTCGATGTTGTACTTTTTGCACTCCTCAAACACCGCGCGATAGAAGGCAATGCCCTCCGGGTTCGGCGTCAGTTCATCACCGTCCGGGTAGAGGCGGCTCCAGGCTATCGAGGTGCGAAACACCGTAAAGCCCATTTCCGCCATCAGCGCGATATCTTCTTTGTAGCGATGATAAAAGTCGATCGCCTCGTGGCTCGGGTAATATTCGTCATCACGCAGTGCAAAGCGTTTTTCCTGACCGAGTTTTACCGGCAGGCGGTTAGCGCCGTGCGGGATCATATCGACGGTGGTTAACCCCTTACCGCCTTCCCGGAAGCCCCCTTCCGACTGGTTGGCGGCAAGTGCGCCGCCCCATAAAAATCCTTGCGGAAATACTGACATGCCTTACCTCGTTTCGTTAATCAGGCTCGTGCTTCTTTAACCGTAACCGGCTGCGCCGTCTGCGGCGTATTCGTGGTTTCCACCGGAATATCTTCAAACCCGAGCAGTAGCGTCAGCACGAACGACAGCACCACCGCCAGTGCCATCACGCCAAACACCCAGACGATTGATATTGGGTTAGCCGGGTCGAAGAACTGTACGCTGGTAAACAGCCCGGGCGCTGCCATGGAGTGGCTGGCCAGCCCGGCAATGCCCGCGACCGCACCGCAAATAAAACCGCTGATTAAGCTGGCGATCAGCGGGCGTTTCAGGCGCACCGCCACACCGTACAGCGCCGGTTCGGAGATACCGGCAAGAATAGCGGACGCCGCTGCCGCCATGGCGGTCTGGCGCAGTTCCGGGTTTTTCGTTTTCCATGCCACCGCTAAAGATGAACCACCCAGCGACAGGTTAGCGCCGATTTCAGACGGCATTACCATGCCTTCTTTGCCGGTTTCGGCGATGGTTTGAATAATGGTCGGCGTAAACACGCGGTGCATGCCGGTCATCACCAGCAGCGGCCACAGTGCGCCCATAATGGCGACGGAGAGCCAGCCGAGGTAGCCGTGAATGGTATAAACCAGCGCGGAAATCGCGCTACCGATCCAGATGCCCAGCGGGCCAATTAACACAATCGCCAGCGGGGCGGCAATCAGCACAATCAGCATCGGTTTTAAGAAGTTTTTCGTCACCGCGGGCGTAATACGATCGACCCAGCGTTCGATATACGACAGACACCAGGTCATCACCAGCGCCGGGATCACCGTGTAGGTGTATTTCACTGCCGTCACCGGAATCAGCGCGAATTCAACATGTTCGCCCTGCGCGGCTTTTGCCATCAGATCGATAAAGCTTGGATGCACCAGCACACCGGCAATGGCAATCGCCAGCGACATATTGGTTTTAAATTTGACGGCGGCGGACGCGGCAACCATCAGCGGCAGGAAGAAGAACGCGCCATCACCGATGACCGTCAAAATGGTCAGGGTGGAGGAGCCTTTCGGCAGTGCGCCGGACATCTCCAGCACCATCGCCAGCAGTTTCACCATTGACCCACCGATGATCGCCGGGATCAGCGGTGACATGGTGCCGATCAACGCATCAAGAATGCCTGCGCCAATACGTTTAAGCGTCAGTTTCTGGGGGGATTGTGTCTCTACCGGTTGCATATCCTGCGGCAGTAAATTAACCACTTCGCGGAAAGCCTGAGAAACGGTGTTGCCAATAATCACCTGGCACTGGTTATCGTTGCGCACCACGCCCATCACGCCGCTGGTGTTTTTCAGCGTTTCACCGTCGATGTGCGATGCGTCTTTGACCACAAAGCGCAGGCGCGTCATGCAGTGCGTTACGGCGGCGATATTATCGACACCGCCCAGCGCGTTCACCACGGAGTGGGCCAGCGCCGCATAGTTCTTTGCCATCGGATTTTTATCCTGTTTTATCAATGAGGTACATTTTCACAGTGCGCTCTGGCGGCCATGAAACGTGAAATAGGTAACCGGTTCCACAAAATCATGATGAGTTTATTTGAGTCAGACAAGATCTAAATTTAACCACTTTCAAAAATCGTGATATCGATCACCCTGAAACATTTCGCGGCACTCCCGCCAGTGGGTGTTAAGTGTTCCCATCATCCCGATGGCTGAAGTACACTTCGGCTCACGAGGTTTGTTGGGGGAAAAGATGGCGACAATGCTGGACGTGGCAAAGCGGGCTGGGGTATCAAAGGCCACCGTGTCTCGTGTGCTGACAGGCAAGGGCTATGTGGGCGAAGAGACGAAGGCGCGCGTATTTCAGGCCATCGCTGAAAGCGGATATCGCCCGAATTTACTGGCCCGCAGCCTGGCAAGTAATAAAACCCAGACGCTGGGGCTGGTGGTCACCAACACCCTCTATCACGGGGTTTATTTTAGCGAGCTGTTGTCTCATGCGGCGCGCATGACCGAAGACAAAGGGCGTCAGTTGCTGCTGGCAGACGGTAAACACAGCGCGGAAGAAGAGCGGCAGGCGATTCAATATTTGCTCGACTTACGTTGTGACGCGATCATTATTTATCCGCGTTTTCTCAGCGTCGATGAGCTGGATGAGATAATTCAAAACCATTCGCAACCTATTATGGTGCTTAATCGCCGTTTGCGTAAAAACAGCAGTCACTGTGTTTATTCCGATCAAAAAGCGTCAAGCCAGAGCGCGGTATTACAATTAATTGCACAGGGACACCGGGATATTGCGTTTATTACCGGCTCACTGGATTCTCCTACCGGTATTGAACGGTTATCCGGTTATAAAGATGCGCTGACTCAACAGCATATTCCCGTACGTAATGAGTTGATTGTGGAAGGGAAATGGACGCCGCTCAGCGGGGCGATGGGCGTACGGGAATTAGTATCCCGCGGGGTAACGTTTAGCGCGCTGGTGGCGAGTAATGATGATATGGCAATTGGCGCGATTAAACAGTTGCACGACAGCAAAATAGCCGTGCCGCAGCAGGTTTCGATTATTGGTTTTGATGATATCGCGATGGCGCCTTTTACCGTTCCGGCATTATCCAGCGTTAAAATTCCGGTGACTGAAATGGTAAAAGAGACCATTGATCGCCTGATCTTTATGCTGGATGGCGGTGATTTTAACTATCAACAAACGTTCCCGGGCGAATTAATGTTACGCGACTCACTGATTGCCGGTCCCCACGCCTGATCTCGTCATCTGTCATCGACACTTCTGTCGATGACAGTTTCCTGCCGCTTCTCACTTCTTAAAAATCCTTATATTACAGCGAATTAAATATTGGCACGGTTTATGAATACTTCGGCGGGATAAGGCATATTGCTGGAGGAAACAATGAACCGATTTATCATGGCGGACGCTGCGAAATGCATTGGCTGCCGCACCTGTGAAGTCGCCTGTGTGGTTTCTCATCAGGAAAACCGGGACTGCGCGGCGCTCACCCCTGAGACATTTTTACCGCGCATTCACGTCATTAAAGGCGTCAACGTGTCGACGGCGGCTATCTGTCGTCAGTGCGAAGATGCGCCCTGCGCCAACGTCTGTCCGAATGGCGCAATCAGCCGCGACGAAGGTTTTGTGCATGTGATGCAGGAACGCTGCATCGGCTGCAAAACGTGCGTGGTGGCGTGCCCGTACGGCGCAATGGAAGTGGTCGTGCGCCCGATTGTGCGCAACAGCGGCGCGGGTCTTAACGTGCATGCGGAAAAGGCCGAAGCCAACAAATGCGATTTGTGTCACCACAGCGAAACCGGTCCGGCCTGTATTCAGGCGTGCCCGACCAAGGCGCTGGTGTGTGTCGACCGCAACTTACTGGAACAGATGAGCGCGGAAAAACGCCGTCGCGCAGCGCTCGATGGCGCTGTGTCGCTGATGTTTTAATACCTCTCACTTTCACTTTTAACAGGTCTGTTACTGATGAAAAAAATCACAAGCGTATGCCCATACTGCGGCGCGGGCTGCAAACTGAAACTGGTGGTGGACGACGGGAAAATTATCCGTGCGGAAGCGGCCGACGGCAAAACCAACCAAAATGAACTCTGCCTGAAAGGGTATTACGGCTGGGACTTCCTCAACGATACCAAACTACTGACGCCACGCCTGACGCAGCCGATGATCCGCTATGAACGCGGCGGCAAATTTACCCCTGTTTCCTGGGAAGAAGCGATTCGCTACACCGCGCGTCGTCTGAGTGAAATCAAAGCGAAATATGGCCCGCGTTCCATTATGACCACCGGGTCGTCTCGCGGTACCGGGAATGAAACCAACTACGTGATGCAGAAATTTGCCCGTGGCGTCATCAACACCAATAACGTTGACTGCTGCGCGCGCGTTTGCCACGGTCCTTCTGTCGCCGGGTTGCAGGAAACCCTCGGCAACGGCGCAATGAGTAACTCCATCGGCGATATTGAAAACTCCCGCTGCCTGCTGGTGTTTGGTTATAACTGCGCTGACTCACACCCGATCGTGGCGCGCCGGGTGATCAAAGCCCGCCAGAAAGGGGCGAAAATCATTGTTTGCGATCCGCGTCGTATTGAAACCGCGCGTATCGCCGATCAGCACCTGCAACTGAAAAACGGCTGCAATATGGCGCTGGTCAATGCCTTTGGTTATGTGCTGCTGGAAGAAGAACTCTACGACAAAGATTATGTCGCCAGCTTTACCTCCGGGCTGGATGAATACCGTGAAACGGTAAAAGACTACGCGCCGGAAGCGGTGGAACACCTCACTGGCGTGCCGGCGAAACAGGTTCGCCAGGCCATGCGCACCTACGCCGCTGCGCCATCGGCTACCATCATGTGGGGCATGGGCGTGACCCAGTTCGGCCAGGCGGTGGATGTGGTGAAAGGCCTTTCCAGCCTGGCGCTGCTCACCGGCAACCTTGGGCGTGAACACGTGGGCGTGGGGCCGGTGCGTGGGCAGAATAATGTGCAGGGCGCGTGCGACATGGGCGTGATCCCGAATCAGTTCCCGGGTTACCAGAACGTGGTGGATGCCGACGTGCGGGAGAAATTCGCCAAAGCCTGGGGCATCGATGCGGCTGCGATGGACGATAAGGTCGGCGTGCGTATTACCGAGGTGCCGCATCTGGCGCTGGAAGGGAAGGTGAAAGCCTATTACATCATGGGCGAAGATCCGCTACAGACCGAAGCCGATCTTGGGCTGGTGCGTAAAGGGTTCGAAGCGCTTGAGTTTGTTGTGGTGCAGGACATTTTTATGACCAAAACCGCCGAACAGGCGGATGTGCTGCTGCCCGCCACCTCCTGGGGTGAGCACGGTGGCGTCTTTACCTGCGCCGACCGTGGTTTCCAGCGTTTCGAAAAAGCCATTGAGCCGAAGTACAACGTCAAACGCGACTGGGAAATCATCAGCCTGATTGCCACGGAAATGGGCTACCCGATGCACTACGACAATAACCAGCAGATCTGGGATGAGCTGCGTGAACTCTGCCCGCTGTTTTACGGTGTCACCTACGAAAAAATGGGCGACATGGGGCACGTGCAGTGGCCTTGTCCGACGCTTGACCATCCGGGTACGCCATATCTGTATCAGAACAACAAGTTCGATACGCCTGACGGCAAAGGTCACCTGTTCGCCGCACAATGGCGCGCTCCGGCAGAACGCCCGGATGCCGACTTCCCGCTGGTGTTGTGCACCGTGCGCGAAGTGGGTCACTACTCTTGCCGTTCCATGACCGGTAACTGCGCGGCGCTGCAAACTCTTGCTGATGAACCCGGCTTTGTGCAGATCAACCCGGCCGATGCGGAAGCGCTGGGTGTGAAAGATAAGCAATTGGTGTGGGTGGAATCCCGCCGCGGCAAAGTCATTACCCGCGCGGATGTCAGTGAGCGTATCAACCACGGCAGCGTCTATATGACCTACCAGTGGTGGATTGGCGCCTGTAACGAACTGACGCAGGATAATTTGGATCCGATTTCGAAAACGCCGGAAACCAAATATTGCGCAGTACGGGTGAGTGCGATCAACGATCAGCGCTGGGCGGAGGAGTACACTCAGAGCACTTACCAACAGATGAAGACTCGCCTGCTGAATGCGGCGATGCAATGATGACATGACCAACAGCAACGGTGTCTGCTTACGCGTTTACGGAAAAGTTCAGGGGGTGGGGTTTCGCCCCTTTGTCTGGCAACTGGCGCAGCAGCTCGGGCTGAAAGGCGATGTCTGTAATGATGCGCAGGGTGTGGAGGTTCGTCTGCTTGGTAATGCGGACGAATTTCTCACCCTGTTGCAGCAACAATGCCCGCCGCTGGCGCGTATTGATCGTGTGATTAGCACGGCATTTCTCTGGCAACCTCTGCCGAATGATTTCACCATCCGCCATAGCGCGGGTGGTGCCATGAATACTCAAATAGTGCCGGATGCGGCAACCTGTCCCGCCTGTCTGGCGGAGATGAACGATCCCGCCGAGCGGCGCTACCGTTATCCGTTTATCAACTGCACCCACTGTGGCCCGCGTTTCACCATTATTCACGCCATGCCTTACGACCGCCCCTATACGGTGATGGCGGCGTTTCCCCTGTGCCTGGCCTGTGAAACGGAGTACCGCAACCCGCTGGACAGGCGCTTTCACGCCCAGCCGGTCGCCTGCCCGGATTGTGGCCCGCAGCTTGAGTGGCGCAGCGGCGCGCAGCACGCTGAAGGCGAGGCGGCGTTGCAGGCAGCGGTAGCCCTCCTGCACAGCGGCGGTATTGTGGCGGTGAAAGGGGTGGGTGGGTTTCACCTGGCGTGTGACGCCACTAACCTGGCGGCGGTGCAACTGCTGCGTGCGCGTAAGCACCGCCCGGCAAAACCGCTGGCGGTCATGTTGCCGGGGACGACCGGTTTAACGGCGCAAGCCGTGACGTTACTCTCAACTCCCGCCGCGCCGATTGTGCTGGTGGATAAAGCTGGCGTCAGCGGGGTATGCGACGCGATTGCGCCCGGCCTTGATGAAGTGGGGATCATGTTACCCGCGAACCCGCTGCAACATTTGCTGGCGCAGGTGTTACAGCGCCCGCTGGTGATGACCTCCGGCAATCTCAGCGGCAGACCTCCGGCGATCACCAATGGGCAGGCGCTGGACGATCTGGCGGAGATCGCCGACGGTTTTTTACTGCATAACCGCGATATTGTGCAGCGAATGGATGACTCGGTGATGCGGGCGAATGGCGAAATGCTGCGCCGTTCCCGCGGCTATGTGCCGGACGCCATACCGTTGCCGGACGGGTTTGACGCCATTCCGCCGCTGCTGTGTCTTGGCGCGGACATGAAAAACACTTTTTGCCTGCTGCGTGGCAACAGTGCCGTGCCGGGGCAACATTTTGGCGACCTGACGGATGAAGGCGTGGAAGCGCAGTGGCGTAGCGCACTGCGCCTGATGCAGGCGATCTATGACTTTACCCCACGGCAGGTGGTGGTGGATGCGCACCCCGGTTACCGCACCAGCCAGTGGGCTGAGAGTTACGATTTACCGGTGCAGACCGTTTTACATCATCACGCGCATGCCGCCGCCTGCCTGGCGGAACACGGCTGGCCGCTGGAAGGGGGGGATGTGATAGCCCTGACGCTGGACGGGATTGGCATGGGCGCGGGCGGTGCGCTGTGGGGCGGCGAATGCCTGCGGGTCAATTATCGCGAATGTGAGCACCTGGGCGGCTTACCCGCCGTAGCGTTGCCGGGCGGCGATCTGGCGGCGCAGCAACCGTGGCGAAACCTGTTGGCGCAGATGCTGGCCTTCGTTCCGGACTGGCAGCACTACCCGGAATGCGCCGTGCTGGAGCGGCAGAACTGGCCGCTGCTGGCGCGGGCAATTGAGCGTGGCATTAATGCGCCGCTGGCTTCTTCCTGCGGGCGGTTGTTTGATGCGGTGGCTTGCGCGCTGGGCTGTGCGCCGTTGCATCTGAGTTATGAAGGGGAGGCGGCCTGCCAACTGGAAGCGCTGGCGGCAACCAGTGGTGAAGTCACCCATCCGGTCACGCTACCGCTGCGTGGGCGGCAGCTTGATCTGGCCGTGTTCTGGCGGCAATGGCTGAACTGGAAAGCCAGCCCGCCTGCGCGGGCGTGGGCATTTCATGATGCGCTGGCGCAGGGGATGGCGGCGCTGGCGCGCCAGCATGCGGTGTCGCGCGGTATAGATACGCTGGTTTTCAGCGGCGGCGTACTGCATAACCGCCTGCTGAAAAACCGCTTACGGGTTTATTTGCCGCAATTCACCCTGCTGTTTCCGCATCAGTTGCCTGCCGGAGATGGGGCGATTGCCTTTGGTCAGGGGCTGGTGGCGGCGGCCCGCCTTACGCGGACAGCGTCTTCAGCAGCGCGAACGCTTCTTTCATCCGATCTTCGCTGACCACAAAGGCGCGCAGTTTATCACTGGCATCGAGCCCTTTTGCCACCATGCCGTCGGCTTCGGTGGTGATGTGCCAGCGCAGATCGCCACGCGCCGTTTCCCCGGCCAGATGCAGGGGCATCATCGGCGTTTTCACCTTCACCAGCATCGCTGGCAGCACCAGTTGCGCACTGCCGCCGGTGAGGTTTTTCGCCAGCGTCATGGCGCTGAGCTGGATCGGTTGCAGGAACGGCAGCACCCGGCCATTGATCTCTGCGCAGTCCCCGAGGGCGTAAATGTGCGGATCGCTGGTTTGCAGCGTGCCGTCCACCACGATGCCACGACCCGTTGCGATGCCCGCCGCGCTTGCCAGCGCGGTTTGCGGCGACAGACCGGTGGCGGCAACCACCACATCGACCTCCAGATAGCGATCGTCATCAAGCTGTGCACGTACGCCGCCACTGCTCTGTTCAAGAGACAACAAGCGGGATTTCAACAGCAGACGTACGCCCATTGCGGTCAGGCAGTGTTGCAGACGCCCGCTGACTTCCGGCGGCATCAGCGACGGCAGAATGCTGGCGGCGTTATCCAGCACGGTGACACGTTTCCCCGCGCGTTGAAAATCCATCGCCAGTTCGCAGCCAATCAGACCTGCGCCAACAATTAACACGCGCTGTGCATCGCGCAATGATGTTTCACTGTCGCGGTACTCCTGCTGGCTGTTCAGGGTCAGCATCATGTCGCGACCCGGCAGTGGAGGCACGAACGCCGACGCCCCGGTCGCCAGCACCAGCTTGTCGTATTGCCACTGTTTATCCGCGCTTTTCACCACTCGCGCCTGTGCATCAATGGCGCTCACGCGGGTTTGCGGGAACAGACGTAAATTGTACTGTTCGGCAAACTCCCCCGCCGACTGGCGGGTGAGATCGTCGGCGCGCTGGGCGAGACTGATGACATGGCTAAGATCCGGTTTGTTGTACTCCTCCATCCCATCGGCGGCGATGAGCGTTAGCGGGACGGCGCTGTCCAGTTTACGGATGTTTTTTACCAGCGTCCGGGCAGCAAAGCCCGAACCGATAATGACAATACCTGCGCTCATTTTGCCTCCGATGCCAGTTCGTCAAACACCTCTTTACCTAATGAACATTCCGGGCAGAGGAATGTGTCCGGCACGTCGCGCCACGGCGTACCCGGCGCAACATTCTGTAGCGGTTCGCCTTGTTGCGGATCGTAGATCCACTGACAGACGCTGCACTGCATGCGCGGGCCGAGTTCGGCAGCCGCGGCGGCGGCGCAGGCACAGGCCTGTTGTGCGCTGGCGGACGGCTGACTCACGACTTCCGGCAGCGGCGACAGCGCCCACTGGCGGGCAATATCGCGACCATGCTGGCGGCACACTTCCAGTGCGTCCAGGTCCGGTCGCCATTTCGCTTTCAGGCTGACGGACATTTCAAAACCGGCATCCTGCAAACGGGTGGAGAGACGATCTACCGCACCGCCGCTCCAGCCGTGGGAGCCAAAGGCGCTGGCGCGTTTATTGCGAAAACGCAGGCCGGTTATCTCTTCCACCAGTCCGGCGATTTTCGGCATCATCACGTTGTTCATGGTCGAGGTGCCAACCAGTACGCCTTTGGAACGGAACACGTTGGTCAGGATCTCGTTTTTATCGCTGCGGGCAACGTTGAAAATTTTCACGGCGACACGCGGATCGACTTCGTTTATCCCCTGGGCAATGGCATCAGCCATCATGCGGGTGTTGTTGGACATGGTGTCGTAGAAAATCGTGATGCGATCTTCCTGGTAGTCCGCCGCCCATTTCAGATACAGCTCGACAATTTGCGTGGGGTTATCGCGCCACACCACGCCATGCGAGGTGGCGATCATGTCCACCGGCAGGTTGAAACCGAGGATTTCAGTAATTTTCGGCGTTACCAGACGGCTGAACGGTGTGAGGATATTGGCGTAGTAACGCTGGCATTGTTCAAACAGTTCTGTCTGATCCACTTCGTCGTTGAACAGACGTTCGTCGCAGTAATGCTGACCAAATGCGTCATTGCTGAACAGTACCGCGTCGCCGGTCATGTAGGTCATCATGCTGTCTGGCCAGTGCAGCATGGGTGTTTCAACGAAGATAAGCTGTTTGCCGTTACCGATATCCAGCGAGTCGCCCGTTTTCACCACATGGAAATTCCACTCCGGGTGGTGGTGGTGGCCGTTAATGGAGTCGATGGCGTTGTTAGTGCAGTAAATCGGCGTATCCGGGATGTAAGACATCAGTTCGGTCAGCGCACCCGCATGATCTTCTTCCGCGTGGTTAATGACGATGTAATCGATCTTTTGCAGATCGATTTCACTGCGCAGGTTCTGCACAAACTCCCGGCTGAATTTATGATCGACAGTATCAATCAATACGTTTTTACCTTCGCGGATCAGGTAACTGTTGTAGCTGCTGCCGCGCAGCGTTTTGTACTCCGTACCGTGAAAATCGCGCACTTCCCAGTCACGTTGCCCAACCCAGTGAATGTTGTTTTTTACATGAATAGCCATATCAAGTGTCCTGTACTGTTTTCTTTAATGCGATGAATGCGATACAGGACCTATATCAATTAGTGTGCCAGTTTTTAGTTGATTGATTTTTATGGTTTTTGTTTTTATCGCCAAAAAAATAATAGTCATTACGACTATGATAAAAATAGTCAATATGACACTATGCATTGTCAAAAAGACAGTGAGGTAAGCATGAGTTTTTCGCTGAATGTGCTGGCGGGGATCGCCATTGAGCTGCAAAGCGGTATTGGTCACGCGGATCGTTTCCAGCGGTTAATCACCACGCTGCGGCAGGTGCTGGAGTGTGATGCGTCGGCATTGTTGCGCTACCAGGCTCGGCAGTTTATCCCGCTCGCCATTGACGGGCTGGCGCAGGATGTCCTGGGGCGGCGTTTTACGCTGGAAGGGCACCCGCGGCTGGAGGCCATTGCACGCGCCGGGGACGTGGTGCGATTCCCGGCGGACAGTGATTTGCCGGATCCTTACGATGGGCTGATCCCCGGTCAGGAGAGCCTGAAGGTGCATGCCTGCGTGGGCCTGCCGTTATTTGCCGGGCAGAACCTGATTGGTGCGCTGACGCTGGATGGTATGGCACCGGATCAGTTCGACACCTTCAGCGATGAAGAGCTGCGGCTGATTGCGGCACTGGCGGCCGGGGCGCTGAACAATGCGCTGTTGATTGAGCAACTGGAGAGCCAGAACATGTTGCCGGGCGCGCCAGCCACTTTCGAGCAGGCGGCGCACAGCGAGATGATTGGGTTGTCGGCGGGGATCACGCAGTTAAAAAAAGAGATCGATATCGTGGCGGCCTCCGATCTCAATGTGCTGATCAGCGGTGAAACCGGCACCGGTAAAGAGCTGGTGGCGAAAGCCATCCACGAAGGCTCGCCGCGTGCCGCCAGCCCGTTGATCTATCTGAACTGCGCCGCCTTGCCGGAAAGCGTGGCGGAAAGCGAGCTGTTTGGTCATGTGAAAGGGGCGTTTACCGGGGCTATCAGCAACCGTAGCGGTAAATTTGAGATGGCGGACAACGGTACGCTGTTTCTTGATGAGATTGGCGAGCTGTCGTTGTCGTTGCAGGCCAAACTGCTGCGCGTGCTGCAATATGGCGATATTCAGCGGGTTGGCGACGATCGCAGTTTGCGCGTGGATGTGCGGGTACTGGCGGCGACCAACCGCGATCTGCGGGAAGAGGTGCTGGCCGGGCGTTTTCGCGCCGATCTGTTCCATCGGCTGAGCGTTTTTCCTCTCTCTGTGCCGCCGCTGCGCGAGCGCGGGGAGGATGTGGTCCTGCTGGCGGGGTATTTTTGCGAGCAGTGCCGCCTGCGGCTGGGGCTCGGGCGCGTGGTGTTAAGCCCTGGCGCGCGGCATCATTTGTTGAGCTATCGCTGGCCAGGCAACGTGCGTGAACTGGAGCACGCGATTCACCGGGCGATTGTGCTGGCGCGCGGTACGCACAACCAGGCGGAAGTGGTGCTGGAAGCCCGCCATTTCGCGCTCAGTGAGGAGCCTGCACCACCGGAGCCTGTACCGGAGTCGTTGCCCGTCGGGCAGAACTTGCGTGATGCGACAGATGATTTCCAGCGCGCATTGATCGCCCGCGCGCTGGAGGAGCATGGCGGCAACTGGGCGGCCAGTGCGCGTGGGCTGGAGATAGACGTCGCCAACCTGCACCGGCTGGCGAAACGTCTGGGTCTGAAAGGTTAGAGAATACCGGCCTGGTAGAAGTCCTGCAGGTTGATGGCGCCCACCAGCACACCGGCATCATCCACCACGGGCGCGGCGGCGATTTTACGCTGCATCAGGCGCTCTTTGGCGTCGACGGCACGGCTGTTTGCGGTAAGGGTAATGCCGCCGCGGGTCATCGCTTTGTTGACCCCGGTACTCAGCGCGCCACCCGCCACCAGCCAGCGACGCAGGTCGCCGTCGGTAAAGACTCCCTGCACCTGGCGTTGTTCATCGCATACCGCAACCAGACCCAAACCGGTGCGGCTCAGCTCCAGCATCGCATCCATCACGCTGGTGGTCATCTGCACGTGCGGCACCTGTTCATCTTTGCGCATTAAATGATGCACTTTGTTCAGCAGACGGGCACCCAACGCGCCAGCGGGATGTGAACGGGCAAAGTCCTCTTCATCGAAACCTCGCGCCTGCATGACCGCCATCGCCAGTGCGTCGCCCATCATCAGGGTGGTGACGGTGCTGGAGGTGGGAGCCAGGTGCATCGGGCAGGCTTCGCGCTCAACGGAAATATCCAGCACGGCATCGGCGGCCAGCGCCAGCGGCGAACGGGGTTTGCCGGTCATCGCCAGCAGCGCTACGGATTTCTCTTCCAGTCGCGGCAGGATCAGCTCCAGCTCTTTTGCCGAGCCGGAATAGGAGATAAACAGCATAATGTCGCGGCTTTCAACCATACCGAGATCGCCGTGCAGCGCTTCTGCCGGGTGCACGAAAAAGGCAGGCGTGCCGGTGCTGGCAAGCGTGGCGGCGATTTTTTTACCAATGTGCCCGGACTTGCCGATGCCGGAAACGATCACTTTGCCGTTGCAGTTCAGCACGGTTTCGGCCGCGCGCACAAAATCCTCGCCCAGCCTTTCCGGCAGGCGGCTGGCTTCCTGTAACTCCAGCAGCAGGGTTTGGCGACCTGCGTTAATCAATGACTCACTCATGTTGTTCTCCGGCAATGATCACTTCGACCCCTTTCTCTTCCAGCGCGGCGCGTACGTCTGCCGGGATCCCGGCGTCGGTGATCAGTTTATCTACGCTCTCCAGGCTACAGACGACGTTGGGGCTTTTACGGCCAAATTTAGAGGAGTCCGCCATCAGGATCACCTCGCGGGCGGCGTTGCACATGGCTTTGCTGACGGTAAAGACCTCATTGAAGGTGGTGACGCCGGCATTCAGATCGATGCCGTCCGTGCCCATAAACAGTTTGTCGAAACTGAAATGTTCAAAGGCGTTTTCCGCCAGTTGGCCGTGGAATGAGGCGGATTTTTTGCGGAAGGTGCCGCCAGGCATCAGGATGGTTTGTTCGTTATCCAGCTCTGACAGCGCGTTCACAATGTGCAGGCTGTTGGTCATTACGGTGATGTTGTTGAAGTGGCTGAGCAGCGGCACCATTTGCAGCACGGTGCTGCCCGCGTCAAGAATAATGGAGTCGCCATCGTGGATATAGGCGACAGCCGTTTCGGCAATCAGACCCTTCTGCACGGTGTTGATCAGCGTTTTGTGATCGATAGGGGGATCGGCTTCGTCTTTATTAAGCACCACACCGCCATAGGTGCGGATCACTGCGCCGGAATGCTCCAGCGCAACTAAATCCTTACGAATGGTCGTCCCTGTGGTGTCGAAGTGGTGTGCCAGCTCTTCAACAGAACACTTTCCCTGCTTTTGCAGATGCTCAAGAATAGCCGCCTGACGCTGACGTGGTTTCATTGGCGCTGATTTCCTGCGTTACGTTGCGAAATGATAATTTCGCAAGCTAATAGCGTTCACAACGAAATTATCAATGTTTCATTTTAAGCGCTAATAATAGAGCATTCTGACAGCCAGGATCATGGGGAAAGATCACATCAGGCTCTAATTCCTCGCGTTTTAAGCCAATTAAACGGTCGATTTTCGCCGGACGCGCGAATACGGTGATGCCGCGCATCAATAGCGTGTCGCTGACGCGGTCCTGTTTATCAAAGGCCACCGCCAGAACAACGCGGGGTTTAAAGCGCCCACCCGAACGGCCAACGCCGACCCGCCCGCGCTGGCACAGCGCATCGAACGCGTGATTGAACTGACGAATTTGCCAGCCGCCAAGGGCAAGCTGGCTTAACCAGGCAATAACGGCGAGGGTGATCAGGGCTGAAACCATCGTGTTCTCCTTTATATCTGCGCCAGATGGCGGTTAATGCCTTATCCGGCCTGTGATAAGGCCGGATAAGGGCAATCATCAGAACATCACCTGCCCGCCGGTAACGTTAATCGATTGGCCGGTGCAGTAAGAGGCTTTGGCGCTGGCGTAAAACATCAGTACATTCAGCACATCCTGGTAGTCGCAACCGCGTTTCAACGGCACTTTATCCACATAGAACTGCTCCACCTCTTCGGCCGGAATGCCGAGTTTGCTGGCGTATTGCGGAATAAGCGACTGGAACATCGGGGATTTCAACAGGTTGCCGAGCATCAACGCGTGCACGGTAATCCCGTACTCCGCCAGATCCAGCGCCAGCGATTGCGTTAGCCCTACACCGCCGAATTTTGCCGCGCTATAGCCGGAGTTGTGTTTGCTGCCCACTTTGCCGGATTTCGAGTTGATCTGGATAATGCGCCCCTGAATGCCATCGCGGATCATCAGTCTGGCGAACTCGCGGGCGCACAGGAAGTAGCCCACCAGATTCACCTGCAATGAGCGGTCGAAATCGCCCAGCGAGAAGTCGCTGATAAACGCCGCTTTGGCGATACCGGCGCTGTAGACCAGCAAATCCACACGACCAAAGATCTCATCCACACCGCGTGACAGCGCCAGTACGCTCTGTTCGCTGGTGGCGTCGGCGCCAAAGCCGTAGGCCATGCCTTCGCCAAACTCGCTGTTGATCTCCTGTGCGACATTGGCCGCTTTATCACTCTGAATATCCACGACCGCGACGCGGTACCCTTCTGCGGCAAGCCCACGGCAGAGGAACGCCCCAAGGGTTTGTCCCCCGCCAATGACAACGGCAACCTGTTTCATATAGTTCTCCTTACGACTTAAGCGACAAATTTCAAAATGCAACCGGGGGCGATATCGTGCGGCGTCACGCCGTCGACATGCACCGTTCCGGGGTATTCGGCCTGCGTCTGTCCATCGAAACGCAGGGTGATATGGCCCAGCTCACGCAGATTCTGCTCCGCAACGTCGCCGACGGCCGTGACCGGATAATGCTGCTCGCCGAGCATGAATTCCGCTCCCGGACGCAGCGCGCCAGACAACTCGCCGTGGTTGTGAATAAAGCAGAACTCCGCCACATCCGCAGGCGCGCCTTCACGGAAGGTAATCAGCATATTGTCGCTGAGCGCGTCGGCTGCGCAGTCGCCGATATGGGTAATGGTGGTCTGGTAAATCACCTTCATGGAACACCTCTTATTGATAAATGAAACCCGATACGAACCAGGCAATCAGCACCGTGGGCGCACCGGTTAAAAAGCGACTGACCAGCACTGAAGGAACGCCGACGCGGACGGTGTCCTGGCGGGCTTCCGCCAGCGACAGGCCTACCGGGATAAAGTCACAAGCGGCCTGTGCGTTAATGGCGAACAGCGCGGGCAGGGCAAGATGCGGCGGAATGTGTCCCTGACCGATTTGCACACCGATAAGCACGCCAATCACCTGTGCGATAACCGCGCCTGGGCCGAGGAACGGCGACAGCAGCGGGAAAGAGCAGATCAGCGCCAGCGTCACCAGACCGAGCGGATGGCTGGCGAGCGGCGCGAGACCGTGGGCGATCCAGTCACCCAGACCGGACGCCATAATGATGCCGATCAGCGCCGAGACGAAGGCCATAAACGGCAGGATGGTTTTCAGTACGGTATCAATGGTGTCGCGCCCGGCCTGAAACAGGACGGCGACCGCTGAACCCATGCCCATCCCCACTTTGGCCAGCAAACCGTCGCTCTGCTCGGTGATCTTTTTGCTGGTGTCATAGTCACGTTGCCGCGGCTGTTGCGATGGTGTTGTGCTGGCGGATTCACCCTGTAGGAAGATATTTTCCTCTTTCACGCCAGAGACATAGATATCTTCCATGATGTACTGCGCCAGCGGCCCCGATTTGCCGGTGGCGTGAATATTGACGGTTGGGATACGGCGCTTCGGATAGATGCCGCAACGCAGCGTTCCGCCGCAGTCAATTACCGCAACACCGATCTCGGATTCCGGCGGCTCGCCCTCTTTAAAGCCGTCCACGGCTTGCCAGCCAGTCAGTTGTGCCAGTTTGTCGACAATAGCCGGGCGTGTGCCTGCGGTGATATAGACGATTTTCTTGTCGGCGCTGGCATCGATATGCAGCGGGCCGCCCCAACCGCCAGCGCCTTTTTCAATAACGATGCGACTCATGATGTAGCTCCAGCGAGTTGGACGTCTTGTTCAAGTTGAATGCCCATTTTTTTCTCGAAAATGGCGGTCGTGAGATCCGTTATCCAGCCCCGGAAGAAGTTGGTCACCAGACCCACCAGCAGGTAACTCACCGCCAGCGGCCCCAGCGGCAGGCCCAGCGTGGTCAGGCCGTTGGCGATGCCAAGGTAAACAAACAGTTCGCCGGGGTTGATATGCGGGAACAACCCGTTCATCGAGTGGCAGCTATACGATGCGGCGGCGTAATAGCTGGGTTTGTACTTCTCTGGCATAAAACGCCCGAGACTGAGCGTCATCGGGTTACAAAATACAAAGGTGCCGATACACGGCAGTAGCAGATAACGGGCAATCGGATTGCCCGCACAGCGTTGGGCAAATTTTTCGATACGGTGTTGGCCAATAAAATTGATGAGCGCGTTCATGATCACCAGCAGGCTTATCAGCAGCGGCAGGATACCGGTCACCATGCCGGTAAAGACCTCTCCGCCTTTCTGAAACAGCCCGATGAACCACTCGGCACCATGCGTAATGGTTTCCATTGTTCTCTCCTGTAGGGGTGTCGTTTTGTTGTTTAACCGTGCACTATCATAATCATGATGAAAGGTTGAAATGTGTTATTTAGATCTCGTTATGAAAGAAAAAATGATCATTGTGAAAGATATTGCGAGAAAGGACGGTTTTAAATGAATACGGGATAGCAGGAGAAAAAGTGAAGTGCGATCGTGCGCGCAGGCGTTACGGCGCTTCCTTGTCGGTGGTCAGATGCTTTACCATACTTGCTCCTGGCTGAATTCGTTTAAAATGGATGTCCCATGTTGAAGCGTTGTTACGCAGCGTTGCTGCCTGCGTTTGTCGTGCTCTGTGCCTGTAGCAGTAAACCCCCTCTTGCCGAAACCCCGCAGACTGCATCGTCGCCCGCGCCGTCCGGCGGTTTTTTGCTGGCGCCGCAGCACAATGTTGTGATGACCGGAGGTGATTTCGCCAATAACCCGGCGGCGGAGCGGTTTATTGACCAGATGGTGAGCAAGCACGGTTTTGACCGCCAGCAACTGCATGAAATTATCTCGCAGGCGAAACGCCTGGATTACGTCTTACGCCTGATGGACAAGCAAGCGCCGACCACCGCCGGGCCGAGCGGACCAAACGGCGCCTGGCTGCGTTACCGCAAGCAGTTTATTACGCCGGATAACGTGCAAAACGGCGTGGCGTTCTGGAATCAATATGAAGATGCGCTGAACCGCGCATGGATGGTGTACGGCGTTCCGCCG
Source organism: Kosakonia sp. ML.JS2a (assembly GCF_025642095.1). Classification (GTDB taxonomy): domain Bacteria; phylum Pseudomonadota; class Gammaproteobacteria; order Enterobacterales; family Enterobacteriaceae. Next base: position 1,136,703 of record NZ_CP106754.1, read on the forward strand.
GAGGTCATTGTCGGCATTATTGGCGTGGAAACGCGCTGGGGCAGAGTGATGGGCAAAACCCGTATTCTCGATGGCCTGGCGACGCTGGCTTTCGACTACCCGCGCCGTGCGGATTACTTTGCCGGCGAGCTGGAAACTTTCCTGCTGATGGCGCGCGACGAAAGCGATGACCCGCTTGAGTTGAAAGGCTCTTTCGCAGGCGCAATGGGTTACGGCCAGTTTATGCCATCCTCCTATAAGGAGTTTGCGGTGGATTTTAATGGCGACGGGCACATTAACCTGTGGGATCCGGTTGATGCCATTGGCAGCGTGGCCAACTACTTCAAACAGCATGGCTGGGTGAAAGGCGATCTGGTCGCTGTTCCGGCGAACGGCCAGGCACCGGGGCTGGAGAACGGCTTTAAAACCAACTACAGCATCGGGCAACTGGCGTCTGCCGGGTTAACGCCGCAGCAGCCGCTGGGCACGCATCAGCAGGCCAGCTTGCTGCGCCTGGATGTGGGTACCGGTTATGAGTACTGGTACGGTTTGCCAAACTTCTACACCATCACCCGTTACAACCACAGCACCCACTACGCAATGGCAGTCTGGCAGCTCGGCCAGGCGGTTGCGCTGGCGCGGGTTCGCTAATTCAGCGCCCCTCCTGCGGGAGGGGACTGAAACATTTCGACGCACTCCCGTTTCGCCCACCCGTTTACTTCATTATCACTTCTGATTATTGTTACGTTATAACATATGAGGTGTATGAATGATTCCCGTAACGTTGTTTTCCCTTTCCGGCACGACGCGGCTGCTGCTGGCGGCGGTGTTATTGCTGGTGCTCTGGCTGCTGACCTGTTGGGCGGTGGCGCTACCATGATTGAACTTGACCACCTGGTGGCCGGCTATGACAGGCAGGCGATTACCCCGGCGCTGTGCGGCCGGATAGCGTGCGGCAGCATGACCGCCATTGTTGGTGCAAATGGCTGTGGAAAATCGACGCTACTGAAAACCCTGGCGGGATTTTTACCGCCTGTCAGCGGTGTGCTGCGCTGGCCGGAGCGGCGTCCTGTCATTGGCTGGCTCGCGCAGCGCCATGCGCTGGAGTCACAGTTTCCGGTGACGGTGCAGGAGGTGGTGAGCATGGGCTGCTGGCCGCGAGTTTCACTGTTTCGCGGGCTGAACCGCGCAGCGCGCAGCCGTGTGGCGCAAGGGATTGAGCGTGTCGGGCTGACCGCAATGGCGCGGGAAACGATCGATACGCTCTCCGGCGGGCAGTTTCAGCGCATGCTGTTTGCCCGCGTTTGGGTGCAAAACGCGCCGTTGGTGATGCTTGATGAGCCTTTTACCGGCATTGATGAGGCGACGTCTCAGGTACTGATGGAGCAGATTGTTGATATGCACCGCAGCGGGCAAACCCTTCTGGCGGTGCTCCACGACAGCGAGCGTGTCGCGCGTTATTTCCCGCAAACCTTGCGGCTTGGCGAACCACAACTGCAGTGGGGAGCAACGCATGCCGCGCCGCTGCAAACAGAGGTGTACAGCGCATGATCTGGCATCTCTTTTTCCAGCCTTTTATTGAATTTGGTTTTATGCGCCGCGCGCTGGTGGTGTGCCTGGCGCTGTCTGTCAGTACGACGGCGTTGGGGGTTTTTCTGCTGTTGCGGCGCATGAGTCTGATGGGCGATGCATTATCACACGCGATTCTGCCCGGCGTTGCGGCGGGGTATCTGCTTAATGGCATGTCGCTGCTGGCGATGAGCGTCGGCGGGTTTATCGCCGGGATGGTCGTGGCGCTGGTGGCGGGATGGGTTAGCCGTCGTACACCGCTGAAAGAGGACGCCAGTTTCGCCGGTTTCTACCTTGGCTCACTGGCGCTCGGTGTGACACTGGTGTCGCTGCGTGGCTCCAGCGTTGATCTGCTGCATCTGCTGTTTGGCTCGATTCTGGCGGTGGACAACGATGCTGCTCTCTTTGTGGCCGGGGTTGCCAGCCTGACGCTGGTGGTGCTGGCGTTGGGTTACCGGGGGCTGGTCAGTGAGGCCTTCGATAGCGCCTTTTTACAGGTCAATGCGCCCCGTGTGCCCGGCATGTTTCACGGGTTATTTCTGGCGTTGCTGGTGCTGAACCTGGTGGCCGGATTTCAGGTGCTGGGTACCTTAATGGCGGTCGGTGTAATGATGCTGCCCGCCGTGGCGGCCCGCTGCTGGGCGCGCACGTTACCGGGATTGTTATTGCTGGCTGCGGCTATCGGCGCGGTCTGCGCCTGGCTGGGATTAAGTTTGTCCTGGAGCGCGGGCTTACCTGCCGGTCCGTCGATTGTGCTGACGGCCAGCATCATCTTCTTTTTTTCCATTTTATTCGGCACGCGCAGCGGGCTGGCTCACAGCCTGCGCACACTGTTAACTTAGCAAGGGGAAATGATGAAACGTACAGGGGTGATACTGGCGCTCGCGTTGAGCGTAATCGCGCAGGGGGCAATGGCAAAAACCCTCAATGTGGTGACCAGCTTTTCGATTCTTGGTGACATCACGCAGCAGGTGGGCGGCGATCATGTCAAGGTGACGACGTTGGTCGGGCCGGATGGTGACCCGCACACTTTTGAACCGTCGGCGAAAGATAGCGCATTGCTTAACAAAGCCGATGTGGTGGTGGTCAACGGACTCGGGCTGGAAGGCTGGCTGGACAGGTTGGTCAAAGCGTCTGGCTTTAAAGGCCAGCTTGTTGTGGCATCCACAGGGGTTACAACCCATACGCTGGAAGAAGATGGCGCAACGGTGACCGACCCGCATGCGTGGAACAGCGCCGCTAATGGCGCACTGTATGCACAAAATATTCTCGCTGCGCTGGTGAAAGCCGACCCGGCTGATGAAGCGGCATTGAACGCATCCGGTCAACGCTATATTGCTGAGTTAAAACAGCTGGATAGCTGGGCGAAAGGGCGTTTTAGCGCCATTCCGCAAGCGAAGCGTAAAGTACTGACCAGTCATGACGCTTTCGGCTACTTTGCCCGTGCTTATGACGTTGAATTTATGGCGCCGCAGGGGCTCTCTTCTGAAAGCGAGGCCAGCGCAGCGCAGGTGGCGTCTCTGATCCAACAGATCAAAGCCGATGGTGTAAAAGTGTGGTTTATGGAAAACCAGCTGGATCCGCGCCTGGTGAAACAGATTGCCAGCGCCACGGGCGCGCAACCGGGCGGTGAACTCTACCCGGAAGCGTTGAGCGCCAAAGGGGGTGTGGCGGATACCTACCAGAAAGCATTCCGCCATAATGTTGATACCATTGCGAATAGCATGAAATAACCTCGCATGGCCGGATGGCGCGCCCGGACGCCGCCATCCGGCAATGCTCACGCTTGCCGGGCCTGTGGGTTCGCGCTGTCCTCCGCATGAAGCAAATATTTCTGAAGCGTCCTCGTAAATTCGTTAACCCATCCCCATCTTTGTGCTGAAAGTGGTATCTTTTCCGCCACGATTTTTGACGCACAGGAGCCATCATGACGGACAGTGAATTAATGCAACTGAGCGAACGTGTCGGACGGGCGCTACAGGCGCGCGGCGCTACGCTTACGACCGCCGAGTCCTGCACGGGCGGGTGGATAGCGAAAGCGATCACCGATATCGCCGGCAGCTCCGCCTGGTTTGAGCGCGGTTTTGTCACCTACAGTAATGAAGCGAAATCGCAAATGATCGGCGTGCAGGCCGCGACGCTGGACGCGCATGGGGCAGTTAGCGAGCCGGTGGTGGTGGAAATGGCGATTGGCGCGCTGAAAGCCGCGCGCGCCGATTTCGCGGTGTCGGTCAGCGGGATTGCCGGGCCGGACGGCGGCAGCGAGGCGAAACCGGTTGGCACCGTCTGGTTTGGTTTCGCCAGCGCGCGCGGAGAAGGGATCACCCGACGCGAATGCTTCCAGGGGGACCGTGAAGCGGTGCGTCGACAGGCGACGGCTTATGCGTTGCAAACCCTGTGGCAACATTTTCTACAAAACACTTGATACTGTATGACCATACAGTATAATTGCGACAACAAAACAGTAATTCACGGCGGGGCGTAACGCGCTTCACTCTGCATGACAGGAGTAATCATGGCTATCGACGAAAACAAACAAAAGGCGCTTGCAGCCGCACTGGGTCAGATCGAAAAGCAATTCGGCAAAGGCTCCATCATGCGTCTGGGTGAAGACCGTTCCATGGATGTGGAAACCATCTCTACCGGCTCGCTCTCTCTGGATATCGCACTGGGTGCTGGCGGTTTGCCGATGGGGCGTATCGTCGAAATTTACGGGCCAGAATCTTCCGGTAAAACCACCCTGACGCTGCAGGTGATTGCCGCCGCGCAGCGCGAAGGCAAAACCTGTGCGTTTATCGACGCTGAACATGCGCTGGACCCGGTTTATGCCCGCAAACTGGGCGTTGATATCGACAACCTGCTGTGTTCTCAGCCGGATACCGGTGAACAGGCTCTGGAGATCTGTGACGCGCTGGCGCGTTCCGGTGCGGTTGACGTACTGGTGGTCGACTCCGTTGCGGCGCTGACGCCGAAAGCGGAAATCGAAGGCGAAATCGGCGACTCTCACATGGGCCTCGCGGCGCGTATGATGAGCCAGGCGATGCGTAAGCTGGCGGGTAACCTGAAACAGTCCAACACGCTGCTGATCTTTATCAACCAGATCCGTATGAAAATTGGTGTGATGTTCGGTAACCCGGAAACCACCACCGGCGGTAACGCGCTGAAATTCTACGCTTCCGTGCGCCTGGATATCCGCCGTATCGGGGCGGTAAAAGAGGGTGACAACGTTATCGGTAGCGAAACCCGCGTAAAAGTGGTGAAAAACAAAATCGCCGCGCCGTTTAAACAGGCTGAGTTCCAGATCCTCTACGGTGAAGGCATTAACTTCTACGGCGAACTGGTTGATCTCGGCGTAAAAGAGAAGCTGATTGAGAAAGCGGGTGCCTGGTACAGCTATAACGGCGACAAAATCGGCCAGGGCAAAGCTAATGCAACAACCTGGCTGAAAGATAACCCGGCTGCGGCGAAAGAAATCGAGAAAAAACTGCGTGAGATTCTGCTCAGTAATCAGAGCTCCTCTGCGGAATTCTCGGTGGATGACAGCGGCGAAGGCGTTGAAGAAACCAACGAAGATTTCTGATAATCTGAACCGCAATCAAGGGCTGCTGATGCAGCCCTTTTGCTTTTCTATGACCACAGGATTTCGTCATGTCAGAGAACAGTTCCCGACGCTCTTCGATTGCACGCCTGCGCGATCGCGCGATGCGTATTCTGGCGATGCGTGATCACAGCGAACAGGAGTTTCGCCGCAAGCTAACGGCGCCGGTAATGAGCAAAAATGGCCCGGAAACGCTGGATACCACGCCGGAAGAGGTCGATCAGATAGTGGAATGGTGCCTGGAGCATCACTTTCTCGACGATATGCGCTTTGTACGCCAGTTCATTGCCAGCCGCGCCCGCAAAGGTTATGGCCCGGCCCGTATCCGCCAGGAGTTAAATCAGAAAGGCATCGCCCGGCAGGTCAGTGAAAATGCGATGTATGAGTGCGACATTGACTGGGTAGCGAGCGCCCGCGAGCAGGCGTTACGTAAATATGGCGAACCGTTGCCGACCGAGTTTGTGGCGAAAGTGAAAGTGCAGCGTTTTTTACTGTATCGCGGCTTTCTGCAAGAAGATATTCAGGAAATCTGGCGAAATTTTGCCGACTGAGCGCATACGGGATTTTACTTCGCAGTAAAGAAAACTTATCTTATTCCCACTTTTTCCAGTAGCTGGTGCGTGAGCTATGCAAATAGCGGCGACCAGTTACCACATTTCGTTAGCTTGATTTCAGGATAATTATGAGCAAGAGCACCGCTGAGATCCGTCAGGCGTTTCTCGATTTTTTCCATAGCAAGGGACATCAGGTAGTTGCCAGCAGCTCCCTGGTGCCGAATAACGACCCGACTTTGCTGTTTACCAACGCCGGGATGAACCAGTTCAAGGACGTATTCCTTGGGCTCGACAAACGTAATTATTCCCGCGCTACCACTGCACAGCGTTGCGTTCGTGCAGGCGGTAAACACAATGATCTGGAAAACGTCGGTTACACCGCGCGTCATCACACCTTCTTCGAAATGCTGGGCAACTTCAGCTTCGGCGACTACTTCAAACATGATGCTATCCAGTACGCATGGGAACTGCTGACCGGTGAAAACTGGTTCAACCTGCCGAAAGAACGTCTGTGGGTGACGGTGTACGAAACAGACGATGAAGCCTACGAAATCTGGGAAAAAGAAGTGGGTATCCCGCGCGAACGTATTATTCGCATCGGCGATAATAAAGGCGCACCGTATGCGTCTGACAACTTCTGGCAGATGGGCGATACCGGTCCGTGCGGTCCGTGCACCGAGATTTTCTACGATCACGGCGATCACATTTGGGGTGGCCCTCCGGGTAGCCCGGAAGAAGACGGCGATCGCTACATCGAAATCTGGAACATCGTCTTTATGCAGTTCAACCGCCAGGCCGATGGCACCATGGAACCGCTGCCAAAACCGTCAGTGGATACCGGTATGGGTCTGGAACGTGTTGCCGCGGTATTGCAGCATGTGAACTCCAACTACGAAATCGACCTGTTCGTGAAGTTGATTCAGGCGGTGGCGAAGGTGACTGGCGCGACGGATTTGAGCAACAAGTCGCTGCGCGTTATCGCTGACCATATCCGTTCTTGCGCATTCCTGATTGCAGACGGCGTGATCCCGTCGAACGAAAACCGTGGCTATGTGCTGCGTCGCATCATTCGTCGCGCAATCCGCCATGGCAATATGCTGGGCGCGAAGGACACCTTCTTCTATAAACTGGTTGGCCCGCTGGTTGCCGTGATGGGCTCTGCCGGTGAAGATTTGCAGCGTCAGCAGGCACAGGTCGAGCAGGTGCTGAAAACCGAAGAAGAGCAGTTTGCCCGCACGCTGGAACGCGGTCTGGCACTGCTCGATGAAGAGCTGGCGAAGCTGAAAGGCGATACGCTGGATGGCGAAACGGCCTTCCGCTTGTACGACACCTACGGCTTCCCGGTTGATCTGACGGCGGACGTGTGCCGTGAGCGCAATATCAAAGTTGATGAAGCTGGCTTTGAAGCCGCAATGGAAGAGCAGCGCCGCCGTGCGCGCGAGTCCAGCGGTTTTGGCGCAGACTACAATGCGATGATCCGCGTTGATGGTAGCTCTGAATTTAAAGGTTACGACCATCTGGAACTGAACGGCAAAGTCACGGCGCTGTTTGTTGATGGTAAACCGGTTAACGCAATTTCTGCTGGTCAGGATGCTGTTGTTGTTCTCAACGAAACGCCATTCTATGCGGAATCTGGTGGCCAGGTGGGGGATAAGGGCGAGCTGAAAGGCAACGCTTTTGCTTTCTCCGTCCAGGATACACAGAAATACGGTCAGGCAATTGGTCATATCGGTAAGCTGACTACCGGCTCACTGAAAGTCGGGGATGGTGTGAAAGCGGAAGTTGACGAAGCACGCCGTGCGCGCATTCGCCTGAACCACTCTGCCACACACCTGATGCACGCTGCGTTGCGTGAAGTCCTGGGTACGCATGTTGCGCAGAAAGGCTCGTTGGTGAATGACAAAGCGTTGCGTTTTGACTTCTCCCATTTCGAAGCCATGAAACCGGCGGAAATCCGCGCGGTGGAAGATCTGGTCAATGCGCAAATTCGCCGCAACCTGCCGATCGAAACCAACATCATGGATCTGGACGCGGCGAAAGCGAACGGTGCAATGGCGCTGTTTGGCGAGAAATATGATGAGCGCGTGCGTGTGTTGAGCATGGGCGATTTCTCCACCGAACTGTGTGGCGGTACGCATGCTTCCCGCACGGGTGATATTGGTCTGTTCCGCATTGTGTCTGAGTCCGGTACGGCGGCAGGTGTGCGTCGTATTGAAGCGGTGACCGGCGAAGGCGCTATCGCCAGCCTGCATTCGCAGAGCGATCAGTTGCACGACATTGCGCAGTTGCTGAAAGGCGATAGCCAGAACCTCAGCGACAAAGTACGCACCGTGATTGAGCGTACCCGTCAGCTGGAAAAAGAATTGCAGCAGCTTAAGGAACAGGCGGCCGTGCAGGAAAGCGCAAGTCTGTCCGGTAAAGCTATCGATCTCAACGGCGTGAAACTGTTGGTCAGCGAGCTGGCAGACGTCGAGCCGAAGATGCTGCGTACCATGGTGGACGATCTGAAGAATCAGTTGGGTGCTTCAGTTATTGTTCTTGCCACCGTGGCCGAAGGAAAAGTTTCTCTGATAGCAGGTGTGTCGAAGGATGTGACCGACCGTGTGAAAGCAGGGGAATTGATTGGCATGGTTGCCCAGCAGGTCGGGGGTAAAGGCGGCGGACGTCCGGATATGGCGCAAGCCGGCGGTACCGACGCGGCCGCGCTTCCAGCAGCGCTCTCCAGCGTTAAAGAGTGGGTAAGCGCTAAACTGTCATAATTACAAAGCGAAAGCAGACGCCATAACTTTGCCGTTATGGCGTTATTGCCACTACGCTAGTGATAACAAGAAAGTCAGGTTGAAGTCTTGTATATCGGCTAAACTTAGGTTTAACAGAATGTAATGCCGTGACTGCTTACACTTAGGTGTTTGTCATCGCTTACTTTTTGGCGTTATATGATGGATAATGCCGGGATACAGAGAGACCCGACTCTTTTAATCTTTCAAGGAGCAAAGAATGCTGATTCTGACTCGTCGAGTTGGTGAAACCCTCATGATTGGGGATGAGGTCACTGTGACTGTATTAGGCGTTAAAGGAAACCAGGTGCGCATTGGCGTTAACGCTCCTAAAGAAGTTTCCGTTCACCGTGAAGAGATCTACCAGCGTATCCAGGCTGAAAAATCACAGCAGTCAAATTACTGATGCAATTATCGCGTCTCGCTGTTCCCCGGCGAGACGCAACACCTCCTCCTGATTCTCCCGCTGTTTCGTTGCCTTTTTATTTCACTCGTCCCGATTTTGTCGTTACCTGCCGTTTTTTACGTCTGCGTTCTTGTCGGTTTTTCTCAGCGGTACGGTGGAAATTCTGCTGATAAAACATCCTTTTTGGGCTTTTTACAGGCTAATTGTCTGCGAAGTGTGCAAACGATTCAGGGGCAGGAAAAAGTGTTTGACTTATAAGACCCAGAAAGTAATATGTGCGCCACGCAGCGACGATGAGCTCTTAACAAGTTCTTCGAAGCACTCGAAAGAGGCGTGTGGTGAGGTGGCCGAGAGGCTGAAGGCGCTCCCCTGCTAAGGGAGTATGCGGTCAAAAGCTGCATCCGGGGTTCGAATCCCCGCCTCACCGCCATTTTGCATCCGTAGCTCAGCTGGATAGAGTACTCGGCTACGAACCGAGCGGTCGGAGGTTCGAATCCTCCCGGATGCACCATCTTGCTCAGTGTGGCGAGGTAACGCGGCACTGAATCAGCGTTGTAAAGCAAGTTTTTCCGATGCATCCGTAGCTCAGCTGGATAGAGTACTCGGCTACGAACCGAGCGGTCGGAGGTTCGAATCCTCCCGGATGCACCATCTTGCTCAGTATGATGAAGTCGTAAGCACCGAATCTGCGTTGTAAATAAAGTTTTCCCGATGCATCCGTAGCTCAGCTGGATAGAGTACTCGGCTACGAACCGAGCGGTCGGAGGTTCGAATCCTCCCGGATGCACCATCTTCTGCGAGATAACAGCAGGTTTGTTTTCTCAGGGTTCGCGGTCCTGACCGCAAGCACCAGGAAGGATAACGTTGCTTTAGCAACGGCCCGAAGGGCGAGTCGAAAGACGAGTCATCCTCCCGGATGCACCATCTTGTTCAGTATGATGAAGTTGTAAGTACTGAATCTGCGTTGTAAATAAAGTTTTCCCGATGCATCCGTAGCTCAGCTGGATAGAGTACTCGGCTACGAACCGAGCGGTCGGAGGTTCGAATCCTCCCGGATGCACCATCTTCTGCGAGACAACAGCAGGTTTATTTTCTCAAGGTTAGCGGTCCTGACCGCAAGCACCATCTCCTCTCAAAACTATCGCCTCCTGATATCGCTACCCCATACCCGATTTCATTTTTGCTCAATTTGTCTGTTATGCACTGGCAGCGACAAAAATCCCTGTTTACGCTAAAGTAATCACCTGTTATCCAGTTTGTGAGAACACGATGTACGACCGTTATGCAGGGCTGATTTTTGATATGGATGGCACCATCCTGGATACTGAACCCACTCATCGTAAGGCCTGGCGTGAAGTGCTGGCGCGTTACGGGATGCGCTTTGATGAGCAGGCAATGGTCGGGTTGAACGGTTCGCCGACGTGGCGTATTGCACAATCGATTATTGAAGCCAATCAGGGCGATCTTGATCCTCATCTTCTCGCACAAGAAAAAACGGCAGCGGTAAAAGCAATGCTGTTGGATTCTGTGCGCCCTTTACCGCTGATTGAGGTGGTAAAGGAATGGCACGGGCGTCGCCCACTGTCTGTCGGCACGGGCAGCGAAAGCGCTATCGCAGAAGCCTTACTCGCGCATCTTGGCCTGCGGCACTATTTCAATGCGGTCGTTGCCGCCGATCACGTTCAACATCATAAACCAGCACCGGATACGTTTCTGCTCTGCGCTGAGCGAATGGGCGTTGAAGCAACACAGTGCGTGGTGTTTGAAGATGCGGATTTTGGCATTCAGGCGGCGCGAGCGGCCGGAATGGACGTCGTGGATGTTCGCTTACGGTGAGTGACGCGCTGTCGCTTTTTTCGTTGTTTGCCAGCAGCTTTCTCAGCGCCACGCTTCTGCCGGGCAATTCCGAGGTGGTGTTGGTGACCATGCTGCTTTCTCACGTCAGTCAGCCCTGGCTTCTTGTTGTAATAGCAACAATGGGTAATAGCCTTGGAGGGCTGACTAACGTTATTCTTGGGCGTTTCTTTCCGCAGCGTAAAACCTCACGCTGGCAGGAAAAAGCGACTGGCTGGCTCAAACGCTATGGCGCGGCTGCATTGCTGTTGAGCTGGGCGCCTGTTATAGGCGACTTACTGTGCCTGCTGGCGGGATGGATGCGCCTCTCGTGGGGGCCAGTACTGATTTTTCTGTGCCTTGGAAAAGCGTTGCGCTATGTGGCTATTGCCAGCGTAACGCTGCAGGGTATGACGTGGTGGCACTAATTGGATTGAGTGAGTGACCTTTAATCGTCAACCATTACAATTATGCTTAATAAAATGATTATTACAGGCGGGAGGTCAATTTGATCCCGGACGTATCTCAGGCGTTGTCCTGGCTGGAAAAACATCCTCAGGCGCTTAAAGGCATTCAACGTGGCCTTGAGCGTGAAACGTTACGCGTTAATGCGGACGGTTCTCTGGCGACGACCAGCCATGCGGCAATGCTTGGCTCTGCATTAACCCATAAATGGATCACCACCGATTTTGCCGAAGCGCTGCTGGAGTTTATTACGCCGGTAGAGGGCGACATCGATCATATGTTAACGATCATGCGCGATATTCATCGCTACACCGCCCGCCAGATTGGCGACGAGCGTATGTGGCCGCTGAGTATGCCGTGCTATATCAAAGACGGTCAGGATATTGAGCTGGCCCAGTACGGCACCTCAAATATCGGCCGCCTGAAAACCCTCTATCGCGAAGGGCTGAAAAACCGTTATGGCGCGCTGATGCAAACCATATCCGGCGTGCATTACAACTTCTCATTGCCGATGGCATTCTGGGAAGCAAAAGGCGGCAGCACCGATAAAGAAACGGTATCAGACGGTTATTTCCGCCTGATCCGTAACTATTACCGCTTTGGTTGGGTGATCCCGTATCTGTTTGGCGCTTCTCCGGCGATTTGCTCGTCGTTCCTGCAAGGGAAACCGACCACGCTGCCGTTCGAGAAAACGCCGAATGGCATGTACTATTTGCCCTATGCAACGTCTCTGCGTTTGAGCGACCTCGGTTACACCAACAAGTCGCAAAGTAACCTCGGCATCACCTTCAATAATCTGCACGATTATGTGGTGGCGCTGAAACGCGCGATTAAAACGCCTTCTGAAGAGTACGCCAAAATTGGTTTGCAGAAAGAGGGCAAGTACCTGCAAATCAATACCAATATTCTGCAGATTGAAAATGAGCTGTACGCGCCAATTCGTCCGAAACGCGTGACCCGCAGCGGTGAAACGCCGTCGGATGCGCTGCTGCGTGGCGGCATTGAGTATATCGAAGTGCGTTCGCTGGACATTAACCCGTTCACGGCGATCGGCGTCGATGAGCAACAGGTGCGCTTCCTCGATCTGTTTATGGTCTGGTGCGTGCTGGCTGATGCGCCGGAAATGAGCAGCGACGAACTGCTGTGTACGCGTAAAAACTGGAACCGTGTGATCCTGGAAGGACGCAAACCGGGCCTTACGTTGGGAATGGGCTGTGAGACCGCGCAGTTCCCGCTTGCCCAGGTCGGCAAAGACCTGTTCCTCGATCTGAAACGTGTGGCGCAGACGCTGGATGGCGTGTACGGTGGCAAAGAGTACGAAAACGTATGTGACCAGTTGGTCGCCAGCTTTGACGATCCGGAATTAACGTTCTCAGCGCGCATTTTGCGCTCTATGATCGATAATGGGATCGGTGGAACAGGTAAGGCACTGGGCGATCAGTATCGTTCTCAGTTGCGTGAAGAGCCGCTGGAAGTGCTGCATGAGGAAGATTTTATCGCCGAATGCAAAGCGTCGCTGGCGCGTCAGCAGGAAGTGGAAGCCGGTGATACCGAGTCTTTCGACGCGCTTTTAGCGCGGCACGCCTGACAGAAAAGAAAAAGGCCACATTGCTGTGGCCAAAATTTCATCTCTGAAAATCAGGGATGATGATAACAAATGCGCGTCTTTCATATACTCAGACTCGCATGGGAAAAAAGAGTTCATTTTATTTTTAAAAAATCACTATCGGAGGTGACTAAATGCCATTGTTGGATAGCTTCACTGTCGATCATACCCGTATGGAAGCCCCTGCTGTCCGTGTTGCTAAGACCATGGACACGCCGCATGGCGACACCATTACCGTATTCGACCTGCGTTTCTGCGTGCCCAATAAAGAAGTTATGCCGGAAAAAGGCATTCATACTCTGGAGCATCTGTTTGCGGGTTTTATGCGTAACCATCTCAACGGCAATGGCGTTGAGATCATTGATATCTCCCCGATGGGCTGCCGTACGGGCTTCTACATGAGTCTGATCGGCACACCGGACGAGCAGCGCGTTGCCGATGCATGGAAAGCGGCAATGGCTGATGTACTCAAGGTTAAAGAACAGAATCAGATCCCGGAACTGAACGTTTACCAGTGCGGCACCTACCTGATGCACTCGCTGGAAGAAGCACAGGACATTGCGCGTCATATCCTCGATCGCGATGTTCGCGTCAACAGCAACGAAGAGCTGGCCCTGCCGAAAGAGAAACTGCAGGAGTTGCACATCTAGTCTGTGCCGCCGTGCCTGTCGTAAAGCGAACCGCCTCTTTGGAGGCGGTTTTACTTTCTGCGAGAAGCATTCAGAACTGGCTAAAGGTAAAGGGAAGATTTCGAAACGGCGTAAAGACACAGGCATGATGGTGACAAAACCACCACCAGAAATTGTGATAATAAAAAAGGGATCCGCAGATCCCTGTTTATAAGTCTGTTTACAACTTAGTGCGCGCCACCGCCGCCACCGCCAGCGCCAAACGGTGGTTTCGCAAACCAGACCAGGCCGAGCAGGATCAGGAACACCCCGGCGGAGAACCAGAAAATCTCGTTAGCGGAGATAATCAGCCCCTGGTTCGTGATCTGCTGTGCAATCCAGCCGGATGCTTGCTGTTGCGACATGCCCATACCTTGCAGTTGATCATAAATCGCCTGCGAATTCGGGTTATACGGATTCACCGACTCCGTAAGCTGCGCATGGTGCATCGACTCACGGTTGGTCCACAAGGTTGTGGTGATTGACGTCCCGATGGAGCCCGCCAGCGTACGCGCAAAGTTCGACAGACTCGATGCCGCCGCCAGACGCTCCGGTGGCAAACCAGACAGAGTGATGGTCGTCAGCGGCATAAAGAAGCACGCCACCGCAAAGCCCTGAATAAACTGCGGCCACGCGGACGCGCCAAAATCCATCCCCGGCTCGAACGTATACGCACGCCAGTAGAAGCACACCGCGTACATAATAAAACTGAAAGTGACCAGACGGCGCATATCCAGCTTATGGGCAAAACGCCCGATGATCGGCGATAGCAGCACCGGGATCACCCCGACCGGCGCGGACGCCAGGCCCGCCCATGTGGCGGTATAGCCATAGACCTCCTGCAACAACTGCGGCAGCAGGACAATCGCGCCGAAATAGAGCATGTAGGCAAGGCTGATGCACAAACAGCCGATGGTAAAGTTGCGCGACTTGAATAGCGACAAATCGACTATCGGGTTTTCGTCGGTCAGCTCCCAGACCACAAGGAAGCTTATCGAAATCACGGCGACAATCGTCAGGACGATAATCTCCGTGGAGTTGAACCAGTCCAGCTCTTTACCCTGGTCGAGCATCACCTGCAAGCTACCGATACCAATCACCAGCAATGCCAGACCGACGCCATCGATCCGGCGCTGTTCCGTACGGGTTTCCCGGCCGCGCAGGCTTTGCAGGGTCATCAGCACCACCACAATGCCGATCGGCACGTTGATGAAGAAGATCCAACCCCAGTGGTAATTATCACTGATATACCCGCCGAGGATCGGCCCGCAGATTGGTGCGACAATCACCGTCATTGACCAAAGCGCCAGCGCAATCGACCGCTTTGCTGGCGGGTAGTTGCTTAAAAGCAGGCTCTGCGACAGCGGGATCAGCGGCCCGGCGACAATCCCCTGAATCACGCGGAAGAAGATCAGCATACTCAGGCTGTTCGACATGCCGCACGCCCAGGAAGCGATGGCAAACGCTACGGTAGACCAGAGGAACAGTTTCACTTCCCCGACGCGTTTTGCCAGCCAGCCGGTGATCGGGATCGAGATGGCGTTCGCCACCCCAAATGAGGTGATAACCCAGGTCCCCTGGCTCAGTGATGAACCAAGGTTCCCGGCGATAGTCGGAATAGCAACGTTAGCGATGGTGGAGTCCAGCACCTGCATGAAGGTCGCGAGCGATAGCGCAATGGTCATAATGACCAGTTGCGCGCCTTCCAGCGGTTTCTGTTGCATTGCACTCACCTCAGATTAACCGGCGTTGGCTTTCACGATGTTATCGATCAACGTATTGACCGGTTCGAGGCTGATTTCCCGGGCGTTACTTTCGTACGCCGGGCTGGTGCGAACCTGGCTTGCCAGCACCTGACCTTCACGTTCTGAGGTGTCCACTTTCACCAGCGTGGAGAGACCAATGCGCAGCGGATGATCGGCAAGTTGCTTCGCATCCAGCTCAATACGTACCGGCAAACGCTGCACCACTTTGATCCAGTTACCGGTAGCGTTCTGCGCAGGCAACAGCGAGAAGGCGCTGCCGGTGCCCATATCAAGCCCGACAACTTTACCGCTGTATTTCACCTCGTCGCCGTAAATATCGCTGACCACGGTCGCCGTCTGACCAATGCGCATATGCGCAAGCTGGGTCTCTTTAAAGTTGGCGTCCACCCACAGGTTGCTGGCCGGAACCACCGCCATTAAGGACGTTGTCGGGCTGATCTGCGCGCCAGGTTGTACCGCGCGGCGGGAGACGTAACCGGTGATTGGACTCACGATTTTGGTACGTTGCAGCGCCAGCCAGCTATTACGCACTTCGGTCGCTGCCTGTTTAACCGCCGGCTGATCTTCCAGAGGGGTGTCGAGGATGATCGCCTGGTTGGCGTTAAACTGCTGCACCGCCACATCCAGTTCGGCTTGCGCGCTGGCAACCGCATCACGGGCATGTTGCAGCTCCTCGCGGCCAATCAGGTTGGCGCTACCCAGCGGTACGCGACGGTTAAAGTCGCTCTGCGCCTGGGCGAGAGCGGTTTTTTTCAGCTCAATGCTCGCCTGCAACTGCTTGCTGTTGATAATGGACTGGCGGGTTTGACGGACGCTGCTGGCCAGGCCAGTCTGCGCTTTTTCAAACGCTTGCTGCGCATCGGTCGCATCGAGCGTGATCAGCACATCGCCCTGTTTGACGAAGTCGGTATTGTCGGCCCAGACTTTCGTCACGCTGCCGGATACCTGCGCCATGATTTGTACCTGGTTCCCTGCCACGTAGGCGTCATCTGTCTCTTCAAAATGACGCAGTACCAAAAACCAATAAATCCCGTATGCCACGGCAATAACAATAAAGAGCAAGGTCAGAAGCAGAAGGGCACCTTTACGTTTACCTTTCTTTTTGACCGGTTGCTGCGGGGTTTGACTCTCCGCATTTGCGCTCATGCTTTTCTCCACGATCTTCTTATTTCATATCGGCAATGCCGACCTGTTTTCGCCAAAAAGGCCAGCAGCAAAATCTGCCAGCCAGTTTGGCTGTATTCTTATATCCTGGATAGTCGAGCGTCTTATCGCGTTAGCGCAACGCCTCGAGAATGACGTCGTCTTCGTCCATCTGGTCGAGACGTGTCAGGAGTTTACGGGTGATGTGCTCAAGCTGATCTTTTTCAGCGACGCTGAGAGAAGACCAGAGTTGATGCAGGCAATTATGCTGCGGAGGCAGCACCTGACGCAGAAAATCATGACCTTTATCGGTCAGTTGCAGGTGCAGACAACGGCGATCATTGTCGCTTTCGCGACGCTCAATCCAGCCGCGCTTCTCCAGCTCATCGGCGATGCGCGTGGCGTTGGTGCGCGATGAACCCAGCGCACTGCTCAGTTCAGACGGCTGAATGCTATGGTTTTCCTGGGATTCCAGCGTAATTAATGCCATAAACAGCGTTTCGTTGATGCCCTGCGCTTTCAACATTTTGTTGCGGTTTTCCAGCAACTTGCCCTGCATATGCATACACAGACGTGTTAACAGAATCTCCTGAAACGGAAAATCCTCATAACGGCTGGCGCGAAACTTAAGCATTTGTTCAATGGGCGTAAAAGAACTATCCATTTTGGGCATAACCTCATTAATTGCAGTCGATATAGTAACGACAGTGACAAATAAAGTAAATGTATTATTTGTGCTAATAAATTTGCCTTATCTATACATCTGTCAGCAGTTTCCAGGCGATTCCGTACGCAAGCGCGCTCAGTAACGTGGGGGTAATAATGCTGCGCGTTTTCCAGAAACTCACGCCGAGCACCGCGAAACCCACCAGCGTCGGCAGCAGGCGGCGGCTATCGGTCATGATTTCCGGCACGCAGGAGACCACCAGTAAAGCGCAGATAGACGCAATACCGATGGTGTCGAGCAGCACGGCAGTCACGCCGCGTCTCGCCGGGCGAGACTGTGCGGCGCGGATGCGCAGGGGCAGGTAGCGGAATAAAAAATTTACCCCGCCAACCAGTAATCCGAGGAACAGCACGTCAGGACTCATCGGGCGTTCCCTGGTAAAACGCTTGCACCAGCGCGGTCAGACAACCGGCGACGATCCCGGCCAGAATGGCCGCCGGGATCGAAAACAGCGTGACACCAGCCAACGCGCCAAGCAGTGCTGCTGTGACGGCGGGGGCTTGTTTCCGCTGGAACGACGCCAGCAGAAAGCTCATAAATAATGCGGGTAACATAAAACTCAGCGCCGACTCCACCGCCGGATAGCCTTCCAGTAAGCCGCTACCGGAAAACGCGCCCAGCACGGTGCCCAATACCCACGAAAACCACGAGCAGAAGGCGATGCCGATCATCCACTCTTCGCTCCAGCGGCGATTATCGCGCACCAGTTTAGCGGTGGCGGCGGCAAAAACTTCGTCCGTCAGACCAAAGGCCCAGATCGCGGTTTTGGGTTTTTTGAGAGGGGACAAAATACGGCTGCGCAGCGACGGGCCATACAGCACGTGGCGGACGTCCATCGCCATGACGGTCAGTGCGGCGACCCATAAGGCGCTACCAGCGGCAAGCATCGTGGTGATCACAAACTGGCTGGCGCCTGCATAAATAATGCAGGAGAAAAAGACGCTTTCGAGGGGAGTAAAACCGAGTTTGGTGGCATTCATGCCGAAAGCAAACGCAACTGGAACGTAACTTAATACGATGGGAAGACTGTCTTTGATACCTTCCTGTAACGTGGCCGTACTCACGGCACTGACGTCTGTTGGTGTTGCTGAGCTATCCATAGTGTTTGTTATATATCACCCACGTTAATATAACCGGGATAAACAAGTCCCTTAACCTTAACAGACTAAGGCGCTCCTTAACACCCCGGTTTTTCTCCGAAACCGCGAAACGTGGGCGGTTGCTTACATCGCAGCCTCCTGACGGTGAAATCCTCGCCACCACACCAGCAGATTTACCACTGCAAGCAGACTGCCTGCCGCGCAAACGCCGCGCCATCCGGCATGCTGCCAGGCAGACGCGGAGATCAGTGAACCCGCCGCACCGCCAATAAAGTAGCTGGTCATATACCCGGCGGTCAGGCGATTACGCGCATCGGGCTTGACGCGGTAAATCACCGTCTGGTTGGTGATATGCACGCCCTGTACCGTGAGATCCAGCACAATAATGCCCATTATCAGCGCGATAACCGAGCTGTGACCGAGCCAGATGGCCACCCACGACAGCAGCAACAGGATCAGACCGCCGGTCGTGGTGAGATGCGATTTTCCTCTGTCCGCCAGCCCGCCTGCCTGCCGTGCGCCTAATGCACCAGCCGCGCCGACCAGGCCAAACAAGCCAATCACCGCTTCAGAGAAGTGAAACGGCGGCGAGGCAAGTAAAAACGCCATCGACGTCCACAAGATACTGAAGTTCGCAAAGCTCAGACAACCCAGCATGGCGCGGGTGCGCAGCAGTTTATCGCCGGCAAACAGGGTAAACACCGACCCGAGCAGTTGCAGGTAATTGAGGTGCGTGTCCTGTTTGACCTTTGGCAGACCGCGCCACAGCGCCAGTGCCATCAACACCATTAATACGCTGGCGACCCAGTAGACGGTGCGCCAGCCGCCGAGACTGGCAAGCAACCCGGCAACCGTTCGCGCCAGCAGAATACCCAGCAACAGGCCGCTCATGATGGTGCCCACCACTTTACCTCGTTTATCCGGGGTGGCGAGCGTCGCCGCCAGCGGCACGAGGATCTGAGCCACTACCGAGAACAGACCCGTCAGCGCGGTCCCCAGGATCATCAGCGCCAGTGAGGAGCTGCTGGCGGTGATAAGCATTCCGCCTGCGGCAAGCAGCGTCATCACCACAATCAGTTTGCGGCGTTCAAACATGTCGCCAAGCGGCACCAGGAACAGTAAGCCGGCGGCATAACCGAGTTGGGCGGCGGTAACAATAAAGCCGGCCTGATTCGGCGAGAGCGAAAAGGCTCGGGCAATGGTGTCAAGCAGCGGTTGCGCATAATAGTTGCTGGCGACGGCAAGACCGGTCGCGACAGACATTAGCGCAATCAGCGCCGGGCTCAGGCCCTGGTTTGGTTTGGTCATAAGAATGATGAGTCTGCTCAAGATGTTGTCAGAAATTCATCATAACCAATGGATAGGAATTTGTGAGGGAGATCGCGTGTCGGAACGTGCGGTGAAAGGCATTCCCCTCACCCCGGCCCTCTCCCCAAAGGGGAGAGGGGGAATAAAAATATGTGCGGTCTGCACGCTCTGCACAAAGGGGAGAGCAAGAAGTTATAGGGGCACGATCTGTCCCCTCTCCCTTGGGGAGAGGGTTAGGGAAAAACACCTTACTTCTGCATCCGCACAAAGGTGAGAGCAAAAAGTTATAGGGGCTCGATCTGTCCCCTCTCCCTTGGGGAGAGGGTTAGGGTGAGGGAAAAACACCTTACTTCTGCATCCGCACAAAGGGGAGAGCAAGAAGTTATAGGGGCTCGATCTGTCCCCTCTCCCTTGGGGAGAGGGTTAGGGTGAGGGGAAAAACACCTTACTTCTGCGCGGCCAGCGCCTCTTTCACCCAGCCATCAAACTGCTGCTGGTGGGCTTTGATCCAACCATCAACATGACCCTGAATATCCGCTTCCGACGCTTTGCCCGCATGCATCATCGCATTCTGCGCGTTGATGTCGGCAATCGGCAGTTTCATTACTGAGAACAGTTTCGCCGCAGCCGGGTTTTTCTCCGCCCAGGCTTTGTTCGCCACGATATGCATGGTGTTGACCGGGAAGCCATAGTTCATGCCGTTCGGCAGTTTGGTATCGATATCTTTCTGCTCGCCCGGCAGAGACGAGAACGGCACCTGCAACCAGACCACATCTTTACCCGGTTTCAACACATCGCTCACCCAGTACGGTGTCCAGGTGTAGTACAGGATCGGTTTGCCTTCTTTATAGCGGGTAATGGTGTCAGCCATCATTGCCGCGTAGTTACCCTGGTTATGCACCACATTGTTGCTCAAACCATAGGCATCAATCTGGTGATTAATCACCGCTTCGCAGCCCCAGCCTGGTGTGCAGCCGGTCAGGTCCGCTTTACCGTCGCCATTGGTGTCGAACAGTTTGGCGATTTTCGGATCTTTCAACTGATCGATACTTTTAATGTGATACTGCTCAGCCGTTTTCTTATCGATCAGGTAACCTTGCGCCGCGCCGGTAACGAAAGTGCCTTCACGGTAGAACTTCTTGTCGCCTCCGGCTGCGGCATACATATCGTCATGCAGCGGCTGCCAGTTTACGGCGGTGAAGGTCACATCGCCTGCGGCAAGCGAGGTGTAACCGACGTTGTAGTCCACTTCGCTCGGTTTATTGACGGTGTAGCCGAGTTTTTCCAGCCCGCGGCTCACCAGCAGGGTCTGGAAGGCTTCTTCCGAAATGGTGCTTTGAAAAGGTTGCACGGTGATGCCTTTGCCGGGCAGTTCAGCCTCTGCGGCGAACGTGCTGGTGGAGACAAGGGTGGCGAACGCTGTGGCAAAAAGTACGCTATGTCGCATCGTTGTTCCTTATTTTCAGGTGGGACACTGGACGCCCGGCGCGTGTTGCACCGGGCAGCAGGATTAGCGGGTGAATGGCCGGGTCAGCAGACCCAGCGGGCCGGTCTGATACCAGCGGCGATTACCCCGACTGCGGGCATCGCGGCCGACAGCCTGCGTCAGGCGGTCGAGAATAATGGCGAGGATCACAATCCCTGTGCCGCCAACGGTAGCCAGCCCCATATCAAGACGACCAATACCGCGAAGTACCATCTGGCCAAGCCCGCCGACGGCGATCATCGAGGCGATCACTACCATGGAGAGGGCAAGCATCAACGTCTGGTTAATTCCCGCCATAATGGTGGGCATGGCCAGTGGTAATTGCACTTTAAACAACATTTGTCGCGGGCTGGCGCCAAATGAGCGCGACGCTTCAATCAAATCGGCCGGCACCTGGTTAATGCCGAGGATCGTCAGTCGCACCACCGGCGGCAGGGCGAAGATAATCGTTACCACTACCCCCGGCACGTTGCCGATGCCGAACAACATCACAATCGGCACCAGGTAAACAAACGCCGGGGTGGTTTGCATGGCATCCAGCAACGGACGGATAATTTTCGCCGCGCGCTGGCTGCGTGCCAGCCAGATCCCCAGCGGCAGGCCGATGACCACACAAAACAGCAGTGCGGTCAGCACCAGCGCCAGCGTGACCATTGCCTGTGACCAGGCACCAATCGCGCCAATGGCGATCAGCGACACCAGCGTGGCAACGCCCATTCCCGCACTGCTCATCTGCCAGGCGATCAACGAGAAAACAATGATCGCCACTGGCGCAGGCATACCCAGCAACAGCTGCTGGAACGTGCTGAGAATGTAATCCACCGGAATGCGGATCCCCTGGAACAGCGGACGGAAATGCACCACCACCCAGTCGATCCCCTGTGTTACCCAACTGTCCAGCGGGATCAGCGTCTTATGGAACGGATCCATAATGTTGAAATGTTCCGGCGCAGGCGCCGGAGCGCTGTTTAGCCAGTCTGCACCGCCGCCACTGGCGGGAGCCGATGAAGCGCCGCCGCCCCAGGCGTCGGCGGATTGCGCCGCGCTGTCTGCCGCTGGCGCGCTATCCCACGGGTTATTTGCATCAGCCATTGTTTGCCCCCTCGCGATCTAAAGCCTGTAGCAGCATCCGTTTTGAGATGATGCCCACGTACTGTTGTTCTTCACCGATGACCGGGACAGCGCAGGGCGCTTGCCCGACATGGGAGAGCAACTCGCTAAGCGGCGTTTCGGCCTCTACCGCGAGCGGAGAGTCAATTAACGCCGCATCGATACCCAGATTTTGCCCTAAGGCCGCTTTCAGGGAGTCGATGGACACAATGCCGACAAATTTATTGCCGCGTTCGACGACATAACCGTATTCACGATCGTCATCCTGCAGCATTTTCAGCGCGGAACGCGGGCCGAAGCCCGGCGTTTTACGGATTAAGCCCACCGGTGTACGGCGCGCAATATCCTTTGCGCTAAACACCTGGCTAATATCTACGCCGCGGAAGAAGGTACGCACATAATCATTGGCCGGATTATTTAAGATCTCGTCCGGCGTACCGACCTGCACCACTTCACCGTTTTGCATAATGGCGATGCGATCGCCAATACGCATGGCTTCATCCAGATCGTGGGAAATAAACACCACGGTGCGTTGATGTTTCGCTTGCAGTTTTACCAGTTCATCCTGCATTTCCGTGCGAATTAATGGGTCGAGCGCCGAGAAGGCTTCGTCCATTAATAAAATATCGGGATTGATCGCTAATGCGCGCGCCAGACCCACACGTTGACGCATACCGCCAGAGAGTTCATCCGGCCAGGCATGCGCGTAATTTTCCAGCCCTACCTGACGCAACGCATCCAGCGCTTTTTCCTGGCGCACCTGCGCTGTCGCACCGGCTAATTCCATACCAAACGCGGTATTCTCCAACACCGTCATATGGGGCATTAGCGCAAATGACTGGAAGACCATTGCGATCTTTTTCCTGCGCACCTCGCGCAACTCAGCGTCCGATATTTTGGCGATATCCACGCCATCAATCAGCACCTGCCCGCGGGTGGGTTCAATCAGGCGATTGAGAAGGCGTACCATAGTGGATTTACCCGATCCGGATAACCCCATGATGACAAATATCTCGCCTTCTTCAATGGCCAGACTGGCGTCTTTCACGCCAAGCGACAGACCCGTTTTTTCCAGAATTTGCTCTTTCGATAGTCCTTTTTCAATATATTTGAAAGCCCGCTGTGGGTGCTCGCCAAATATCTTGTAGAGGTTCTTCACTTCTAATTTAATTGCCATGCAATAAGAGGATTCCTGTTATTTATTGTGTCGATATAATACCCGGTGAAAATAATTAACTGGTCATACCCTAACATACTCAGAATCTGAGACAACCCTGAATTTCTTCAGTCGGCGAATTTGCGCTGTGTAGAATTGTCTCTATTTCCCATGAAATAAGGGCTGGCGGCAGATAATCATTTTTTCGTATTCATCGGGAAATCGAACCTGAATTGTGACAATTCAGGCGAAAATGACAGTTGAATTACAGTGTAGCGGCTGTGGGAATATTGCGCCGGATATTTCCGTAATATGCGGGAATTAACGATACCCCTTTTTATTTGGCGGTTATTATCATTTTCCTGAAAACCAGCAATATTCCCTCTCCGAAAAGAGGGAAGGAGTGGGGTCAGAAGTTCCAGTCTTCGTCTTCGGTTTCGACCGCTTTACCCATCACATAGGAGGAGCCCGAGCCGGAGAAGAAGTCGTGGTTTTCATCGGCATTGGGCGAGAGCGCGGCGAGGATCGCCGGGTTCACTTCCGCCATTTCCGCCGGGAAAAGGGCTTCGTAACCGAGATTCATTAACGCTTTATTGGCGTTGTAGCACAGGAAGGCTTTCACATCCTCAGCCCAACCGCTGTCCGCGTACAGATCGTCGGTATAGCTCACTTCGTTATCATAGAGATCCATCAGCAGTTCCAGCGCGAAGTTCTTCAGCTCTTCACGTTTTTCGCCACTCACTTTTTCCAGCCCTTTCTGATACTTATAGCCAATATAGTAACCGTGTACGGCCTCGTCGCGAATGATCAGACGAATCAGGTCGGCGGTGTTGGTTAGCTTGCCGCGGCTCGACCAGTACATCGGTAACCAGAAACCGGAATAGAACAGAAAAGATTCAAGAAACACGCTGGCGATTTTCTTCTTCAGCGGCTCATCGGCGCGGTAGTACGCCAGAATCAGCTGCGCTTTACGCTGTAGTGCCGCGTTCTCTTCGCTCCAGGCATAAGCGGCATCCACATCTTTGCTCTGGCACAGCGTAGAGAAAATCGAGCTGTAGGAGCGGGCATGCACCGCTTCCATAAAGCTGACATTGGATAACACCGCTTCTTCGTGCGGCGTCAGCGCATCGGTCATCAGCGCCGGTGCGCCCACGGTGTTTTGAATGGTGTCGAGCAGCGTCAGGCCAGTGAACACACGGATCGTCAGTTGCTGTTCCGCTGGGCTTAAGCTTTGCCAGGCGGGGATATCGTTCGACAGCGGCACTTTTTCCGGCAACCAGAAGTTGCTGGTCAGGCGGTTCCACACTTCGAGGTCTTTATCATCCTGGATTTTGTTCCAGTTCACCGCGCTGACGCGTGACAGTTGGCTCATCCTTTTCTCCTTACAACGCGCAGGACACGCAGCCCTGGATCTCAGTGCCTTCCAGCGCGAGCTGGCGCAGGCGAATGTAATACAGTGTCTTGATACCTTTCTTCCACGCGTAGATCTGCGCTTTATTGATGTCGCGGGTGGTGGCGGTGTCTTTAAAGAACAGTGTCAGTGACAACCCCTGATCCACATGGCGCGTGGCTTCGGCATAGGTGTCGATGATCTTCTCTGGCCCAATCTCATACGCATCTTCGTACAGCGCCAGGTTCTCATTGGTCATAAACGGCGCGGGATAGTAAACACGCCCGGTTTTGCCTTCCTTGCGGATCTCAATTTTCGAGACAATCGGGTGAATGCTCGATGTCGCATGGTTGATATACGAGATGGACCCGGTAGGCGGAACCGCCTGCAGATTCTGGTTATAGATACCGTAACGCATCACATCGTCGCGCAGTTGCTGCCACATCTCACGCGTAGGAAGCGTGATGCCGGAACGGGCAAACAGCGCACGGACTTTCTCCGTTTTCGGTTGCCAGTCGCCTTCCAGGTACGAGGTAAAATAGTCGCCGCTGGCATAGCGCGAGGCCGGGAACCCGGCGAAATATTGCCCACGCTCACGGGCGATCATCATCGAGGTATGCACCGCATGCCAGGTGATGGTGTAGAAATAGAAGTTGGTAAAATCCAGCCCCTCTTCACTACCGTAAGCAATACCTTCCCGCGCCAGATAACCGTGCAGGTTCATCTGCCCAAGCCCAATGGCGTGCGAGGCGGCGTTGCCGGTTTCCACCGAGGGCACCGAACGGATGTGGCTCATATCGGACACCGCCGTCAGGCCGCGAATGGCGGTTTCCACCGTACGGCCAAAATCCGGCGAATCCATGGTATGGGCAATATTCAGCGAACCGAGATTGCAGGAGATATCGTGGCCGGTATCGGCGTAATCGAGGTTTTCATCAAACGTCGAGGCGCTGTTAACCTGCAAAATCTCCGAACAGAGGTTGCTCATATTGATGCGCCCGGCAATCGGGTTCGCGCGGTTCACCGTGTCTTCAAACATGATGTACGGATAGCCGGACTCAAACTGGATCTCCGCCAGGGTCTGGAAGAAATCGCGGGCGTTAATGTAGCTTTTGCGCACTCGCTCATCGGCCAGCAACTGATCGTACATCTCGCTGATGGCCACATCGCCGAATGGCTTGCCGTACAAACGCTCAACGTCATACGGCGAGAACAGCGCCATTTGCGCGTTCTCTTTCGCCAGCTGGAAGGTGACATCTGGAATGACGACGCCCAGTGAAAGGGTCTTGATGCGAATTTTTTCGTCGGCGTTTTCGCGCTTGGTATCGAGGAAACGCAAAATGTCCGGATGATGGGCGTGCAGATAGACAGCTCCCGCGCCCTGGCGAGCCCCCAGTTGATTGGCGTAAGAGAAGGCATCTTCCAGCATTTTCATTACCGGGATCACCCCGGAAGACTGGTTTTCGATGCGCTTAATTGGCGCGCCTGCTTCCCGCAGATTGGAGAGCAGAAACGCCACGCCGCCGCCGCGTTTCGACAGCTGTAACGCTGAGTTCACCGCACGGCCAATGGATTCCATATTGTCTTCAATACGCAGCAGGAAGCAGGAGACCAGCTCGCCGCGCTGCTGTTTGCCGCAATTGAGGAAGGTTGGCGTGGCGGGCTGGAAGCGTCCGGAGAGGATCTCCTCCGTTAGCTGCTGAGCCAGCGCTTTATCACCCTGTGCCAGCGTCAGCGCCACCATGCAGGCGCGGTCTTCAAAATGCTCCAGATAGCGTTTGCCATCGAAGGTCTTCAGCGTATAGCTGGTGTAAAACTTCCATGCGCCGAGGAACGTCTGAAAACGAAAACCGCTGGCGTGCGCATTGGCAATCAGGTCGACCACAAAGGCGCGGTCATAGCGCGCCAGCACGTTTTCATCGTAATAACCTTCCGCCACCAGGTAGCTCAGGCGTTCATCCTGACTGGCGAAAGTCACGGTATTGGGGCGGACGTGCGCTGCCATAAAGGCATCGACGGCCTGATGGTCTTTATCAAACTGAATGCGGCCATCTTTATCATAAAGATTCAGCATCGCATTCAGTGCATGGAAATCGGGCGTGCTTTGCATCACGCGCTCTGCGGTTGTCGTCGCCAAAATTCGCTCACTCCTTTACGCACGTTGTCGATGTCCTGCGAGGTGCCCATCAGCTCAAAACGGTACAGCCAGGGGACGCCGCATTTTTGCGACACCACATCACCTGCACGGCCATACGCCTCGCCGAAGTTACGGTTGCCGGAGGCAATCACGCCGCGGATCAATGCGCGGTTGTGCGGATCGTTTAAAAAGCGGATCACCTGACGGGGCACAGCGCCTGCCGTACCCCCGCCGCCGTAACTGGGAACCACCAGGATATAGGGTTCGTCTACCTGGATACGCTCGCGCTCGTTCAGCGGGATGCGCACCGCCGGCAGTCCGAGACGCGTGATAAAACGCTGCGTGTTTTCGGAACTGCTGGAGAAGTAGACGAGGGTGCTCATGC
Source organism: Kosakonia sp. ML.JS2a (assembly GCF_025642095.1). Classification (GTDB taxonomy): domain Bacteria; phylum Pseudomonadota; class Gammaproteobacteria; order Enterobacterales; family Enterobacteriaceae. Next base: position 1,163,866 of record NZ_CP106754.1, read on the forward strand.
GCTGGCCACGTGAGGGGTGGCATGCAGGCGGTTGATCATATCCGGTCGGAAACCGGACCATGATGTCTCCCCGGCTACCACCACCGGTAACTGACGAAAGCCCATCGCGCGCAGTTCATCTGCTGCTTCCGGTACGTGGTCAACATTCACCATTTCGAATGCAAAACCACGGCTTTCCATTGCCCGTTTGGTGGCGTGGCACTGAACACAATCATTTCGAGTGTAAATGGTAATGCGCATAATTCGTATTTCCGTTTAAAATGAAGAAGCGGCGCGATGGGTCGCGTCAGGTCGTGTGTTTGTCACTGAAAGGAATACTAGATGTAGTTATTAAAAGATGCAACCACACAATATATAGAAAAATGACATAGGCTTTGCCCGAAGGATAAGCATAATGGGTAAGGGGAATTTGTACCGGTTTTCTCGCGGGTTATGGCGGGCACAGGGTAAATAAAAACCCCTGCGGGCGATGAAACCAGGCAGGGGTCAGCGGTGAGAACGAGCGTTTAACGGCGCAAACTGAGTAGCGCGCCGACAAATATGCCCACCGCAGCGGCAGCGCCAACGCTGCACCAGGGTTTCTCTTTCACAAAGGTATCTGCACACCCCACGGCATCACGCGCTGCTTGCTGCACGCGGTTGCGACCATGCAGACGCGCGCGGGTCTCTTTCAGCAAAGCCTGCGCCTTGCGACGCGCCGCATCGGCTTCGTCTTTCGCATCGCTGCCCCAGGATTTCAGCACCTCTTCCAGGCTGTCTGCCAACTGGCTGACGTCGTTGTTGATCTCCTCAACACCTTCATCTACATCACGGCGATTCGGTCTGTTAAACATAGGATCCTCCCTCGTTTTTGATGTGAATTTTAGTTTAGACCATAAATTTTAAGGCCAGACGGCAATCACGCCTTTCGCGTCCGTTTGTGGACTTTTCTGAAAGCGTTGCCAATGCTCAGTCATGTAAGGTGGCGAGGCTGTAGAAAGATGACGAGGAAAATCTATGTATTTAAGACCCGATGAAGTGGCACGCGTGCTGGAAAATGTGGGATTTACGATGGATGTGGCCACGACGAAAACCTATGGTTACCGGCGTGGCGACAATTATGTGTATGTGAACCGCGAAGCGCGCATGGGACGAACGGCGCTGGTTATCCATCCCACACTCAAAGAACGTAGTTTGTCGCTTGCGGAACCCGCCTCGGACATCAAAATGTGCGATCACTACCAGAATTTCCCGCTCTATCTGGGCGGCGATGCGCAGGAACATTACGGTATCCCACACGGTTTTAGCTCGCGCATGGCGCTGGAACGTTTTCTGAAGGGATTATTTGGCGAGCAACAGCATTAAGCGGCAGCAGGTTTTCGCCTGCTACCCGCCATCAGGCTTTGGCCTGATGGTAGTTACTGACGCGGAACAGACGGCGGCAGTAATCCAGGAAGTAGCCGTACACGGCGCCCATCATCATCGACAGCACGATATTGGAGCTCACCGCAGCCACAATCTGGTGCCAGTCTGCCCCGACCGACCACAGAATCGCCACATACACCGGTGACTGGAACGTGACATAGGCCAGCACATCCGCCAGATTTTTCATCCAACCCGCGGGGCTGATGCGGCGGGCATAACGCATAAACAGATCGCGGTACAAGCCATAAGGCCAGGCAATAATAATGTTGACCGGGATGGCGACCAGACGAGAGGAAAGTGACTGTTCAAAGCTCATTCCGGAGAGAAAAATTTCAATCAACATGTTCACTACAGAGCAATAGACAACCATCGCAAAGGTGTCTGCTGCGGCGTGACGCAGGCGGGACTGCGAAGAGAACATGATCGAGCTCCTTGATACTCAATACAAAAGCGAACAGTGAGAGTGTTTAGCGTTTTGAAGTGCCTGATTTGATGCAGATAGAGTATATGGCTGGATATAAACTAACAACTAGCGATTAATTTTTATTATTTTCTATTTATTGGATAAAGTGCTCTGCCATTGTTTGTTTTTTGCGCATTTCATTATTTTAGTTGGATAGGTTTTAAAAAGTAATATATATCAAATGCTTATGTTTTAATTGAGGAATAATGCAGCGTTCAGGTCGGGAAGCAAAACGGGGTTTTCAGCGCAGTGTGCTTTTGCAGAGTATGTAAAATAATCAACAGCATTTTTTATGCTGATAAAGGCAGGTTTGCAGCGTTTAATGCTAATAAGTGAAATGATTTTTTATGCTAAATTTTTGCATATGTAACGGTTTGGCGGTGAGCTAACCTCACCGCCAACGATCAGCAAACGCCGAAATCGCCGTCTTCTTTGTACAGAGAAACATCCTCGGCTTTCAGCGTAATTTTGTCCGCTTGTTCATCGTGGGCTGGCACCGCAACGATTTGATCCTGATGGACTTCCAGCACTTTCAGTTTGGGACCGCCAATGCGCGGTTGCACAATATCGCCGACAGAAAACATACTTCGCTCCTTTATCATTGGTTTGTGTCAGTAACCATAGCCTGTCGCCTGCTTGCGGTACAGCGGAACGCGTCAGCCACGGGCGTGGGAAAAGTAAAACAGGGTAAAAGCGCAGGGGGGAAGTGGCAACCACAGGCACAGTGGCTACTCTTGAAGAGAAAGTGTTTTTTTTCAATAAGCTGTCATTTATTTGTAGGGGGCTACATGGGTTTCTGGCGCATTGTCTTTACGATTATTCTCCCGCCGCTTGGCGTACTGCTCGGTAAAGGGTTGGGCTGGGCGTTTATCCTCAATATTCTGTTAACGCTGTTGGGTTACATCCCGGGCCTGATCCACGCGTTTTGGGTACAAACCCGCGATTAAACGCTCTATGGGCGAAGCTTCGCCCTTAATAAAAATCAGCATGATGAAATGGTTAACTCCTGCTGTTCTTCGCCGAATCTGCGCAAAAACGTAAAGGTATTTATCATTCAGACGATAAATGAAACATTTGGCAATGATTCTAAGGAGAAGAGATGAGCATTAAGGATGTGGGTGCCTCCGCCAGTCAGCAAACAACGCCCGTTACGCATCAGTCAAAGACCCGCATGTTTGCGGGAAAAGAGATTGCCACGGACAGTTCGGTTGCGGTGAACATTTCTGAAGAAGCGCTCGCACGCGGGATGGAAGGGCATCCACCGTTGACCAAAGAAGAGATTGAAAAGAACACCCGTGCCATGGCGGAAGTCCGCAATGCCAATATGGCGGCGGTCACTCGTGGTGGCCCAAGCCTCGCCAGCGAATTTTATGGCGACCCGGCAACCGCCAACGACGCTGTGCGTTTTATCGACTTTTTCCAGCACTCCACGGTGGCGGCGGACGACATGGCCAGCGCGCTGCATCAGGCGATGACCTCGCCTGAAGTCAATGGCGACTACACCACCAATGCGATGGATCTGGCGCTGATGCAGGCTAAGCTCAACAAAGTGGTGGCGCAGTTTGTCTCTGCGGATTATCAACAGCAGGCCAGTGACTTTGTTGCCAGCTATATCAGTGAAAAGGCCGATCAGGCGGATCAGATGACCCGTGTTGTACTCTCGCAGGCAAGTAAACTGGCGCAAAGTCTGGGAGATGAGGAGCAGGCGAAGCATCATCAGGATGCGATCAATCAACTGAGTGACGGTACGCACTCTTCGCAGACGGTGCGTAACGAGATGCTGCAACTGACCGCCAGTAACAAAGAGAGCGATGTCTGGTTTTCCCATCTGAATAACCGGGTGAGCGAAAGCCGTTCGTTACCCTACATCAGCGAGATCGAAAAGCAGCATATCAGCGCGCTACAGCAGCAGTGGCAGCACTTTGTCGATAATCTTAATTCCGTAGCGTGAATCCTCTTCCCCGCCAGCAGCGGGGGAGGACCATCATGTTACCGGCGCGAAAAACAGCATCACGCCGGTGAGGGGACAGGATCAGAAGGTTTCCCAGTTGCTGTCGCTGGTCGTTGGCGCAGAGGCAGATGCCGGGCGCAACGGTGTGGATTGTGGTTTACCGGGCTTCGCACCTGACAGCGCCGTGTGACCGTTGACGCGGAACACTGCCACCGCCTGACGCAACTGCTCTGCTTGTTCTTCCAGTGCAGCAGAAGCCGCAGCGGATTCCTGCACCAGCGAGGCGTTCTGCTGGGTAACGCTATCCATCTGCGAAACCGCGAGGCTCACCTGCTCAATACCTTTGCTCTGTTCTTCAGAGGCGGACGCGATTTCCCCCATAATATCCGTCACCCGTGTTACGGCGGTGACGATCTCTTTCATCGTATCACCGGCTTCTGCCACCTGAGTGGTACCGGAATTGACCCGGTTTACCGAGTTTTCAATCAGCGTTTTGATCTCTTTCGCTGCCTGAGCACTGCGGCTGGCAAGGGTACGGACTTCCCCGGCCACCACGGCGAAACCGCGACCCTGCTCGCCAGCGCGGGCGGCTTCAACCGCGGCGTTGAGCGCCAGGATGTTGGTCTGGAAAGCGATGCCGTCAATCACACCGGTAATGTGGGCGATTTGTTGCGAGCTGTCTGAGATTTCGCTCATCGTGCGCACCACGTTGCTCACGACCTGACCACCGCGCGCCGCAGTATCCGAGGCGTTCTTCGCCAGTTGCGAAGCCTGACGGGCGTTGTCGGTGTTCTGTTTCACCGTCGCAGTCAGTTGCTCCATACTGGCGGCGGTCTCTTCCAGTGAGGCGGCCTGCTGTTCGGTACGTGAAGAGAGATCGTTGTTACCGGTGGAGATTTCGCTCGCGCCGGTGTAAATCGAGTCAGAGCTGTTACGCACGGCGCTCACGGTTTGCACCAGCGAAGACTGCATTTCGTGCAAACCTGCCGCCAGTTGACTCATTTCGTTGCGACCTTCAGCAGAGATGGACTGCGTCAGATCGCCGCTGGCGATCGCGCGGATATTCGCCATCACGCTATGCAACGGTTTAAGCAACAGATGTTGCAGACCCAGCCAGATAACAATCATCACCCCAATCACCACCAGCAAAATCACGCCCAGCGTCCATTGCATACTGGTGAAGCTGCTCTGATTTTCCTGCGCAGCGGCTTGCAGGAAGGTGTTGTTCTCCGTGCGCCATTTGGCGTAGCTGGCGTCCATATCGTCCTGGGCTTGTTGTGCATCCAGGTTGCCGTACGCTTCGTAATTATTCGCCCGCAGGAAGGTGATCGATTGTTGCAGCACATCATGCATTTTGGTGATGTTCTGCGCCACGTCGTCGGCTAATGCCGTATCCTGGCCTGCAACGCGCGGGGTGCTTTTGTAATTGTTGAAGTATCCTTCCGCCTTGCCGAGCGACTCGGTTGCGGTGTTCAGGAGTTTTTCGATACTGGCAAGCGAGGCGGGATCGCGCTGGTTTTTCAAGAAGCGGATTGCTACGCGGGTAACGGTGACGCGTGTTTTGATCAGCGTATTCACGCTGTCGCCAAGGTTTTCCTGCTGTGCGTTCAGCACGCCGGTGTTCTGGAAGTTCACTCTGTCGTTATTGACTGCCGAGTAGAACAATCCCCCGGTGACGAACTGAAGAAGACAAAATACCGAAAGAGCGATAATGATGCCGGTAATAACCCGTATATTTTTGAGCATGGCCATAGTCCGTGAGAGAGTCGGGATTGCTCACTAGTTATCGACCTGGCATAAATTAACTTTATGATCGCTTTTTAAACACTTAATTAAGACTTAAGTAACTGCCCGGTGCGTCACACACCGGGAAGCGGTTCACTTTTTGTTGCGCAGTTTCACCGCCATAGTAATGCGCGGCTCCAGCAGTTTTGCCACGGCGGCAAATACCGGCACCACCACCGAGTTGCCGAACTGGCGGTAAGCTTGTGTGTCGGAAACCGGAATACGAAACGGTTTGTCGCCGGGTTTCTCAAAGCCCATTAAACGGGCGCATTCGTGCGGCGTCAGGCGGCGCGGTCGCCGGGCCTGATTTTCTGCATGGTTGAAATCCGCTTCACCCAGCGCTTTATCCCAGCCGCGATCCACCAGAATTTCAGAACCATCTTTGTGATAGCGCGCCGACAGGGTGCGGGCAACGCTGTTCTCGCGAGTGGGATCGACCAGCCCGAAGCCAAAACCATTGCCCTTCGCGGCATGCTTTTTCGCATAGCGATAGAGGTAATCCCAAAGCTTGTGCGACAACACATATTTGCTGTCGACCGTCGGCTCCAGTAACTGACCAAACGTCGGGCGCTGTGACGGGTAAAAGCGATCGATGTCGCGCAGGGTAAAACCTTCGCTGAGCTGTAAATCGCGGCGGAAACCGACCAGCACAATGCGCTCGCGATGCTGCGGCAGGAAATGCCTACCGTCGATAATTTTCGGATCATCCTTGCCATTGATACTGGCATCGGCAACGTCGTAACCCAATTCGTCCAGCGTGTTCATGATCACGCTGAAGGTTTTACCTTTGTCGTGACTCTTCAGGTTCTTAACGTTTTCCAGCACGAAAATCGCCGGGCGGCGGGCTTTAATAATCCGTGCAACATCAAAAAACAGCGTACCCTGCGCTTCACACTCAAATCCATGGGCGCGACCCATGGCATTCTTTTTGCTGACGCCGGCCAGGCTAAATGGCTGGCAGGGGAAGCCCGCCAGCAATACATCATGCTCGGGGATCTGCTGGCAGATATGCGCGTAGGCGTCGGTTTCTGAAATGGCCGGGTTGCCGCTGAGCGTCACTTCGCGGATATCCTGGTTAAAGGTGTGTACCGCGCTGTCGTTGTACCAGTTGGCCTTGTAAGTGCGCACGGCGTTTTTATTCCATTCGCTGGTAAACACGCACTGCCCGCCAATGGCTTCAAAACCGCTGCGAATGCCGCCAATACCGGCGAAGAGATCGATAAAACGGAAGCGATAATGGGGATGATGTGCAGGAGGGGAGGGGAGTAGCCCGCGCAGCAGCGCTTCTTCGGCAGCGGTCAGGGTTTTTGGCGCGCCTTTGCCGTTTACCCAGCGATTAAGGGACTCCCGGCTCCATTCCCGTTTGCCCGTTTTTTTTAGCTGTTCGGCCACAAACTTTTGGCCGTAAATGTCCAGTACCTGGTCCAGTAATGCCCGATCGCGTACCTGCTGTCGCTGTTGGTCACTCTCTGCCTGCACCAACTGATGCAGCGCAAGTGAATCAAATTCCGCCATGGCGTCTCCTTGGATGATGGTCTGAAATATATCACTCATTTGACCCAGAGGAGAATCGCCAGAACAGGGGGTTATTCCTGAAATGTGCCGCCCGCTGTTTAAAAAATGCCGGGTTCACCTGCTTTTGCCATGTGGGGCTGAGATTGCCATGAGGGAACAACCTGATGCGTTATGAATGCGTCCGGTTCCAGGGCATTTTTGCCAGCAGCAGCGCCATGCCGCACCAGCCGCTCAGCCCGGCGAACAACAAGCCCGCGCCGACAAAGCCCGACAACAGAAAAAATCCCGGATTCACCGCATAGCCCAGAACGACACCGCTAAGGATCAGCGTACCGGCAACGATTTGCACCTGTTGCATTAACGGGCGCGGCTGACTTTTATCCTGCACTGTCGGCAGCTTTGATTGTTTCCAGTTATTCAGCCCGCCCTCCAGGATCGCGACCTGCGCGGAGCCTGCCGCCTGGATCAGCGCATCGATGTTTTGCTGCGTACGCATGCCGGACTGGCAATGAAAGATCACGGTTTGCTGGGGCGAAGCGAGTGCCCCGTTTTTACCGGCGATCAGGGTATCCAGCGGCAGCGATACGGCATCAGGGAGGTGCTCGCGGCGAAATTCATCAGACTGGCGAATATCAACCAGCAGCGCGCCGCTTTGCTGCAATGTGATCGCCTGTTCGGGGGTGACCTGGGTGTAACGCATGTTTATACCTCCGGGCAGTAGATGCCCTTGAGTGTGTTAATGATTGTACTGACCGTCGGATCCTGAATGAAGTAGTTGACCCGTTGCGCCTGGCGCTGGCTGGTGATTAACCCCTCTTCTTTCATCCGCGCCAGATGCTGGGATGTTGCCGAAGGGCTAAGGCCGGTTGCCATACTTAACTCGCCCGCTGACGTTCCGGGGGCATCGATCAGCATGCACAGAATCAGCAACCGGTGAGGGTTGCTCATCGATTTCAACAGCCCGGATGCCTGTTCGGCCTGCGCCTGCAGTTGAAGAATATCCATGTCAGTCACTTTGTTTAGCATTTTCTAAATTTAGATTAATCTAAAATAAAAGACAGCAGGATGCAAGAGGGAAACCGCGCAGGAATAGCCTCATGTCGGCAATCCTTATGGATAACCGGGATGAGACTAATCGATAGGAATGAGACAAACGCAGCGGTTGGCGGAAGAGATTATTGCAGCTTGCCGGTGATTTTTCGGGTAAACGCGGCAGAGAGATCGCCCCGAAGCTGCTCAAACCGTCTTCTGAATGGATCGCCCCGACGACAGATCAGCACGACACGCCTGCGAAGCTCCTCAGGATGCGTTCGCAGATAGCGGATGTTTTTCACTTTTTCATCAATGGATGACAACAGCGGGAAAAACGAAACATTTTGTGAGTGCGTCACGATATAGCGCGCGGTTTCCAGGGTATTGGGCATGATTTTAGTGGCACTCAGGACCGTTTGGGCAAAGGTATCATCCAGTGCTTCGGCAAACAGCGACTCGGTAATCATGATTTTTTCATTCTGGGGCAACGGAAGTTTGAATTTATCGTTACTCACCGAGGGGTGTTTAGTACTCAGGCCAATGACGTAAGGTTCTTCAAACACGGGAAATTCAACCACGTCGTCATTATTAATCGGCGAAGTAATTATCGCGACCTGAATAATATCGTGGTCGAGCAGGGCAACCAGTTTCTCTTTGCTGGCTTCATGAAATTTGAACTCTGTTTTTGGAAAACGCTCCCGACAAATCATTTCAATGTCGCCAAAAATGTAGGGGGCGAGAGTGGGGACTGAACCGATATTTAACACCCCCGACGGATGTTTTTTGGATTCTTCCGCCATGTGTTTAAGACTTTTCACTTCTGACAAAATGACCTCTATCTGCGACAAGGCTTCTATCCCCTGTGCTGTAAACTTAACGCCGCGCACCTGACGATTAATTAATGTTATTCCCAGATCGCTTTCAAGTTTGCGTACCTGGGCGCTCAGCGTCGGTTGCGAAACATTGCAAGCATCGGCCGCTTTTTGAAAATGTTTGTATCGCGCAAGCGCGTACAGATACTCAAGATCTCTAACCCTCATTTTCTTTCCCCTGGAATCAGACAAAAAAATTAGCGGTGTAGTATTCATCCATTAATATGGAATGAGTACCTTTTTTACGGGATCTTTATTCACTTTGTGATCGGTGTTTAATAATGGCGAGTTAATTTTGTTATTGTTTTTCAATGGATTACTTATTTTTTATGTGTGTTCTGTGAATGGGTCTAGCCTACGTTATATTGATTTGTTTAATTTATTGATTTCGCTCAAGCATTTCAATAGGAAATGCATATATATCGGCTGTTATTTATATGCTTTTTTTGTTGAGGGGCATGTTTTGGCTATGATAGGGTTGCAGCCCCGTAAAGGTAAGCATTTTACTGTTTAGTGCATCAGGTGAATCTTAGCAAGGTAATAAAACTGCCTAATATAAATGTCATGGTGAAGTGAGATTGATGATGGAAGTTTTCGAAAAAATTGCGGTTGATATTAAAGAAAAAATATCAAACATGGTTCCGGAAGGTGAGGTGGATGTCGACTTTATGGTTGTTGATGATGACACCATTCGTTTTATTGTCGCATTCAGTCAGGGACTTTATGAACAAAAGATAAATAAACTGGATATTCATATTAAAACGCTCTCCTGAGCGGCAATCATCGTTGGTGGATGAGATTATGCAGAATATCTTTTTTATGCATGCGAAAAATAAAATAATACCCGCTATGCAAATGGTTTCGCGGTAATGCGATAAATGCGGCCCCTACCCGTGTAAAGGTGGTCAGTTGAGCAGACAAGGAGTGTTGATTATAAAAACATAATAATAAGCCCTTGCACTACGTTGTTTTCAACTCTGGGTTGAGAGGGGAAATTCAACGTAGTGCCTTTTTTGCAGGTCAACGGGAGCCTATGGGCGCACCAACGTCGGACGTTTGGCGTTAAAAGTCCAGTTATCGATTAAGAACTGCATACCGATCGCGTCGTTGCGGTTCTTATCGGGCAATGAACGATAGCGCTGATGCGCCGTTTCCACCCGCGCCATATCCAGCGTAATGCCAAGCCCAGGCCCCGCAGGCAGTTCAAGATAGCCATTACGGATCACCGGCGCTTCCCGCGTCAGCTGTTGACCATCCTGCCAAATCCAGTGGGTATCGAAGGGGGTGATGCGTTCGCCCGGCGCTGCGGCTCCAAGGTGCGCCACCATCGCCAGCGAAATATCAAAATGATTATTGGAGTGGCAACCGGTGGTTAATCCCCATTCACTGCATAACTGCCCCACCGTATGCGCATTACGCATCGTCCAGAAGTGTGGGTCCGCCAGGGGGATATCAATGGCGTTCAACCGTAAGGCATGCTCCAGTTGTCGCCAGTCGTTGGCAATCATATTGGTCGCGACCGGCACGCCGGTGGCACGTTTGAATTCGGCCAGCGTTTCGCGCCCGGAAAACCCCTGTTCCGCACCGCAGGGATCTTCCAGATAGGGCACCCGCCCGGCTAATTGCTTCCCGAAACGGATGGCTTCATCCAGCGACCAGCTGGCATTCGGATCGACCGTCACTCGTGCGCCGGGGAAGTGTGCAAGAAGCCTTTCTACGGTTTCGACCTCGTACTCGCCGGCATGCACCCCGCCTTTCAGTTTGAAATCGCGAAAACCGTACTGCTCCATGGCGGCTTCAGCCAGTCGCACTACGGCCTGGTGATCCATCGCTGGCTGGTGGCGGAGCCAGAACCAGTCGTGGTGATGTTCGTCGCCGGGTTGGTAATTCATAGTGGTTTTACGCCGATCGGCGATATAAAACAGATAGCCCAGCACCGGGATCCGTTCCCGCTGTTTGCCCGACGCCAGCAGATCAGCCACCGGTAGATCAAGAAATTTGCCCTGTAAATCCAGCAATGCGGCCTCAATGGCCGCCACCGCGTTATAGAATTTTTCCGGGTTCATCTGCGGAATGTGGATCGTATCGGCCAATTGACTGTGCTGATTACGGGCATCGCTGCGCCATAGCTGGCTGATAGTGTGGTTAAGACGCATCAGTTCGCTGCCAACAATCTGCGGTTCAAAACGCGCCAGCAGATCCAGCACCGCGCTGTGACACGGGCATTCCCCTACGCCCGTGTTACCACTGGAATCGGTCAGGACGACCAGAATGCGCGTGAAATAGCAATTATGCGCACCGCCAATATTCAGCAGCATGCTGTCGTACCCGGCCACCGGAATGACCTGCATACGGGTTACTTTCGGGCTAGCGGACATGTTTATTCTCCACGGTCACAAAAGCGCCGGGCGCAGGTTTGTGCCGCAACAGCAGCAGCCACAGCCCGGTAATGACAGAAACGCTGGTTAACGCATACAGCCCGCCGGTGGTGGAGCCGGTGGTCAGCTCCAGATAACCAAACACCGTGGGCGCAAAGAAACCGCCAAGATTGCCAATGGAGTTAATCAGCGCAATTCCGGGAGCGACAATACTGGCGGGTAACTCGCCTTGCGGCATGGGCCAGAATAGCGTGGCGCTCACTTTCGAGCCGATACAGGCGACGATCATTGCCACAAAACCGAACCACGGGTTACCCATTGTCGCCATAAAAGTGCCGCAGGCGGCGACCAGCATGGCCACGCCCAGCCCCTGATTAAGTTTGTCACGGTAGCGGTCGCTGTAACGGCCCACGATATTGAGCGCGATAATCGCGCACAGCCAGGGAATGGCGGTCAGTAAGCCGATACCAAAACTGCTGAAACCCTGAATACGCTGGATGATTTGCGGCAGCCAGAACACCAGCGTGTAGCCGGTCATGGTCATGGTAAAGAAGATCAGGCAGTAAGTGAGTAACCGACGATCGGTGAGCAGCGCCATTTTGCCGGGCGCGGCATCGTGCTGCTCCCGGGCGCGATCTTCTCGCGCCAACTGGTTGATGAGTGCTTGTTTCTCTTGCGCCGTGAGCCAGCGCGCATCCTGCGGGCGCGACACCAATACCGCCAGTGCGATCAATCCGACCAGCACCGATCCGCCGCCTTCTAAAAACATCACCCATTTCCAGCCGGCAATGCCCATCATGTCATGCATCATCAGGATCGAGCCGGTGATCGGCCCGGAAAAAAGAAAGGCGCCTGCCGATGCGCTTAAGATCATCGCCGTCGCCCGCCCGCGATGAGAGTTTGGCACCCACAGGCGAAAGTAGAACAGCACACCGGGGAAGAAACCTGCTTCCGCCACGCCAAGTAAAAAGCGCAGCATATAGAATTGCACTGGCGAGGTGACAAAGCCGGTCAGCACCACCACCAAACCCCAGGTGGCCATGATGCGCGTGAGCCAGAGACGCGCACCGTATTTTTTCATCATGATATTGCTGGGCACTTCAAACAGCGCATAGCCAATAAAAAACAGCCCGGCTCCCAGTCCAAATGCGGCGGCGCTGATCCCGGCGTCGGTTTGCAGCTCCGCTTTAATAAAGCCAATATTGGAACGATCAATCTGATTAATGATCAGCATGATGGCGAGCATTGGAATGATGCGGCGGAAAAACTTCCCCACCGCGGTGGAAATATGCTTTTGGTCTTCGTGAGGTATATGCAGATGCCCTGTCTCTGTCATGGGGATTCTCCCGTTATAATAGTTTTTAAATAGTAGGGAGCGTATTTCGCGAAAAATATATGCATTCGCACAAGGGTTGTTGTGATTTTATTCAATGGCCCTAAAATATCATGTGGTTACAATGTGTGAAGGCGGAAGTTTTCCTTAAGGATATGTGTGAGTATTCACAAAAAACGCATTTCTATAGAATAAAGCAGTATTGCCATTTGAGTTTTTATTATATTGGTCTAGCGATATATCCTCGCGATGTTATTATTTTGAATTTTATGGCGATATTTTTTCTCTACGGCTTGTGCATTTGCTGAATAAAACACTCACACTTTCTGCTTGAATTATTACAATCATCTGCGTTAACTGCTCATAACATTGTGTTACTCACTGAATAATAGTGTGAAGGTTTACCTGACGATGAAAAATACCCTCTGTACGCTGGCTGTTGCCATGACCCTCTGGACGAGTGCTGCAAACGCCTGGAATAATGCGCTCCCCGTTGGTCCGGTGGTCGGCGATCAGTCGCTGTCGCCATTTTACATCTGGGACAGCGCGCTTCCGCAGCGTCCGGGAGTGATGCTGCGCGAAGAGTCTATACCGCGCCAGCCGGACATCACCGATGCCAGCAAGATCCAGCGCATTCTCTATACCTCGCAGGACAAACGCTGGAATGCGGGAAGCGTACCGGTGAGCGGCACGCTCTGGTTTCCGCAAGGCGAGACGCCGAAAGGGGGCTGGCCGGTCATCGCCTGGGCACACGGTACGCTCGGCGTCGCCGATGCCTGCGCCCCCTCATGGACAAACCCGACCCCGCGCGATGCGCACTATATCAATCAGTGGCTGAAACGGGGGTTTGTGGTGGTCGCCACGGATTACCAGGGGCTGGGTGGGCCCGGGCCGCACCCCTATCTTAACTGGGAAGCGGAAGGGCGCTCGGTACTCGACAGCGTGCGTGCGGTGTTGCAGGCGTATCCGCAACAGATTGCCAATAACCTGGTGATCACCGGGCAGTCGCAAGGTTCAGGGGCGTCTCTCGGCGCCAGCCTGATTGCGCCAGACTATGCGCCAGAGTTGAAACTGCGCGCCACCATTGCCACCGGGCTGGTGGCGACGTTTCCGGACGGCCCGATAAAACCGGGTCATGCGCGGCCAGGTCACCGCGATCCGGCGCGTTTTACCCTGTTACGATTGATTGGCGGCTCGCTACCGGACGGTGCGCCAGCGGCAGATAAATGGGTCACGGCGCAAGGGGCGAAGATGCTGACGCTTGCCAGAACTGCCTGTATGAAAGAACTGGGTCGCTATGAGCGCAAGGAGAAGCTTGACGGCGCTAACGCGTTTGTCGGGGGTTCCGGGCCGGTTAATGCCGCGTTAATTCCGGTAACCAATATGCCGCTGAAGATGTTCCCGGCACCGCTATTTACAGCCACCGGTCTGGCCGATCACACGCTGTCACCGCACCATCAGTACGCTGCCGTTGCTGCGCTGTGCGCTGCCGGAAATCCGGTTGAGTGGAAGACCTACCCCGGCATTACCCATAACGGCACGGTAAATGTGGCCTTTGAGGATGAGCTGGCGTTCGTTCGCGGCGTGATGGAGCACGCGCCGCAGCAAAACAGTTGCGGGTCGTTGCAGGCGCCAGGCGAGCCGCAACACCCGGTGAAGGGCGTACCGTTTAACACCTGATGGGTTACGGGTGACGCCAGCGCAGCGTTGCCGGCAGGATACGTTGCGGCGTCGCCGGCTCGTTGCCTTCAATCATCTGTGTGATGATATCGAAGCAGTCCTGCGCCAGGCGCGGAACATTCTGTTCGACCGTATCAATCGGCAGCGACAGCGAATCATACAGATAGTGATCGTCAAAACTGGCGATATGGATATTGCTCTCCAGTAAGTGGTGCTGGCTCATATAGCGCAGCACCCCTTCCAGCAGGCCACACGCGGCGGTAAACAGCGCTTTCGGCGGGCGACCCAGCCTGGCGCAGAGGGCGGCGAACATCTCATAGCCGCTGCTCGGGTGATAATTGCCGTGAATGATCCACTCCGGGCGCGGCGTGACGCCTGCGCGCTCCAGACCCTGCATAAACCCGGCAAGGCGGTCTTTGGTCGGTGACAGACGCGGCTGGCCGCCCAGGAAATAGACTTCATCGGGATTGGCGCGCGCCAGATGTTCAACCAGTTCGGCGGTCGGCGTCAGGGAATCGGTGATCACCAGCGGCAGACGGGTGTCGTTGATATGGCGGTCAAACAGCACCACCGGGAGCTGTTCGCTCAGCTTCAGGTAGTCGCTGTCGCTTTGCATGCTGGAGGCAACAATCAGGCCATCAACCTGTCGCGCCACCAGGTTGTTCACGACGACCGTTTCCTGGCTGGCGTTTTCGTCCGTGCAGGAGATCAGCAGTTGCAGACCCGCTTCGCGGCACAGGTTTTCCAGCTCGTGAGAAAAAACGGCGAAACCGTAGTTGGTGATTTCCGGCACCACCAGACCCAGCGTATGGCTGCGGTTTTCGCGCAACAGGCGGGCGTGAATACTGGGCTGATAATGGTGCTGCTGGGCGATAGTCAGAACGCGCTCGCGCGTCTCCTGCGCCACACGCAACTCTTTACCACGGCCGTTAAGCACCAGGCTGGCGGTGGCTTTAGAAACCCCCGCCAGCGCGGCGATATCACTGATGGTGACGCGTTTTGTTTTTCTCACGGTTTTGCATCGGTTAATGAAACAAGCACTTATTCTACCATGCAAGAACGTAACGACCAGTAGTGCGCCCGCACTTCTGCGCGACCGGTCAGCGTTAACTGCGCCGGATGCAGCGGGAAGTAGCGGCTACTCATCACCCCTTCGCCATCATTGATAAAAATCTCTACGCTGGAGTGATCGCAGAGGATCTGCAATTTCCGCGCCTGACCGCACCAGTAGCGGTAGAGCCACTCACCTGTTTCGAGGCTGCGACGGGCAAGACGCAGTTCGTCGTTTTGCCATTCCAGGATCAGCGTATCGGCAAAATTCAGCGTGACCTCAGCGTCGCACTCCAGCACCAGTTCAAGACGTTGCGCGTCCAGCGCTGGCATGCGTTCGGCTTCGCCGTGGTAAGTCTGCTCTTCACCGCGCAGCGCCTGCAACTCAACAATCGGTTGTTGATACAGTTTGCCATCACGGGAGGTCAGTTCGCGCAAGCAGGTCATCTGGTGGATCCAGCCATTGGCGACGGTTGGCTGGCGCATCTCTTCGCCATCCGGCACCCCCATCCAGCCGACCAGCAGACGACGCCCGTCGGCGGTCTGCGTGGTTTGCGGGGCGTAAAATTCAAACCCGGCATCCAGTTCGCAGAAATCGCCGTGTTGATAACAGGCATTCGTGTAGTCCAGTTGACCATTCAGATACGCGCTTGGGTGGGTATTGAGATAGCGCTTCTCTTCCCGCGCGATACCCTGCGGGCAGCAAATCAGGTACGTACTGCCGCCGAGAGTAAACATGTCCGGGCATTCCCACATATAGCCCGCCGCGCCGAGACCGCCGAGGCCGCTGCCGGCTATTTCGCCCAGGTTTTGCCAGTTCCACAGGTTTTCGGAACGCAACAGCAACACTTTGCCCTGTAACTGCAGATCCTGCGCGCCCAGCACCATGTACCAGTACTCGCCATGTCGCCAGACTTTCGGGTCGCGCACATGGCCGGTGTAGCCGTGCGGTAACGGGATCGCCGGGCCGAGCTTGTCGAAACCGCCTTCGCTGTTTTGCACCGCCAGGCACTGCCAGGCGGTGCGTGTGCCGTCATCGAACTTCACGTTGCCGGTATAGCAGAGCGTCAGCACACCGTCGTTATCAACGGCGCTGCCGGAGTAGCAACCACTACGGTCATACTCCTGATCGGGCAGCAGCGCGACAGGCTCATGTTGCCAGTGCAGCAAATCGTCGGAGCTCCAGTGCGCCCAGCCCTTATGCAGATGCTGGCAACCCAGTCCGTTCCACTGATAGAACAGGTGGTAGCGCCCGGCAAAATGGATAAAACCGTTTGGATCGTTGAGCAGCCCGGTGGTCGGCGCGAGGTGCCAGCCGGGGTAGTGGCTGTCTTGTAGCGCTTTGGGCTGGCCTTTCATGACTGCCTGCAATAATGCAGGCAGCAGGTTTGTTAACGCCATTATTCAGAGTCCGTTTTGTATTTCAGCAGGTACGAGATAACAAAGGCGGCGCCGAACGCGATAACCATGCCAATGGCGTAATTGAGCAGCGAGCTTGCCTGCACAATCGCCATTCCCGGAATGCCGGTCAGACCCACTGCGGTCATATAGACATGCACTGACACCACCCATGCGCCACCGATAGCCCCGCCGATAAGCGCGGCGATAAACGGTTTTACAAAGCGCAGGTTGATACCAAAAATCGCCGCTTCCGTAATCCCCAGCAACGCCGAGAACGCCGACGGCAGCGTGATCGCTTTAATCTTCGCGTCTTTGGTTTTAAACCAGACTGCCAGACATGCGCCGCCCTGCGCGACGTTCGCCATTGCCCAGATCGGCAGCAGGAAGTTTACACCGATTGACGGATTACCCAGCAGCCCCGCCTCAATGGCATGGAAACTGTGGTGCACGCCGGTGATGACAATCACGGAATACAACCCACCAAACAGCAATCCGGCCAGCCAGCCTGCATGGGTAATCAGCGTGCTGAGCACAAAGGAGATGCCGTCGCCCAGCGCGCGCCCTGCCGGGCCGATGATCAGCATAGCGATAAAACCGGAGATGATCACCGTCAGGAACGGCGTCAGGATCAGATCCAGCGCATCCGGGATCACGCGGCGCAGCTGTTTCTCCAGCGCACTCATAAACCACACTGCCAGCAGTACCGGGAAGACCGTGCCCTGGTAGCCGATCATCGCCACTTCAATGCCGAAGAAGTTCATGGTGTGGAAGCCTGCGGCCACGCCCCAGGCATTGGTCAGCGCCGGGTGAGTCAGAATGCCGCCGAGGGTTGCGCCGAGATAGGGGTTACCGCCAAACTCGCGGGCGGCGGTAAAACCAATCAGGATCGGCAGAATGATAAACGCCGCCGAACTGAACATGTCGAGCATGATATAGAGCGCGTTGTCGGCATTGACCCAGCCGTAGGTTTTCACCATACCCAGCAGGCCCATTAACAGACCCGAGGCGACAATCGCCGGAATAATCGGCACGAAAATATTCGACAGCAAACGGGCGATACGCTGGAACGGGTTCAGCTTACGCGCGGCAATATCAGCGGCTTCAGACTTACTGGTTTCGCTGATCCCCGCTTCGGCGATAAACGCCGCGTAGACTTTGTTCACCACCCCGGTGCCAAAGATAATCTGTAGCTGTCCGGCGTTGCGAAAACAGCCTTTCACCCCGTCGACCTTACCGATGGCGGCGGTATCGGCTTTGGCGTCTTCCACCAGCACCAGACGCAGGCGAGTGGCGCAGTGCGCGGCGCTGGCAATGTTGTCCTTGCCTCCCAGTAACGGCAGTAGCGACCGGGAAATTTCTGCAAAATCCATAAAAACCTCTGTCTTATCGTTTTTGTGGGATCAACCTGGCAAGATGCGGCCCCCGCAGGGGCCGACCGATCAGAACCAGGTTTCCATTTGTACGCCGAAGTTCCATTCGCCGCCGGCTTTGAAGCCGTTGCTGCCAAAGGCATCATCGCTGGCGTATTTATCCAGACGATGATCCCAGTCCATCCAGGTGGCGAAGAGGCGAATTTCCGGGCGTTTCAGGAACTCGCCGACATCGCTGGCTTTCAGCGTTGGGGCGACGGTGAGTTTGTAGAAACTGCCGCTCACCGCGTTGCGGCTGTTATACCCTTCCGGGCGTAAATCCATGTACTGATAGCTGCCTTCATACTGCATCTCGAAGTTTTCCGTGATGCCCTGAATCAGGCGCAGGTTCGCAGTAGCCCACTGGTAGCTGTCGCCTTTGACGTAACGATCTTTACTGCTCTGCGCAAGCACTGCCGGCGCGATATGCCAGCCGCCGCCCAGCGGGGTGATGCCGTAGCTCGCCAGACGCCAGGTATTGGCTTCCGGCAACAGTGCGCCGTCGGAGCCAATGGATTTGACCTCCGCACCCAGACCATGACCGTACAGCAAGGCGGTTTTCGCTGACCCTTCACGCAGACCGTAGAAGCTGTCGTTGTGCAGACCAAGCAGGGCGTGTACGCCAGTGTTGGCTGCATCGCCTTTCACTTTGTTGCCTTCCAGATCCAGACGGTCGTCGTTATCTTTGGCACGCATACCGCTGACCATCAACTGTACCGGGCCATAAAAGTTGTTCAGCGACAGAATGTAGTTCTGCGCGGTGTTTTCACTGTTTTCGATATCGCCGAAGGTGCGGCCGTAGATCGACAGGTTGCTGCGCGCCGCGTCGCTCCACTTCATGTCGTAGATCCCGGCGCCGGTACCGGCGAGGAATACCACATCGGAGTCGATCCAGTGAATATCGAAGTTATCGCGGTCAAAACGCTTACCGGCCCAGACGGTGGAGTCTTTAAACGCGCCGGTAAACGTGGGCAGATGACCGATTTCAGTGAACGCCTGGCGCAGGTTGAGATCGCTGGAGGAGGCGGTCCAGTCGTTATAGGTTTTTTGCCCGTCGGCAAGCATCACTTTAAAGCGGGTGGTCGCTCCGTTCGCCAGTGTCTGTTTATGTTCGAGGTTCATTTCGACATAGGTGTCCGGTTCGTTCCCCAGACGCCCGACGTGACCCCCGGTTTCGCCTGCTGGCGTTACCGTCGGGCCGCCCTGAGTTTTGGCCGCGGAGTTGTTCATCAGCAAGCCGGAACGGGCATAGCCGTGGAACTCGAAGCCACCTTCGTCGCTGGATTTTTGCTCCAGTTTTGCGGTGCGTTGTTCCACTTGTGTGGTGGTGGTTTGCGTTTTTTGCTGGGCGGTCGCCAGTTGCTGCGCCTGTTTTTCCGCCGCCTGAGCGCGGGTTTCGGCAGCGCTGGCGCGTTGTTCCGCTGCCTGTAAACGCTGCTCCAGCGCCGCGAGGCGCGCTTCAATACTGCTTGTGCCGGTATCGGCAGCCCAGACGGATCCGGAACTTAATATCACACCAAGGGTTACAGCGAGCGTGCTTTTTTTCATCGTTTTGCATCCCTAAGGAAGAGCCATCATCACAAAGTTATTTTTGCTAAACCGGTTTAGGTGTTGAATCATAATCACGCCCAATTTATCAGCGCAATGAAATTTGCTAAACCGGTTTAGTGAATGTGAGACGGCTCGCAAAACGAAGCGGTAACCCCACTCAAAATCAGGCGATACGATCCTCAAGCTGGTGGCGATAGGGCAGAGCGGTCATTGCCCCTTTTGCGGTGGTCGCCAGCGCGCCGCAGATTTGTGCGCTCGCCAGACGTGCTGCCAGCGCCGGTTCGTTGTCCGGCAGGCCGTGCTCCGCCAGACCCCACAGTAAACCGGCGACAAATGCGTCCCCTGCGCCGGTGGTGTCGACACTCACCACTGGCAGGGTGGGGTAGTGGTAAAGCGTGCCGCTGTGCCAGGCTTGCACCCCCGCTTTGCCCTGGGTGACCAGTAATAAGCTGATGGCATAGCGCTCCGCCAGCGCCTGCATGCTGGCACCGATGTGCGGCGAGCCGCTGATAAACGCCAGCTCCTCTTCCGAGAGTTTCACCACATCCGCCAGCGTTAGCGCCTGGCGCAAACACTGACGCAGTTGCTCGTCGTCAGCCCACAGGTCGTGACGAATGTTGGGATCAACGCTGACAAACCCGCCCGCCGCGCGGATGTTCTGCATGGCGGTAAACGCAGCGCTACGCGACGGTTCGGCCGCCAGCGCGATAGAACAGCAGTGCAGCCACTCTCCGCGCTGAAATTCAGGTAAATCTTCACTGGTCAGAAACAGATCGGCGCTGGGTCGCACCATAAAGGTAAAGGAGCGCTCACCGTCATCGTCCAGCGCCACCACCACCGTTGAGGTGCGCTGCGCCGGGTCGGCAGCCATAAACGCGGTGTCGACATGTTCATGCGCCAGCGTTTGCTGCATAAAACGACCAAACGGATCGTCCCCCACGCGGCCAATAAAGCCGCTATTCCCCTGTAACCGGGCAATTCCCACTGCCACATTCGCTGGCGCACCACCGGGACATTGCATCAGGCGTCCCGGCCCGTCCGGCAGCAGATCTACTACGGCGTCGCCCAGACACCAGACTCGAGCTGACATGCTATTCTCCCGCTAAAAAATATCGCTAAAATTTAACTAAACCGTTTTAGCAAATCAATGGCGTTCTCGGATTTCTGCGTAACATCTTTAAGCTGTCATCTTTTTTCTGCATGCTGGAGCGTCTATTTATCAACCAGATGGATGTGCATATGTCGCAACCGCTTTTTGTTTTCGATCTCGATAACACCTTGATCCACGGCGACAGCAGCACGCTCTGGAGCCGCTACCTGGTGCGTGAAGGCTTTGCCAGCAACCCGGACTATCTACTGCATGAAGAGCGCATGATGCTGGATTACGCGCGCGGTGAAATGGATCTGCATGCGTATGTGGCGCTGACCCTGTCGCCATTGACGGATATTCCGATAGCGCTGGTGGACCGCATGGTTGCGCTGTGTGTTGAAAAAGAGATCGTGCCGCGCATCTACCCGCAGGCGCTGGCGTTGATTAACCGCTTACGGGCGCAGCAACAGCCGATGCTGATTATCTCGGCATCGGTGGGGTTACTGGTGAAGGCTATCGCCCCGGTGCTGGGCATTGAGCACGCCATTGGCGTTGAGGTGAAAACCGATAACGGGCGCTACACCGGCGTTATTGACGGGACGCCCAGTTACCAGCAGGGAAAAATCACCTGCCTGGAGAACTTCCTTGCCCGTCACCCGCAGTATGACGGGCCGCTGACGTTTTACACCGATTCGATTAACGATCTGCCGCTGTGCGAGCGCGCTGACCACGTTTATCTGGTGAACCCGTGCCAGAAGCTGGCAGCGCACGGAGCGCTGCGCCGCTGGCCAGTGCTTGACTGGCAACTTACTCAGGCGTAAACAGCGGCACCGGTTTGCCGGTGATATAGCGTCGGCGCAGCCAGGCTGACGCGGTATCCATCAGCATCACCACCGCCACCAGGATCAGGGTGATAAACATCACCACATCCCAGTTCCACAACCGCATGTTCTCGGCATAAATCAAACCAATGCCGCCCGCGCCAACAAACCCCAGCACGGCGGCCGAACGGGTGTTGGATTCGATCTGATAGAGGCTAAGGGCAAGAAATGTCGGGAAGGACTGGGTAAAGGTGCTGAAGCGGTGTTTTTGCAAACCCCCTGCGCCGACCGCTGTTAAGCCGCGACCGGGTGAGCGATCCACGGCTTCATGGCTTTCTGCATACAGACGCCCGAGCAACCCGGTGTCCTGCATAATGATCGCCAGTACCCCGGCAAGCGGTCCCAGCCCGACGGCGCGCACGAAAATCAGCCCCCAGATCGCCATATCAATACCGCGCAGGATGTCGAACACACGGCGCATGAAAAAGGCGATTGCCCCGGTAATCCCGCCTTTCATGATGTTGCGCGCCGCAAGGAACGACAGCAGCAGAGCAAACACTGTGGCGGTCAGGGTCCCGGCGAAGACAATCGCCAGCGTGATGCCGATCTGCGTAAAGTAGTAGCCAAATGGCCAGTTAAGGAAGTCGTGCCAGACGAACATCCGCAGAATATAGCGTCCTATCTGCTGGAGGCCGCTGAGCGCCTGATCGACAGGAATGCCAAACTGCATAAAAAACCAGCCGTAATAGAGCAGAACGGCCAGGGCGATAAGCGCAAGACGGCGCAGATAGCGCCCCTGTGCCTGGAACAGATTTTTGTTCAGCTTGCGGCTTAATGCGACGTTCGGAACGGTTTGTACTCGGGTCATTTTTTCCCCTCCAGCACCCACTGGCGCAAGCGCCCGGAGAGCGTATCGAGCAGCGACACCACAATGATAATGAGCAGCAGCGTGATGCTGACCTGATCGTAACGGTCGAGTTTGATGTTGGTCATCAGCTCCTGGCCGATGCCGCCTGCGCCGACCAGACCAAGAATGGTGGAGGAGCGGAAGTTGATCTCCAGGCGCATAAAGCCGTAAGAGAGAAAAATCGGTTTCACCTGCGGCCACAGGGCAAAGCGGATGCGCTGCAGATGCGTTGCGCCGCAGGCCGCCAGCCCGCGCACGGGTCGGTCTTGCGCGCTTTCCACCGCTTCATAAAACAGCTTGGTCAGGCTGCCGATGGTGTGCAGCGTCAGCGCCAGAAAACCGGGAATGGCGCCGATGCCGAAGGCCATCACAAAGATCACCGCCCACGCCAGTTCCGGCATCGTGCGCAGAAATGCCACCAGCGTGCGCACCGCAAAGCGGACTGCCGGAGGCGACCAGGTGTTGCCTGCCGCCAGAAAGGCGAATACACCGGCGATGGCAAAGGAGAGGATCGTGGCGGCCAGCGCCAGTTGCAGGGTCTCCCAGATCAGCGGTAGCTGGATGGGTAGTCGATACCCCCAATAGGCCAGTGAACCCTTGGTATGGCTGTCGGCAAACAGCACTGGCCAGTGCAGCGTGGGCACGGTTTCCAGCATGTAATCGAGAAAGTTGGGCAGCGAGTGCCAGATGGTGGCGAGATTAAACTCCGCCGCACTGCCCGCCGCAAAATAGAG
Source organism: Kosakonia sp. ML.JS2a (assembly GCF_025642095.1). Lineage (GTDB taxonomy): Bacteria > Pseudomonadota > Gammaproteobacteria > Enterobacterales > Enterobacteriaceae. The sequence continues at coordinate 1,187,242 of NZ_CP106754.1, forward strand.
GGCCAGCAACAGTAATGACCAGGTCACGGTATCGCGCTTTTGGCGCATTCTGACCTGCTGATAGTAGTGTTCAAACTGCGTATTCGACGTGCTCATGCGTTGCAATTGCGTCCTGTATGACAATCGAATAAAAGCCCCTGGTTTTTACGCAGGGGCTTGCGACATCGTGAGACGACAACTTAACGGGCGGTAACCAGCTCGCGTTTCATCTCAATGATCTGTTTAAAGTCGTCCACGCTACCCGGGCCGATATGCTGCGTGCCACCCATCGCTTTCACGAAACAGGCGTGGTTGTCGGTATCCAGTTTTTTGATTGCCGTAATGACTTTGGCTTTGAAATCCGCCGGCAGGCTGTTGCTGACGAGGATCGGGCCGTTCGGGATCAGCGGCGATTCCCAGATAATGCGGATTTGTTTCATCAGGTCCGGGTGATCCATACGGATCAGGCGGTTAAATGCGCCCACGCTGTAACCGGAATTGTAATCGCCGACCATAGACGTCCAGGTGACGGCGCCAGCGAACTGACCGTTCAGCACGCCGAGGATGTCCTGCTCATGACCGCCAGAGAAGGTGACGCTGGAGAAGTAGTTGTTGTATTTGTTATCCGCGTTGCCGCCGAACTTCTGTTTGAATTCATAGTTCGGGATCAGGTAACCGGAGGTGGAGTCTGGATCGGCGAAGCCAAAGGCTTTACCTTTCAGGTCTTCCAGTTTTTTGTACGGGCTGTCGGCTTTGACGATCACGACCGAGTGGTAACCGCGAGACTTGTCTTTGTCATCTACGGCGATGCCGACGATATCGACCGCTTTCGGGTTGTTGATATACACCGAGGCGTAAGACGAAGGCGACATGCTCAGCACCACGTCGACTTTGCCGCCCAGCAGACCCTGGATCACGCCGGAGTAGTCAGATGAGTTGCGCAGTTTGGTGTCCACGCTGAGCTCTTTATCAAGAAACTCTTTGACGCACTGGTTGTCGCCAATTTGTTGGGTGGCGTTTTGCCCGCCAAGGATCCCCAGATTCAACTCTTTCGGCTGCTCCGCCGCCGAAGCCTGCCATGCCAGCAGCAGACCTGTCATCAATGCAGATAAACGTAATGCGCCCGAAATATGCTTTTTCATTGTCATTGCCTGTGTTGTCTCATTGGAAGGGGAAGAATTAATGCAACTGGCTTATTTCATCGCCATAAAGGATCTGCAAAACGTCCTGCGTCAGTCGTGAAGGGTGGTCGTCAAAAACAATTCGTCCCTGAGAAACGCCAATCACGCGCGTGCAGTACTCTTTTACCAGCTCGACGGAGTGCAGGTTTACCATCACGCTAATGCCTTGTTCGCTCACTTCGCGCAGTACGCCCATGATGCGCTGCGTGTTTTTCGGATCCAGCGACGCGACCGGCTCGTCGGCCAGCAAAATGGAAGGATTCTGGATCAGCGCCCGACAAATCGCCACGCGTTGCATCTGGCCACCGGAGAGGGTTTCCGCACGCTGGAGGGCATGCGGCAACATATTCAGCCACTCCAGCAGCGCAATGGCTCTGGCGCGATCTTCATCGGTGAACACTTTAAACAGGGATTTCAGCGTTGATGTCTGGCTCAGACGGCCCAGCAGCACATTGGTGAGCACATCAAGGCGCGGCACCAGGCAGAAGTCCTGGAAAATCATCCCGCATTCGCTGCGCCACTGATTAAGCGCGCGGCCTTTGAGGCGCGAAACATCGCGCGGCGTACCCACTTCCGGGAAGCTGTTGATCTCACCGGACGTCGCGCTGTGCGTGCCGTTCAGAACGTGCAGCAGGGTTGATTTTCCCGCGCCCGAGCGACCAATTACGCCGACCATCTCGCCGCGATGCAGATCGAAGCTGATGTCGTGCAACACAGTCTGGTGCGCGTTATAGGACTTGCGTAAGTGGTTTACGCTTAGCACTTTTTGTTTCGGCACCGTGTTGAGTTGATGCAGAGACGAATAGTGGCCTTCAGAAATTTCCGCCAATGCGCTGTTCATAAGTCATCCGGTTTTTTCATTAAACTGGCGACCATTAAGAGGACGGGTGATGATCGTTTTATGACGGAAAGACGAACAAATAGTGAACGTGTGGCTTCGTTGGGAGGGGAATAAGATGAGCAGGCTATTTCATATAAGTGATAGTGATATATTTTTGCCATCCGGGTGCACGTTGTACGCCCGCAGGATCGGAAAAGAAGGGCAGTCTCAGACGCGGCGCTGAAGATATTTCGACAACCCACTCGCCTTCACCCAGAAAACGAAAACGGACCTGCTCCGCGCTAATTGATACATTATCAAAAATGCCCGTTGCCCACATCTGGCCAATTCGCACAACCTCCTTTACGCCATGTCGGATATCAATCAGCACGATGGTCAGGGATTCTTCAAAGATAACATTATCAGTAAGAAACAGCAGATAGCGCGTGTTATCCACCTGTACCGCGGCTTCAAGCAACAGGCCGGGAACGGTGATATTCGTTACTTCCTCTGCGATCAATACGACCGATTGGGCCTGGCGGAAGTCGGTGGCATCGCGCGTAGTGACAAGTGAGACGTTATTGGCTTTACGCATTCTTTATTCCATGTCCGATAAAGAGAGGAGCTTCAGAATATTCTCATCGGGAGCCCCGATAAAGCGAGTATGCTATACCCCTTTATGACCATTCACGACGCTACTCAGTTGTTTTTAAAGCGCGTACGCGCCCGGAGATCATAAGATGGAATTTGACTGGAGATATATTTTTTATCTTTTCTTTGCCCTGTTGATAGCGTTTGTGCTTCGCCAGGCAATTTCGATGATTATGCCCGATTTTCGGCAATTCAGGATGGAATCCGCGGTGCGGAAAACCGGTATCGGCGTGAATGCGGATATCATTTACCGTAGCAAGACTGGCATGATTGACGGCGAAGACCCGGTGTATCGCCTGACATTCAAATTTGTCACCCGTGAGGGCGTCGAGGTGCAGTCGAGTCTGGAAAAAGCGCTGGATATGGACGGTTTTATCCGTTACGCGCCCGGTAACGTTGTGGCGCTAAAATACGATCCCAACCATCCAGAACGTATTGCTTTATATCGCCACGACCGTCCGTTGATTTTGGGCGATTAATTTTTACCGTAGAACAGTAGAATACGAGCACAGAGAGATGGAAATTATTTACGTCATTTTTATTATTGTGGTTGCCGCGTTGCTACTGTTTGGTCTCTACAAGTTGGTGCGTTGGATCCGCCAGCTATTTATTGAGGTGCATGTGAGCAAATATGGTATTGGCGCGAATGCCGATATTATCGCGCTCAAGCGCACTAACTGGATGGGCAGGCGCACAGTCTATTGTGAACTGGTATTGCGCTTCAGAACCCGCGAAGGGCAGGTGGTGCAGGCCAGCGTGTTTGAGCACCTGAACCGCCGTGAAATTGTGCGTTTTGCTGAAGGTAACGGCACCACTGTAAAATACGATCCGCAAAATCCGCAGCACATTATCTTATATGACCGCCCGCTAATTTTAGGCGATTAATCCCGGCGAATTCCTGTTACCCCAACAGTGCTGATTATGGAAGGTTTACTGCGAAATCAGCGCTGTTTCTCTCATGCCATCCGGCTCGTTAACCGCCTTCCCGCCTTCGCACTGCAACACCCGTTATTTTAATCACGCCAGCGTCACAAAAGTCGCAAAAAACAAGCCACTGCGTTGCATCGGTCAGATCTCACGCTATATGTTAAATTTGTGTTTAAAAAATGATACCGAGGGATTGTTCATGGATAAGAAAACAGATCTACTGGTCGCTGCGCTGGCTCTGCTTTTTTCTGGCTCCGCACTGGCGGCGGTACCACAGGGCTACCCGGCGGACTATCAGAAAATAGTCGACGCTGGCACCAAAGAAGGCAAAGTTGTTATCTACTCCACTACCGACACCAAAGCCGCAGGGCCGTTGATCAAAGGCTTTGAGGCGCAATATCCGGGCATCAAAGTCGAATATAACGACATGAACAGCACCGAACTGTACAACCGCTATCTCAGCGAGCAGGCATCCGGCGGCGGTAGCGGTGATGTGGTCTGGAGTTCGTCGATGGATACCGCGCTGAAACTGGCGACTGATTACGCCGACGAATACGCCTCCCCGGAAGTGAGTAAATTACCGAAATGGGCGGTATGGCAGAATAAAGCTTATGGCACCACCTATGAACCGGTCGTGTTTATTTATAACAAGCGCTTGATCCCGCAGGGCGATGTGCCGGACTCGCATAGCGCACTGGCCAAATTGATCGCCAGCCAGACCGATAAATTCAAAAATAAAGTCACCACCTACGACATCGAAAAATCCGGGCTGGGCTTTATGCTGGCGGTGGAAGATCTCAAATTCGATAAAGACTATTTCGCGCATCTGGCGGACGTGGCAAAAGGCGGGCTGACGGTGCAGTCCTCCACCGGCACGATGATGGAGCGCGTCTCCTCCGGGGAAAACCTGATTGGCTATAACATCCTCGGATCGTACGCCGAAGCCCGCGCCAAAGGGGATAATGCTCTGGGTATTTCTTACCCGAAAGACTATATCCTGGTGTTGTCCCGCGTCTCGTTTATCAGCGCGCAAGCGGAACACAGCAACGCCGCCAGATTGTGGTTCGACTATGTGTTGTCGGAAAAAGGGCAGAGCATTCTGGCCAATCAGGCGGACATTCCCTCCCTGCGTAACGATATTGAAGGCAAAAACGACATTGATGGCATGACCAAAATGCTTGGCGATGCGCTCAAACCGATCCATGTGGATGCGTCGCTGCTGGAATATCTGGAACCGAAAAAGCGTCTGGAATTTATTAAACAATGGCGTGCGGCTGCCGCCAAATAATGGCTGTACGGGTGGCGCGTCGTGATAGCGCGCCCCCTTTTCATCGCCGGGATGGTTTGCCTGAAATACCTGACCAAAGGGATGACCAATGAATACATTGCGCAGAAAGTGGCAGGGGATGCCGCGCGGTGTGATCGTGCTGATCACCGCGTTGGTTATTTATGTTCCGCTGTTATTTATTGTGGTGCAGAGTTTTCTCTCCGCGCCCTTTTTTGTCCGTTCCAAAGAGCTGAGTCTCGAATCTTTCGCCTTTATTTTTACCGATCCGGATTTTTATCTGGCGCTGAAATCTGGCTTTATTCTGGCGTTTGGCCTGGTGTTTATCGCTATTCCGCTGGGCGGCATTCTCGCGTTTCTCATGGTGCGCACCGACTTGCCCGGTCGCCGCTTTATTGAGCCGTTGATCCTGGTGCCGATCTTTGTTTCGCCGATGGTGTTGGGTTTTGGCTATGTGGTTGCCGCCGGGCCGGTGGGCTTCTTTTCGCGCTGGGCCGAGGAGGTGATCGGCTTTGTGCCGTGGAATATCTACTCCATGTTCAGCATTGTGGTGATTGCCGGACTGACGCACGTGCCGCATGCCTATTTGTATATCTCGTCGGCACTGCGCAGCGTGGGCTCTGATGTGGAAGAGGCTGCCCGTACTGTGGGCGCGTCGCCATTGCAGGTGATGACATCTGTCAGCTTGCCGATGGTGCGCCCATCGATTCTGTACGCCTGCGTGTTGCTGTTCTTCCTTGGGCTGGAGGTGTTCGGCCTGATGCTGGTACTGGGCGATCCCGAAGGCAACATGGTGCTGGCCACCTATCTCTATAAGCTCACCAACAAGCTGGGCACGCCTTCTTATCATCTGATGGCCGCCGTTGCCGTGGTGCTTATCTGCATCACCATTCCGCTAGTGATGCTGCAACGCCGCCTGATGCGCACCGCTAACCGCTTTGTCACCATGAAAGGCAAAGCGTCACAGGCGCGGGCGCTGCCACTGGGCAAATGGCGCTGGGTCGCCGGCGCGGTGGTGGTGGCCTGGTTAACCGTCACCATCGGCGTACCGCTGATTGGCGTTGTGCTGCGGGCATTTATCTCGAACTGGGGGGTTGGCGTTTCACTGTGGGATGAGGTTTCGCTGGATACCTTCCGTAATATCTGGCAGCAGCCCAATCTGCTGCGCGCGATCGTGAACTCGATGGCGATTGGCGTGTTCGGCGGGGCGCTGGCGGTGATCTGTTATCTGTTTGTCGGCATTGCCATGCACCGTAAGCAGGATAACGTCACGCGGTTCCTCGATTACAGCGTGCTGGTGCCCCGTGCTGTGCCGGGGTTGCTGGCGGGGCTGGCGTTTTTGTGGGTGTTCCTGTTTTTGCCGATGTGGCTCGATCAGTCGCTGAAAAACGGCTGGCTCTCCGGATTGCCGGTGGCGGAGTGGCTGCGTGAGAACCTGATTGTCTGGCTACGATCGCTGCGAAACACCATCTTCAGCGTCTGGCTGGCTTATACCGTGGTGTGGATGGCCTACGGCCTGCGGCTGATCTCTTCCACCCTGTTGCAGGTGGGGCCGGAGCTGGAAGAAGCGGCGCGCAGCACCGGGGCGACCAGCGGTCAGGTCACACGCCATGTGACGGTGCCGCTATCGCGTTATGGCCTGATTGGCTCATGGCTGCTGATGTTCCTCATTTTTGAGCGCGAGTACTCAACCGGTGTCTATTTGCTCTCCCCGGGGACGGAGACGATTGGCTCGATGCTGGTGTCGCTGTGGGCCGCGGGAGCGATTGATATCGTTGCAGCGCTGTCGTTTATCAACATTCTGCTGGTGGTCATTGGTCTGGGTGTGGCCCTGCGTTTTGGAGTGAAATTACATGATTGAGCTATCGGTAGAGAACTTACATCTGACTTACGGCGACAACCCGGTGCTGAAAGGCGTATCGATGGAGCTGAAACGCGGCGAAGTGGTGTCGCTGCTTGGCCCGTCTGGCAGTGGCAAAACCACCTTGCTGCGCGCGGTGGCCGGGCTGGAGAAACCGACTCAGGGGCGCATCACCATTGGCAGCAACATTGTTTATGACGGCACCCCGCGCAGCGAAATCCCGGCGGAAGAGCGCAATCTGGGGCTGGTGTTCCAGTCCTATGCGCTGTGGCCGCATAAAACGGTATTCGAGAACGTCGCTTATCCGCTGAAGCTGCGCAAGGTCCCCTCTGCAGAAATCACCCAACGTACGCAAACGGTGCTCGATCAACTGGGGTTGGGGCACCTGGGCAAGCGCCATCCGCACCAGCTTTCCGGGGGGCAGCAGCAGCGTGTCGCCATTGGCCGTGCGCTGGTCTATAACCCGCCGGTGATCCTGCTTGATGAACCGTTGTCGAACCTGGATGCCAAGCTGCGCGAAGAAGCACGCGTCTTTTTGCGTGAGCTGATTGTGAAGCTGGGGCTGTCGGCGCTGATGGTTACCCACGATCAGAATGAAGCGATGGCGATTTCCGATCGTATTTTGTTGCTCAACAACGGCGTCATCGAACAACAGGGCACTCCACAGGAGATGTACAGCACCCCGTCGACGCTGTTTACCGCTGAATTTATGGGCAGCAATAACCGCCTGCACGGAACGGTAACCGATATCAGCAACGGCAGGGCGCGTATCGAAGGCGCGAAATGGTCATTGTGGGGCGTGGCCGGGCCGGGACTGAGCGTCGGTCAGCAAGCGACGGCGGTGATCCGGGTGGAGAGCCTGCGGCTGGTCGATGCGCCGCAGGATAATTTCATGGAGTTACCGATGCTTACCAGCATGTACCTTGGCGATCGCTGGGAGTATCTGTTCCGCACGGCAGGGGATGACTTTGTGATCCGCGTGTACGGCACTCAGCAGCGCGACATGCAAAATTACCGTGTGGTATTGCCAGACGATCAACTCTGGATCTTCCCCAAAAGCTGATTACGGCAACGACACCCACCGGTAACCCACCACAATGGTCACCGTCACAATCGTGGCGGTGGCCGCAATATGCATCAGCAGATCCAGCGCGCTGATATGCGTCGGGTGGCACAACGACAGCAGCGTGAGCGCCATACAGGCAACCCCTGCGCCCGCCGCGGCCAGGCTGCGCAGCGGATACAGCGTGCGTGTACGGCGCAGATAACCAATCACCATTGCCACCATCGGCGTACTGACCACGACCATAAACAGGTAGCAATTCGGTCCTTCTATGGCACCGACGGCAGGCGCGCCATGGTGGCTATGCAGGTTGGCGAGTGTGCTGATTAACCAGAGACCTGCCAGTGGCGCAAACCAGCGCCAGTTCAGCGGTCGCTGCCCTGCAATGCTCAGTAAAAAAGCGTTACGCACCGCAAGCAGACCGGCGACAAATGTCAGCAGGAGCTGTACCGCTGCCCAGTTCGCCCCCGTTTGTGACCAGTCGGTCAGCGTGCGGTTCAGCAATAAGCTGGCGATGATCCCGCAGGGCAATGCCATGGCAACCCATGCTAGAGTCCGCCAGCCCGGTTGCCACGGGCGTTTTACCGGCTCCATCGAGCGGCTTAATTTTTCTATCAATACGTCATGATCGGCCATGTTGTGCTCCTAACCGACGAAGATTACTCAATGCGCGATGCAGCAGGGACTTAACGGCGGAGACCGTCAGATGGGTGTGCGTCGCGGTTTCCGACAGACTCATCTCCCGCAGATGAACATGCTCCACTATTTGCCGCTGGCGTGCCGGTAGCTGATCCAACAGTGCCGACAGTTCTTCCTGCGAATGCTGCGGCTCGCTGGCGGTGAACAGCGGCTCCGGCGCGAGGTCGCTGTCCGTTTCCCGCAGCGAGTGGCGACCGCGTTTACGCAGTGCGTCAATGCCGCGCGCGTGGACTATCGCCATCAGCCAGGGCAAAAACGGCGATGCAGGATCGTAGGTATGACGCACCCGGTGCACGGCGAGCAGCACATCCTGAACAACATCTTCCAGCAGAATGTCGTCGGCTATTTGCCGGCGCGCCAGTGAGCGGATCACCGGCACCAGCGCTTTCAGCAGCCGCGTATACGCCTGTTGATCGCCCGACTGCGCAAGCGCCATCAGGTGCGGCCATTCGTCACGCGCTGCCTCACTTTTATCCATATTCCGCCTTTATGTTTTTTTCCCGCTGGCCCCGGTCAGCGCGTTAACCACAATCGAGGGGGTTAATACCTGCGGCAATATCTTCGGCGCGCTGCCGTCCGCCGGGTAGACCACATACAGCGGGAGGCTGCCCTGACCCAGCTCGTTCAGCGCATCATCGATATCGGCGTTGAATGTTGTCGAGTCAGCAATCATATACAGCGTGCCAGTCTTCGCCAGCGCCTCTTTTACCGCCTGGGTGGAGAGCGATGTCTTCTCATTCACCTGGCAGGTGATGCACCACGACGCGGTAAAATTGACGAAAATGGCTTTGCCGTGGCCACGATTGTCAGCCACGGTTTGCGGCGACCATTTTACTTCTTCCACCTGCTGCGTTGCCTGCGCTGAAGGCAGTGCCGCGCTGTTGGTTATCACCGACGGGAGCGGAACCAGCGCGGCGAGCAGCAGGGCCGCCGTCGCAGTGAACAGCGCTTTATGCCTGCGCCCGGCAAAGCGCTGCTGTTGCGCCATACCGTACAGCCAGGCGGCAAAGCTCACCACCACTGCCGCCGCAAGGATTGCCGCCAGCGCCGTGTTACCTGCTTGTTGCGCCAGTACCCACACCAGCCAGCCAAATGCGCCAAACATCGGGAACGCCAGCCCGCGTTTCAGGATGCCCATCCATGCTCCGGGGCGCGGCAGCCATTTACCGAGCGCCGGGAACAGGGAGATCAGGCTGAAGGGAGCGGCAAACCCCAACGCCAGCGTGAAGAAGATCGCCAGCGCCACTGCGGGCGGTTGCACCAGCGCATAGCCAATCGCGCCCGCCATAAACGGCGCAGCGCAGGGCGTCGCGACGATAATCGACAGTGCGCCGGTCAGCGCTGCGCGGGTAAACGCGCCGCGTTGCAGGTTTATCTCCCCGGCACGTTGCAGGGAAAGCCCCACTTCGAACACCCCAAGCAGGTTTAACGCGGCGCCAAGGATCACCAGCGCAAGGAAGGCAATCACCAGTGGCGACTGGAGCTGGAAGCCCCAACCGACGGCAGTTCCCCCGGCGCGCAGGGCCAGTAAGATCCCGGCGAGGATCAACATGGTTACGACCGTGCCCAGCAAAAAGCCGAAGCCCTCTTTGCGCACTTGCGCGGGATCCTGCGTATGGCGCAGAAGGCCCAGCGCTTTGAGGGAGATTATCGGGAATACGCAGGGCATAAAGTTGAGGATAATGCCGCCAGCGAAGGCGGCGAGCATGGCGGTCAGCATAGCGATTCTCTGGAGTCAGGTTGTTCACAGCGCATCAGGAATGCGCGTTGGCGTATTGTTTCACTGCTTCCATCGTTTTCTGAATATGCGTTTCCGGGTTTCTGTCAGTGTAGCTCAGCAGGATCTTACCGTCCGGCGCGATGACGAAAGAGGTACGGTCTGAAAGGGTTTTGCCGTTCATTTGCATCAGCGTGTCATACTGTGCGGCCACTTTCGCGCCTGGGTCGGCGGTGACGGTAAACTTGTCGCGGCACTCCAGCTTCGAGAACTCATCCACCTGATCGGTATTCCCGGCGGTGACACCAATTACCGTGGCACCCAGCTTTTTAAAATCATCTGTCGCTTCGGCAAACGCGTGGGCTTCAATGGTGCACCCTTTGCTGAATGCCGCCGGGAAGAAGTAGAGCACCACCGGGCCTTTTTGCAGCGCCTGCTGCAATGAGAAGGTCAGCGGTTTGCCTGCCAATGCGCCTTGTAGTTTGAAGTCCGGCGCTTGTGTGCCTGCCGGCAGGGCTGCTTGCGCGTTGCCGATGCTAAAAAGGGCGGCGGCGGTCAGGTTCAGAACGAGTTTTTTTATCGGGGTCATGTTGCGCTCCATTTGGGTGAAGAAGAGTGACGCTCATATACAGTTCGCTGGTGGAGAACGGAAAGTTTCGGTCCCGGAAAAAAAATTGCGCTTTGCGCTACGCTGATAAAGTATTAACCAGGGTCACAACAACGGAGCAGAACAGATGGAACCTACCCTGAGTCAGGTGATTGACTTTATCCGCGAATTTACCGGTCATCGACGTATTCCCATTCATGAGCATAGCTGGCTTGAAGCCGATCTTGGCGTAACAGGCGATGAGGGTGTGGATCTTCTGGAGGAGATTGCGCAGGCCTTTGACGTGCAGCTTTATACGGATGAAGAGGGGTACAGCAAAACGTTTTCCCTTGGGGAGAATGAATACCTGTTCCACGGTGAAGGTCTGGACCTGTTTGGTATCTTCCGGTTTGTTAATTGGTTGCGCGGTATACCCGAACCGGTGGTCCGCGATCTGTCTGTCGGGCAATTGCATCGCGCGTTAGCGGCGGCAACCAGGCATAAATAGATGCAGCTTGTTGATACTACTGTGTTGAACACACAATTCTCTTTGTAGGGCAATCGACGTTTTCTGTATCTGAGGCATCCATTAATCGCATAAAAAAGGAACCAACGGTTCCTTTTTTAGCAGAGCTATGTTGGAGAGTTAACGCTATTCGTGAGTTAGTTTTATTTCTTTTATATTAAAATTTCGGCACTTTTCGATAGACTCAGGCTGTATATCAAATCTTACTTTTTTAATATTCTCAGCTTTAGTCCAGTTGGCGATTTTAGACATGTTAAAGACCGCACCATTTTGAGGGAGAATCATGCTAACACTGTTTTCTTCACTGAAGCTCCCTTCGTCTGAACTCCAGAAAATTTGAACCATCAGATCATTATCACTTTTTTTGCAGCTGACATTTAAGTATAGACTGTTTTTTTGTGTGATGAGTTTGGGGTCGAAATTGAATATGACGAAAGGATCACTTCCGATGATTTCGTAATCGCCATCTTTATTTTGAATATCATGAACGCGGTCATAATCTCCATTAATTCCACTATCTCCAGTTGTAGCTTTCAGCGCATGAATAGGTGGCGGAGACAGGAAGAAATCATTAATAATGCTTCGTTCAACACTTGTGACAAAAACATAATCTGGTTTGTAGGTTTTTATCGCATTATACAACCAGATCGGATTTGAACCAAAGTAATGAAGTTGAACTATGTTAGTAAAAGAGGCTGCCATGAACGGCGACATTGCTGTGCCAAATGAATCCCTAAGCCAAAGTACTCTGGCATTTTGTCGAGCGTTGCTTGAGAAGATTCGGATGGGGCTGTTTGGTGCATCAATAGGTTCGTTGGCGCTTTTGCTAATTAATGAATTTGTTTCAAAGTCATATTTTTCTATGTCAATATTCTCTTTTGATAGGATATCAACATATTGAAAATGATCGGTGGTTAAATTTTCCGTGCGAAGGAATCGGGACAGGTCACCCCCAGCTTTGTTTTTCCAACCCGTGTATTTTCCAATGCTTGTTGAGTGATAAGCACCATCGCTAAATACATTTTCCATAAAATAGCTAAATGCTAACCAACCTGCTATAGTATTCCAATGGGTATCTGTTTTATAGTAAAGAGGTTCTTTGTAGTTTGATTTTTGCTCAGTTAAAAATTTTGTAGGATCAATAAAGATACCTTCTTTATCAGCATCTAAAACTGCGCTAACTTGTCTGTATTCTGCTGAGTGCGCCCATTGCGGTAAATATTCACCATAAATACTTTCTTTATCAGGTCCAATTAATATTTTAAATTTTTTCACTCCGTTCTCGCGAAAGAAATCATTCCATTCCTGCATTGAGCTGGCTATTTTTTTTGCATTTTCTGTGTCATTTTTAGTTGCCCCTTGTCGTCTGTTTGATACCGTATTGGCCTCTTGATCACCTAAAAATAACCAGCCATCATGCCCAACAATTACCTGATCAGGGAAGAGGCTAATGCCATAACTGGACAGTATTTTGCTGACAGGTGCAGTGATTGAATCCAGCTTATAATACTGTTTTGTTTTGAAATACTCAGTTAAGCTTTTGTCCCAATGAATGAGATTGTACACCGGCAGTAGCGTTAGCATCAGCGCTGAAATGATTAAAAATGTAAAGACGTATTTTTTCATATCGTTGCTCAAAATTTTGAATACAGTGAAACACTATTTGCTCCAGAGAGAGCTGATAGCATGGCAATAGTGAATAAAAGAATCGATGCAGCAGTTCGTGTTTTTACTGACGTGCTGATGGTTAATTCAGTGGTGTTTTTTTGAGTGATAATAAAAAAAGCCGCAACCACAAAGATGAAAATAAGAATGTTCTCTGAAACGCCAATGGGTATCTCAGGTAGAAATCTCTCCAGGAAGAATCCGGACCAGGAAAGTTTCCACGTTTCTATTTCTGTCGATATATTATCGTATACGCCTTGTAGTCCTATCATTCCGCCTAAAACTTTCATCGCAGAATCAAGATCTCTGGCCCTAAAGAAAACCCAGGTGACATTAATGAAGTTGAAGGTTATCAGCCAGGCGATTGGGTCTGGAATAGAAACTCTTAACTTTCCCCAAATTCGATGAATGATAAGAGCCAATCCATGTAACAGTCCCCAAATTATGAACATCCAGTTTGCGCCATGCCATAATCCTCCGAGTAAGAATGTTATCAGAAGATTTGCATATGTTACCGCTTCACCTTTTCTATTTCCTCCAAGTGGAATATAAATATAGTTCCGAAGAAAACGACTCAAGGTTATATGCCAGCGACGCCAGAAATCTTGAATGTTTAAGGCCTTATAAGGAGAGTTGAAATTTATCGGCAACTTAATGTTGAATAACAAAGCTGCACCAATCGCCATATCCGTGTAACCACTAAAATCAAAGTATAACTGGAAAGTATAACTAAAACTGGTGAACCATGCGTCCAACATGCTTAAATGTAATGAGTTATCAAAGCCCTGATTGGCCCATACAGCAAACACATCGGAAATAATTACCTTTTTAAAAAGACCAATGGAGAAAATAAAAATACCAAGTGAAATATTTCTATAGTTTATTAGTTTATTCCATTTTGATGAAAACTGAGGAATTATTTCTTTGTGATATGTTATTGGTCCGGAAAAAAGTTGTGGGAAAAAAGTTACAAATAATAAGTAATTTAAAAAACTATAATTTTCAGTTCTCTCTTTATAACTGTCAACAATATAAGCTATCTGCTGGAAGGTGAAGAAACTGATAGCAAGTGGCAATGCCATATGCATCAGTTCGAAATGAGCACCTAACGCATTTAAGTTGGATAAAAAGAAATCTGCATATTTAAAATATCCAAGTAGTGATAGGTTAAATACAATCCCGGAAATGAATGTTAGTTTTTTTAAACTATAGGTTGATTTTATTTTGACAGATTCAATTTTACTATTTCTTAGCAACGATCCAATCAGGAAATTAACAATCGTTGAAAGAAGTATAAGTGGTAGGAAACGAAGATCCCAAAAACTATAGTAAAATAAGTTTGCGAAAATTAACCATATCTTTGAGAACATTTTCTGTTTTAAATGGTTAAGCCAAAAATATATTGCAAATGTTATTGGTAAAAAAAGTAAAATGTACTGGTATGAACTAAAAAGCATATCCTAACCTTATGCGGAATTAACGACACACAATTCTTATACATATTATTACAATTGTACTTAGAAAAATCTAATTTGCCAAGCTATTCTTGGTGGATATATTGAATGAGATGACATTCCCAAGCACTGAACATTATTATGCGTTATGAAGCGGAGTGCTAATTTGCTATGCGGAGTATCCGACACCAGAGACAGGCAATGAATATTATATAAGAAAATGGTTGTGACTTATCATAACTTATTGTTTTATATAAAGAAGATTAGTCTGGAGAGCACGGGCAACTTAGCCAGGCATTACTGGCATATAGCAAGCCGGCTAAATTTACAGCATTACAATGTCCATCCCATCGCTGAGTTGCCAGAAGAGGGGGCTAGAGAATATGATGCAAGAACGCGGATTGGACGTAATTTACGTACTACAGAGGTAGATGATGGTCCAAAATTTATAGGCCGTGGGTTATTAAATCTGGCAGAAAGATAAAATAATACGGATTTCGCAAGCGAGTTTGAGAAATATTATGTAACCGATCCCGCTATCGTTGCGAGGAACCTGCATGTTGCCGTTAAAACAGCGTGTTATTATTGGGATCCAAGCATGTTAATGCGGCAGTCGACAGGAATGGTGTAAATAACGTAACCCTTCTTGTTACAGTGGTTACAACGATCTCGAAGGAAGGAACGGGGCGTTGCTTAGCGCAAAGAGAGAGCCTGGAATAATATGAAAATATCAACTGACATTATAACATTATTATTGTTTGCTATAACTTTTCCGGCTGTGACTGCTGCGAAAGATTCTGAGTTAACGTGTAAAACTCAAGCAATAAATGAAGCAAATAAACTACTGGCCTTTTATCGAGACAATGATGACAGGGCAGAGGTTGATAAGGACGTAACTGCATTGGCGAAGATGAAAAATCCGGAAAATAAATCTCAATATTATGATGTACTACAAACATGGGGTTATATCTACAAAGGTAAATATCGGATGAGATTCATCTTCCTCAATGACTGTACTCTTATGGGGGAAGAAATTTTAGAGTATGCGAATCCTTAGCATCACTCTGAATTTTACCTGTAAATCGGGGCGGCATTTTTGCCGCTCCCCACAATAAAATGAATAACGGAATTTCTCTTCAATTCCGTTTAAAGTCCAAGATAATTCAATTGCGTTACTCCCTTTATTCACCCGGGAGCCCTTTGCAGCGCTCCTTTATCCGGCATGGCTTTGGCAGGCTGCAGCTTGAGTCAGGTGGTCTCCTCTTCAGGTGACCTAAGCCGCTTCACTTCTTCTACTTCCCTACCACCACACTTCTTACTCCAAGTGTAAAAGGGCGCGTCAAAATTTGCCGAGAAGCCTGCCGGTTACCGGAATGTACAACCAATATCAAGCCAATGATCGTCATCGGAGATGGAGCGGCTACAGGGATTGTTCTCAAGGGCGGTCGGATGAATGGTGGCCTGATGGGCGTTATCAGGCAACGGTGGCATTAGCTCAGCGCCTGCTGCAGTTCTTCCGCCATCACCCAGAGTGCCCGGTTGAGCTTAACGTCGCCGTCTATGCCTTTAACCGCGCGGGTGTGGCTGCGCTTGCCTTTGGCAGTACGTCCTTGCAGACCACCTTTCCGCAGGTTTTCCTGGCAACGATTAAAAACTGACCACAGTTCGTCCTGACGGTCTTCATAGCGGCGAAGGGTCAGTATCTGGGATGCCGTCACCGGCTGGAACCCTTCGCGCTGCAGGTTCTCCAGCAGGGTGATGGTGGGAATAAACGTGTACTTTTCACTCGTGGAAGCATGTTTGTCCTCTCCGAAGACGCTGGGGACATGCTGCATGAGCTCTTCACGGGTTAAAGGGCGGTCGCGGCGAATCTGGTTAATACAGCCAAAGCGGCTGGCTAATCGCATAATAAAAACTCCTGTGGGGTTAACGACATAAAAAGCAGACAGGCCACGCTCCCGACAGGAAGCCAGGCCTTGTTTGATGAACGTTGTATTGATGATGGGTTGAGGAATAAACGGGTATTGCTGAAAGTGCTGCCGGGAAGATGGAAGCCCCTTTCAAAGTGGTTGTGGCAGGTTTTTCAGAAACGTAGCAACGGTGATTTTGCTAGTGTTCCGGGTGTAAACGACATCCATCTCTAAATTTAACAATCTAAAAAATACATTTGTCTGGTTAATTGGATGAAATCACATTATTCAGCTATGTGGTTGGGATAATGCGATAAATTCACGTAACTGGAGAAATAACATGGAGTTTTTCAGGAAAACGGCACTGGCAGCACTGGTAATGGGTTTCAGCGGTGCAGCGCTCGCCTTACCGAACGTTACCATTTTAGCGACCGGCGGGACGATTGCCGGTGGCGGTGACTCCGCAACCAAATCTAACTATACGGCGGGCAAAGTTGGCGTAGAGAATCTGGTCAAAGCCGTTCCTCAACTTAAGGATATCGCTAACGTGAAGGGTGAGCAGGTCGTCAATATCGGTTCGCAGGATATGAACGACGACGTCTGGTTAACCCTGGCGAAAAAGATCAATAACGAGTGTGACAGCACCGACGGCTTCGTGATTACCCACGGTACCGACACCATGGAAGAGACCGCTTACTTCCTCGATCTGACCGTGAAGTGCAACAAGCCAGTGGTGCTGGTTGGCGCAATGCGTCCGTCTACCGGGATGAGCGCAGACGGTCCGTTCAACCTCTATAACGCGGTGGTGACCGCGGCGGATAAAGCCTCTGCCAGCCGTGGCGTGCTGGTGGTGATGAATGACACCGTGCTTGACGGGCGCGACGTGACTAAAACCGACACCACCGATGTGGCGACCTTCAAATCCGTAAACTACGGACCGCTGGGCTACATTCATAACGGCAATATCGACTACCAGCGTACGCCTGCGCGTAAACACACCACCTCCACGCCGTTCGACGTTTCTAAGCTGAATGAACTGCCGAAGGTCGGTATCGTCTATAACTACGCGAATGCTTCAGATCTGCCGGCAAAAGCGCTGGTGGATGCGGGTTATGATGGGATAGTGAGCGCGGGTGTGGGTAACGGCAACCTGTACAAAACGGTCTTCGATACGCTGGCAACCGCAGCGCATAAAGGGACTGTTGTGGTGCGTTCTTCCCGCGTACCGACTGGTTCAACCACGCAGGATGCTGAAATCGATGATGCGAAGTACGGTTTCGTTGCCTCTGGTTCCCTGAACCCACAGAAGGCACGCGTACTGCTGCAACTGGCGCTGACGCAGACTAAAGATCCGAAACAGATCCAGACGATGTTTAATCAGTTTTAATCGTTGAAGGCGGCTGCGCTTATCACTCTGATTTTCTGGCCTGATAAGCGCAGCGCCATCAGGCAGTTTGCTGGATGGCTTTATCCGGCAAATGCATTTACGATCTTATTCGGTGAGAAACAGTTCAGGCAGCGAGTTTAAAAACAGTTTTCCGTGCTGGGTGATCTGCCAGTGCGTCTCACTCTCGGTCAGATCCCCCTGAGCAATGGCCTCATCAAGCGGCTGACGAATCACCGTCTCCGACAACCCCGTATATTGCGTAAATTCAGCTACACGAAGCCGCTTCCGGCAGACGGAATTTCAAACGGTTTATCGACCTGCTCCACATCGAGCTGGCTTTCCAGATAACGCCCCCTGCATATAGCCACGCGGATAGCGCGTTTTGGTGGTGCGCAGAATGTGGCCATCGGGGAACGTGACTTTACCATACGCGCCGCAGCTGATGCCGGGATAATCGCCGAAGCGCCAGTAGTTGAGGTTGTGCTGACACATCGCCATCATAGAGAACGTAGTCCGCTTCTTTGGGTTTGGCTGATTCGATTTCCTTAACGGGGAGAGGTTTGGTTTGTCTTGTCATTGCCGGGTTTTCATAGTTTTAGGCACATCAAAAACAATAAAGCTTTATGAGGTGCCTAAAAGGTTCGGATTTAATTAGTTCTCTTCGGACTTCGCGGGACAAATTGCAGGAACAAAAAAGCCCGCAGGGCTTGCGCCGTGCGGGCTCTTAGGACTTCATCGGATGACTCTGGTAATCACCGATGGAGAATTTTGGTGGAGCTGGCGGGAGTTGAACCCGTGTCCGAAATTTTGCAACTAACTGAAAGCGAAGTATTTATTTTCAGTTATATTTTCTGCGGCTCCTTTACGGCTCCTTTCGTGTCCCGCCGCCGACCAGCCTGGGTCTTTTTTCTGTGTTTCCGTCGTACTCTTTCAAATACGATCCGTAATGCCTGAAAAGCATTTCCGGCCCCTTGTGCCCCATCTGGCCAGCGAGCCAGAAAAGGTTGGCACCCTGGCTGATATGACGGGTCGCGAATGTATGCCGGGTTTGATACGGATTTCGGTAACGTATACCGGCCTTCCGTAGCGTCGGCACCCAGGCTTTTTTACGGATGGCGTCAGCGCTCGCCCAGGGTTTATTTGTTTTCGGATCCTCAAATATTGTTGCGTCCTTCATGAATGTGAAAGCTTTCTGTGACGCCAGCACCGCCATAGCCTGATCGTTAAGCTCAACCTTACGTGTCCCCGCCTTTGTTTTTGTCCCTTTGATCACCCCTACGACACTGGCGCTCTGAACGTGCGCCGTTTTCCCGATAAAATCGATGTCTCGCCAGCGCAAAGCACAGAGTTCTGAACTCCGTAAACCGGTCTGAATAGCGAACATGAACAGGTTTTCCCACTGCTTGTTACCGGATGAAGAGAGAAGGGCATCCACTTCAGCAGGTGAAAGGGGATCGACTATATAGTCACTGTCTGAGTTGCCCTTATCGCTTTGGTACCGGGAAGCGGTCACCAGCGATACCGGGTTAATCTGTAAGACGCCATCGGTCACCGCCTCATCAAGTGCAGATCGCAAAAAAGAAAGCTGGTTTCTGATGGTCTTCAAAGTCGTTGTGCGGTTCTGGATCCAGGATTTCATTGCCGCCGGCGTCAGTTCACTTGCCGGAAATGAATGAAGATCACTCAAAGCACTGCGGCATTTTTTATAACCGCCAATAGTTGATGGTGATAACTTCCGTGTCTCGCATATTGACAGGTACTCATCAAGGTACATTTTTACTGTTTTACCAGTGGCGGCATTACCGAATATTTTCAGTCTTGCTGAGCGGGGGAAATATTCAGCATAAATAAAAGATCCACGTTCAATTTTATTATGAATTTCGCCGAGTGTTCTCTCGGCGTATTTCAGGTTTTTATTATTCACTTCCAGATTGGAAAGGGGCTCACGACATTTAACCCCTTTATAGGTGAAAGTAATATTGATCGTCTCGCCCTGGCTATGTTTCCTTACGGTCACACCGCGCGGGAGCTTTGGCGATTCTGTCTTGCCCATTTAGCAACCTCACTAAGATCAATCCATCTTTCCTTTACGCCTTCCACTTTCAAAACCTGGACACCCTCAAACCAAACGCCTCGTTGCAAACGTTTATTGATGGCCTCTGCTGTTTCTCCGGTTTCTTTGCAATACGTCGAGATGGGAACACAATCGAGGTTCAGCATAGATTCTCCACACCGGCTGCAACCGGCTAACTGATTTTATACGCGCACGACGAACACCCATCCCGGGTGCCGTCGTTACATTTCACACAAATCGCTGGTTCGCTGGTGGGCTTTTCCATCAGGTCAAGGATTGATTCCGGGACAAGAACGGGCATAGGCACGCGGATAATTTGTTGCCTGGCGTTGTCCAGCTCGCCGGCCAGTTCAAGCAGGCGGGCTTTGCAGTATTCGGCCTCAGCGCGCCACCAGAGTATGTCCTCACGCATGCGGCGCTGGCGGCGAAGTTTAAGTTTGCTGGCCATCACACCTCCTGCTCAGGCGCTGCCGGGTCATAACCAAACCAGAATTTAGTCGGGTCAGCACATACCGGTTGTTCGCCATGACGAAACATTACAAAGCTTGCTCCATACATTTCTGCCAGCTTTTTAGCCTCGGCAATCCACCCGGCATCCGCCGTTACAGGTTCTGCTTGCATGGCGGCGCGGCGCGTGTTCCACGCATCAGCATCAAAAACGCACTTGCTATCATAAAGCTGACAAAACATTTCTCGCATGCTTTGCGGTGTTGCCACCCTGGTCGCAGACACCGGTTCTGCCTCCTCACCCGTGATATAAGCTGGCGCTTTGCCAATCGGCGGCTTCCAAAGCTGACCACCATTCCATGTGTAGCCCATACTTTCCAGTGTAGCGACCGCTGCGCGGTGTTCTGGTACAGCCACCGGCGCTGGCGGTGCAGCGTAGAGCGGCACGGCCTCTTCATGATACGAAGGCATATATCCAACTGCCGTTTTACGAAACGTGCCAACTGGCTCGCCGCTCATTCCAGCCAGCAGCGCATCAATAATCGCGATCTGCTCGTCGTAACTGGGATGACCGATAAAAGCGTGGCCCTGCTTGCTGGCCTCATACGATGCGCGGATATGTTTCAGGCGTTCCGGGTGCAGCCCCGGCGTCAGTGCGTGTGTCATACGGCCTCCTTCTTAAGCGCCGCTTTCGTTTCGCGGGATGGGTGCCGATAGTTCAAAATTTCCGGCGGTGTTTTCATCAACTTACCATTATCGCCAAGCGCCTGGACGCGACAGCCCTTAACGCCAAACGCGTCGGTGTTGATAGCTTCATCGTACTGGTTAAGCAATTCAGCCATCTTTTCCTGCCACTCTTCAGGCATAAGCTGCATAGCAACACGCGGCATAACCAGGAAACTCGCGTAACTAAGCCCCCACCACAGATCAAGGTCTTTGCGGTCGTCAAAATCTTCAAATGCCATCTTCACTCCCCCACTTCCAGATTGATGCCAGCGGCGGCAGCAGACTCTTCGTATGCTCGTTTTGCTCGGCTCATAATTGCCGAAAGCGGTGTGTATGCTCCGTCCATGCGAATGGTGTTATGGATCATCGCCATCGCCTCTCGAAGTTGTTTATGGCTCTCTACCAGATCAGCAATCCGCTTCTTGTCGGCGTCACGCTCTGCCAGCAGGGCGAGGATGTTGCTGTGATGAGCAAGGCGAAGATAATGAAACCACTGATCATCCGTGTAGTGCTCGGTCGCTATCACCTCCGCCGCTGCTTTCAGCTTCAGCGCCAGCTCGTCGTTGTTAGTCATGCTGCCTCCCGGAAAATTTTGTGACCAGGCGCAAAAGCGCGTTGACGGTCTTTGCTGATACGCCATCCGCAAGCGCGGGCGGCTTTTGCGCACTCAGTCCATGATTTACCGATGAACTCGCCAAAATCTGGAGATCCCCATTTAAGCGCCTGGCATTTTTCACAATCGCAATGGAGGTGCATCGTGTAGTTAGCGGCGATCATACCTACTCCTCCACTTCCAGATTGATGCCAGCCTTGCGAAGCTCTTTGTTCATGGCTTCAAGATTGACGTAAGCGCCATCCGCAAAGCCTGAACCTGCTTTGAAGTCGAAAAACGACACTGGCGGCAACTTAACGCTCACCGTCCGCGTTTCCAGTTCGGCGATGCGCTTCTTGTCGGCGTCACGCTCTGCCAGCAGGGATTGTCGAGCTTGCTGCCAAAGCTCCCATGCCTTTTGCATCGTTGGTGAAATGTAATAACCAAAACGTTTGTACTGAGGTGTAATCAGTACTGAATGCGTTTCGTTATAAAATGCTTCAAACTCTTTGCGCGACAGCGTCAACTCGTCGTTGTTAGTCATGCTGCACGCTCCGGTGTTGATACGCAGATTGAAATTCGGTAATGGTCTCCAGCGTCAAATACGAAACCGCGAGCATGACGCGACAATCCTTGTCGTATGGTTCTCCTTGCCATCCTGTCGGCTTCTCGCTGTACCTGCGGCTTGCTCATCCTGAGCACGTTAAAATTGGCATCAGTTAACGGGCCGCCGATGCCAAAAACTGTTTTAATCATGTTGGCCTTCTCCTGCGTTGCCTTTCATCGCCTCGACACATACACAACGCCCAACAAAAGCCACTGTTAGCGGTGATGGGTCTTCTTGGTGAGTAACCATATCGACGCGATATAAAGTCCCGCGATAAGCAACCGTGAAATCTCGCTCACCGCGCACGGCGAATAGTTTTCCTGTTCGCGCTTCATGCTTCTGTGTGCGAGCCCCTTGCTTAACGATTGTGAAATTGCATTTCTCACCGACGTACACTTTCTTTGGCTCACCTGTAAAACGGTTGCATGTAGGACAGCGGATCATGATTGCACCCCCTTCGCCTGCTCAAACTGGCGGGCGATAGCCGCGGCTTCAGGTGACGGATCAGATTTTTTGCGTAACCAAATGCAAACCGCGCCGTCTTCGGTGTCGTGGATGGAACCAACAAACCATCCTTCACCTGCTGGCGCTTCTGGCTGCCATTTCGAAATGTCGTAACCATCGACAGCCGGATCAATATCTTCCTCATCACGGTAAACGACAGTCCAGTCCAGCCCGTTAGCATCCATCCATGCGTTAAATTCAGCGGTTGGAACGTGCTCGCGGCCATCGCAGAAATCGTTGTATACCGGATGAGTCCAGTACCCATACTGATCGCGTTCTACTGGAAGCGGTGCGATTGCCGGTGATGCTGGCGGCTGTTCAACTTCGGAGGATGATGCTGACTGGCTGCGGATCTGAGCTACCCATTCAGCTAGGGCGTTTTCTGCGTACTCACCAGACAGGCCATCAGCAGCAGGATTGTTCGCCAAATCCTCTTTAGCGGTAAGAATCATGCGGACAACATCGCCAACCTCAGCCAGCGGCTTGTCAATGAATCCGTGGTTGTATGCCGCCGCCAGCCGGGACGCTGCAAAGTTAACCCCTTCTGCGCGCAGGGAGGCGAGAAAGGCGTCGGTGTCGCGGTGTTCTACGTCGATCAGGTTAGTAAGACGATCAAACTCATCATTCCCAACGACATACCTCAATTCATCGCCGTTAAGCTCACACTCTTCCGCAGTCTTGTTGATCGCGAAGATTGCAGATTTCAGCGCAGCATTCTCCACCGCCAGCCGCTTAACCTGCTCGCGTGATTCTCGCAGCGCGACATACTGAACATCGAGGCGGTCAGCCATTTCACTCATCAGTTTTGCCGCTGCTGGTGGCAGGGTAGGAGCCGTAACGCGGGCATCTGCGATCAACTCTTTGGCATTCAGGCGCATTTGCGGATCTCCATCAGTTCATTAAAGCGGTTCATGAACAGGCCAAATGCCTGACCCGGGCGTAGCGGGTTAACCTGGATGAGGTCTGACGCCGGGATCCCCTCAAGCACATCCCATTTCGTACCGTCGTCGATTTCCAGATCACGTCGTTCGGTCGCCAGCATGGTGAGGTCGGCATATTTCACAACCTGCGAATGCTCAAGCGGCAGGCCGAACTTATTGCGGATCAGGTCATCAACCATCGTTTCCATCCTGCGATAATCCGGCAGCAGCGATTTCAGCGGCGCGGGAATGTCCTGCACATAGGCTTCGGCGGCATCGTGCATCAGGGCTTCGAAGGCGTATTCCACCGGGACCAACTGGCTGCACAAAACGGAGTGCTGTGCCACGCTGTAGAACTCCGGCAGGTGACCGGCAAAGCGGCAGATATTTGCCAGCGCATTGGCGATATCTTCGATATCAATGTCGTCAGCGGTGGCCGTGAGGTAGTCAAATTTCTTGCCGGTGTAGGTCTGAATAAAGGTCTGTTTCATTTGCGTTGTATCTCCTGTGCGCGCTGCAACGCGCCGAATTTTGGTTGCAGGAATCCCTCGCCGCGTGGCGATAATTAAATTTATTTCGCTTCCAGAAATGCCCCTCGGCGGGGCATTTGCAGCAGAGAAATTAAGCGCTGAAGGTACCGATAAACGTTTCCACTACGCTGCCTTTAAATTTTTCTACCAGCAGATCGCGGAATTCGGCGGCCATTTCTTCTTCGTATGTTTCCAGTTGCGTGATACGCAGAACCAGCACCGGGCTGTCACTGGCGAGAATACTCATGCGCAATTTGATCCGGTATTCGCCGAGGCCTTCATACGGCACGCACTTAAATTCGAACGCCACCGGCATAATGTCTTTGCTCCGGGCTTCAACGCTTTCCATCACCGAGCGCTTACCGCTGAAGTCCTGATCTTCATATTCAGCACTGCGGATAGCGTCGATTGTGATTTTACGGACGGCAGCGGCGGCTTTTTTAGCTTCAATCACCTGGCCGTCAGCGTCGAAACCAGTTACGTATTCGGACCAGTCTTCCAGCCATTCCGCCAGTTGCTTCTGGTTGTTGCGATCGCCGTTAATACTCAGCAGTGCAGTGAACGGGGCTGTACGCTTAAGCTGAAGCACGGCGGTGTTATCTGCATGGCCTGGCTCATCCAGTGTGCCAAGGTTAAATACCGAAACGGCGGCCATCTTGTCAGCATTGATAAAACAACGGGTACCGCTGGCGGCATAGTCAACTGAGTAGCGCACGAAATCTTCGATACTCTGCGTCTTCATTTCCCCGCGGAAACGGAAGCGGTTTGTATAAAGGCTTTCCAGATTTTTAACGCCAACATCATTGGGCAGGGCTACTGCCGGGCAGTCAGCACCAGAAAGTTTTTCTTCAACCAACTGGCTCAGAACCATATCGCGGATCTGGCTGATGGCGGACGACTCGACGAGTTGAGGCATGATTTTTCCTTACTAAAAGTTGGTTAATTGGCGGGCCGGTTAGCGCTGTGCCTGGTTAGGCTGGCCCTGAAGTGTGAACAGTTGCCCCTGGTCTTCCTGCAGAACGGTGAGCTTACCGCCGCGGTTGACGTACATCGGGGTTTCGGTGGTGTCCTCTTCGGACGTTTTACCGCGTGGCGTCGGCTTAACGTATGCCAGCTTATGGACGATGCCCACGCGCTTTTCTTCCATCGAGTTGCTGAGGCGGGAAATGTCGAAAGTGAGCGTCACCTTGCCTTTGTTGCCGTTGTTCAGTACGCCCAGGGCAACCTCATTGAGTGCTGCTGCCACTTTGGTTTCGAACACTCCGCCGTCGAGTTCCCCGAAGAAGTCGGGGATATTGGTCAAACGTTCTTTATCCATCGGTCTTACCCTCAGAATGGCGGCAGACACCGCCGGTTAGTATCTCCACACAACACAGGAGAGCACCTGCGACTGCAATCGCCCGGGTGGATTGGGTTATGAGCCCGTCGCCCGGTGGTGCTCTTTTGTCTTGCGTAAAAAGGTGCGGCGCCTTCACGGGAAAATAAGATCCGACGCCGCCAAATCGACTACCACAGCATTTTTATGACTTCACAACTGGAAGCGCACTCCCGCGTATTCACACCCGTCACCCATAACTGGTAAGAGAAGGAGTGCGCTTTCATGTTGTGTGCCTGGCTTTTAACCACATCAGGCTCGGTGGTATCCTGGTGTTCTCACACAACCAGGAAGGGGTCGAACATGAATACTGTGTTGCAACAACAAATCGACGAACTGAACCTCGAAATTGCCCATCTTAAAGAAGCACTGGCGGTAGCTGAGAAAAACGTCGTTAACCTCGTCGCACGTTCTGAATTCACTGCCGCACTTCTTACTGTTCTGATCGCTAACGGAACCCTGAGCAGGGAAGACGCCATAACTTTTGTGAAAATGGCTCCGGTCGAAATCCCGGGTTACTCCGAGAATGTTGAACAAGCCCGGAAATTTCTGCTTCAGGTTCTTAGTTACCCGGATAAATTTGAGTAACCTCAATGCTGTTTTAGTACCCCGGACTCTTCCCGGTGGTCACACCGAATCGCCACGATGGTGAATCGCTGCAGGCCGTTGTGCGTGCCTGGCTTGCACATTCCGGCTACCCGGTTGGTAGGTTCTGTCAAGGAAACCATCCGGACCGCTAACGGCACATGTGCCATATGCCGACGAACTCAAGATAATCATTATTTGCGAATCACGCAAGTAATAAAATGCGCAAATCGCAAATAAAGTTGCAAAAAAAAAGACCTCACGATGAGGTCTTTTTCTACGAGTTGAAGTCTTATCCGTGCCGCTTAAACGATTGTGACTGGCTGATCAAAACCTTCCCAAATACATAAAAACGATGCTCGTTCTCTTTATTGATACTCCATTCCCTGTACTTCGGATTGTCGGAGATCACTAACAATTGATCAGGTATCATCTGCAATCGCTTCACATAGACTTTTCCATCAAAGCCAAACACATAAATCCCATCACCATCAAATTCATTAATGTTTACATCGACAAAAATTAGGTCACCAGGTTCAATGGTGGAAGCCATGCTGTCACCGCGAACGTTGATAACCTTGACTCCAGCAGACGTACGCCCGCCAAACAATGTCAAAGCCTGATCGCTGCTGTATTCGATAGCATGAATCACATCAATAACATCGCTGCCTTGGATATGCCCTGATCCGGCGCTTGCACTCACATCAAGTACCTCGACTCTGTATACATCAATGTCCTTTCGGGGTGATGTCTCTAAATTACTGTCTATATATACAGTAATATCATTTTCAGATGAGGTAAATAGGTCGGGAACACTTACGCTCAAAGCGTGAGCAAGTCTGCTAAGTGTTTGTTCTGAAAACTGCTTTTGTTTCCCAGTCTCAAGCCGGGAAATATTGGCAGCATCAACCCCAACAGACTCAGCAAGCTCTGTAATTTTCATGTTCTTCGCCAGGCGAAGTTGTCGTATGCGAGATCCTATATTCATGCGCCTATTACATGTTGTTTTTGCGTCTCATGCAAAGCAACTTGCGCAATTCGCTAACATGCAATAACATGCGAATTACGCAAATTAAGGAGGTTTTATGCAATCACCATTAAGAAAATTGCGTAAGTCGCACGGTATGACTCTCTTGCATGTTGCAACTGGCGTCCAAGTCGACCCCGCTACTTTAAGCCGCATTGAAAGGTGTGAGCAGGTTCCATCTGTTGAACTGGCTGAACGTCTTGCTGTTTTTTTTAAAGGCGAAATCAGTGAGTTGCACATTTTGTACCCGAACCGCTTTCAGGTAACTGAAGACTCTACGGGTAAAGGTAATACACCAGCCACATAAGCATAACCACAGAATCAGGAGGTTAACCGTGGGTAATGATCACTGGAAAGTAGAGAAACAACCGGCGTGGCTGGTGGCGGCAATACGCAAGACTATTGCGGCGTTTCCGGGCGGCTATGCGGAAGCGGCTGAAATTCTCGATGTAACAACTGACGCGCTCTTTAACCGCCTGCGTGACGGCGGCGATCAGGTGTTCCCGATGGGCTGGGCGCTGGTGCTCCAGCAGGCGAGCGACACGAAGCACATTGCGGATGCCGTATCGCGCCAGTCAAACAGCGTTAACGTCCCGCTGGTGGCCGTTGATGACATAGATAACGCCGACATCAACCAGCGTCTGATGGAGTCCATCGAGTGGATCGGCAAGCACTCAACCTATCTCAGAAAGGCAACTGCAGACGGGGTGATTGACCAGGCAGAACGCGAGCAAATCGAAGAGAACAGCTATCAGGTAATGGCAAAGTGGCAGGAGCATTTAACGCTGCTGTTCCGGGTTTTCTGTACGCCAGAAAAGGATGACGCCAGCGGGTTGCAGCCCCTGGCGTCGCGGCGTGTCGATCGTTGTGGAGATACTAACGCATGAACAGTTTAACGGCAAAAAGCCGCTTACCGCAACTGCGGATGATCCCGGTTAAGGGGACTCCGCTGTTTCGGTATGAGCGCAGATTATCAAACCGCTGGGTGTCATGTAACCACAGTCGGGCGGCGGCAATCGTGGGGGTGTACTACCGGAGGGCGAAACAGCTATGCGCGAAATTAACCGCAGGTTCAGAGACCAGTATGGCATCCCTGTCCGCGTCATTCGCTGGGAGCCAGAAACACAGCGCGTTATCTATCTGCGAGAAGGTTATGAGCACGAGTGCTTCAGCCCGCTTGAGCAGTTTCAGCGTAAATTCAGAGAAATAAAGGACGACCATGAGCACTAAATTAACCGGTTACGTCTGGGATGCTTGTGCCGCTTCTGGCATGAAGCTGTCCAGCGTGGCGATCATGGCGCGCCTGGCCGACTTCAGCAACGACGAGGGCGTGTGCTGGCCGTCTATCGAGACGATTGCCCGCCAGCTCGGTGCCGGTGAAAGCACGGTACGAACCGCGATTGGGAAGCTGGAGCAGGAAGGCTGGCTGACACGCCAGCAGCGCCGCAAAGGCAACCGTAACGCGTCGAACGTTTACCAGCTCAATGTGGCGAAACTTCAGGCCGCCGCCTTTTCTCACCTGTCAGAATCTGACCAGTCAAAATCTGACGCATCAAAATCTGATGGGGCGAATTCTGATGCCTCAAAATCTGACGCGTCGGAATCCAGCAAAACCAGCAGTTTTCACCCGTCAGAATCTGGGGGGGATCCGTCAGTAAATTCAAAACAAGATCCATCAGATAAAAAACCTTCTTGTCAGGTTGCTGCGCAACCCGACCCGGCAGTGGTGATCACCGATCATGCTAAACGTGTTTTGACTCACCTGAACCAGAAGACAGGGTCACGCTATCAGGTTGGTAAAACCTCGATGGAGCATATCCGCGCACGGCTGGGTGAAGGGTTTTCGACTGATGACCTGATCCTGGTTGTGGACTACGCCACAGCGAAGTGGGGTCAGGATCTGCAAATGGCTGAATACCTGCGCCCGACAACACTTTTCCTGCCGACAAAATTCCCCGGTTATCTCCAAGGCGCAACGAAATGGACGGAGGCTGGCCGCCCGGAGCGCATTAACGGTCGCTGGGTAAACATCGGCACCGGTCCGGGCGCAAGTTTTCAAAACGTGGATTATTCACTGCCAGAAAACGCGGGGTTCCGGTCATGAGCGCCTTTTCGGAAGTACTCAATTTCGTTCGAGAAAATGGAAAATGCACCACTGCAGAAGTGTGTGACGGTCTTAATCAACTGGACGTACGAACGGTGCAGCGTGCGCTTGAGCGCCTTGTCGCTGTTGACCATATCCAGCGCAACAAGCAAGGCAGGACGTTTATCTATTTCATTGATGAGCCATTTCCAACGTCAGAAACCGGGCGCCCGGTTGAGCTGGCAAAGAAAGCGCATGAACTGGAAGAGAGAGGGATGAACCGCCGCGCCGCAACTTTATGGCTGGAAGCTTTTGACTGTGCGCAAACACAGCAGGCACGCGCCAGCTACGCGAAGCGCCGGGCTAAATGTCTGGCCGGGATGAAGCGCGGTGTTACCGATGCTGCTGGCAGCCGCTGGAATGAAACCAGTAATGGGGGTTCGCAGTGAGATATGGATCCGTATGCAGTGGCATTGAAGCCGCTATGCCTGTTTCTGAACCTGTATCACGCATCTATCAGCGCCCGTTTTTGAAATGGGCAGGCGGCAAGTATTCGCTGCTGCCTGAACTGGATCGCCTTATCCCCGCCGGGAAGCGCCTTATTGAGCCATTCGTCGGCGGTGGTTCGGTATTCCTCAACTCTGATAAGCATGAAAGCTTCCTGCTGGCGGACGTAAACGGCGATCTGATCAACCTGTACCAGATGCTGACAGTGGTTCCCGAACTGGTAACCGAGTGGGCCCGCGGCTTTTTTGAAAAGCTGAACGATGACGGCGGTTACATGGACTGCCGCGAAGATTTCAACCAGCAGAAGATGGCCGGGCCGGAACGTGCCGCCGCTTTCCTGTATCTCAATCGCCACTGCTTTAACGGCCTGATCCGTTACAACCTGGAAGGCCGGTTCAATGTTGGCTATGGCCATTACCGCGCCCCGTATTTCCCCGCCGCAGAGATTAACGCCTTTGTAGCAGTGTCGCGCCGCTGCGTTTTCATTAATGCCGGGTTCCGCCGCACACTGACGCTTGCCGGTGAGGGCGATGTCGTTTACTGCGATCCGCCGTATGAACCTCTGCCGGGGACGGCTGGCTTTACAAACTACGCCGCTGGTGGTTTTACCTGGGAAGACCAGAAAGACCTGGTCCGCTGTTGTGTGGCTGCACATCAGCGTGGAGCCCGGGTGGTGATCAGCAATTCCACAGCGCCGCGCGTCATCGAGCTTTACGAGCAGCATGGTTTTGATCTGCACCACGTCAGCGCGCGCCGGGCGATATCCAGCAAAGGCAGCACGCGGGAAACCGCGAATGACATCGTCGCAGTTTTGTAAGGGGAAACTATGGAACAGCCAAAGCCGATCACTGATCGCCAACAACAGGTGCTTAACGCGATAGTGGATTTCCATAACCAGCACGGCTACCCGCCGACCTATACCGAGCTGGCTGCGCGGATTGGCGTTGCTTCTGGCAATGCCGCTGCTGAGCATCTGAAGGCGCTGCAGAAGAAAGGATACATCACTATCGCTACTGGAACGGCGCGCGGGATAAAGGTGATTGGTGTTAACGATACACTGGCGCTGGATGAAGCGGCGGAAGTGATCCGGGCGCTACTGGACGGAGAGGACAACGCGGCAGCGCTGGCAAGGGAATGGCTGAAAGCGAGAGGGTCCGCGGCATGACACAGGCATTGACAGAAAAAATGATCAGCAAGTTTGAACCAACAGCGGTTGCAGCCGCTTAAAGGAGATACGCATGCAACAGATGAACGCAACACAGCTTTGCTCACATCATCACTCATTGCTGTCTGGGCAGGCTCTTACCATGAGCAGTCAGGAGATCGCCGATCTGGTTGAGTCACGTCATGACCATGTGAAACGGTCAATCGAACGTCTGGCAGAACGGGGGATCATTCAACTTCCTCCAATGGGGGAAGTTAGAAACCACCTCGGGCAGGCGGTCGCGGTGTATCTGGTAGGTAAGCGCGATAGCTATGTGGTTGTGGCGCAATTGTCGCCGGAGTTCACCGCCAGGCTGGTAGATCGCTGGCAGGAACTGGAGAGCCAGCAATCTATGCCGGTGCCAACGTCATTGCCGGAGGCTTTGCGTCTCGCCGCTGACCTGGCTGAGCAGCAGCAACAGCTTAAGCAGGAACTGGCCGCCGCAGCTCCGAAGGTTGAGTTTGTCGATCGGTACTGCACCGCGAACGGTTCGATGTCATTCCGGCAGGTGGCGAAGCTGCTTAACGCCAAAGAACCAGAATTCCGCTGTTTCCTGATCGATAACGACATTCTGTACCGGCTTGGGGGCACGCTGACACCGCGCCACCGGCATGTTGCCCTTGGTCGGTTCGAAGTGAAGACCGGTACCAGCAGCGAAAACAACCACGCATTCAGCCAGACACGCTTTACCGCTAAAGGTGTGAAGTGGATTGGCGGCCTGTGGGCGGCGCATATCGCGAAAGGAGGCGATGAGTGAGGGCTCTGCTGAATCCCGTTGTTGTGCCCGATCTTGGCCTTGTCATATTCCGGCCTGGTGCCAGCCTGCTGTCACATTTCCGCCGCGGGCGCATGCTGCTGGAGAACGAACCTGATCGGCTGGTTGATATGCCGAACGGCGAACTGCCACCAGCAGACCAGCCGCTGGCGGAAGAGCCGGAACTGCAGGGCATCTTCGAAAACGAGGCTGTTCTGCGCCGCGCTGGTGGCATTAACGGGCTTGAAAGCTGGCTCAGTGATGGAAGTGGTTGCCAGTGGCCACATGAAGCCTGGCACGACGAGAACATGACAACGATGCGCCACCAGCCCGGAGCGATTCGTTTGTGCTGGCACTGCGATAACCAGCTACGCGACCACAGTACTGAGCAACTGGCGCGAATCGCCCGGGCGAACTGTGCGGCGTACATCATCCGTACCGCGCGGGGTGAGCTTGGCTTCGACGATGCGCACACGCTGACGCTGCCGGAGTTGTGCTGGTGGCTGGCGCGTAACGATCTCGTCGACGCCATTCCGGAGGGCGCAGCCCGGAAGGTGCTGAGAATGCCTAAACAGGTGATCCCGTCCGTCACACGTGAAATCGACCTGGTGCCGTCGGTTCCGGCCACCAGCATCATAGAAGAGAAAGCAAAGCAGGTACTGGCGCTGCGCGTTGACCCTGAGACCCCGGAATCATACATGCTGCGACCGAAGCGCCGCCGCTGGGAAAACGAGAAGTACACCCGCTGGGTTAAAGGTCAGCAGTGCATATGCTGTAACAACCCGGCAGACGACCCCCACCACCTGCTAGGCCACGGGCAGGGTGGAATGGGTACAAAAGCGCATGACTTGTTCGTGATCCCGCTTTGCAGAGCGCATCACGACGAGTTGCACGCTGACACCGTGGCATTTGAAGAAAAATATGGCAGCCAGCTTGTGCTGCTGTTTCGTTTTTTAGATCGCGCGCTGGCCATCGGCGTGCTGGCGTAAAGTGTGGAGACGCTATGAACCTTGAATCATTACCGAAATTCTACTCGCCGAAGTCACCAAAACTTAACGACGAGACACCAGCAACAGGTGGAGCGGCACTGACGATCACCGATGTGATGGCAGCACAGGGCATGGTGCAGTCAAAAGCCCCGCTGGGCTTTAACCTTTTCCTGGCGAAGATGGGCATTCAGGATCCTGCCCCTGCGCTGGATGGCCTGATGCATTATGCGCTGGCGCTAAAAAATCCGGTGCTGGTGAAACTCAGTGAGAAGGCACGCCTTGAGATACTGCCGGTGCTGGTTCAGTTTGCCTATGCCGACTACTCCCGGTCGGCGGCCAGTAAAGCACCTTGCCCGCATTGCAGCGGAACAGGATTTATTGATGCCGATAGCACTACAAAAAAAGTCCATTACCCTGACGGTAAACCACCAAAATGGGCGGCGTCCACTAAAGGGGTGTTCCCCTCATATTGGGAGGAATGGAAAGAGGTTAAGCAGCCGGCAAAAGTGAAATGCGATCACTGTAACGGGAAAGGAGAGGTAAGCACCGCCTGCCGTGGCTGTAAAGGAAAGGGGCTGGTGCTGGACGATAGACGCACAAAACTGATCGGCGCACCGACATATAAGGTTTGCGGCCGTTGCAATGGCAATCGCTATAGCCGGGTACCGACAACACTTGCTCGTGCGCTGGTGGAAAGAGTGATTCCGGATCTGACCAGCTACCAGTGGTATAGCGGTTACGCAGACGTGATCAGCACACTGGTAACAAAGTGCTGGCAGGAAGAGGCATTCGCAGAGGTACAATTGCGTAAAGTCACACGTTAGCAACAATATTGTGAATTATCGCGTCACGATGCTTGCAATATTCGAAAAAAGTGGTTAGGATTTTTCTAACGATGGGCATTGTATGTTCATAGTTAAGAAACCCGCCACTGAGCGGGTTTTGTCTGAAAAATAGCCACTCCAATATGGTCAATTAAAGCATGGTAAAATACCTGCTAACCCCCACAATGAGGAGTTAGACATGGCTATTAACCCGCTTCAAAAAGAAATCATGATTCGCATGGCGGATCCCAAGCTGAATGTGTCGGTCCAATACAGTAGCTTTGCTTCTGAGCCTTCATACAGAATTGATGAAGCTATAGAGCAGCTATATAAGATGGGATACATTACAGCGGTGCAGTCAAAAGCCGATTCTCATTGGATCGCCAATCTAATCACGCCAAAAGGTTACGCCTTACTTGAAGATACAGGGCTGATTTAACAGAAATTCAGCAACTGCCTATATCAAAAATCAAACCTCGTATATGCGAGGTTTTCTATTCTTAGATGCTGCATGGCAGGCTCTATGCGTGGTAATATTTAGTTACACGCTAAAAAGGAGATGCCATGAAAAAATATTTTTGGGGTTTGTTTTTTTGCCTGCTTTTTCCTGCAATTGCTTTTGCTGGGGAGAGAATGGATGGTTACGGAAAAAGCAAGTGGGGAATGTCTCCTGCTCAGGTTGTTTCCGCTGAAAATGGCCGGGCACATCTGATTAATCCACCCCTGAATTATAAAGGTGCTCTGGGGGCCGTAGGAATAGATAAAGTCGATATTGGTTATCATGATTTCAAAGTGGTATATCAGTTCACTGACAATCGTTTAACGCAAGTGATCGTTCAGTCTCTTGAAGATCATAATTCAGGTATTAATAAGCGCGCTTTTATCGATGTTGAATCCCTTTTAACGCAAAAGTATGGGCAGCCAACATTCAAAGATGAAGGTAAGAAGGTAGTTTGGAATCAACCAGGCACGACTATAGAGTTAACCCATTTTCTCATTGAGAATGTAACTTCTATGGTCACTGTTATGTATATTCCTTCATCAAAGACAGCAAAAAGCACAGATAATCTGTAATATTATTAAAAGCAATCAGGCTCGCTTCGGCGGGCCTTTTTCATTTCTGGCCTCGGGAATCACACACTACCTTCACTTTTACGAAAGCGCCCGAAGGCCAGATCCCTCCCTTTATCAATCACGCACAGCACTTCCCTAGCGCGGAGGTGGGGTATGTATCGAATGGACAAAATCACAACTGGTGTGAGCTACGGTTTTGCCGGAGCAAACGGAGGGTTCTGGGTGCTCCAGCTACTGGATAAAGTCTCGCCCTCTCAATGGGCGGCTATTGGTGTTCTCGCAAGTATTCTTTTTGGTCTGCTGACGTATCTGACCAATCTGTATTTCAAAATCAAAGAGGATCGGCGAAAAGCCGCCAGGGGCCAGTGATGAGCAAAGTAAAAATTGCTGGTGGCGCTGTCTGCTCGGTGGCGGCGATCATCGCAATCATTCTGAGTAATGGGCAGGTTCGTACCAATGAGCGTGGGCTCGAATTAATCGGCAACGCTGAAGCGTGCCGCCGTGATCCGTATGTGTGCCCGGCCGGCGTCCTGACTGATGGCATCGGCAATACCCATGGGGTAAAAGCCGGGACGCGCAAAACTGATGCGCAGATCGCCGCCGACTGGGAGCGAAACATCCTGCAGGCTGAGAAGTGCGTTAATACCTACGCTGCTGGCGCTCGTCTGAGTGATAACACCTTTTCCGCTGTAACGTCGCTGACGTTTAACGTTGGCTGCGGTGCCATGCAGAAATCAACGCTGTACGCGCTACTGCGTGAAGGTCCATCAGCATGGACGTCTGCCTGTAATCAGTTCACCCGCTGGGTGTACGCCGACGGCGTTCAACTACCTGGCCTCGTTACCCGGCGCAGTAAAGAAAAAGCGCTCTGCTTGGATGGTGTGTAATGGGCCGGGTAACGGGAATTCTGTGTGTGGTTGCTCTTGTGGTTATCGGCACACTTGGCTGGATGGTAAATCATTACCGCGACAACGCCATCACCTACAAAGAGCAGCGCGATAAAGCCACCAGCGATCTGAAACTGGCTAACGCCACCATTGATGACATGAAGGTGCGCCAGCGCGATGTCGCCGCACTGGATGCCAAATACACCGGAGAACTGGCAAATGCACACGCCACTATTGATCAGCTTGAGCGCGATGTTGCTGCTGGCAAGCGTCGGTTGCAGCTCAACGCAACCTGTGAAAAGGACGGAACGGCCAGCACCGGCAGCATGGGCGATGCAACCAGCCCCCGACTTACAGACTCCGCTCAACGGGATTATTTCACCCTCAGAGAGCGAATCGCCAGCATCACCGGGCAAGTGAACTACTTGCAGGACTACATCAGGCAACAATGTTTAAAGTGAAAATTAAAGGGAATATGAGATCAGTTGGAGCAAGAAGCTGAGCGAAAGCAGGCCGATGCCTATTTTTTGGTTTCTCAACATGCGCTTATTTTTTTGTTCCACCTTTCTGTCGTGCTCAATTATTTCGTCACTACCAAACATAGCCGCCTCGTAGGGTATTAATGCATAGCTATTGAAAAACATCAGGATCGTACCTGTAAAACCAAACAGAGTTGAAGCAACCTGCATTCCTAATGAAGTCATTTAGCAATCCTCAGTGGTTATATCAACGGGGAGCATAGACGAACCTGAGTGACGATCTCAAGGGCATTGGTGTGGCCAATGCGAAAGTTTGGCGGGCATTACAGCAGGCATTCACTGAGTGCCTGTGATAATGCCTTGCCTTCGATGTGTCGTGATGAAATTCTGGTGTCTCAATTACCAGGAGAGAAATCATGCATACAGTTGATGATGAGAACGTTAATAAATTATTGCAGTCAATAAAGGCTGGGCCTGCAAACAATCTGGCTTATGAATCAGCCCTAGAAATAGCGCTTAAATGGCTCGCTGAGAATGAGAATGGAATTCTATCTCTCACCGCGGAACAAGAAAAAGCAATTAAAGAAGCTGTTTCACATTAATTTTATCTCCGTTACTACTATCACAAAGGCCACCTTTTGGTGGCTTTTTTATTGCGCTTCGAATGCGCTAAATAATCGAGAAATTTTCCATGCCACCACGCACACCAAAAGCCTGCCGCGCGCGTGGCTGCCGCAACACAACTACGGATCCTTCCGGCTACTGCGAGTCGCACAAAGGCGAAGGCTGGCGTCAGTACAAGCCGGGCCAGTCACGCCACCAGCGCGGCTATGGCAGCAGGTGGGACGTGATACGACCTCGCATACTGAAGCGCGACAAAGGGTTGTGCCAGGAGCATCTGCGTAGAGGGTTGGCTGTAACAGCCGCTTGTGTTGACCACATCATTGCGAAGGCCAACGGTGGCACTGACGACGACAGCAATCTTGAGTCACTGTGCTGGTCATGCCATGCCACGAAGACCGCACGCGAACGCCTCAAGTGAGAATGAATGTCATTTAAGGCATGCAGGGGGAGGGGGAGGGTAAATCTCTGCAACCCCTTGCCTGCCGGACTGCCAGCCCCCTCGTATTTTTATACCCGCGAAAAATGAAATTTAACCAGGAGTGCCGCATATGGCTGGAACGGCGGGGCGTTCCGGGCGTCGCCCCAAGCCAACGGCGCGCAAGGAGTTGGCCGGGAACCCCGGCAAGCGAGCCCTGAATAAAGAAGAACCGGTGTTCACTCCCATAAAGGGGGTCGCACCGCCGGAATGGTTTTCCGATGTAGACGATGGATTGCCGCTGGCCACGATCATGTGGGAGCTGA
Organism: Kosakonia sp. ML.JS2a; assembly: GCF_025642095.1. Taxonomy (GTDB): domain Bacteria; phylum Pseudomonadota; class Gammaproteobacteria; order Enterobacterales; family Enterobacteriaceae. The sequence goes on from NZ_CP106754.1 coordinate 1,224,506, forward strand.
CCACAAAGGAATTATGTGGTCAGGGCCTGCTCTGTGTTACCGATCTCGCTGTACTGGAACGCTGGTGTATTGCATACGAGTTCTGGCGCCGCGCCGTGAAAAACATCGCTTCGGATGGTAACACCATCGTCGGCGCGATGGGTGGCAGGATAAAGAACCCTGAACTGACCGCCAAGAAAGAGCAGGAATCGGAGATGAGCTCCACCGGTTCGATGCTGGGTCTTGACCCGAGCAGCCGCCAGCGTCTTATCGGCCTTGCCGGACAGAAGAAAACCTCAAACCCATTCCTGAAGATGATCAATTCATGAGCCGGAAATCTTACCCCAACGTCAACGCCGCGAATCAGTACGCCCGCAACGTTGTGCGGGGGAAAATCCCGGCGTGCCAGTTTGTCATTCAGGCCTGCCAGCGTCACATCGATGACATGGCGCAGGAGAAAAGCCGCAAGTTCCGGTACCGCTTTGATAAAGACATGGCGGAGAAGGCCGCGAAGTTTATTCAGTTATTGCCGCACACAAAAGGTGAATGGGCGTTCAAGCGGATGCCAATCACGCTGGAGCCGTGGCAACTTTTCATTACCTGCAGTGCGTTTGGGTGGGTGCAGAAGGGAACAAAGTTACGTCGTTTCCGTGAGGTCTACACCGAGATCCCACGTAAAAACGGGAAGTCGGCAATCTCTGCCGGCGTGGCGCTGTACTGTTTTACCTGTGATAACGAGTTCGGCGCGGAGGTGTATTCCGGCGCCACGACTGAAAAGCAGGCCTGGGAAGTGTTCCGCCCGGCACGCCTGATGTGCAAGCGTACGCCGCTGCTGGTGGAAGCATTCGGCATCGAGGTGAATGCCTCCAACCTGAACCGCCCTGAGGACGGCGCGCGGTTTGAGCCGCTGATTGGCAACCCTGGCGACGGTGCCTCGCCACACTGCGCGATTGTCGACGAATACCACGAACACCAGACCGATGCGCTCTATACCACCATGCTGACGGGGATGGGCGCGCGGCGGCAGCCGCTGATGTGGGCGATCACCACCGCCGGTTACAACATTGAAGGGCCGTGCTACGACAAACGCCGCGAAGTGATCGAGATGCTGAACGGCTCGGTACCAAATGAAGAGCTTTTCGGCATTATCTACACGGTTGACGAGGGCGACGACTGGACGGATCCGAAGGTGCTGGAGAAGGCAAACCCGAATATGGGCGTCTCGGTGTACCGTGATTTCCTTCTCAGTCAGCAGGTTCGGGCGATCAACAACGCCCGGCAGGCTGGCGTTTTTAAAACCAAGCATCTGAATATCTGGGTGGCGGCGCGCGCGGCCTTCTACAACCTTGTGTCCTGGCAGAACTGCGAAGACAAAACGCTGACGCTCGAGCGTTTCGAAGGGCAGCCCTGCGTGCTGGCATTCGACCTGGCGCGTAAGCTGGATATGAACAGCATGGCGCGGCTGTTTACCCGCGAGATTGACGGAAAAACGCATTACTACAGTGTAGCGCCGCGTTTCTGGGTGCCCTACGACACAGTGTACAGCGTGGAGAAAAACGAGGATCGCCGCACCGCTGAACGCTTCCAGAAATGGGTGGAGATGGGTTATCTCACCGTCACCGATGGCGCGGAGGTGGATTACCGTTACATCCTGGAAGAAGCCAAAGCGGCTAACAAACTGAATCCCGTCAGCGAATCGCCGATCGACCCTTTCGGTGCAACCGGTCTTTCGCACGATCTGGCAGATGAAGAGCTTAACCCGATCACCATCATCCAGAACTTCGCCAACATGTCAGACCCGATGAAAGAACTGGAAGCGGCGATCGAGTCCGGGCGTTTTCATCATGACGGCAACCCGATCATGTCCTGGTGTATTGGTAACGTCGTTGGCAAAAACATCCCCGGCAACGACGATGTGGTTAAGCCTATTAAAGAGCAGAACGAAAACAAAATTGACGGCGCGGTGGCGCTGATTATGGCAATTGGCCGGGCCATGCTAAAAGAGCCTGGTGATTTCCTTTCATCACTGGATCCAGACGAAGACCTCTTAATTCTATGAAATCAATCATTACTGATGTGATCGGGCTGGCCGGTTTTGGACTGCTCACGGCGGGGTTCTACCTGCAATTTGGGTTGGCTCCCGCGTTGATGTTCTCCGGCGGCCTGCTGCTGGTGGCTGCACTGGCAATGGCCAGAAGGGGGAAACGTGCTGCTTGATGCCATGTTCAGAAGTGAATCACTGGAAAATCCCACTACGCCGATAAGCGGCGATCTGGTCGATACGGACGGGATTTTTAAATCTGATGTGTACGTCAGCCCGGAAACAGCCATGAAACTGGCGGCGGTCTACGCCTGTATTTATGTGCTGTCGTCGAACCTGGCCCAGATGCCGCTGCACGTTATGCGAAAGAGCAATGGCAAAGTTGAGCCGGCGCGCGATCACCCGGCGTTTTACCTCATTCACGACGAGCCAAATACATGGCAGACCAGCTACAAATGGCGTGAGCTAAAACAGCGCCATATTCTCGGCTGGGGCAACGGCTATTCGTGGGTGAAGCGTAACAGTCGCGGCGAAGTCACCGAGCTAAAGAGTTGCATGCCATGGGAAACAACGCTGCTGAAAACGGGCGGTCGCTACACCTATGGGATGTACAACGAAGAGGGGAGCTTTGCCATCAGCCCGGATGACATGATCCATATCCGGGCGCTGGGCAATAACCAGAAAATGGGGCTCAGTCCGATTATGCAGCATGCCGAAACCATCGGCCTGGGCATGAGCGGGCAGAAGTATACCGAAAGCTTTTTCAGTGGCAATGCGCGGCCTGCCGGTATCGTTACAGTCAAAGGCGAAATAAAAAGTGAAGGGTGGGACAGATTAAAAAAAGTGTGGCAGAAAGCAGCACTGGCGCTGCGCAGTCAGGAAAACAAGACCATGCTGCTGCCTGCTGATCTCGATTATCAGGCACTTACTGTTTCTCCAGTCGACGCCCAGATAATCGACATGACCAAACTGAACCGCTCCATGATCGCCGGGATTTTCAACGTGCCGGCGCACATGATTAACGATCTTGAAAAAGCCACGTTCTCCAATATCACCCAGCAGGCCATTCAGTTTGTCCGCTACACCATGATGCCCTGGGTAACCAACTGGGAGCAGGAGTTAAACCGCCGGATTTTCACCCGCGCTGAACTGGCGGCAGGTTTCTATACCCGCTTTAACCTGACCGGGCTTCTGCGCGGTACGCCGCAGGAGCGGGCACAGTTCTATCACTTCGCCATCACGGATGGCTGGATGAGCCGCAACGAGGCGCGCGCGTTCGAAGACATGAATCCGGTCGACGGCCTTGACGAAATGCTGGTCAGCGTCAATGCAGCTAACCCCTTAAAAGACTTTACCACCGACCCAAAAAGCGAGGAGCAAACCAATGGATGATCGCGAAGTCCGCTGTTACAGCGGCGAGGTTCGGGCGGAGCAACATAGTGAGCAGCCGACGCACATTATCGGTTATGGCTCGGTGTTCAACAGCCGCTCCGAGCCGTTATGGGGATTCCGTGAAATCATCAAACCTGGCGCGTTTGACGACGTGCTGAATGATGATGTGCGCGGTCTGTTTAACCATGACCCGAACTTTATTCTTGGCCGCAGCGCCGCCGGTACGCTTTCACTGTCGGTTGATGATAAGGGGCTGCGTTACGACATTGTGGCCCCGGAGACGCAGACCATTCGTGATCTTGTCCTGGCCCCGATGTTCCGCGGCGACATCAACCAGTCTTCCTTTGCATTCCGCGTGGCGCGTGATGGTGAGCACTGGTTTGAAGATGATGAAGGCATTGTTATCCGTGAAATCTCCCGCTTTTCCCGGCTTTTTGATGTGAGCCCGGTGACCTACCCGGCCTATCAGGAAGCCGATTCCGGTGTCCGATCCATGAAAGCCTGGCAGGAGGCGCGCGACAGTGGCGCGCTGGCGCAAGCCATTAATCAACGAATGGCGCGCGAGCGCCTGCTGAACCTTCTTAACGCGTAAGGAAAAAACATGAAACTGCACGAACTGAAGCAAAAACGTAACACCATTGCCATCGACATGCGTGCGCTGCACGAAAAAATCGGTGACGCAGCCTGGACTGATGAGCAGCGCACCCAGTGGAACGCGGCTAAATCTGAACTGGATGCGATCGATGAGCAGATCGGGCGCCTGGAGGAACTTCGCCGCCTCGATCAGGTCCACGTTGAAGATCAGGAAGACGAGCAACGCCGTGAGCAGCGTAACAATACGCCGGAAGAGCAGAATGCCGGACGCAGCGCCGCTGCATTTGATAAGTTCCTTCGTCACGGCTTCGGTGAACTGTCCGCAGAAGAGCGCCATGCGCTTAAAGAACTGCGTGCCCAGGGAACTTCCACGGATGCCAAAGGCGGTTACACCGTGCCGACGCAGATGTTGAATAAAATCGTCGACTCAATGAAAGCCTACGGCGGCATCGCCAGCGTGGCACAGATCCTCAATACGTCGAACGGGCAGGACATTACCTGGTCAACGTCCGACGGTACTGCAGAAGAAGGGGAACTGCTGGGGGAAAACACGGAAACCACCGAAGAAGATGTGACGTTCGGCTCGGCAATTCTGGGCGCCAAAAAGCTTTCGTCAAAAATCATTAAGGTTTCTAACGAACTGCTGCAGGACAGCGGCGTTGATATTGAAGCATATCTGGCATCGCGCATCGGTCAGCGTATTGGCCGCGGTGAAGCCAAATACCTGGTGCAGGGCACCGGGACCGGCACGCCGGTGCAGCCGAAAGGTCTGGTGGCTTCCGTTACCGGGGCGGTAAACACGGCTTCCGCCACAGCGTTCACTTGGCAGGAAATGAACAAACTGAAACACGCGATCGACCCGGCTTACCGCAGCGGTCCGAAGTTCCGCTGGGCATTCAATGATTCCACCCTTCAGACTGTGGAAGAAATGGTGGACGCACAGAACCGACCTTTATGGTTGCCGAATATTATCGGCGGTGCGCCAGCAACGGTACTTGGGTACCAGTATGTGATCGACCAGGCCATTGACAGTATTGCGGCGGGGAAAAAATTCGCCTTCCTCGGTGACTTCGACCGCTTCATTGTGCGCCGTATTACCTATATGACGCTGAAGCGCCTGGTTGAACGTTACGCAGAATACGACCAGACGGCTTTCCTGGCGTTCCATCGTTTCGATTGCGTGCTGGAAGACGTGGCCGCTATCAAGGCGCTGGTGGGCAAACCAGCCGCATAACCGGCAAAAAAGCACAGTCACCGCCGCGTAAGCGGTTTTTTTATGCCCGTCATCTGGCGGGCATGGAGATTTTCATGCTGCTGACACTCTCAGAAATCAAGGCGCAACTCCGGCTTGATGAGGATTTCACTGATGAGGATACCCTTCTCGTGCTGCTTGGCAGCGCGGTGCAGGCGCGGACGGAATCATTTCTGAATCGTACCCTCTACGAGAAATCGGCGACTGTACCCGTAGAGGATCCTGAAGGGCTGGCGATGCCTGATGATGTGAAGCTCGGGATGCTCCTGCTGCTGACGCATTACTACGAAAACCGCTCGTCCGTCAGTGAAATTGAGAAGTCCGAAATGCCGCAGTCCTATAACTGGCTGGTTGGTCCCTACAGGTTTATCCCGCTATGAAGTTACGGCAGGCGCAGACCAGCGCAACTTATATCCTCCCCGACCCCGGTGAACTCGATAAGCGGGTGCAGATCCGCCAGCGCGTCGACACCCCATCGGATGATATGGGGACTGAGCCGACGTATCCGGTGCAGTTTTACGCCTGGGCTAAAGTGACACAGACCAGCGCAACCACATACCAGGAAACGGCCCAGACCGACAACGCGATAACGCATTACATCACGATCCGCTGGCGTTCCGGTATCACGAAGGATTTTGAAGTCGTGTGCGGTGACGAGGTGTTTCGTGTTCAGCGCGCCCGCGATCTCAACAGCAAGCGGCGTTTTTTGTTGCTGGAATGTACCGATCTCGGCGTGCCGTCCAACAGCGGAGGGAGCAGCAATGGCAACACCCTTTTTTCACGTTGATTTTCAGCAGCCCAATGAGATGCGCTTCAACCGCGCGCGGGTGCGACGGGCGTTTATTCGCATTGGCCAGAAGCACATGCGCGACGCCCGCCGCCTGGTGATGCGTCGTGGCCGCTCGGAACCCGGCGAAAACCCGGGATTTCAGAGCGGACGTCTGGCGAAGTCGATAGGCTTTATGGTGCCAAAGGCAAGTAAACGTCGCCCTGGCTTTATGACGCGTATCGCGCCTAACCAGCGCAACGGGCAGGGTAACAGGCTGATCACCGGCGATTTCTATCCGGCGTTTCTTTTCTACGGTGTGCGTGGTGGCGCACGGCGTCGCCGCAGTCATCATCGCGGAGCGTCTGGCGGCAGTGGCTGGCGCATGGCACCGCGTAACAACTTCATGGTTGAAACGCTCAACCACAACGCATCATGGACGCGTTATCTTCTCGCCCGCGAGTTGCGCCTCTCACTGAAGCCGGAGAAACGCCGAAAATGAAGCTGACCCCGATTATTGCCGCCCTGCGTGCACGCTGCCCTGTTTTTGAAAACCGGGTTGCGGGCGCTGCTCAGTTCAAGAACCTGCCTGAGGCCGGGAAGCTCGCCCTGCCGTCGGCCTACGTGGTGCCGGGTGATGATTCACCTGGTGAGCAAAAAAGCCAGACCGACTACTGGCAGGATCTGCGCGAGGGATTCTCCGTTATTGTTTTCGTCAGTAATGGGCGTGATGAGCGAGGGCAATGGGCCTCTTATGACGTTGTTCACGACATCCGCAACATGCTATTTAAGGCGCTTTTAGGCTGGAATCCAGAGGAACGCGGCGAACCGATCACTTATGACGGTGGCACGTTGCTCGACGTTAACCGCTACGAACTTACTTACCAGTTTGATTTTGTTGTCGATACCGAACTGTCTGATGACGATACCCGCCAGCCTGATGATCTTGATGCGCTGAGTGATCTCCTGACGCTGTCCATTGATGTTGACTTCATCGACCCCGGCGAGGGCCCGGACGGAAATATCGAACACCACACCGAAATTAACCTGCCAGGCACAACCGGCAACTGAGGGCCTCATGTTTGTAAAACCTGTTACCGGGCGGTCAGTACCTGACCCCGCCCGTGGTGACCTTTTGCCTGAAGAAGGGCGGAACGTCGAAGAGAACAACTACTGGTTGCGTCGCGAAGCCGCCGGCGACATCCAGCGTGTGGACGCTAAACCGAAGAAGGTGAATACCGATGACAATTAGTTTTAACAACATCCCCTCAACAACCCGGGTGCCATTGTTCTATGCCGAGATGGATAATTCGGCGGCGAACACCTCGCAGGATACTGCGCCCTCGTTGCTGATTGGGTATGCCAATACCGGCGCCACGATCACTGCCAATACGCTGGTGATCATGCCCTCCGCCGATTATGCAAAACAGCTTTGTGGCCTGGGAAGCCAGCTTGCCCGCATGGTTGAAGCGTACCGCGCCACGGATCCGTTTGGTGAACTGTACGTTATCGCTGTGCCGGAACCTGCCGCAGGCGCTGCTGCAACAATCACCCTGACCGTGACAGGTGCGGCGACGGAGAGCGGCACGCTGAGCCTTTACGTCGGTCGTACCCGTGTGCAGGTGGCTGTGGTCAATGGTGATGATGTCACCGCGATTGCCACCAGTATCAAAAATGCAGTTAACGCTGCGGGCTCTCTTCCGTTCACTGCCGCTTCTGCCTTGGGTGTTGTTACGCTCACCGCCCGGCATAAGGGGTTGTGCGGCAATGAAATCCCGGTATCCCTGAATTACTACGGCTACGGGAGTGGTGAAGTGTTACCCGCAGGTGTGGCCGTGGCGATCGCGACTGGCACTGCCGGTACCGGTGCGCCGGTGCTGACTTCCGCGATTGCGGCAATGGGGGATGAACCTTTTGATTATATCGGTCATCCGTTCAACGACCAGGCGTCGATTAATACGATTGCCAGCGAGATGAACGATACCAGTGGTCGCTGGAGCTATGCGCGTCAGCTCTACGGGCATGTGTACACCGCTAAGCTCGGAACCCTGTCCGAACTGGTGACGGCCGGTGACCTGTTCAACCTGCAGCACATCACCCTGGCAGGCTACGAAAAAGAAACGCAGACCCCGGCGGATGAGCTGGCGGCCAGCCGTACCGCGCGTGCGGCGGTGTTTATCCGTAATGATCCGGCGCGCCCGACGCAGACCGGCGAACTGGTGGATATGCTGCCGGCACCGAAGGGCAAGCGCTTCACGATGACGGAGCAGCAGTCTCTGCTGACCCACGGTATCGCGACCGCCTACGTCGAAAGCGGTGTGCTGCGCATCCAGCGCGATGTGACCACCTACAAGACGAACGCTTACGGCGTGGCTGACAACAGTTACCTCGACAGCGAGACGCTGCATACCAGCGCCTACGTCCTGCGCAAGCTGAAATCGGTGATTACCAGCAAATATGGCCGTCACAAACTGGCAAATGATGGTACCCGCTTTGGGTCCGGTCAGGCGATTGTCACCCCTGCTGTGATCAAGGGGGAATTGCTGGCAGCGTACCGCCAGATGGAGCGCGCCGGGATCGTCGAAAATTACGACCTGTTTAAGCAGTACCTGATCGTTGAGCGCGACGAGAATGACCCGAATCGCCTCAATACCCTGTTCCCGCCGGATTACGTTAACCAGCTGCGTGTCTTCGCCGTTGTTAACCAGTTCCGCCTGCAATATTCCGAGGAGACTGAATAATGTCCAAGATTGGCGGTACCTGTTACATCAAAGTTGACGGGCTTCAGTTGTCAGCTACGGGGGGCGTTGAAGTGCCGATGAATACCAACGTCAAGGATGACGTCGTCGGCCTGGCGGGTGATGTCGACTATAAAGAAACCCACCGCGCACCGTACACCAAGTTGACAGCGAAGGTTCCAAAGGATTTCCCCGTCAGCAAACTTTTTGATTCGGACTCTATGACGATTACGTCCGAACTGGCGAACGGGCAGGTGTATGTCCTTTCTAATGCCTGGGTGCATGGCGAAGCAAACCATAATGCCGAAGAAGGCACGGTGGATCTTGAATTCCATGGTGAAGAGGGGGGGTACCAGTGACAGAGCTTGAACTGAAAAAGCCGATTCAGGCGCATGGCGAAACGCTGAGCGTGCTGGAATTTGACGAGCCGACAGGAAAAGATGTGCGCGAGCTGGGTTATCCATACCAGATGAACCAGGACGAATCAATCAAACTTCAGGCGCACATCGTCGCCAAATACATCGTCAAACTGGCAAAGGTGCCGCTGAGCTCGGTGGATCAGATGTCACCCGGTGATCTCAATGCTGCCGGATGGATTGTCGCTGGTTTTTTCCTCCAGGGCTGACGGCTGAGTATCTCACTAACAGCTATTTCGACTGCGCCAGTTACTGGCGCATTAACCCTTTTGAATTGCTGAATATGCCAATCAGTGAGATCCCCGTACTGGTCAGCCAGGCAAACAGAATAGAGCGGGAGAAGAAAAATAATGGCTGAGTTTGAACTGAAAGCGCTAATTACAGGCGTCGATAAACTTTCCCCCGCGCTTTCCCGTATGCAAAAAAACCTTCGTGGATTTAAGAAAAAGGCCGAGGAGGCATCCAAAGGCGGCCTTGCTCTCGCTGGTGGACTTGCTGCCGGGCTGACTCTGTCCATGAAATCCTATGCGGACCAGGAAAATGCAGCAACGGGTCTGAAAGTGGCAATGATGCAGGCCAATGGCGAGGTCGGCAGCAGCTTTGAAAAAATCAACAAACTTGCCGTCGGGCTCGGTAATCAGTTACCTGGGACAACGGCTGATTTCCAGAACATGATGCAGATGCTGGTTCGCCAGGGCATACCCGCGGAAAACATCCTCGGCGGAGTAGGAAAAGCCACGGCTTATCTTGCGGTCCAGCTTAAAAAGACCCCGGAAGCTGCAGCAGAGTTTGCTGCAAAAATGCAGGACGCCACAGGGACAGCATCGGACGACATGATGGGGCTGTTTGATACCATTCAGAAGGCGTTCTATCTCGGTGTCGACGATACCAACATGCTCTCGTTTTTCACTAAAACCAGCTCCGTCCTGAAGATGGTGAATAAAGACGGGCTGAAAGCTGCGCAGGGTCTGGCGCCAATCAGTGTCATGATGGATCAGATGGGGATGGAGGGAGAATCGGCGGGTAACGCGTTACGGAAAGTTATTCAGTCCGGGCTGGACGTCAAAAAAGTTAAGGGCGTGAATAAAGTCCTGAAGCGTCAAAACCTCGGCGTGGATCTGGATTTTACTGACGGGAAAGGGGGTTTTGGTGGCCTTGATAACCTGTTTAAGCAGTTATCAAAACTGCGCAAATTAACGGACGTCAAACGCACCGGCGTGCTTAAAGCCATCTTTGGTGACGATGCAGAAACCCTCCAGGTAGTTAACGCGCTCATTGATAAAGGCAAGGACGGTTACGACCAGATACAGCAGAAAATGAACCAGCAGGCCACCCTCAACAAACGCGTTGAGGCTCAACTCGGGACACTGGCTAACCTGTGGGAAGCCATGACAGGCACAGCAACCAACGGCCTGGCGGCCATCGGTAGTGCATTTTCTGGTGACACCAAGAACCTCACCACCTGGCTTGGTGATCTTGGCGCACGATTCACAACCTTTGCCGATCAGAACCCGCGGGTTATTCGCAGTGTTGCCGGTCTCGCAGCGGGTCTCGTCACACTTAAACTTGGCATTATGGGTGTGGGCCAGGCCATTACGCTGGCGAGCCGTCTGGCTTCCATGACACCCCTTGGTATGATCCTCACCGCGATTGCACTGGCAGCCGGGTTAATTATTTCTAACTGGGATGTCGTTGGTCCGTATTTTAAAGAGATGTGGGATGTGGTCAGTCCCTACTTCGAAAAGGGCTGGGAGATTATCAAAAAGGTTTTTGCGTGGAGCCCGTTGGGGATCATTATTAATAACTGGGGCCCGATCGTTAAGTGGTTCCAGGACATGTGGGACAAATTGCAGCCGATCATTAAGTGGTTTACGGATGAGGCGACCGATACGGTTAACGCAATGAATTCAGCACAGTGGGGCGCTGGTGGTTATGGCGCGTATGGTACCGGGGTTGCCAGCCAGGGATATAACCCTTACGGCATAAGGCCTGTTTCTCAGCAGTCTAATGGCACGGTAACTGTCCAGTTTAAAGACGCACCGCCCGGCATGAGGGTGACAGAGGCCCAGGGAGGCGGGATGAACCTCAACACGGATGTGGGATATACCAGTCTATCCGGCTGGAATTACCAATATTAATCACTGCCATCAAATATGTCCGCTCCGGAGGTTTTATGTCCGGAGTACCGAGGTAGTGTTTTTTTAGCCGCCATAGACGTGATAGCTTTATGTAAAACGAAATTACCGTAAGAGTTTCACTCTGGGGGATGGTTATGCGTATTGCTATTTTGTTGTTAGTTGCCCTATGGACTTTTGGTGCTTCTGCTGAGCAATGTTATCCAGAATTTAGCGAGTCTGGTTTTTTAGCTTCTGTTGGCAAAAAACCTGTAAAGAAAACTGTGAAAAAAGAAGAGGGAACCACGAGGCATCAATATGAATTTAGAAAGGACCTTTCTGCTGAAGATGCATTAAGTGACGACGCAGATAAAAAATATGAACCTCAGTTTTATTTGACCGTATACGAACCACCATGCGCCAAGAAAGTAACTATATGGTTTCAAAAAGATAACGGAAATACCGAAAAATTAAGTAACGTTACCTTGGCTGGCAGGGCTTATAAGTATCTGACTGGTGTGGAGCCTGCGATATTTGAAAATAAAATGAAACGGTTTAATGAGGTTCAGCATTTCGAGTCATTTGACGATAAGGCTGATTCAAAATTCATAAAATCAGGCGACATCTTTTCTATTGAAGTGACTTTGAAATAATGAACTGATTCAAATAATATCAGAATCACACACCCGCTTCGGCGGGTTTTTTTATGCCCGGAGAACCTATGGCGTGGAAAGACAGGCTTGTTGATGCGTCGTTTCGCGGCGTCGCGTTTAAAGTTGAAACCGAAGATGCCGGGGTTGGCCGCCGTGTTGAAACTCACGAATTCCCCAACCGTGACAAGCCGTATACGGAGGATCTCGGCAAGGTCAGCTTTCGCCCCAACATTTCAGCTTATGTTATTGGTGAAGACTGTTATGACCAGCGCGACCGTTTAATCGAGGCGCTGAATAAGCCCGGCCCTGGCACGCTGATCCACCCGAGCTATGGTGAAGTTAAGGTGTGCGTCGACGGAGAGGCCCGCGTAAGCACCACTGCCAGCGATGGGCGCATGGTGCGATTCGACCTGCGATTTGTTGAGGCTGGCGAACTCTCTTACCCGACGTCAGGCGCTGCGACGGCGCAGAATCTGACAACGTCCTGCTCTGCGCTTGATGACTGCATAAGTAATAATTTCGACAACTTCAGCATCGATGGTGTGGCTGATTTTATTCAGAACGATGTGATCGGTACGGCTACAGAAATGATGGGTTATGTCACCGGCGCAATGAAAGTTGTGGATGCCGTCGTTTCTGATGCCGCCAGGCTTATGCAGGGGGATATCTCTGTTTTACTTCCGCCACCATCATCAGGAAAAACGTTTGTAAATCAGTTACAAACTATGTGGCGCGCAGGGAATCGCCTGTATGGAAATGCCAGCGATCTTTTCACGATGATTAAAACGTTTTCAGGCATCAGCCTGGGGAGCGATCTTCAACCCAGAGGCGTGTGGAAAACAGACAGTGTTACGACCAAAACCATAAAGCAGCAAAGCAACTATGTTGCCAGCGCTATCCGTACCACGGCGATCAGTGAAGCCGCCGCGGCAGTGGTAAACCTTCCATCACCGACATCCTCGACAGTGACCTCTACGACGGCCAGTGAGCAGACGGCAGGATGGCCCGCGGTTTCACATCCGGCACTGAACAATGCGACGGAAGAAACCACCACTGCCGTTCTGCCGACGTGGGACGAACTGGTGGATATCCGCGACACGCTGAATCAGGCGATCGATAAAGAGATGTCCCGCACGAATGATGACCAGCTCTTTCTTGCACTGCGCCGGGTGAAAGTGGATGTGAATGCCGACATCAATGACCGGCTTCAGCAGACACAAAAAACGGTTATCCGTACGCCTTCGGAAGTTACGCCAGCGCTGGTGCTGGCCGCGACATGGTATGACAACGCAGCACGGGAAAGCGATATTGTTCGCCGTAACGCCGTGGCGCATCCTGGCTTTGTCCCTGTAACAGCACTGAGGGTGCCAGTTCAATGAATGACAACGTAACGCTAAGGGTGGATGGCCGGGAGTGGGGCGGCTGGACCTCCGTTCGCATTGGTGCCGGTATTGAACGTCTCGCCCGGGATTTCAGTGTGGAAATAACCCGCGAGTGGCCGGGCAGTGATGGCACTAAATCACTGCAGCCCCGTATTAAAAACGGTGCAAAGGTAGAGGTACTCATCGGCGATGACCTGGTGATCACCGGATGGGTTGAAGCGACTCCGGTACGCTACGACGCCGGGTCGATCAGCACCGGCATCAGCGGGAGAAGCCTTACAGCGGACCTTATCGACTGCGCTGCCGATCCCAAACAGCTTAACGGTCGGTCACTTGTTCAGGTGGCCACCACACTGGCTGCCCCGTTTGGTATTGAGGTGATTAACTCCGGCGCGCCGACGGGATCAATCCCGTCAGTGCAGCCAGATCACGGTGAAACCGTACTGGAGGTGCTTAACAAAATGCTGGGTAAGCAGCAGGCGCTGGCGTACGACGACCCGCGCGGGCGGCTGGTCATCGGTGGCATCGGATCCACCCGCGCAACCACGGCGCTGGTGCTCGGGCAAAACATCATCAGTTGTGACACAGAGAAAAGCATCCGCGAGCGGTTTTCAACCTATCAGGTGAGCGGGCAGCGTTCCGGAAACGATGACGACTTTGGCGCGGCCACCACGACGGCGTTACGCGCAAAAACCGAAGATGCCGGGATCTCACGCTACCGGCCAATGGCAGTCCAGCAGACCGGGCAGGCCACCGGCGCAAGTTGTATTGCCCGTGCAGAGTTTGAAGCCCGCCAGCGTGCGGCGCGTACCGACGAGACCACATACACCGTGTGGGGCTGGCGTCAGGGTGACGGAACGTTATGGCAGCCAAACCAGCGAGTGATTGTGTTTGATCCGGTATGCGGTTTTGACAACCGTGAAATGCTGATCTCCGAAGTCACTTTCTCCAAAGACAACAACGGCACGCGGGCAGAACTGCGTATCGGGCCGCCGGATGCCTATCTTCCGGAACCGAAAGATCCGAAGAAACGTAAAAAATCATCTGCGGAGGACCCATTCTGATGCGCGCATTGCAGAACCTGCAACGGCAGGTACAGAGCCTTATCACCCGCGCGGTTGTCGGCAGCGTGAATGCGGCAACGAAATGCCAGACGGTGGATGTTTCGCTGATTGCCAGCGAAGAGAAAACCGGGGTTGAGCATCTGGAGCCATACGGCTTTACATCCCGCGCCGATGCGGGCGCAGAGGCTGTGCTTCTGTTTCCTGATGCTGACCGCTCGCATGCTGTAGCTATTGTCGTTGCTGACCGGCGGTATCGTCTGAAGGGGCTGGCCAACAAGGAGGTTGCCTTCCACGACGATCAGGGGCTGGTGATAAAACTCTCTCGTGACGGGATTGTCGTGGATGGTGGCGGTAAGCCGATCACCTTCATCAACGCACCGAAAGCACGCTTTGAGATGGACATCGAGGCGACCGGGCAGATTAAAGATCTGTGTGACAGCAATGGCCTGACTATGGCCGCGATGCGGGTTGCCTACAACGGACACCGTCACAAAGAGAACGGGCAGGGCAATAACACGGACACACCAACAACACCTATGGGGGCGTGATGGAGCTCTGGCTTGTGGTAAACGGGCAGCGCGTGAGCGCCAGCTCATCGCAGGACATGCTGACCCGCGCGGTGGTTATTTCACTTTTCACATGGCGGCGCGCCGAACCCGACGATAACGCGAATGTCCCGATGGGCTGGTGGGGCGATACCTGGCCTGTTGTACAGAATGATCGCTATGGTTCCCGCCTGTGGCTGTTGCAGCGCAGCAAACTGACCAACCAGTTAGTGCAGACCGTACGGGTTTATATCCGCGAGTGTCTGCAGTGGCTTATCGATGACGGAGTGGTTTCACGCATCGACCTGGATATCCGGCGCACCGGCATCAACGAACTGGCCAACAGCATTACCCTGTGGCGCCGGGACGGTCCGGTCACTGTTTCTTTTAACGATTTATGGAGCGCGATAACAGATGGCGGACAGTGAATTCCAGCGCCCGACGCTGGCCGAAAATATCAGCATGATCCGCACAGACCTTTTCGCGATGCTGGATGTGAGCGACACGCTGCGCCGCATGGATGAGGATGTCCGGGCAAAGGTGTACGCCGCTGCACTGCATACGGTCTACGGCTATATCGATTATCTGGCAATGAACATGCTGCCGGATCTCTGCGATGAAACCTGGCTGGCGCGTCATGCCGCGATGAAGCGATGCCCGAGAAAGGATGCAACGGCCGCCACCGGTTATATGCGCTGGGATGGTGTAACCAACGACATCACCGTCTCTGCCGGTGCGGTTATCCAGCGCGATGACCTTGTGCAATATACTGCCGCCGCTGATGCAACCAGCGCGGGCGGGATTCTGAGGCTACCCATTTCATGCAGCGAAACGGGAGTAACCGGCAATGCAGATGATGGCACGGCGCTGTCACTGGTCACCCCGGTTACCGGGCTGCCGTCTGGCGGCCTGGCTGACACGGTAACCGGCGGCTTTGACGTTGAGGATCTGGAAACCTGGCGTGCCCGCGTGCTGGAGCGTTATTACTGGACGCCGCTTGGCGGTGCTGACGGTGATTACGTGGTCTGGGCAAAAGAGGTTTCCGGCGTCACGCGTGCATGGGCATACCGGCACTGGCTCGGTACCGGAACGGTTGGCGTGATGGTGGCCAGCAGTGACCTTGTTAATCCCATACTGGACGATGTGACCGTTGCGGCCGTGCAGGCCTATATCGAACCACTGGCCCCGGTAGCGGGATCTGACCTGTATGTGTTTACCGCCGTGCCACATACCGTCAATTTCACGATTGACCTCAATCCTGATACGGCGACAGTACGGGCCGAGGTGGAAGCCGAGTTGAGATCATTCCTGCTGCGTGATGGTTACCCGGAAGGAAAACTTGAGCTATCCCGAATTAATGAGGCTATTTCCATCGCCACCGGCGAATACAGTCACACGCTGATTTCTCCTGTCGCGGATATCGCTATCGCGAAAAATGAGCTGGCAGTGCTGGGAGCTATCACATGGCTGTAACCAATGACGATTACATCAGCCTGCTGTCAGCGCTGTTGCCGCCCGGTCCTGCCTGGTCGTCTGAGGACCCGGCGATCAAGGGCGCAGCGCCATCTTTGCTTCGGGCTCATCAGCGTGCGGATGCGCTGATGCAGGAGATTGACCCGCGCACTACAACCGAACTGATAGATCGTTGGGAGAAAATTGCAGGGTTGCCTGATGAGTGCATTCCGGCAGGCACACAAACGCTCAGGCAGCGCCAGCGGCGTCTTGATTCAAAACTCAATCTGACCGGCGGCATTAACGAAGATTTTTACCTTTCACAACTTGCAGCACTTGGCATGCCTGGCGCAACGATAACCCGGTACGACAAAAGCGCATTTAAATGCACGTCGAAATGCACCGATGCGCTCTGGTCACCGGAGTGGCGCTATTACTGGCAGGTTAATATGCCCGCCGCGGTTAATGTCACAAGCATGACCTGCGTCGATAACTGTGAATCCCCGTTGCGCTGGTGGGGGGATACGGTTGTTGAATGCGTGATCAGCAAACTCTGTCCGTCACATACCTACGTAATTTTTAAATATCCGGAGTAACCATGCATCGTATTGATACGTCTACCGCTCAGGTAGATAAATTTGGCGCGGGCAAAAACGGCTTCACTGCGGGGAACCCGCAAACCGGAACGCCAGCAACCGATCTCGATGAAGCCTTTTTCGACATGCTCCAGGAGGAGCTGGCCGGGGTTGTTGAATCTTCCGGCGTTGCCCTTGATAAAACCAAACACAACCAGTTACTGACAGCCCTGAAAGCCTTGTTGCTTACGCGTGCAAATCCGTTTGCGGATATTAAAGCCGACGGGACCACAGTTGCAGCGCTCGGAAATCTGGGGGCAGCTCCGCTTGCAAGCCCGAACCTTACCGGAACGCCGACCGCGCCAACGGCAGTGACAGGTACAAACACAACGCAAATTGCCACGATGGCGGCGCTGCAAGCCGCGATCAACGATGCGCATACTTTCGCAGCATCTGGATACCAAAGACTTCCATCAAGTCTTCCTGATCACACTGGTCTCATGATCCAGTGGGGGAGTGGTCTGGTTAGCACGCCGGGGACATCGCAAACTTATACGTTGCCCCAGGCATTTACCACCGCGTTTTACCAGATTCTGATCAGCCACGACGATGGGCTCTCAACCACCACCAACATAGCTGCATTTGCCGCCGCGCCAGTAACATCAAGCCTCACGCAATTCAGTGCTGTTGGTTATCACTTAAATGGCGCGAGTACTAGCTGCGGATTCCGCTATATTGCAATCGGGAGATAATATGTTTTATTCGAAAAGTACTGGTGGGTTCTATGACGAATATAGTGTTGTGTTTCCGGATGATATTGTTGAAGTTTCTGAGCAAAAATACAATGAGCTATTCGACGGACAGTCTCAGGGTAAACAAATTGTAGCAGATGAAAATGGTTGTCCTGTGTTGATTATCCCGACTCTCAGTGACGAGCAAAGACTTGCGTTTAATAAGTTAGTTCAATCTCAACTTTATAATTCAGCACAAACTGAAATTACGTGGCGTCAATACTCACTTGATGCTGGAAGTGCGACGGAAAAACAGATTGCTCAGCTAACAAAATGGAAGGGGTATGTTGTATCGCTAATGACTATTGATTTAACATCATCATCGATTGAATGGCCTGCTGTTCCGGCTGAGTAATTAAAAAAGCCCGCATCATCGGGCTTTTTTAATCATGCGATTTTGCTCTTTAACGGTAGTCGTATTTTTTTACTTGCAATGTCATTTAGGATTTTTGTTATTGGTTTTTCAATCAAAAAATGCACAATTAATGCAACAATAAACGGTGTTACGATGTATATAAATATGCTGGATGTTGGATATGTAGGAATGTGCCTGAGCATCCACTGAAAAACAAGAATGTGGGTCAAGTATAATGAGTATGTAGCATCTCCAATCATCACTGATATCCTCGAAATAACACCGCTTTTCTTAATCCACTCCTCACACCCCAAAACCCCGCAAAACAATATTGCTGATGGTACTCCCCAAGCAATAGCTCTGTGAAGATTAACATCCCCAAACCTTACAATCATTCTCGGTGTGTTGTGATACCACTGACTCCAGTCGCCAGTCATGGCAATAACAATTAATGCAGATCCTGTAGGTATTAACATAGGCGCTGCTAACTGAAATGCGCTAGGGTATTTACAATATACTGAGTAAATCCAGTATCCAAACGCAAACTCAAAAAGTATTGGACATGACACCATACTAAAGAATGGTGATAATGCAACCGGGCGAAGGTTGAATAAAATAGGGACGGCAAAAATTAAAGCTGGGATATAAGGCTTTCTTATTTTTAAAATTATTAATATTGATATAACAAAATAAAAAAACATTTCAAACTGAAGCGTCCAGCCAACGCCCAATTTCGGATCTATGAATATGTCACCATACATTGAATTATGGATGCTCACAGGAAGCATTAACAATGAGTCAATGATGTATGGGAGATCAATATATTCAAACTTTAGATAGTTCATCTCGTATGCAAAAACTACGGTGATAATTGCATACATAGGCCAAATTCTTATTATCCTTTTTATAAAAAAGGAAAGTGCGCTATGAATACCCATGTCTGTTTTTGAAGTGGCTGCGGCCATAACGAAGCCGGAAATAATAAAGAATATATCCACTCCGATACCACCACCTGAGAACTTTCTATTTAAAGAAGAAACAAGGTATGGGTCAATGTGCGAAAAAAGCACGAGTGAGCATGCTATGACACGCAATAACTGAATGCTTATAAACATTTTTATTTTCATTCTCTAAACAATGAGTTGATAAAAGTTTAATGTTTTCTTACTAAAAACACAAAGTTTCTGCATAAGTCCTTCATGATTTGTTCATTTTTTGGCGCATAAAAATTTTATGGTATGCAACCCATTGCTTAGGCGAAGGAAAACATCTGCACTTATCCAGAATGCCCTTGGTCGGTGTTGATCTGTTCTCTAAAAACAACTACTGTATATATATACAGTTTTATTGATAGGTGCAGATCATGCCGCGAAAACCAGACATTTATGCTGCCTTTGTGGCCGCCGTCCAGCTCAACCCCAAAGGGTTTCAGTGTCTACGCACGGATGACTTTATCAGCGAACTCAGCCAGCGCAACTGGCACTTCAGCCAAAAGGATGCGAACGGATGGATAGAGACCTATCAGCCAGACTTCACTGACAGGACAACAAACTTCAGTGAAAACCGGTACTGGATACTGCGTAACATGGGGAGGGTTCGCTGATGGGTTTTCCATCCCCGGCAGCAGACTATACCGAGCAGACCATTACACCTGAGCTACTGTGCCGGGTAGACGCAAACTGCCAGGTGATAGAGACGAATACAGGCTATGCGGTTATTGATCGCTCGCTGCAACCAGCAGACGGTGACAAGGTGCTGGCGCTGTATGACGGACGCAGCCAGTTTGCAAAATGGATGGGTAGTACGCTGATCACTGATGACGGTGAAGCGATTGAGGGCGAGGCGCTGGACGAAGTGACGGTGTTCGGTGTGCTGACGTACACAATTAACCGGGTAAAGGATGATGACAGGGTGGTTTAATTCGTCAGGGATTTTAAGCCATAAAAAAGCCCGCGTGTGTGCGGGCTTTTCTGTAACGTGGGAGCCGCGGCTCCTTTACGTATCCTTTTTTGTCCCTTTGGTGTCCGGTCACCGTCCGGGATAAGTGGCTAACTTACTGTTTTTTAAGACTCTGTCCTGCCACTGTCCATGTATATTTGGTGGAGCTGGCGGGAGTTGAACCCGCGTCCGAAATTCCTACATCCTCGGTACTACATGCTTAGTCCAGTCTTTACATTCGCTTGCCAGCTGCGGACGGACACGCCACTAACAAACTAGCCTGATTAGTTTTAACGCTTCAACCCCAGGCAGGGCATCCGCGCGATCTCTTTTGGGTTTGACCTCTCTTGATCCCCGTCCTAAGAGCGGAGGCTAGGGAGAGAGGGCTTCAAAGCAGGTTATTAAGCTGCTAAAGCGTAGTTTTCGTCGTTTGCGACTATTTTTTGCGGCTTTTTACGAGGCCAACCGCCCCTCGGCATGCACCTTGGGTTTCGCAAATCCCGTCGAATCCAGAATCAGCCCCAAAAGTGTGAAACGAGTATAACACTTTTATGAAGCAGCATACCAGTCCATATCGCAGCAGTATTCTTTTCGGGGGGACTGTGTACACGGAGTATGAAGAGGAATAACCAGAACGAGGCGATAAGGGAACGTCAAACGGGAAATCATGCCCTCTCCCGGCGTGAGAGGGCGGAGCTGGGCGCTATCAGCGTCCCGCGTTTTTCATGATACGTGCTTTATCAAGCTGCCATTCGCGCTCTTTCAGATCGGAGCGTTTATCGTGCTGTTTCTTACCTTTCGCCACGCCGATTTTCACTTTGCACCAGGCATTTTTCCAGTACAGCGACAGCGCCACCACGGTGTAACCTTCGCGGTTGATGCGTCCGTAGAGTGAATCGAGCTCGCGTTGGTTAAGCAACAGTTTGCGCGTGCGGGTTGGATCGCAAACATAGTGGCTTGATGCCACGGTCAGCGGTGTAAAGTTGGCGCCAAACAGAAAGGCTTCGCCGTCTTTCAGAATAACGTAGCTATCGCCAATGTTTGCTTTACCGGCGCGCAGGGATTTTACTTCCCAGCCCTGCAATGCCAGCCCGGCTTCAAATTCCTCTTCGATGAAGTATTCATGGCGGGCGCGCTTGTTGAGCGCGATGGTTGCTGAACCAGGTTTATATGCTTTTTTCTTCGTCATATGTCGTGAAGCCATCCGGTAATCTGATATCTGAAACTGACCTCATTGCGTCCTGTGAGGTTTAACGCGTTATCTTAGCATGAGTTCCGGCGTAGCGTTTTCCTTTCATCCTGGGGAGATGTTATTATTTGTCGATTGTGTGAACGTGGAAGAACCGAATGCCTCAGATTAGCCGGACTGCGCTGGTTCCTTATAGCGCAGAACAAATGTATCAGTTAGTGAACGATGTAAAGTCCTACCCGCAGTTTCTGCCGGGCTGTACAGGCAGCCGGGTGCTGGAATCCGGGCCGACGCTGATGACCGCCGCCGTGGATGTTTCCAAAGCCGGGATCAGCAAGACTTTTACCACACGCAATACGCTGGAAACCAACCAGAGCATTTTGATGCACTTGGTGGATGGCCCGTTCAAGTCGTTGATCGGTGGTTGGACGTTTACACCGCTCAGTACCGACGCCTGCCGCATTGAATTCCAGCTCGATTTCGAGTTTACCAACAAGCTTATCGAACTGGCGTTTGGTCGCATCTTTAAAGAGCTGGCGTCAAATATGGTGCAGGCCTTCACCCTTCGGGCGAAAGAGGTTTACCGTGTCGGGTAAGATTGCCGTTGAAGTCGCCTATGCTTTACCAGAAAAACAGTATCTGCAACGGGTGACGTTGGACGATGGCGCAACCGTTGAACAGGCGATTCTGGCTTCGGGTTTGCTGGATCTTCGTGACGATATCGATCTGAACGTTAATAAAGTCGGCATTTACAGCAGACCGGCGAAATTACAGGATGTGGTGCGTGATGGCGATCGTGTGGAGATTTACCGCCCGCTGATTGCTGATCCAAAAGAGCTGCGTCGCCAGCGCGCGGAAAAATCCGCCAGCGTGAAAAAGTAATTCGGTTTAATTCGCCGCTGTGCTGGTTTTTAACAATGCGTTAAGGCGTGAGGCGGCGTTGTTCCATGGTGAGGCGGTATTAAACTGGATCATCCGGCCTCGTGTCCATTTCCCGTACCACTGCTGCTGATAGAGTGCTTCATCGCTGTAGCTTTCAACCAGCGTTACCAGGGCGTGATAGCACTGCTCCAGCTTTGCACGCAGTGTTACCCAGTCAGTGATATCCGCGTAATCGCTGTAGTACTTTTGCGCCAGTTTGCCGAGCTCATTCCATTTGAATCCCGTTGCCGGAAAATCGATTTGCTTTCCTGCCGCTTCCTGTTGATGCCAGTAAAGCACCTGTTCTCCCCACCCCAACAAATAGCTGACAAGGTTTGCGGCGCTCATTGTGGTGCCGGAAGCATGCCCTTCCAGCAGAGGCGTAAATGCGATATCTACAGGAGTGCGATCGAGTTTTTTCTGCAAAGTGAGCCAGGATTTCTCCATTGAAGCCAGTAGTTCATCTTTGCTTTGCGGTACAGCCATCATTTCCTCCCTGGAAACAAAAAAGGCGCCTTTCGGCACCTTTTTGTGGTTATGGTATTACTGTTTGGTCAGCGCGGGTTTGTTATCCAGATTGGTTAATACACCATTGCTGTTAAACGTCAGTGTCAGTGTCTGCTGAGTCACATCTTCATGGCCCGGTTGTTGACGGAACACGTAGAACCAGGTGTTGCTGCCAAACGGGTCTGTCATCATCGGCGTACCCAATGCATAAGCAACCTGCTGTTGCGTCATACCCACGTGGATTTTTGCAACGTCATTAGGTGTCAGGTAGTTCCCCTGATTGATATCAGGGCGGTAAACCACGCGTTCTACAGTAGAGCAACCAGCGGTCAACATCAGGAGAACCGCTGCGGCAGCAGTCAGCATTTTACAGCGCATAGTGATTTGATTCCTTTTCGGGCCCGAACAATACGTGGCTCATATGTAATATGCCGATGATAATAGACCTTTAGCCAGTTTAAAACCTTTGTGGCGGGGTCTGTTGTCGATTTTGTCGGGAACTCTGACCCTGAGAATTCAAAAAAGTTTACGCTGCCAGTAGCTCTTTCGCATTCGCCAGTGCATTCCTGGTCACTTCGCTGCCACCCAGCAAGCGCGCCAGTTCTTGTAAACGGGCACGTTTATCCAGCGGCTGCATATGCGTTTCGGTCATTGCGCCGTCGGTTTCTTTACTGACATAGAAGTGATGATGTCCGCAGCCTGCTACCTGCGGCAGGTGAGTCACGCACATTACCTGGGTAGATTCCCCTAACTGACGCAGCAGCTTGCCGACCACGGCGGCGGTAGGACCGCTAATACCCACATCCACTTCATCGAAAATGAGCGCCGGGGTTTCCATCTTCCGTGCGGTGATCACCTGGATTGCCAGTGCAATGCGCGACAGTTCACCGCCGGAGGCCACTTTGGCGATGGATTGCAGCGGTTGCCCAGGGTTGGTGGTGACACGAAATTCAATACGGTCGGCACCGTCAGCAGTCAGTGAACGGTCATCAAAGGCGACATCAATATCGAACACACCGTGCGGCATGGAGAGAGCGTGCATGCTGTCGGTGATCAACTGACTCAGCTCCTGTGCATATTTCACGCGTTGGTCATGCAGAAGCCGGGCGCTTTCCAGCGCCAGTTGATGGTGCTGGCTGACAGCCAGCGTCAATGTTTCTTGTGAATCCGCCTGATCGTCCAGCAACTGCTGCTCATTAAGCAGTGACTGGTGGAGCTGTGGCAACTCTTCCGGGCTGATATGGTGTTTGCGGGCAAGTGTGATCTGCCGGGCGATGCGCTGTTCCAGCTCATAAAGGCGATTCGGATCGAGATCCAGTCGGTCGCAGTAGTGGCGTAGCTCATCGCTGGCTTCGCTAATCTGGATTGCGGCTTCTTCCAGCATATCCAGCACGCCGGAAAGACGCGTATCCATGCCCGCCAGATCCGTCAGTAACTGGCGAGCGGTGTAGAGCTGACTTTGCAGGTTAACGTCTTCGCCATCCGCCAGTACGTTCAGTGCATGCTGGCTGGTAGAGAGCAGTTGCCCGCTGTTCGCCAGCCGTTTGTATTCTTCGTCGATTTGCTCAAACTCGCCCGGCTGCGGGTTAAATTCATTCAGCTCTTTTAGTTGATAGTGCAACAGCTCTGCGCGGGCTGTACGCTCCTGGCTCTGCTGCTGGTGCTGCGCCAGTTCACGGCAGCTCTGATGCCAGGCGCGGTAGTTCTCCGCCATTTGCAAAGTGAGCGCATACTCACCGGCATAGCCGTCGAGCAGGGTTTTCTGGTGTTCGGGTTTGATCAGCAACTGGTGTGCGTGCTGCCCGTGGATTTGGATGAGGAGCTGGCCCAGTTCGCGTAACTGAGAGAGGGGCACCGCCGTACCGTTGATAAAACCACGGGAGCGCCCGTCGCTGCTGATGACGCGGCGAAGTAAACACTCACGCCCATCTTCGAGTTGGTTCTCTTCCAGCCAGCGTTGAGCCGCGGGGGTGTCTTTCAACGCAAAGCGGGCACACAGATCGGCGCGGGGCGCGCCTGCGCGCACCATGTCGGCATCGGCGCGGCCGCCCAGGCACAGCCCGAGCGCGTCAATGGCAATGGATTTACCCGCCCCGGTTTCGCCGGTAATAGCCGTCATCCCGCTGTGAAAATCGATCTCAAGCTCACGAACGATAGCAAAATTACTGATGGTCAGTTGTGCCAACATGGTTGCTTTCCTGTATGAAAAACCATAACTGTGTTTTCGTACAGTATAAACTGGTTTTATATACAGTAAAGTGTTGTGTGGTGATTTTCAGAACAATTTTTTCGACCAGCCGAGCTTCGAGCTTAATGTATTGAAATAACTGTAATCTTTAGGATGGATTAAGTTCAAATGATAGTCGCAGCGGCGGATTAGCACGTCTTCGCCTTCCTGAATTGGCAGGGCGATTTGGCTGTCGCAACTGACTTCCAGATCGCTGCGGCGATGTGAGAAACGCAGGCGGATGGTGCTGCTGCTGTTGATGACCAGCGGGCGTGCCGACAGCGTATGCGGGAACATCGGCACCAGTGTGATGGCGTCCAGCGACGGCGTCAGAATCGGCCCGCCTGCAGAAAGCGAATAAGCGGTGGAGCCGGTTGGCGTCGAGATAATCAGCCCGTCGGAACGCTGAGAAAATGCAAAAACTTCGTCAATATAGACTTCGAATTCGATCATATGGGCCACTTTGCCCGGGTGCAGCACCACTTCATTAATGGCAGTGCTGATGCGCTTCTGGCATTCCTGCTGGCAGACCTGCACTTCCAGCAGAAAGCGTTTTTCGGCGATATAATGCCCTTCCAGCACATCCGCCAGCTGCTGTTGGGCGTTATCCGGGTCGAGGTCGGTGAGAAAACCGAGATTGCCGCGGTTAATGCCGATAACATTGATATCATAACGGGCGAGGGTGCGCGCCGCGCCTAGCATATTACCGTCGCCGCCGACCACCACTGCCAGATCGCCATACTGACCAATTTCCGCCAGCGTGCCGGTCCGCACATTTTTGAGCTGCAGTTCCTGGGCAATCTGTTGTTCAACAATGACGTCGTAGCCTTTGGCGCTGAGCCAGCGATAAAGCATTTCATGTGTGGTCAGTGCGGTAGGGTGCCGTGGGTGCCCGACAATACCAATACACTTGAAATGGTGGGTCATGTTCTGCGGTCCTTGTGGCGAATGAATGATGACAATCTGTCACGTTCCCTTGAATCCCGGAAACTGATCCCCATAATAAGCCAGGTTAGCGAGATGAATGCAAAAAAACGCGGAGAAATTCATGAGTAGTAAAGAACAGAAAACGCCTGACGGGCAAGCCCCGGAAGAAATTATCATGGAACAGCACGATGATGTTGAGGCCGTTGTTGAGTCTGACGATTCTGCTGAGCAGGTGGATCCGCGCGATGAGAAAATTGCGAATCTTGAAACGCAATTAGCTGAAGCGCAAAACCGTGAGCGCGAAGCCGTTTTACGCATCAAAGCGGAAATGGAAAACCTGCGCCGCCGTACCGAACAGGACGTTGAGAAAGCGCATAAATTCGCGCTGGAAAAATTCATCAACGAACTGCTGCCGGTTGTCGACAGCCTGGATCGCGCACTGGAAGTGGCGGACAAAAACAACGCGGATATGGCGCCGATGGTTGAAGGTATCGAATTGACGCTGAAGTCCATGCTGGACGTGGTGAAAAAATTCGGTGTGGAAGTGATTGCTGATACCAACGTTCCACTGGATCCGAACGTGCATCAGGCCATTGCGATGGTCGAGTCTGATGAGGTTGAAGCCGGTAAAGTGCTGGGCGTGATGCAAAAAGGTTATACCCTGAACGGCCGCACTATTCGTGCCGCGATGGTGACCGTTGCGAAGGCGAAGGCGTAAGCGTCCCTGAGCAGAGACCCTCTCCCCGGAGAGGGTTTTTTTCATCTGCGTTATTCGGTCACGCTTTCCCGCAGCGTTTTTACCGGGATCACTTTCACCTGTTTGATCATATTGTCCTGTACGTCGAGAATATCGATATCGTACTGCTCAATACGCACGCGCGTACCGATGGCGGGGATCTCTTCCAGTGCTTCCAGCAGCATGCCATTTATGGTGCGGGCTTCCTCTTCCGGTAGCCGCCAGTTAAAGGCTTTGTTCAGTTCGCGCACGCTGGCGCCGCCTTCGATAATCACCGAGCCGTCATTCTGCGGCGTGGCTTCGTCTGCGAGCGCTGGCGACATGGAGGTGGTGAAGTCTCCGACAATCTCTTCGAGAATATCTTCTACCGTGATTAGCCCCTGAATATCACCATATTCGTCGACCACCAGGCCGACTTTCTTTTTATTACGCTGGAATTTCACCAGTTGCACGCTGAGCGGCGTGCCTTCCGGCACGTAGTAGATTTCGTCGGCGGCGCGCAGCATCACCTCTTTGGTGAACTCTTTTTTCTCGGTCATCAGGCGATAGGCTTCGCGCACGCGCAGCATACTGATTGCATCGTCCAGCGAGTCGCGATACAGCACAATACGACCGTGCGGCGAGTGCGTGAGCTGACGGACAATGGATTTCCAGTCATCGTTAATGTCGATGCCGACGATGTCGTTGCGCGGCACCATAATGTCGTTAACGCTGACCTTTTCCAGATCGAGCACCGACAGCAGCATGTCCTGATTACGACGGGAGATTTGCGAACGCGATTCGTTGACGATGGTGCGCAGTTCGTCTTTGCTGAGCGCGCCGCTGACCACCACATCGGCTTTGATCCCCACCATGCGCATTAAAATGCGGGTGACGCCGTTGAGCAGCCAGACCAGCGGCAGCATGATCACTTGCAACGGGGCCAGTAGAAAGCTGCTCGGAAAGGCGACCTTCTCCGGGTAGAGGGCGGCGATGGTTTTGGGCAGCACCTCGGCAAACACCAGCACCACGAAGGTCAGTACGCCGGTGGCGATAGCGACGCCAGCATTGCCGTACAGGCGCATGCCGACAATGGTGCCGATAGCTGAAGCGAGAATATTGACCAGGTTGTTACCAATCAGCACCAGGCTTATCAGGCGGTCCGGTTTGCGCAGCAGCTTTTCAACGCGGCGGGCCGCGCGATTACCCTGCTTAGCCAGATGGCGCAGGCGATAGCGGTTGAGCGTCATCATCCCGGTTTCAGAACCGGAAAAATACGCCGAAACCACGACCATAATGACCAACGTGATGATCAGTGTCGTGGTGGAGATGTGTTCCAGGGGGAACTCCTTTGTTTTAGCTCAGAAACTCTTGCAGGACGCGGCTGCCGAAATAGGCCAGCGTTAAGATCCCCGCGCCCGCGACATTGAACCAGACGACGCGGCGACCGCGCCAGCCTTCATGGTAGTGGCCCCACAGCAAAACGATATAGACAAACCAGGCGATGATAGAGAGCACCGCTTTGTCGATATTGTCCATGCTGAACAGGTTTTTCATAAAGAATAGCCCGGTGCACAGTGTCAGAGTCAGTAACACCACACCGACCTGAGTGATATGGAACATCTTGCGTTCAATTACCATCAGCGGCGGCATTTCACTGCTAAACGCCAGCCGTTTGTTCTTAAGCTGATAGTCAATCCACGCCAGTTGCAGGGCATACATTGCAGCAATAATTAAGGTGGCGTAGGCGAAAAGGGATAACCCAATATGCACCATCATGCCGGGCGTCGCTTCCAGATGGGTGATGTATTCATTAGGGACAAAAATAGCGAAAGCGAGGTTGATCAATGCAAAGGTGTAAACGATGGGCAACAGTAACCAGCCGCGGTTTTTAGACGCCACAATGGTCATGACGGTACAGATCATCAGACTGACCAGCGAGCCCACGTTTAATAAGCTGAGGTTTTGCCCACCGTCATCGGGAAAAATGCGTTCTTTCAGCCCAAAACCGTGGAAAATCAGGGCAATCACTGCTGAAAGAATGGCCATTCTGCGCCAGCCGCTGTTTTTTTGCAGCAAACCGGGAACGATCAGCGCGATACTGATGGAGTAGGCAACAAGAGCGATCAGGGCAAAAACGGGCATATGGGTGTCGGCAGTTGACTGAAGAAGAAAGGAAAACAGTATAGCGTCACGGGACGTTGGCTCCAACAGTTGCATCACATACAGGAGCGGGACGTTCATGTTATACTGCGGAATATTTTTGTAATGCGTCGCCCTGGCGGCCAATCGTATCACCTCAGGCGAGAGACCATGTTTGATAATTTAACCGATCGTTTGTCGCGCACCCTGCGCAATATCAGTGGCCGTGGGCGCCTCACTGAAGACAACATCAAAGATACCCTGCGCGAAGTGCGTATGGCGCTGCTGGAAGCGGACGTTGCGCTGCCGGTCGTGCGTGATTTTATCAACCGCGTGAAAGAAAAAGCGGTTGGTCATGAAGTGAATAAGAGTCTGACCCCGGGTCAGGAGTTCGTCAAAATCGTGCGCAACGAGCTGGTTGCGGCGATGGGCGAAGAGAATCAAAGCCTGAATCTCGCAGCGCAACCGCCAGCCGTCGTGCTGATGGCGGGTTTGCAGGGGGCCGGTAAAACCACCAGCGTGGGTAAACTCGGTAAGTTCCTGCGCGAAAAGCACAAGAAAAAGGTGATGGTGGTTTCCGCGGACGTTTATCGTCCGGCGGCAATCAAACAGCTGGAAACGCTGGCTGAGCAGGTTGGGGTGGAGTTCTTTCCGTCTGACGTTGCGCAAAAGCCGGTGGATATCGTTAACGCGGCGCTGAAAGAAGCGAAGCTGAAGTTCTTCGACGTACTGCTGGTGGATACCGCCGGTCGTTTACACGTTGATGAAGCGATGATGGATGAGATCAAACAGGTTCACGCGGCGATTAAACCGGTGGAAACGCTGTTTGTGGTCGATGCCATGACCGGTCAGGATGCGGCAAATACGGCGAAAGCCTTTAATGAAGCGCTGCCGCTGACGGGTGTTGTGCTGACCAAAGTCGATGGTGATGCCCGCGGTGGTGCGGCGCTGTCGATTCGTCATATCACCGGCAAACCGATCAAGTTCCTCGGCGTTGGCGAGAAGACCGAAGCGCTGGAGCCGTTCCATCCGGATCGTATTGCTTCCCGTATTCTCGGTATGGGCGATGTGCTGTCGCTGATCGAAGATATCGAGAGCAAAGTTGACCGCGCGCAGGCGGAGAAGCTGGCAAATAAACTGAAGAAAGGCGACGGTTTTGATTTGACCGATTTCCTTGAGCAGTTGCGCCAGATGAAAAATATGGGCGGTATGGCGAGCCTGATGGGCAAGCTGCCGGGCATGGGGCAAATCCCGGATAACGTTAAAGCACAGATGGATGACAAAGTGCTGGTGCGCATGGAGGCGATTATTAACTCCATGACGCTGAAAGAGCGCGCCAACCCGGACATTATCAAAGGTTCCCGTAAACGCCGCATCGCCGCAGGCTGTGGTATGCAGGTGCAGGATGTAAACCGTCTGCTCAAACAATTCGACGACATGCAGCGCATGATGAAGAAGATGAAGAAGGGCGGGATGGCGAAGATGATGCGTGGGATGAAGGGGATGATGCCGCCAGGCTTCCCCGGACGCTAATCCGGCCTGGCTTATTGGTCATTTTGGCGCCGGGGTGTGCTCGTCATCCTCACGTACTGCGTGTACGCTCCGGTGACTGCGCGCACGCCGACGTCAAACTGGCTGCAACACCGACGGCCTCAGGTCTCACAGTTTCGTAACTGTCGATTGCTTTTTAGCAAAAAATGAGTAAAATTTTCGGGCTTTTAATATGACACCGGGCTCCGTTCCTCGATGGGGCCTGGTGTTTTATTCACACAAGAGGATGTTATGGTAACTATTCGTTTAGCACGTCACGGCGCTAAAAAGCGTCCGTTCTACCAGGTTGTTGTCACCGACAGCCGTAATGCACGCAACGGTCGCTTCATTGAGCGCGTTGGTTTCTTCAACCCGATCGCTTCCGAGAAAGAAGAAGGCACCCGCCTGGATCTGGATCGTATTCAGCACTGGGTTGGCCAGGGCGCTACCGTTTCCGATCGCGTTTCCGCGCTGATCAAAGAAGCACAGAAAGCAGCTTAATCTGTCACGGTGGTCATGATGAGCAAGCAACAAACCGCATCAGTCCCTGTTGAGCCAATTATCGTTGGCAAACTGGGTTCTTCTTACGGAATTCGTGGTTGGCTCAGAGTGTTTTCCTCCACCGAAGACGCCGAAAGCATTTTTGACTATCAGCCCTGGTTTATCCAGAAAGCGGGTCAGTGGCAGTGCATTGAGCTGGAAAGCTGGCGCTATCACAATCAGGATATCGTCATCAAACTGAAAGGTGTTGATGACAGAGATGCCGCGAATCTTCTGACGAATTGTGAAATTCTCGTTGATTCCACGCAGTTGCCGGAACTGGAAGCGGGTGACTATTACTGGAAAGACCTTATGGGTTGCCAGGTAGTGACTACTGAAGGTTACAGCCTCGGTAAAGTCGTCGATATGATGGAAACCGGGTCGAATGACGTTCTCGTCATCAAGGCAAACCTGAAAGATGCATTTGGTATCAAGGAGCGGTTGGTTCCGTTCCTCGATGGGCAGGTTATCAAGAAAGTCGATCTCACTACTCAAACCATTGAAGTAGATTGGGATCCTGGTTTTTAAACCTCCGGATATACGGTAAAAGACGGCGCTATGTGGATTGGCATAATTAGCCTGTTTCCTGAAATGTTCCGCGCGATTACCGACTACGGGGTAACTGGCCGGGCAGTAAAAAATGGCCTGCTGAGCATCCAGAGCTGGAGTCCGCGTGACTTCGCGCATGACCGGCACCGTACCGTGGACGATCGTCCTTACGGCGGCGGACCGGGGATGCTAATGATGGTGAACCCTTTGCGGGACGCTATTCATGCAGCAAAAGCCGCGGCGGGTGAAGGCGCCAAAGTGATTTATCTGTCGCCTCAGGGACGCAAGCTTGATCAAGCGGGCGTAAGCGAACTGGCTACCAATCAGAAACTGATTCTGGTGTGCGGTCGCTACGAAGGGATAGATGAGCGCGTAATTCAAACCGAGATTGACGAAGAATGGTCTATCGGCGATTACGTTCTCAGCGGTGGTGAGTTACCAGCGATGACGCTGATTGACTCGGTTTCCCGGTTTATTCCGGGGGTACTGGGGCATGAGGCTTCAGCAACGGAAGATTCCTTTGCTGATGGGTTGCTGGACTGTCCACACTATACCCGACCTGAAGTGTTAGAAGGGATGGACGTACCGGCGGTGTTACTGTCGGGGAACCATGCTGAGATACGTCGCTGGCGTTTGAAACAGTCGCTGGGCCGCACCTGGCTTAGAAGACCTGAACTTCTGGAAAACCTGGCTCTGACTGAAGAGCAAGCAAGGTTGCTGGCGGAGTTCCAAAGCGAACACGCAAAACAGCAACTGCAACAGAAACATGATGGGACGGCGTCAGCCCCCAATATCAGTTTACCCAGGATAAGAGATTAAATTATGAGCAACATTATTAAGCAACTTGAACAAGAGCAGATGAAGCAGGACGTACCTTCCTTCCGTCCGGGCGATACCGTGGAAGTGAAAGTATGGGTTGTTGAAGGTTCCAAAAAACGTCTGCAGGCATTCGAGGGCGTGGTTATCGCTATTCGTAACCGCGGTCTGCACTCTGCATTCACTGTTCGTAAAATTTCCAACGGCGAAGGCGTTGAGCGTGTCTTCCAGACTCACTCTCCGGTAGTTGACAGCATTGCTGTTAAACGTCGTGGTGCTGTTCGTAAAGCTAAACTGTACTACCTGCGTGAGCGTACCGGTAAGTCTGCTCGTATTAAAGAGCGTCTTAACTAAGGATCGCTTTCGCGACATCCGAAAAGTTAGTGTAAAACAAGGGGTTGGCGTAATGCCAGCCCCTTTTTTATTGGCGATGGCGGCAGAATGGCGGCAGAGGATCGCCGGTGGCGGCACTGCATGGCAGGCAAAAAAAAGCCTGCTTGCGCAGGCTTTGAGAGGGGATGTTGCCGGTATTATCGCACGCCGTGGGGCGGTGCGGCTTCTGTCGCGCCAGGACGGACAATGTAGCGCGCCAGCGATTCGTGGGTGACGAAGGTGCAGCCGCAGTTGATGTTCTGGCACTGGTGGTAGCGTTCTTTGGTTTCGGTACTGAGATAGCGGCTCGAACGCGCATGAGCCGCTTCCTGGCATAACGGGCAATGCATCATTTTGTGATTTCTCCAGCGTGTTTATGCCAGTAATAATAAACTTTAAACTTGCAAATGCAAGTCAATAGTTGTATTTGACGCTTTGCTATTCCTGGGTTTTGAATTCATACGCTACTTTACTGACGTCGATTTCCAGCTCCAGCTTGGTGATAAACCCTTTATTATCAAGTGCGTGAGTGACTTTTTTGATGACCCATGGCGTATTGTTGATGACATCTTTAAAGCCAGACAGACGGATGGGGGTTTCCGGGGCGATATCGCCGCGCCCTTGCGCAAGCACCAGCGTAAATTTCGCCGCCGTGCGCTGAAGCTCCTTCCACGCCGCGTCGGCCGCGCGGGTCGCTTCGTCTTTCGAGGCGTACAGCGTCGGCAGAATATAGACATTCTCTGCCGAGCCGGCGGTGTAGTTCGTCGCCTCTTGCTTGCTCTCTTCTTTGCGCTTCATCTCCACTTGTTTCGTTTGCTTCTGAGGCGTTTTGGTATCCTGCCAGTGCGCAACCACGCCGCCGTACGCCGCGCGATCCGCAAGGTCAAAGGTGTGCGTATCGCCATCGCCACGGCTGATGGTTACCGGCGTAACCGCTTTGCCGTTGCGCACGCATTTGCCCGGCACCAGAAAAATCAGCGTCCCCTTTTTCACGGCGATTTCAGCACCGTTGCGGATCGCCAGCCGGGTCAGAAACCCAATGTCGCTCTCCTTCGACTGGTCGATATGCGCAATCTTAATCCCCGCCAGCTCCGCCGCAACGCTGGCTTTTAGCTTATTACGCGTGGCGATGTTTTCAACAATCGCGCCAAGCGTCGTGTCATGCCACGAGCCCTCTTTGGCGGTGTTCATCCCCTCACGAAAATCCACGCTACGCCCGGAAATCACCAGCTGGTCCGGCGTGCCACGGTGCGTCACCTGGTCGATGGTGAAACTGCCCATATCGGTCGGATTCTCGCCCTGGCGACCCAGACTGACGCCCACCACCGCGCTGCGCGCCGGCACGGCAATATTCCCGTCAGCATCATCCAGCGTCAGCGTCAGCGTATCGGCTTCGAAACCGCGATTGTCCGTCACGGTCAGTGAAATCAGGCGCCCGGCGATGTTTTGGGTGATGTCTTTGTCGACCTCCGTTGCGGCCTGGTCGTCACTTGCGGGTTTGGCGAGCAGCTTCAGCGCATAGAGGGGCGTATCCGCCTGCGTCAGATCATTTGCCAGTGCATCAATCATACGAGGGTACCCAGTTTTTTACTGGCAGCCTCAAGCAACTCGCTGCCTTTGGTTTGCAGATTTTTCGCCAGCGTAATCAACGACTCATCAACCCGGGTGAGTTGCAGCGTGAAGTTGATTTTGCGCGGCGAGCCGTCGCTGTAGAACTCGGAGCCGTTCTCTTTGACGTTGCTTATCACATACCAGCCGTAAATCATTCCCGTGCCATCGATAAGCGGCCACTGTTTGCCCTGCTCGGCCATCAGGCGCACCGCCGCCAGCGACAGCACGCCGCCAGTCAGCTCCGGGAAGAGATCGCCGGTGATTTCCACCGTATCTTCTCCCGGGCCGATGAACTGATAGGCCGCGCGTTTGCCGACGCGCGGGTTGCTGCTCCAGGTAAACGCGGAGGTGCGGTTCATGTTCTGGAACGGCAGCGTTTGCCGCATAAAGACGAAAAATCCCAGCGCCAGCATCATAATGAGTAGCCTCCTGACAGAGTGAAGTGGGAATAGGCGTTGTTGCGGCGGTTGTCGGCTTCCTGGCGGAGCAGGTTCTGCAACTGGCGCTCATTGTCGCTGCCGGGGGAAATATCGCCCGTCAACGTGACGTTATATTCTGTTTTGCTCTGGTCGACGTACGAATTACCGCCAGCGGGTTTGGCTGCCTGGTAGTTGTTGAATCCTGGCATTGTGCTGGTTGGCTGGATGTATCCAATCGCGCCGCCTGCCGCCGTTGCGTCCACCGGTTTGGGGATCTCAATCGCCGGTTGCTTGTTTACGATGCCGAGTTTCTCCAGCAGCCAGCCGACGCCTTCCATCAACAATTTCAGCGGTTTAAAGGGTAAAGTCAGCGCCTCAAACAGCACCTGACCAAACAGCTTCCCGGCGTTACCGCAGCTTTCAAGTGTTTGCTGGCTGAAGGCGATAGGGGCAATCAGATCGCTGAACAGGTTCTTAACGGCCGAAAGCGCGCTGCCAATGGCGTCGAAAACAGGCTGAAAAGGCACGAACAGTTCGGCAAGCGGGGCAAAGCCAGCTTTGATACCTTCGACCACGCCGCCAAAGAAGGCGCTAATCGGTTCCCAGTAGGCGTAGATGGCCACCGCAGCGGCGGCAACTGCAGCGATAATGCCGACGATGGGCAGAGTGAGCGAGCCAAGTACCGTCAGAATGCCGCCGCACACGGTGGTAAAGACGCTACCAAAGGTGGTGGCGATGGTGATAAGCGTACTGATGCCCGTAAAGACGGGCGCAATCACGCTGGCCACGGTGCCAATTGCGCCGGCGACGCCAACCACCACGGTGGCGATCATCCCGAAGGTTTGCACCAGCCCCTGATTGTTCTGTACCCACAGTTGCAGCTGGCCCAGATACTGGGTCGCGGTTTGCACCAGCTGGCGTAAAGAGGATTCCTGGGTGCTGAAAATATCCACGCTCAGCGACTGATACGCCGCTTGCAGTGCCTGTAAATCGGTGCCGAGATTGCCGCCGTTTTGCGCGGTCGCCACGCTCGCACCGGGGCTGGCAGGGCTGGCGGCCGGGGACGCTTTCAGCGACGCTTCGTAGCCCGGTTGCATCAGTTTTTTACCGAGGTTAACCCCGGTGGTGGCCACCGACATGCCGGTTTTGCCGACGGCGGAGAGGTTTCCGGCAATGCCCAGAATGGATTGCTGTCCCGCCTTGATTTTCGCCATGCGGTTTTGCCGGTTCTCCTGCGCCAGCGCGTCGCGCTGCGTCGTCAGTTGGCCGGTATTGTCATTGATGCTGTTTTGCAGACGCTGCCGCGCGCTTGCGGGTGCGCGGGTGCTGATGCCTGCCTGGCTCAGTACCTGACGCTGGTTTTTCACCGACTGGCGCAGGTCATCATGCTGTTGTTGCAGGGCGCTGACGCGGCTGCGGGCTTTCTCCAGCGCGCTAATTTGCGTGCGGGTCGGCGCGTCCACTTTTTTCAGCTCAGACGCCAGCGCGCGCGTGCTCTCTTTGGCGACGTTCAGCTCCTGGCTGACGGCCGTCAACGCGCTTTGCGTTCGGGTAAAACCGTCGATTTGCGCTACCTGGCTGTACAGGCCGCGTAAGGTGGTCTGCGTCTCTTTAACCTGGTCAGACAGCGACACATTCGCTGCCTGTAAGGTTTTAAACGGGCGCGTCGCCTGATCAACAGCCGTGAGCAAGTCTTCTATTTTTACGCTGTTACTCATGTGTGTTTCCGCTTCGCTGCAGCGCTTTTTCGCGCCATGTGATGAGTTCGCTCAGGCTCAGGGGATAGAGCTCTGACGGCGGCCAGTGGAAAATCACCGCGATATCCGCCATCAGATCGTCAACCGACAGGTTCGCCGGAAAGCTTACCGTGCCGAAGCCGGTGACAAAAAACCAACCACCTTGCCGGCCAGCGCCACCATATCCACCAGGTCCAGCGCGCTCACTTCCTGCTCGGTAAGCGAAGGCGAGGTAATGCGCGGCAACACTTTGATCAGCGCATCCACTTCCGCATTCGCCACTGCCGCCAGGCTTACGCCACGCAGCGTACCGGCGTTCGGCTTCATCAGGGTAATAACAGTAATGCTCTGTTCGCCGCGTTTGATCGGGTTTTCCAGGGTGATGACGTGGTCAGTTTCGTTGCTCATGAGTTCCTCGTGATTCCATTAGCGGGGGAAGAACCGGTCAGCGAGGCTGACCGGGGTGCGCATTACAGGCCGATATTGCGGCGGTGCTGCTCGAGGCGGTCTACGCCGTTGACTTTTTCGATCATGTTAACGGTGTCGATTTCCACCAGTTCCGCGCCATCCATCGTCAGTTTGAAATAGGTGCAAACGACGGAGATTTTGGATTCGGTGTCTTCGCCCACTTTGTTTTCGCCCGTGTCGATCTCTTTCTGGCGACCACGCATGACCACTTCGACTGCCACTGTTTCACCGGTGTCGTCGCGCTGGTAGGAGCCGGCGAAACGCACAGGGACGGCGTCTGCGCTGGTTGCGCCATACAGTTCCCAGATAGCCGCATCCGGGAAGCCGCCCAGCGTCCACTCCATCGACATGGCGTCGTCATCCAGACCCATATCGACAGGCGCGACACCGCTCATGCCTGCACCGCGGTAGTTTTCCAGCTTGCGGGTCAGTTTCGGCAGCGTGATGGATTTTGCGATCCCCTGATAGCTGTAGCCATTGAGGAACACGTTCATGTATTTCAGTTTTCGCGGCATTGCCATTTATCAGGTTCCTTAATTGCTGTTGACCGAGGAGACCAGATTCACCAGGTACTTATCGGTGATGCGCTGGCGTAAGGTCAGGTTTTCCAGTGGCGGCACCGGCGTATAGTCGTAATCGATATACAGTTTCCCGGCTTTCAGGGTGACGGCGTCGTTGGCGGTTTCGTCGAACCAGCAGGTGGCATCCACGATGTAACCGTTGCTTTTCAGCTCGCGGAACTTCGCATTAATGCCTTCGATGATGTCGCGGATAAGCGTCGCGGTGATCGGTTTGTCCACCGCCCACATATGCGCATCGGCCATGGTGTCGGCGATAACCTGCGCGGTGCGGGTGTAGTTTTCAAACAGGAACAGCGGGTCGTCAGAGCAGGTGCGGTTGCCCCAGAAGCGGAAACCGTCTTTGCGGATAAGCGTGGTCACGCCAGCCGCGTTGAGCAGATCCGCGTCGGTACCGGACTCCTGCAAATCCCAGAATACCGGGGTGCTGATGCCGGTCACGCCGTTAACGCCGACGTTGGACAGGGTTTTGTGCCAGCCGACGGACTGGTCGATGTAAGCACGCAGACCCAGCGCGCGGGCAGTGGCGTAGGCGGTGGAAGTCGCGTTCGCGACGGTATCCCAGGCGAGGAAGTCCGGCCAGATCACCATCAGCTCACGCTGGCTGAAGTTTTCGCGATACTTCATTGCATCGGAAAGGGTTTTGCAGCCCCAGGCGCTGACATAGCCGAAGGCGCGCAGTTTCTGGCAGACAGAGGCCAGTGCCGTGGCGACTTCCTGGGTGTCATAACCCGGTACGCCAAGAATACGCGGTTTCACGCCGGTTACCGCTTCAGCGGTCAGCAGCGCTTTCAGGCCGGTGTATTTACCGTTTGCATCGGTAGTGCCGATGATATTGGAAATGGTCTGTGC
Organism: Kosakonia sp. ML.JS2a; assembly: GCF_025642095.1. Lineage (GTDB taxonomy): Bacteria > Pseudomonadota > Gammaproteobacteria > Enterobacterales > Enterobacteriaceae. Next base: position 1,262,652 of record NZ_CP106754.1, read on the forward strand.
CTGCGCGGTGTCGCCTGTGCCTTCCGCAACGCGCACCACTACGATGACCGGCTTCGCCTGGTCAGCAATGGCTTGCAGAGAAGAGGCCAGCGTACCTTTGACGCCCGCTTTCGCAATGGCGCTCTGCACACTGGTGATCAGCACTGGTTCATTAAGGGGGAACATCTCAGCGTCTGCATCGCTGGCGGTACATACCATGCCAACAATGGCCGTTGAGACAGTGGAAATGACGCGTGTGCCGTCGTTGATTTCGACGACCTGGACGCCATGATGATAGTCACTCATCCGTTTAACTCCGTGGTTTTGGGGTGAGTGCTATTCTCCAGGGCGGCGAGGCAGGGCGCTATTTATCGGCGTTGGGGCGGTGCTGAAACAACAGTGACGGGCAAAAAAAACGGGCCGCAGCCCGTTATCGTGTGTAAATAAACCTGCATTAAAACCCGATGCCGAGAATATCCACGCCATTGCCTGCTCCAGTATAGGAGCGGATGGTCACGGTTGTCAGAGAACGGGCCGTGACAAACACCGGAGAGGTGATATCGCTAAATGGTCCAGCGCCTTCGTTAAACGTGACCTGGGCGGACAGACAGGCTGCCTGGAAGGGGATTGGCCAGCTGATCACAGAATCTGTACCGTTGGTTACGTTTGTGACACCGGAAACCCATTGAATAATGAGGTCTCTTTTCGTGCCAAGGATAATCCCCGGTATTTTGAAATAACCCGGATTAGACACTACGCCGGTTGCCGTACCGGCCTGCACGATGTTGCTGAGATTGAGGTTCTTGTGAACACTGCTTACCAGACCAGCATTCGCCATTTCCTGTAATGCATTGGCGATGAGTGGGTATTGCGTGTGTGGGTTAGCCGCTTTAACGTGATTATCCAGCAGGTCGTCGGCGTATTTGCGGGTGGAGAGCGCGACGGTCGGATCCATTTTTAAGGTTATCGACTGAGTATTGGAAATCGTCAGCACCATGCGGATGGTTTGCGTGCGACCGCTGCCCTCATCCAGTTGCGGTTTATAGGTTTCCGGGCAGTTTGCCACGGCCACCAGTACCCCGGCGTCGTCGTACAGGCCCATTTCGCGGATCCAGAAACCGCCTTCATTTTCCGGAATAATTTGCTCTGCAATAATCTGGTTACTGTTGATGCTATCAATCATCAGCACATTCAATGCGCCGATGCGTTTCTGGTTCACCAGACTGGTTTGCGTGGCGTTCGGCGAGGGCAGCGCACCGTTGCCGTCGCCCACTGCCATCCGGGTGATGTTGAGCCGGGTGCCTTGCGCCGTGGCGGCCGCCAGCTTCGCCGCCCCCTGATTGGTCAGAATGGCATAATATTTCGCAGTCATGCGTTCACTCTCAGTTATCGGATAAGTAAACGACATTGTCCGGTGCGGATGCGGGAAGGGGCTATCGGTCGGGGTTGGCTGCGGCCTGGTACAACCCAGGTGAAAAAAACGGGCCGAAGCCCGTTGCGTGTTATTCCGGTTGTGCAGGCCAGTTGATATCCGGTGCCTGCGCGCTATCAATTGCCTGCACGGCATCAATATAATCCATCCAGGCGATCAGCCGCGCTTTATTGGCCTCGCTGAGTCTGCCCAACTGCAGCGCCGTCTGCCACAGGCTGATGGTGTTCTTCGCCGCATTCAGCAACTGCGTTTTTTTCTGCTCTGCGCTGGCAATTTGCGCGTCATGTTGTGCGGTACTGTCGGTTACCCAGGTGCTGCCGTTCCACTTATCGTACGGCGTTGCCGGGGCAAGCGTGGTGACGTTCGCCGGGTAATCACCCAGTGTGGTGACAGACGTTTCTACACCGCTTTCGAGGTCATAAACGGTTTCGCCACGATGATCGGCAACATACAGCCAACTGCGGGCATCTGCCGCGCAGCACACCGCAAAACCGTTTTTCGCCGCCAGCGGCGCTTCCACGGTCGAATTGCCTGGGATACCGACGCCAACCGCCAGGTATTCGACAGAGGTGGATAAATATTCGCGGGTATCGCCGCTAAAGTTATAGACAGTGATTTCCCCGGCAGCGGTGGCAATCAGGTTCTGGTTCAGTGTTGCTTGCGACATTATTGAGCCCTCACGATGTAGTTAAATGCAATGTTGTATGGACGTGTTTCGACGCCGCCAGTGTTTTCCATCCGGATATAGGTGTGGCAGCGATTACCCACATTATTGGTCACGTCGGTGCCTTCGTTATTTTCATCGGTATACGCAATAATCTGTATCGTCGGGGTACCGTATTCGTTAATAAAACGGTGATTGTGTGCCCGCAACTGGTCGGCCTGTGCGGAGAGCAATACGCGGCCGCTGTCCAGACCTTTTCCCGAATCCCAGCCGCGAATAAATTGCCCACGCAGATCGGGCAGTACCCCCGATGGATACGCCACGGCAAGTTTTGGCAACTGCGTTTTATCAAAAGCGGCACCGTTGCAAATCAGCCAACCGCCAGGTGCAGCAGCCTGCGGCCAGGCGACAGGCGCACCCACAGGAAGAATGCCGTCATAATCGGCGATAACATCGCGCACATATTTGGTGTTGGCGATTTGCTGCCCGTAGTTGCCGATATGGGTATCGGGCACGGTCGGGGTACCGATGAATACCGGGCTGGCCAGCGGTGCGTACTGGGCGTGCGGGTTGCTGGCGGCAACATGGTTGTTCATCAGATCGTCGGCATACTGGCGGGTAGCCAGCACCACCGACGGGTCGATTTTGAGCGTGACCGCCGCCGTTGACGATACCACCACTACCATGCGAATCGTCTGCGTACGCCCACTGCCTTCCTGCATCTGCGGTTTATAGGTTTCCGGGCAGTTGGCAATGGCAATCAGCACGCCGTCGTCGTCATACAGGCCAATTTCACGGATCCAGTAACCGCCTTCGGTTTCCGGAATCACCTGTTCGGCAATAATCTGGTTGGTGTTTTTGGGGTCAACAGAAAGCCGGTTCAGCGGCGCAATACGTTTTTGGTTAATCAGTTTCGTTTGCGAAGCATCGGGGGTAGGCAACACGCCGTTGGCATCGCCAATTGCCATCTGCGTAAGATTGAGTTTTGTGCCGAGCGCCGTTGCGTTCGCCAGCTTCGCTGCACCCTGACTGGTCAGAATGGCAAAATATTTTGCGGACATGCGTTAACTCTCTGGTTGTTTGTGGATGAATGAAACATCGCTGTTAAGACAGGCGTTATTTTCCGTTCAGCCACAGACGAACACCATTTAACGGGGTTTATTACAGGCTGACACAACGACAAGGGATAAAAAAAAGCGCCAGATGGCGCGGATAGAGGATCCTGAAAAGTAAAACAACCAGAGAGGGGGAACGCAGCACCACCCGGTAGTGCCGGTGGCGCCGTGTTTAACCGAACGGCAATAAGGGCGTTATGCCGCCCGGACGATATAGTTAAAAGCGATGTTGCGCGGGCGGTTTTCCGCCGCGGTAGGTACTGCAAGCGAGGCGTTGAACCCGATGCCATAGCCGTTGCTTTGTTGCGGCGAAGACCCCCCGCCATGCACAAAACCATTCATTCCACTCAAAGCCCCTTTGGCATCCTGCTCGTACCCGTAGGGAGCAACAGCGGGAATACTACCCGTGATATTGCGAATGGCATCTCCCTGTGCGCTTAACAGTACCCGGTCGGTATCCACCTTGCGCCCGTTATCCCAGCCGCGGATAAACTCACCGCGCAAGTCCGGCAACACGCCAGACGGGTACACCGCTGCCAGCCCTGGCCAGGCTGCTTTATCAAACGTCGCGCCATTGCACAGCATCCAGCCGCCAGGCGGTATCGCCGCAGGGTAAGGCACCGGCACGCCAATCGGCGTGTAGTAGGCGATATCAGCCACTTTCACGTATTGCGGATGCGGGTTAGCGGCAGCCAGGTGATTCGCCAGCAGGCCGTCTGCATAGGCTTTGACCTCAATGACTTTATCATCCACATATTTCCGCGTGGCCAGCACCACCGCCGGGTCAATGGTCAGCGTCACCGACGATGGCGACGACACCGCCAACAACATGCGCACGATTTGTGTGCGCCCGCTGCCTTCCTGCATCTGCGGTTTATAGGTCTCCGGGCAGTTCGCCACGGCAACCAGCGTGCCCTCATCGTCATACAGACCGATTTCGCGGATCCAGAAACCGCCTTCGGTTTCCGGGATCACCTGTTCGGCAATAATCTGGCTGGCATTACCGGGATCGAGGGTCAGCGTATTCAGCGGCGCAATGCGTTTCTGGTTAATCAATGCGGTTTGCGTGGCATCCGGCGTGGGTAATGCGCCATTGGCATCGCCGACCGCCATTTGCGTCAGTTTGAGCTGGCGGCCAAGGGCGGTGGCGTTCGTCAGCTTCGCCGCCCCCTGGTTGGTCAGAATGGCAAAATATTTGGTGGTCATGGGTTAACTCTCAGGTCATCAATCAAATGAACAGCGGAAGCCGGGAAGCTCTCACCGCCAACAACAATCTCTTCCGGCGCGTAGGGGTAAACCGTCAGCTCTTCACCGAGATAGCAGCCGGCGCCAACATAAAACTCACCCTGCGTACTCAGGCTGATATTCAGGCTGGTGAGATGGCGGCTCGCCGGTTTCGCGTCATCAATCAGCCGCTCCAGCTCCTCGTACATCGCCTCGGTGATGCCGTTATCCTGCACGCCAATCACCAGCTTAAAGGTGCCGGGCTCGGCGTTGTCCTGCCACCACTCGCGCAGCTCAATCAGAAAACCGAGCGGTTCAACAACGCGGTGCAGGGCGCTGAGCGTGCCCTTGTGCTGATGAACATAAAAAGAGGCGGCGATCACGTTGCGTTTGGTGGCTTCCGGCCAGGTGTAATCCCAGCGATCGACGGAGAGCGCCCACGCCAGGTAAGGCAGCAGCTCCGCCGGGCATTTTTGCGGGTCCCACAAGGTGCGCAGCGGCACCGGCACACGTTCGATTTGTGCCGCCGCCGTGGTTGCCGCTACCTCAAGTCCTGAGGAGCCAACCGGTAACAGGCGGTCATCATTCATCGGTACCTCCGGCCTGAATGCTCCACGCGGTGCAGTACGACGCCTGGTGTTTGTCGAGCACCAGATCGCTTTGCGGGGCGCTCAGTTCTACACGCTGCACGCCTTCAACATGCAGGGCGGCATAAATCGCCGACTGGCGAATGTCGCGGCCAAGTCGGCGCTGCGCGTTGATATAGGCTTTCAGTTGCGCTTCGGCGGCCTGGCGAATCGGTTCGGATTCCGGTCCAGGGTAGAAATAGAGCGTGGCGTTAATCTGGTACGGTACAATCTGTGCGCTTTGCACCGTCACGCGATCCCCCACCGGGCGCACATCTTCCGCGTTAAGGGCGTTATTGACGATGGCGACCAGCTCATCGCTGGCGCTGCCATCGCCTTCACGGGAGAGCACCGACACGGTGATATACGCCGGGTTCGGGCTGATCACGGAGATATCCGCCACCCGCCCGTCGGCGCTGCGCCCGTGGTATTCATACGCGCCCACCGGCCCGGCGACGCTCAACCCTTCAAACGCCTGCTGCGCGCGCAGACGCAGATCCTTATCGGACTCCATCACGGCGGCGGTTGGCGGAAGGGTGCTGTTATCCGCCGGGGTGATGGTCAGACGCGCGGTGTTGCTGTTGGCGGCAACCACATCGAGGTCATTCCCGGCAGCGTAGGCCAGCATCACCGCCCGTGCGGCTTCGTTGACGCGCTGGCGCCACATCACCTCGCGGTAGGCGTTCTCTTCAAGAAACTTGGTCAGCGGCTCAGATTCCAGCGCCAGCGTGCGGGCGATTGCCTCTTGCTCATCCGTCGGAAACAGGGAAATCAGCGTCGCTTTACGGTCGTCGAGGATAGTTTCGTAATTCAGCTCCTCGACCACGTCCGGCGCAGGAAGCTGGCTCAGATCGATAATCGGCATGGTTTTAACTCACAGGAAGGGTTAACGAAAGGGATTCACCGGTGCTGGCAAGCTGGCCGGTCAGGTTGACGATCATTTTGCCGTCGAACTGGCGCTCAACGGTCACCGCGCTGACGCTGATGCGCGGTTCCCATTTCAGCAGCGCCATATAGCACGCCGCCTGAATTTGCAGCGCCAGCGCCGGGGTTTGCGGCTGGTCGATCATCTCAAACAATTGCGAGCCGTAATCGCGGCGCATCACCCGCGAGCCAATCGGCGTACGCAGGATGTCGCTGATGCTCTGGCGGATATGCGCGGTGTCGGTCAGGCTTGCGCCGGTGGTGCGGTTTAACCCGCTGTAACGAACTGTCATAGAGGCGCTCCTGTTGTGCCGCCGCTGTCGCCGGGGTGTTGATGGGTGTGCAGCACTTTGCCGTTGGACGACAGCGAACCGCCGCTGTGCTCGATATTGCCGCGCATCGTGCCGCCGCTTTTGACCTCCAGCGTGCCGGTGATGAGCTTGTTGGTGCAGACCACTTCCGGGGTATCCAGCGTGACGCGGGTGGAAGCCTTCACTAACACTTCCGGCACGCTGGCGGTAATGGATTGTGAGGCGCTGATATCGGCGGTTTTGATGCCGCTGACTTTCAGGGCGCTGGTTTGGGGTTCGTACTCCAGCACCGCGCCATCCGGGAAGGCAACGTGCCAGGCATCCGCCGATGCTGACGGTGCCGGGCGATCGTCGGAATAGATCCCGGGCAGAACAAATGCGGTGTCGAGTTCGCCACCGACCGCCAGCACTAACACTTGCTCGCCGACGGAAGGCGCCCACCACGTACGTGATTGACCGGCGCGGTGGGTTAACCACTGCAGCCACTGAGTAACAAGGCCGCCTGTCTGCACACGACAACGCCCGGTGTTAAGGTCGGTTTCGACGATAATCCCGGTACGGATCATATTGCGCAGCGCGCGGGCCATTTCCTGGAGCGAGAGTTGTGTATTCATACGCGAAATGATGCTATGCGCCCCCGGCTTTGGAAAACGGACAACGCTGTCCGGGTTTTGGCACAACGCCGGGGGAACAATGGGTTATCAGGAGGACCAACTGCTGAGCAGCTCGCCGTGAACATACAGCTCCTTCGGCCGGGTCACCGCCGCAGGCGGCAACGGCTCTGGCAGCGTTTCGGCATACAGCGCGCCATCCACTTCCTTCACCTGCGTGCGTTCCGTCAGTTGCAGCGTGATGGTCAGATCCTGCGTACTGTCACTATTGGCAACCAGCGTCCAGCTAAAACTGGCTTGCTGCCCGGCCTCCACGGTGAGGATGTCGGGCTGGTTGTCGCGCAGCCACAGCATCACCGGCACGAAGATCGTGTCGATATCGCCGGAAAAACCGCTGACGGCGACATTCAGGCTGAACTGCTTTTCAAACGAGAGTGAGTGGGAGAGGGTGGCGATATTTCTGCCTTTATCCACCCACAGGCGCAGCATGGCAGGGTTATCGCGCAGGGCCGGGACGGCGTCCGTCAGGGCTTTGCGCAGCGTATTGGGTTTTAGCATTTATCTCATCCTGGCAGTGTTTTACGGTTTCGACCTGCAACGCACACTGTTCCAGCGCGCGCTCAAGCCGTCGGATATCGGCGCTTAAATCGCCGTTGGTTTGTGGATTACTTGCCGGCATCGGGCACAGACTGACCTGCGGACAACGGTTGTAAACAGTGACCGGCAGAGGCGCAGGCGGGGCGCTGGTGCACCCGGCGCACAGCATCAGGTAGCTCAGTGCTGTACCAGCGGCGAAACGCGTCATTTTCATTGATTAACCTCGTAATAGCCTGTTCGCGCTGCACCGCTTGCGCACTGGCGGACTCCAGTTGCTGGCGCAGCGCCACCTGCGCCTGCTCGTTGCTGTTGGCCAGCTCGCGTGAGGCGGTAAGCTGCGCTTTCAGTTGCGCGATAGCGCTGTTTTGTGCCTCGGTTAACTGGCGGGACTGCGCCAGCGACGCGCGCAGCGTATGGTTTTGCTGCATCAGCCACAGCAGGCCGCAGACGCCCAGCAGCAGGGCAATCAGCCAGGCTTTCACAACGCCCCCTGCAGACATAAAGCGCGTTCACGCTGGCGGCGGTTTTCCAGCCCGGTATTGCGCACGCCGTCGATAAACACCCAGCGCGGCAGTTGATCGCAGGCCTGTTGCCACTGTTTTTTATTGAGATAAAACGCCAGCGTGGAGCGGCAGGCGGCGCCGGTACCGACGTTAAACGCAAAGCTGACTACCGCGTCGTAGACCTGCGGCGGCATTGCCACCGTTACGCAGTCCGCCAGCCGGCGCTCAACATGCAGTACGTCGGCGACCAGGTTCACCGCCGCCTCTTTTTCCGTGATATCGCGTTTCGGCGTCACACCGGCGGTATGGCCAATACCGGACGTCCAGACGCCAGCGCTGCACTGGTAAGGGCGCAGCCGACAACCTTCGAGATCGGCAATCAGCGCCAGCCCTTGCTGCGAGGTATGCAGTAAGCGGAAGTCCGGCGTCAGCGCCGCCAGCGCCAGCACGACCGCCGCGCTACAGCGTTTAACGGGTAAGCCCATTGATCACCTCCTGGCTCGTGGCACAGGATTTGAGAAACAGATAGCTCTTTCGACGGTAATACCAGTTCACCGCCACGGTAACGGCAACGCCAAGTGCGCCAAACCAGGCGGCGAAGTCTTGCGGCGTCATGGCGCCAAAAAACGTCAGCGCGACGCTGATCCAGTACGCCAGCGACGAGGTGACTTTTTCGATAGTCACGCCCATAGGTTCACCGTTTCGTTCACCGTGGCGACCGCCACTTCCGGCAGTTCAACGTGGGTGCCATGGGGCAGGATCACCCCGAGTTCCGCCAGTCCCGGGTTGGCCAGAAGTACGGTTTCGACCACGCCTTCCGTGCGGCCGTAATAGCGCAGACAAAGGATGTCGAGGGTGTCGCCCTGTTGTGTAATTGCATTCATCGTGTTCGGATCTCTTGCGGTCTGGAGGGAGTGTTTCCAGCTTCAAGTGTCGGGGGCGGGGCAGACAGACGCCATCTGTCGAGGCTGGCTAAGCACTGGCACAACGTGAGAAGGGCGTAATGATGCGCAAAGGTGAGAATAACAAAAGCGCGCGCCAGACCGACGGCGGTTGGCGCGCAATGCTGCAAATGCATCTGCCTGAGGAAGGCGGCAGAGCGTTATTCGGCCGGGTAAAAAATGTCCTTCTCTCCAACCCCAGGGGTTTCGCTGTTCGCGATGTTCGACACCATTGTCATGGCGAGTTCCATCTCTTCCCTGGTACAGCGGTGAAGTAGCGCCAGCTCAGTAATCAGTTTGACGCACGCCCAATTAAACTGCGATTTTTCGAAACGTTCAGACACCATGAATCCCCTCATGTGCTTTTACTGTATGTATGTACAGTATCATAAGCCTAATATTAATGGGAAGCGAAAAATTTTTCATCTTGATACCTATGTTGATGATTAGAAAAAGTATTGTTGTTTTCTGATACCGGTTTCTCTCCGCTGTTTTTTGTGAATTGCGCCGCAATTTTGTCAGGAGGCTGGCAGCAGCCCGCCTGCCATTCCCGCCGGGGCGTACAGTTATTGACAGAACTCCAAGAGGGCGCAGACGCGCCCTGAAGGTCAAGGTCCGTACGCTTCGGCACAATCTTCCATTTCTTCAGTCGCGTGAGCACCGGCGAACCCGCGCCGACGACGGTGTCGTACACGCCGCGAACGGCAACAATCGTTTCGCCATACTGATTAAACATGTTCTCCTCCTCGTACAGTGTGCGCACTTGCAGGTCGTCGCGGCGTACAAACGGCCCGCCCTGCGCATTCACATAGCCAGCCCAGTCACCGGCGTCGGCGGCGTCATGCACCTGCGCGAACTCCACGCTTAACCCGCGTGCGGTTTCGCTGTCGGCCATGCGCCGCAGTTCGCGGTACACCGTAACCGGAGCGCCGCCGATAAACTGGAACTGGCGGATACGCCAACGCGCGGCCCATGCCGCCACTGCGCAGGCGGTCTCCTGCAACGGCGAACCGCTCTCGTGATCGGTTTCACCCTCCAGCGCATAACCGTCGATATTCTTGGCGATGTACTTCGCCACATAGCCGGTTGCGCTGCCCTTCTGCGAATCTATCGCCTGCGCATCAAAGCGCGCTTTCCTCGATTTTTCACTATTAAGCTCATGATTATCTTCAAGTTTTGCGTACTCGCTCGTAATGTCGCGTACGCGAGCGACATCCTGAGGCTGCATAAACAGCAACAGATGCCAGTGCGGGGTGCCATCGTGATGCGGCTCCGCCACGCGAATGCCGAACACGCGCAGATTGTGGCGGTGCAGCTTGGCGCGAATGCGCGCCCACAGCGCGGTGAAGTAGCGTTGAGTCTGTGCCGGACTGGCGCCGTTCCACTTCCGATTGCGGTAGCCGGCGCGGGTGGTGGCGTGCCAGGCGGAAGGGGCGGTCAGGGTGTAAAACTCGCCCACATAACCCAGGTTCTGGCAGATGGTTTCGAACCCGCGAATGCGCGTCATCAGCTCGCTGCGGCGAATAGCCGGGTTGGCCACCGATCCATCGTGTTTATCGATCAGGCTGATGCGGTTGCCTTCTTCGTCCTCGAGTTCCATGCCGTTGAGAAACTCGCGGTTGCGGCGTTTTTGTTCGCGCCAGGCGCTCACGCAATCCTGGCTGGCGTAGGGCTGTTTTTTCTTGCTGACGTTGCCGAGTGCTATCTGGAGATGTTCCCGCCACTGTTCGGCGACACGGCGTAAACGCCCGCGCCACCACTGTTCGCTGAACAGGCGGATCACCGCCGGGGCAAGGTCGCTGGCGCTGGCCAGTTTGCGGGTGACCCGCTGCCAGTGCGGTGGTGTGACGTTGAATTGCAGGGCGATGATCCCCGCGCGCCTATACCAGCGATGCAGGGTTTTCAGCTCGGCGTCATCGGCGTTGTCGATATCCGCCAGTTCGCCGCGAATAAAGTTGGCGATGTCCGCCGACAGCCGGTCGATCTCTTTTTTCGTCATGTCCGGCAGGCGGTTGTAGCGGGCGAGTAAATTCACCAGCCGGCTGGCGAGGTAGCGCTGAACCGGCGTATCGAAGTGGCCATTAAACACCGCTTTCGATACGCGCTGGTGAATGCAGGTCAGTTGGTAGCGTTGTGTGACGGCGTTGAGGCGGGGCAGTGTGCGCGCCACAAGGTGGCGCAGCCAGGCGTTGGCGCGCGCCTCGCCGTGGTATTTTTCCAGCGTATCTGCCGTGCGCATGATCGGCAGGCGTACGCACTCCGGTTGCAGCGCCAGCGCATGACGGGCCTGTAGCAGCGCCGCAATCAGCTGGTTGCGGCGGTGGAGTTCGGCATGCGTGAGGTAGGGGCTGGCAATCGCCGGGCGCGGCGCATTCCACGGAAAAGCCCACGAGATCGCCAATTAGCGCCTCCTGTAGTGCTTATCGTGCAGTTCGGCGCGGTGCTGGCAGGTGACGCAGCAGGTCACGCCGGGCAGCGCCATACGGCGGGCTTCGGGGATGGGCGCATCGCAGTTTTCGCAGGTCAGCCGCGACGGTAACAGCAGGCGGCTGCGCGCCTGGCGGATGTAGCGTTCGCGCTCTTCCAGCTCGCGCTGTTGTACCAGATCCATTTCATCGGCCATCAGTGCAGCTCCTGTGCCTGGTTATCAATGTGGGTGGCTTCCTGGTGCAGCAGCTCGGCGGCGTCGCTCCAGTCCAAATGTTCCGTGGCGATAAGCCGCGCCAGGGCGTCGAGGCGCGCGGAAATCACGCCAGCGCAGCGCAGTCGCTCGCGGTTGCGTGCTTCGGTCAGCATCAGAGCGACGTCTTCGTGGCTGCGTGCCGGGTGTGTTGTGGGGGTCTTTCTCATGGTGTTCTCCAGATTTTGGCGACAGGAATGCCCGGCGGGTTGACGCCATGGCTTACGGGTTGGGGGTTAGCGCGGCAGGGTCAGGCGTTTGGGAAACAGGCTGACGACCGCGCGGAAATGGTTCATTGCTGTGATCACCGCTTTTTTCTCTTCAAGCGTCAGCGCGTGCGGGCTGAGGGCCTGGCGGGCAGCGGGGACGCGGGCAAGAAAGAAGATCGCCGCCAGCGCGCGACTGTTTTCGTCGTACTGCTCGTCGCGTTTATCGCGCAAATCCTCGATAAAACGCGCCACCTTGGGCCAGCTATCGTCCCAGTGGCTGGCGCGGAGTTCGGCAATATGGTTCAGCCCGTTAAGCCGTTCTCCGGCGCTGAGCGGTACGCTGATGCGGTCTGCTGTGATAGCCATACTCTCTCCTGTTTTCTTGTGAGCTTGCAAAAGCAAATTCAGCTTAAGGATGTACCGGCGCGGTGATCGATATAGCGGCAGTCAATGGCCTGCTGCGTTAATTTGTCGCGCCAGGCTTTCACATTGATCAGCGTACGGCTGCGTTTTCCGGCATTTTGCGCCGCAGAATAGTCGCGGGTCGGGGCTTTGAGCAGTATGCCTTCGTCAAGCCATTGCCAGACCAGACGTTCGCTGACACCGCGCATGGCGGCGAAATCTTTCACTGTCATCGCGTCGGACATCGCCGAGCGGATCAGCGTTTGCAGCGCGGGCAGCAGGGCGGACATCAGCTCATCCATCTGGCCATGGGTGAAATTCCTGGATTGCATTTGAGAGTCGGATAACGGATGCGACGGCGTTGATTTTGCATCTGACATATCGCATTATCTCCTGTGGTTTGAAATGTACTGCACTGGCGTGCATTCTGGTCGATGCACAGCAATATAAATCGCAAATGCGATTGTGTAAATCACTTTTTCGAAGTTGGTATGCATGAGTGAAAATAAGATGAGTGTTCAGGATGTGATTGAGCGCATTGCCGCGTCCTATTCCGTCTCCAGCCAGAAGGCGCTCGCCGAAGCGCTGGATGTGCCGGCGAACAATATCAGTAGCTGGATCCAGCGCGAGAGCGTGCCCTATAAAGCGGTGGTCAAATGCGCGCTGGATACCGGGGCCGATCTGCACTGGCTGGTGGAAGGTGAGTTCGCAAATGCAAAATTAACCGATAAACCCGCGCCGAAGGGCAAGGCGTTGCTCAACGAGATTTTGTCGACCGGCGGTCGCCCGGTGCTGCGCCGAATCCTCGATGCGTACGGGTTTCAGATGCAAAAAGATCTCGGTGATTTGCTGGATATCTCTTCCGGGACCATCAGCACCTGGGTGCGGCGTGAGTTTTTCCCCGGCGATGTGGTGGTGACCTGCGCGCTGGATACCGGCGTGTCGCTGAACTGGCTGGCGACTGGCAAAGGCGAGATGTATCCCGCTGCGGCAACGTCGGCTGCGCAAAGCGAGGCGGCGCTGAGTATCCCGAAATATCGCCATGAGTCCGGCGAGCTGAAAGAGGCGGGCGTGTGGTTGCTGGATCGCAGTCTGGCGCCGTCGTCCGTCGGCAGCCTGAATTTTATTGAAGGGCTGAATGCGGGCTGGCTGGTGGACACTTCCGCGCAAAAAATCGGTAACGGTCGCTGGTTTATCCGCATTGATGATGTGCTGGATGTGTTTGATGTGGTGCGCTTGCCGGGCGGCAAGGTGCGTCTTACCAATCATTCGGCGGATTTTGAGTGCAGCGTGACAGAGATTGAGCCGTTTGGTGTGGTGATTTTCACGCTGGAAAAACACGTTTAGGGCAACCATGACGGTCAGTAAACAGAAAAACGGCAAGTGGCTGTGCGAGCTCTATCCGCAGGGGCGGGAGGGGCGGCGTATTCGTCGGCAGTTTCCTACCAAAGGCGAGGCCGAGGCATTTGAGCGCTGGACGAAGCAGGAGGCTCAGGAGAAGCCCTGGCTTGGCGAAAAAGAGGACCGCCGGCGGTTGAGCGACCTTATTGCGCTGTGGTTTAAGCTGCACGGGCAGTCGCTGGCGGCCGGGAAATCGCGGATGGCGAAGCTGGAGATTGTCTGCCGGGGGCTCGGCGACCCGCTGGCGACGGAGCTGACCGCGAAGGTGTGGGCGCACTATCGCGATCAGCGTTTGAGCGGCGAAATCGATAATGGTTACACGCGCGATCCGGCGAACTGGAAGGTGCAGCCGGTGACGGTGAACCGTGAGCAGCAGTATCTCAATGCGGTGTTTAACGAGCTGAGCCGGTTGGGGGAGTGGCAACTGCCGAATCCGATCGAGGGGGTACGGACGTTTCGCGAGAAAGAGCGCGAGATGACGTGGCTGACGCCGCCGCAAATCGCCACGCTGCTGGCGGCCTGTGACGCGTTCGGGAATCGCGATTTAACGCGGGTGGTGAAGGTGTGTCTTGCCACCGGCGCGCGCTGGCGCGAAGCGGAAAACCTTCAGCGCACGCAGCTTTCGGCCAATAAAATCACCTTTGTGAAAACCAAGGGCGGTAAGAACCGCACCGTGCCCATTCCGCAGTGGCTGTACGATGAGCTTGCGCCGTTGCAGGGGCAGATGTTCCAGCCGTGCTATCCGGCGTTCAGCAAAATGCTGGCGGCCACCGATATCGCGCTGGCCGAGGGGCAGAAAACCCATGTGTTGCGCCATACCTTTGCCGCGCATTTTATGACCAATGGCGGCAACATCCTGGTGCTGCAGCGCATTCTGGGTCACGCCAATATCCGCGAAACCCTGCGTTACGCCCACTTCGCGCCCGATCATCTGGAAGAGGCGGTAACCCTGAACCCGCTGGCCCATTTTAATGGCGGCAAAATGGCGGCGGAAGTTGCATAACCCTGCAATTTATTGCAGTGAAAGGGGGTGTAATGCATTGGTGGGTAACGATTGTTGGTGCAGTGTGGGGAGGAGCGGGAAAAGCGTCTTAACTAGTTTTTTTCGTTCTCTCGTCGAGGGTCGCCAACAGACTTTCTGTCGTTTTGGTAAAAAAATTAACCTTCTGGTGATGATTAATTTACAATGCCGCTTCGACCGGGAGGAGACGTGGTGAAGCGTATTTTTCATCCATATGCAGCAAAACGCGCGGCCGCCTGGCTGGCGTTGTTTTCGATCCTGCTGATCCTTGTCGCCCCGCTGATTTCCGTCTCGTTGCAACACGATTCGATGAACGCGATGGCGGGCATGCATCATGAGATGAGCATGCCAATGCCTGACCATCATCAGATGTCGCATGCGCAAATGCGTCATCACGAAATACCCTCGCAGAGCATGCCGCTCGATCACGCACAAGCGTGTGGTTATTGCGTTCTGCTGGCGCACGTTCCTGGTCTGATTTTCCTTGTCGCCATGCTGCTACTGGGACGCGTATTGCGTATGCGTCTGACGCCCGAACGGCAAAAAGTCTCGCACTGGCACTTCTTTCCCTGGCTCTGGCCGGATACCCGCGCACCGCCGCGCGTCTGCTTTTTCTGACACGATAATAGTGCCCGTACGCCCTGGCGTAACGGCATCTTTTTGCTATTTCTGAGGAAAAGTATGACTTCCTGCACCCCGCGTGCGGCGTGGCTGAACCTGCTACGACGCCTGCATTTTTACATCGGTCTGTTTGTGGGACCGTTTATCTTTATCGCCGCCCTGACGGGCACCTTATACGTGGCGACGCTGCAGCTCGAAAACGCGCTCTATCAGGATGCGCTTTACGGCGTGGAAAAGGGCGAACGCCAGCCGCTGGCGGAACAGATTGCCGTTGCTGAGCAGGTGACCGGTGGGCATTTGCGTCTCCATGCGGTGCGCCCAGGCCTGAGCGGTAACGACACGACGCGCGTGATGTTTGCCGATCAGCAACTGGGTGAGTCGGAAACTCGCGCCATTTTTATTGACCCCATCACCTTGCAAGTGAAGGGCGATATGACGGTTTATGGCACCAGCGGGATTTTGCCGCTGCGCCAGTGGATAGATTACTTTCACCGTTCATTGTTGCTCGGTGATGTCGGGCGTATTTACAGTGAACTGGCGGCATCCTGGATGTGGGTGGCGGCGCTGGGCGGCATTGTGCTGTGGTTTTTCACCCGACCAAAACGGCGGCTCAACAACCCGGTGCAACATCATCGCCGCTGGCATGTTTCGCTCGGCGGGATTTTGCTGGCGGGGATGTTGCTATTCTCAGCAACCGGGTTGACCTGGTCACAATGGGCTGGCGGCAACGTCGATCGTCTGCGCGCCGCGTTTGGCTGGATGACACCGCAAGTCAATACACAACTGCATGGCATGGCAACGATTGGCGATCCCCATGCGGAACACCATTCACACCATGACGGTATGGAAATGCCTGATATGCAGCTCGATTGGGTGCAGTTTGATGAAGTGCTGCAGAGTGCGCAGCAGGCCGGCATTTCCGCCACTAAGCTGGAGATCCGCCCGCCGCGTAGCGCAGATAAAGCCTGGACGGTAAGTGAAATCGATCGTCGCTGGCCCACACAGGTTGACGCAGTAGCCATTGACGGCAGCAACATGGCGGTTATCGATCGCACCCGATTTGCTGATTTCCCGTTGATGGCGAAACTCACGCGCTGGGGGGTCGATTTCCATATGGGCGTGCTGTTTGGTCTGCCGAATCAATTACTGCTGATCATCTTTGGCAGCGCACTGTGTGTGATGATCGTGCTGGGGTACCGGCTTTGGTGGATACGCCGCCCGGCTCGCGCAGCCGCGAACCCGGCCGGAACATTGCTGTTCTGCTGGCTGAGTCTGAGCATGGCAGGGCGTGCGGTGACTGCGGTACTGGCATTACTGCTGGGGCTGGCTTTGCCGGTAATGGGAGTCAGTCTGTTGGTGTTTATACTGATGGATATCTTACGCTGGCGGCGTCATCGCCAGGGGACGCAGATCGCGGTGGGCTAACGGCAAATGGCGCGGTTAACCCCGCGCCATTTGTTCGTGTAATTTTATCGTTACAGTTATTTGGTCAATAAATGGCATTTAATTTGGTTGTGTAAAGAAATCGGTACGAAATGTGGATTGAAATCTTTACCGCTTGTGGTATGGTTACGTCATCCTCGCAAGAGGGACAACTATCGCAAACGAGTCACACAGGATCGCAATCATGCAAAAAGACGCGCTGAACAACGTACACATCACCGACGAACAGGTTCTGATCACCCCGGATCAATTAAAAGCGACATTCCCGCTGACCACGGAGCAAGAAGCGCAAATCGCGCAATCCCGCCAGACCATCTCCGATATCATTGCCGGGCGCGATCCGCGCTTGCTGGTGGTTTGCGGTCCTTGCTCTATTCACGATCCGGAAGCGGCGATTGAGTACGCCCGTCGATTTAAAACCCTTGCCGCAGAGGTCAGCGATAGCCTCTACCTGGTGATGCGCGTCTATTTTGAAAAACCCCGTACGACCGTTGGCTGGAAGGGGCTGATTAACGATCCGCACATGGATGGCTCGTTTGATGTGGAAGGCGGACTGAAGATTGCGCGTCGTCTGCTGGTTGAGCTGGTCAGCATGGGGCTGCCGCTGGCGACGGAAGCGCTGGATCCGAATAGCCCGCAGTTCCTGGGCGACCTGTTTAGCTGGTCGGCGATTGGCGCACGCACCACGGAATCCCAGACGCACCGCGAAATGGCCTCCGGTCTGTCGATGCCGGTAGGCTTCAAAAACGGCACCGACGGCAGCCTGGCCACGGCGATCAACGCCATGCGCGCCGCTGCAATGCCGCACCGGTTTGTCGGTATCAACCAGGCCGGTCAGGTCTGCCTGTTGCAAACGCAGGGTAACCCGGACGGGCATGTGATTTTGCGCGGCGGCAAAGCGCCAAACTACAGCCCGGCGGACGTTGCGCAGTGCGAAAAAGAGATGGCTCAGGCGGGACTCAGGCCGTCGCTGATGGTAGATTGCAGTCATGGTAACTCCAATAAAGATTACCGTCGCCAGCCTGCCGTTGCGGAATCCGTGGTTGCTCAGATTAAAGATGGCAACCGGTCGATTACCGGTTTGATGATTGAAAGCAACATCCACGAAGGTAATCAATCTTCTGAACAACCGCGCAGTGCCATGAAGTTCGGCGTTTCCGTGACGGATGCCTGTATCAGTTGGGAAACCACGGAAGCGCTGCTGCGTGAGATTGATAAAGACCTGCGCAATAGTCTGGCGACGCGTCTTGCTTAAGAGGTTGTTATGGTTGCTGAATTGACCGCGCTGCGCGATCAGATTGATGAAGTTGACAAGGCGCTGCTGGGATTACTGGCGCGCCGCCTGGAACTGGTGGCGCAAGTTGGCGAAGTGAAAAGCCACTATGGCTTGCCCATTTATGTCCCCGAGCGTGAGGCGACCATGCTGGCATCACGCCGGAAAGAAGCCGAGTCGCTGGGGGTCCCGCCGGATCTGATTGAAGATGTACTGCGCCGTGTGATGCGTGAGTCCTACTCAAGCGAAAACGATAAAGGCTTTAAAACGCTCTATCCTGAATTGCGTCCGGTGGTCATTGTCGGCGGCGGTGGGCAGATGGGACAACTGTTTGCCAAAATGCTGACGCTTTCCGGCTATCAGGTGCGCATTCTGGAAAAAGAGGATTGGGCACAGGCTGAGGCGCTGGTGGCGGATGCCGGTATGGTGATTGTCAGCGTGCCTATCCACGTTACCGAGCAGGTGATCGCGAAGTTGCCCGCGCTGCCGGATGATTGCATTCTTGTTGATCTTGCGTCGGTAAAAAGTGGTCCGCTACAGGCCATGCTGGCGGCGCACCAGGGGCCTGTATTGGGGTTACACCCGATGTTTGGTCCGGACAGCGGCAGTCTTGCCAAACAGGTAGTGGTCTGGTGCGATGGAAGGCAGCCGGAAGCGTACCAGTGGTTTCTGGAGCAGATTCAGGTGTGGGGTGCGCGTTTGCACCGTATCAGCGCCGTTGAACACGATCAGAACATGGCCTTTATCCAGGCGCTGCGGCACTTTGCCACCTTCGCTTATGGGCTGCACCTGGCGGAAGAGAATGTTCAGCTTGAGCAATTGCTGGCGCTTTCTTCGCCAATCTACCGCCTTGAACTGGCGATGGTTGGCCGACTGTTTGCTCAGGATCCGCAGCTTTATGCCGACATTATTATGTCGTCGTCCAGCAATCTGGCGTTGATCAAACGTTACTATAAACGTTTCGGCGAGGCGATTGGTTTGCTGGAGCAGGGAGACAAGCAGGCGTTCATCGACAGCTTCCGTAAAGTGGAGCACTGGTTTGGCGATTATGCCCAGCGTTTCCAGAGTGAAAGCCGCGTGCTATTGCGCCAGGCGAACGACAGCCGCCAGTAATCTGAAAGCCGTTTATACTGAAAAGCCAGTGGTTACCCGCTGGCTTTTTTCATTTAAGGGACGCGCAATGGCTGAGTTGAAAACGCTGTTTGATTACACCGGGCATTTACCGGAATGCCCGACCTGGAGCGAACCGGAGCAGGCGCTCTACTGGGCTGATATCCTGGAAGGGGAGATCCATCGCTATCATCTGGCGACGGGCGAACATACAGTGTTGTCGTTTCCGGAGGAGGTCGGTTGTTTTGCGTTGCGGGAAAAGGGCGGTTTTATTGTGGCGATGCGTTACGCCATCTGGTTGACCGATCCCTGTGGCCTGTTGCGGCAAAAAGTGTGTGATAACCCGTCGAATCCGCAACTGGCGCGCTTTAACGATGGCGGTACCGATCCCCGGGGCCGTTTTTATGCCGGCACGTTTTGGGGGCCGGGCGATTACAACGGCGCGCTGTTATTGCGTATTGATAATGATTTAACGCCGAAAGTGGTGCAGTGCGACATTCATGGCGCCAACGGGCTGGCATTTAGCCAGGATGGTCAGTGGATGTTTACCTCTGATACGCCCAACGGTGTGATCTATCGTACGCCGTTGGACCACCAGGGGGAACCGGGTAAACGTGAACTCTTCCACCGGTTTAAGGCGGGTGAAGGTATCCCGGATGGCGCGGCTGTCGATGTTGAAGGGTGTTACTGGAGCGCGATCTTTGACGGCTGGCGTATTGTGCGTTTTTCGCCGCAGGGAGAACGGCTGGAGGAATATCCTCTGCCTGTTCGTTGCCCGACGATGGTCTGTTTTGGCGGTGAGGATATGAAAACGCTTTTTATCACCACCACGCGGGAAAATATGGACGCGGAGGAAGTGGCGCAATATCCGCTTTCGGGGGCGATCTTCACCCTGCCAGTTGGTGTGGCAGGAATGAAGAAATCGCTGTTCAAAGAGCGTTAAACGGGCTCAACCGGCACCACATTTTCGCTCGGGTAGCAACCCAGCACTTTCAGTGAGCGGGTAATCTCATTCAGCTCGCGCAACGCTTTTTGCATCCCATCGGATTGCAGGTTAGCCTGAACATCCAGATAAAACATCTCTTCCCACGGGTTGCCATTAATCGGGCGCGATTCCAGTTTCGTCATGATGACGTTGTGCTTGCGCAGCACCAGCAGTGCTTCAACCAGTGCGCCAGCCTGCTGGCCGGTGGCCATCAGCAGTGTGGTTTTCGCAGGCACCTGATCGGAAACGTCAATCGCTTTACGCGCCAGCACCACAAAACGCGTAATGTTTTGCGTCTGGTTCGCCAGGTTGCGTTCCAGCACCTGAAGTCCATACAGTGCGCCGCCCGCTTCGCTGCCCAGCGCCGCGACATGCGGTGAATTCGCCTGCGCCACTTTCTCCATGGCGGCCGAGGTGCTTTCGCAATATTCAATCTTCCACTGCGGGTAACGGTTCAGAAACTGGCTGCACTGCTGGAACGGCTGCGGATGGCTGTAAACGGTTTTAATCTGCTCCAGATCGGTCGAGCCGGACACCAGCACGCAGTGATCGATAGGCACCGTCAGCTCGCCCACGATCGACAATGTGGTGTGCTGCAGTAAATCGTATACGTCGTTAATTGCGCCTGAGCTGGTATTCTCCAGCGGCACGACGGCGTAATCCGCCTGGCCGGTTTCCACCTGATTGAAGATATCGTGGAACTTCAGGCAGCCGCTTTCAATAAACTCCTCAAAATGGCGCGCAGCGTACTGGCGGGCCGCCAGATGGGAATAAGAACCTTTGGGACCGAGAAACGCGATGCGGGCAGAATGGGGATTGATCTTATTCAGATGCTGCTGGAGCAGCGCTTGCTGAGTCAGAACGGAGTCTTCGATGATCAACTGGAACAGGCGGGTAATGTAATGGGCATCCAGATGATGCGCTTTACCCAGTTGAATCAGACGTTCCAGCAGGTCGCGCTCGCGATCGATGTCGCGCACCGGGCGGTGCGAATGCAGTTTGGCTTTGCCGACTTCGACAGAGAGCTGGCGTCGTTCGGCAAGCAGCGTCAGTAACTGCTCATCCAGCGCACTGATTTTTACGCGTAAATCCAGTAAGGGGTTTTCAGCCGTCATGTTGTTGCCTTTAATTGTTATCAAAAAAAAAGCCTCCCGGAGTGGGAGGCCTTATTGTTCGTCTTCGCATTCTTTATCACAAAACGAATCGCCTCCCGGTTCAGGGGAAGGTAAAAAAGAATGCGAAGAAGAACGGAACAAGTTTCATGCAGTTTTCCTTTGAGTGACTGAAGTACAGTACCCGTACTGTTTTCTTTCTGTCAATAAAAAACGCGCCCGAAGGCGCGTTGGATAGGGACTCAATGTAGAGACTACTCTTCTTCTTCAACGAAGCTTGGGTCTTTCACCGACGATGCGGCGCGACGTGCTTCACCTTTGTGTTGCACTTTATTGAGCTGCCGTTCCAGCTTGTTAATCAAATCGTTGATAGCGGTATACATATCTTCGTGTTTTGCGCTGGCGACCAGGTGCCCGTTTGGCGTGTTGATCGTCGCATCCGCAATAAAGCCCTGTGGCTCTTTAGACAGAATGATATGTGGGTTAATCAGATGGGTTTGCCATTTATCCAGTTTGGCGAGACGGTCTGCGACATGCTGGCGGATTGCCGGAGTAATTTCCATTTGTTTACTGGTAATGTTCATTGTCATAAATTTTACCTCTTGTCTTTCCGTCTTGGTGATTTCAGCATACCGTGGTGAATGTCAAAATGTGTGATTTAAATCACATTATTTTGTCACTTTTTGTCAAAGGAAAGGTTTTGTGAGGCAGGACAGGAAGAGCGCAAATATACCTTGTCGAACGCGTAAATAGCGGTCATAGTTGATAGGATGGATTGAGGCTAAACCGCTTCAGCAATAAGTGAAACCGAATAAAAAAACGGCAGCCTGCAGGCTGCCGTTTTGTCTTTCAGGCGATCGGTTTTAGCTGGCGCTACTGTTCGCCGCGATAATTTTAGCGACTTTGTCGGCCTGCGCGTTCATTTGCATTTCGCGGTAGGCTTTTTCCATCAGCGGCAGCGCATCGCGCGTGGCTTTTGCATCCGGGAAGTCACGAAGCATCCCTTCCACGCGGTTGACAACGGCAACCCAGGCGCCGCGGTCGGTGTAATATTCCGCGACGGAGTAGTCATACTTCGCCAGGCGATCTTTCAGGAATACCAGGCGTTTGGTGGCATCGGTGACGTACTGGCTTTGCGGATAGCCGCGCACCAGTTTGGAGAAGTCCGTAAATGCGTCGCGCGCATGCTGCGGGTCGCGATCGCTACGGTCCACACCAAAGAACCCTTGCAGCGCACTGTCATCCAGCGCCATGTTGGTCAGCCCGCGCATGTACATCACATAATCGATGTTGGGATGCGTCGGATTCAGGCGAATAAAGCGGTCAATTGCGGCCTGAGCCAGCGGCAGATCGGCGTTTTTGTAGTAAGCGTAGATCAGATCCAGTTGCACTTGCTGAGAGTAAGGGCCAAACGGATAACGATTATCCAGGGCTTCCAGTTGCGTTATTGCCGCCTTCCAGTTACCGTCTTGCAGTTTTTGCTGGGCAGTCGCGTAGATTTCATTTGGTGGATTATCAGGCACCACTTCCTTTGAACCGGAGCAACCCGCCAAAGCCAGACTCAACGTGGCGGCTGCCACCAGATATTTCATGCGCGTCATGACGTTTAGACTTTCCTCAGAATGTTAATGCGGGAGATTCTTTATTCCTGCTCCCGACTAAGACCAGCTACAATAGCACACTATATTAAACGGCAAAGCCGTAAAACCCAACGTTAACGAAGAAGCTGTATATGGCACAACGAGTACAACTTACCGCAACGGTATCCGAGAACCAGCTCGGTCAACGCTTAGATCAGGCTTTGGCCGAATTGTTCCCTGATTATTCACGTTCGCGCATAAAAGAATGGATTCTCGACCAGCGCGTGCTGGTCAACGGCAACGTCAGCGACAAGCCGAAAGAGAAAGTGTTGGGTGGCGAAAGCATTGCCATCAATGCTGAAATTGAAGAAGAAGCCCGTTTTGAACCGCAAGATATTCCGTTAAATATCGTTTATGAAGATGACGACATTATCGTTATCAACAAGCCGCGCGATTTGGTGGTGCACCCGGGAGCCGGTAACCCTGACGGTACCGTGCTGAACGCGTTGCTGCATTACTATCCGCCTATTGTCGATGTTCCGCGTGCCGGGATTGTGCACCGCCTGGACAAAGACACCACCGGTTTGATGGTGGTAGCAAAAACGGTGCCGGCGCAAACGCGACTGGTGGAGTCCTTGCAACTGCGTGAAATCACACGTGAATATGAAGCGGTCGCTATTGGGCACATGACCTCGGGCGGCACTGTTGAAGAGCCGATCAGTCGTCACCCGACGAAGCGTACGCATATGTCCGTGCATCCGATGGGGAAACCGGCGGTCACGCATTACCGCATCATGGAGCATTTCCGTATTCATACGCGCTTGCGCCTGCGTCTGGAAACCGGCCGTACGCACCAGATCCGTGTGCATATGTCGCATATCACGCATCCGCTGGTGGGTGATCAGCTGTACGGTGGTCGTCCGCGTCCGCCAAAAGGGGCATCGGAAGCGTTTATTGAGGCGCTGCGTAAGTTTGACCGCCAGGCTTTGCACGCAACCATGCTGCGTCTCTATCACCCGATCAGCGGTATTGAGATGGAATGGCATGCGCCGATCCCACAGGATATGGTCGATCTTATCGACGCGATGCGCGCTGATTTTGAATTGCATAAGGACGATGTGGCCTGGTTATGACCAAACTGATCCGCCCGGACTGGCCGCAACCCAAACAGGTTGCAGCTTGTAGCTCGACACGTATTGGCGGCGTTAGCCTGCCGCCTTATGACTCCCTGAATCTCGGTGCACACTGCGGTGACGACCTCATTCTGGTGGAAGAAAACCGTAAGCGCATGTTCGCGGAAGGTGGTTTACCGTCTAAACCTGTGTGGCTTGAACAGGTGCACGGCACCGAGGTGCTGAAACTCAGCGGTGAACCTTATGCGTCGAAGCGGGCGGATGCTTCCTACAGTAATACCCCGGGTGCCGTTTGTGCGGTGATGACCGCCGACTGCCTGCCGGTTCTGTTTTGTAATCGCGATGGCACCGAAGTTGCTGCTGCACATGCCGGTTGGCGTGGGTTGTGCGCGGGTGTGTTGGAAGCGACGGTCGCGTGTTTTGCTGATAAGCCGGAAAATCTGCTGGCGTGGTTTGGCCCGGCGATTGGCCCGCAAGCCTTCGAAGTCGGCCCGGAAGTGCGGGAGGCATTTATGGCCCATGATCCTCGGGCTGATAGCGCGTTTCGCCCGGCTGGGGAAAAGTTTTTTGCGGATATCTACCAGCTCGCGCGCCAGCGGTTGGCGAGCGTAGGCGTCGAACATGTGTTTGGCGGCGATCGCTGTACTTTCAGCCAGCCGGAGGATTTTTTCTCCTATCGCCGGGACAAGGTCACCGGGCGTATGGCAAGTTTCATTTGGCTGATATAACCTAACGAATCAAGACGATCCGGCACGCGTAAGTTTTCTTTCGCATAATTCAGGTCATTCACCTTGAATAATTGAGGGATGACCTCATTTAATCTCCAGTAGCAAATTTGACCTGTTATGGGAGGAGTTATGCGTCTGGATCGTCTTACTAATAAATTCCAGCTTGCTCTTGCCGATGCCCAGTCGCTCGCACTGGGGCAAGACAACCAATTCATCGAACCTCTTCATTTAATGAGCGCCTTGCTGAATCAGGAAGGGGGTTCGATTCATCCTTTATTAACCTCTGCTGGCGTGAATGCTGGCCAGTTACGTACCGCTATTGAACAGGCGTTAAGCCGTTTACCGCAGGTGGAAGGCACCGGCGGCGATGTGCAGCCTTCTCAGGATCTGGTCCGTGTGCTTAATCTTTGCGACAAGCTGGCGCAAAAGCGGGGTGACAATTTTATTTCGTCAGAACTTTTCGTTCTGGCTGCGCTGGATTCACGTGGCACGCTAACCGATTTGCTTAAATCCGCTGGTGCAACAACGGCCAATGTGACTCAGGCGATAGATCAAATGCGTGGGGGAGAAAACGTGAACGATCAAGGGGCCGAAGATCAACGTCAGGCCTTGAAAAAATTCACCGTCGATCTGACCGAGCGCGCTGAACAAGGCAAGCTCGATCCAGTCATCGGCCGTGATGAAGAGATCCGCCGTACTATTCAGGTACTGCAACGCCGGACGAAAAACAACCCGGTATTAATTGGTGAACCAGGTGTCGGTAAGACTGCCATTGTTGAAGGTTTGGCGCAGCGTATTGTCAATGGCGAAGTACCGGAAGGGCTGAAAGGTCGTCGCGTGCTTTCGCTGGACATGGGCGCGCTTGTTGCCGGGGCAAAATACCGCGGTGAGTTTGAAGAGCGTCTCAAAGGCGTGCTTAACGATCTGGCGAAACAAGAAGGCAACGTCATCCTGTTTATTGACGAACTGCACACCATGGTGGGGGCGGGGAAAGCCGACGGGGCGATGGATGCCGGTAACATGTTAAAACCTGCGCTGGCGCGTGGCGAACTTCATTGCGTCGGGGCAACCACACTGGATGAATATCGCCAGTTTATTGAAAAGGATGCTGCGCTGGAACGTCGTTTCCAGAAAGTACTGGTCGCAGAGCCAACGGTGGAAGATACCATTGCCATTCTGCGTGGTCTGAAAGAGCGTTATGAATTGCATCACCACGTGCAGATCACCGACCCGGCGATTGTTGCGGCGGCAACGCTGTCACACCGTTATATTGCCGATCGCCAGTTGCCGGACAAAGCCATTGACCTGATTGATGAAGCTGCATCAAGTATTCGTATGCAGATTGACTCGAAACCGGAAGAGCTGGACCGTCTTGATCGCCGTATTATTCAGCTCAAGCTGGAACAGCGGGCGCTGATGAAAGAGTCAGATGAAGCCAGTAAAAAGCGTCTCGAAATGCTGAATGAAGAGCTGGAAGATAAAGAACGCCAGTATTCGACATTAGAAGAAGAGTGGAAAGCCGAAAAGGCGTCGCTCTCCGGAACGCAGACCATCAAATCGGAGCTGGAACAGGCGAAAATTGCGATGGAGCAGGCACGCCGTAATGGTGACCTGGGACGCATGTCGGAATTGCAGTACGGTAAAATTCCCGAACTGGAAAAACAGCTGGCGGCAGCCACGCAGACGGAAGGCAAAACGATGCGTCTGTTACGTAACCGTGTAACCGATGTGGAAATTGCCGACGTGCTGGCGCGTTGGACCGGTATTCCGGTGGCGCGGATGATGGAAGGCGAACGTGAAAAACTGCTGCGCATGGAGCACGATCTTCATCATCGTGTGATTGGCCAGGATGAAGCCGTGGAAGCCGTTTCGAATGCCATCCGCCGTAGCCGTGCCGGGTTGTCGGATCCTAATCGTCCGATTGGCTCGTTCCTGTTCCTTGGGCCAACCGGGGTGGGTAAAACCGAGCTGTGCAAATCGCTGGCGAACTTTATGTTCGACAGTGACGATGCGATGGTGCGTATCGATATGTCCGAGTTTATGGAGAAACACTCTGTCTCACGTCTGGTGGGGGCGCCTCCGGGATATGTCGGCTACGAAGAGGGCGGTTATCTGACTGAAGCGGTGCGTCGTCGTCCTTACTCCGTCATCCTGCTGGATGAAGTGGAAAAAGCGCACCCGGATGTGTTCAACATCTTATTGCAGGTGTTAGACGACGGGCGTTTGACGGATGGGCAAGGCAGAACCGTGGATTTCCGTAATACGGTGGTCATTATGACATCTAACCTGGGTTCTGACCTGATTCAGGAGCGTTTTGGCGATCTTGATTATGGGCATATGAAAGAGCTGGTGTTGGGTGTTGTTAGCCAGAGTTTCCGTCCGGAATTCATCAACCGTATTGATGAAGTGGTGGTGTTTCATCCTCTGGGTGAAAAACATATTGCTTCTATTGCGCAGATCCAACTGCAACGTTTGTACAAGCGTCTGGAAGAGCGTGGTTATACGGTGACGATTTCTGACGAAGCGTTGAAACTTCTGAGTGAGAATGGTTACGATCCGGTGTATGGGGCACGTCCACTGAAACGTGCCATCCAGCAGCAAATCGAGAACCCGCTTGCACAGCAAATTCTCTCCGGTGAGCTGATTCCGGGAAAAGCGGTTCAACTGGTAGTAAAAAACGATCATATTGTGGCAGTGCAGTAAGTCACAAATATAAGAAAACGGGCCCTGCGGGGCTCGTTTTTGTTTAAAAACCAAGCGAAAATTCACTTTTGGCAGTGGTTTTGCCTGGAAAGTGAGCGAACGGGAACTTTTTTTAAATTAGGGGTTGTCAGCCGGAATTAACTCCCTATAATGCGCCTCCACTGACACGGCACAACGGCAAACACACCGGCCTGTCAGGCGAAGAAATCTGAAAATATTCAGTTGACTTCGCAGCGGGAAAGCGTAATATGCACACCCCGCGCCGCAGTGAAAACGCAGCGGCACTGCTCTTTAACAATTTATCAGACAATCTGTGTGGGCACTCAAAGTGACATGGATTCTTAACGTCTCAGGACGCTAAATGAATACCAAGTCTCACGAGTGAACACGTAATTCATTACGAAGTTTAATTCGGTGAGCATCAAACTTTTAAATTGAAGAGTTTGATCATGGCTCAGATTGAACGCTGGCGGCAGGCCTAACACATGCAAGTCGGACGGTAGCACAGAGGAGCTTGCTCCTCGGGTGACGAGTGGCGGACGGGTGAGTAATGTCTGGGAAACTGCCTGATGGAGGGGGATAACTACTGGAAACGGTAGCTAATACCGCATAACGTCGCAAGACCAAAGAGGGGGACCTTCGGGCCTCTTGCCATCAGATGTGCCCAGATGGGATTAGCTAGTAGGTGGGGTAACGGCTCACCTAGGCGACGATCCCTAGCTGGTCTGAGAGGATGACCAGCCACACTGGAACTGAGACACGGTCCAGACTCCTACGGGAGGCAGCAGTGGGGAATATTGCACAATGGGCGCAAGCCTGATGCAGCCATGCCGCGTGTATGAAGAAGGCCTTCGGGTTGTAAAGTACTTTCAGCGGGGAGGAAGGTGTTGTGGTTAATAACCACAGCAATTGACGTTACCCGCAGAAGAAGCACCGGCTAACTCCGTGCCAGCAGCCGCGGTAATACGGAGGGTGCAAGCGTTAATCGGAATTACTGGGCGTAAAGCGCACGCAGGCGGTCTGTCAAGTCGGATGTGAAATCCCCGGGCTCAACCTGGGAACTGCATTCGAAACTGGCAGGCTGGAGTCTCGTAGAGGGAGGTAGAATTCCAGGTGTAGCGGTGAAATGCGTAGAGATCTGGAGGAATACCGGTGGCGAAGGCGGCCTCCTGGACGAAGACTGACGCTCAGGTGCGAAAGCGTGGGGAGCAAACAGGATTAGATACCCTGGTAGTCCACGCTGTAAACGATGTCGATTTGGAGGTTGTGCCCTTGAGGCGTGGCTTCCGGAGCTAACGCGTTAAATCGACCGCCTGGGGAGTACGGCCGCAAGGTTAAAACTCAAATGAATTGACGGGGGCCCGCACAAGCGGTGGAGCATGTGGTTTAATTCGATGCAACGCGAAGAACCTTACCTGGTCTTGACATCCACAGAAGTTTCCAGAGATGGGAACGTGCCTTCGGGAACTGTGAGACAGGTGCTGCATGGCTGTCGTCAGCTCGTGTTGTGAAATGTTGGGTTAAGTCCCGCAACGAGCGCAACCCTTATCCTTTGTTGCCAGCGGTCCGGCCGGGAACTCAAAGGAGACTGCCAGTGATAAACTGGAGGAAGGTGGGGATGACGTCAAGTCATCATGGCCCTTACGACCAGGGCTACACACGTGCTACAATGGCGCATACAAAGAGAAGCGACCTCGCGAGAGCAAGCGGACCTCATAAAGTGCGTCGTAGTCCGGATTGGAGTCTGCAACTCGACTCCATGAAGTCGGAATCGCTAGTAATCGTGGATCAGAATGCCACGGTGAATACGTTCCCGGGCCTTGTACACACCGCCCGTCACACCATGGGAGTGGGTTGCAAAAGAAGTAGGTAGCTTAACCTTCGGGAGGGCGCTTACCACTTTGTGATTCATGACTGGGGTGAAGTCGTAACAAGGTAACCGTAGGGGAACCTGCGGTTGGATCACCTCCTTACCTTAAAGAACCTGCCTTTGCA
Source organism: Kosakonia sp. ML.JS2a (assembly GCF_025642095.1). Taxonomy (GTDB): domain Bacteria; phylum Pseudomonadota; class Gammaproteobacteria; order Enterobacterales; family Enterobacteriaceae. The sequence continues at coordinate 1,291,975 of NZ_CP106754.1, forward strand.
GTGCTCACACAGATTGTCTGATGAAAAGAAAGAAGCAAGGCGTCTTGCGATTGAGACTTCAGTGTCCCCTTCGTCTAGAGGCCCAGGACACCGCCCTTTCACGGCGGTAACAGGGGTTCGAATCCCCTAGGGGACGCCACGCGTTAACTGATGAGGTCAAACCTCCAGGGGACGCCACTTGCTGGTTTGTGAGTGAAAGTCACCGGCCGATGTATCTCAAAACTGACTCACGAGTCATGTTTGAGATATTTGCTCTTTAAAAATCTGGATCAAGCTGAAAATTGAAACACAGAACAGTGCGAACTGTTCTGCGAGTCTCTCAAATTTTCACAACTGATGATGGATCGCAAGAAACATCTTCGGGTTGTGAGGTTAAGCGACCAAGCGTACACGGTGGATGCCCTGGCAGTCAGAGGCGATGAAGGACGTGCTAATCTGCGAAAAGCGCCGGTAAGGTGATATGAACCGTTATAACCGGCGATGTCCGAATGGGGAAACCCAGTGTGACTCGTCACACTATCATTAACTGAATCCATAGGTTAATGAGGCGAACCGGGGGAACTGAAACATCTAAGTACCCCGAGGAAAAGAAATCAACCGAGATTCCCCCAGTAGCGGCGAGCGAACGGGGAGGAGCCCAGAGCCAGAATCAGCTTGTGTGTTAGTGGAAGCGTCTGGAAAGTCGCGCGATACAGGGTGACAGCCCCGTACACAAAAATGCACAGGTTGTGAGCTCGATGAGTAGGGCGGGACACGTGGTATCCTGTCTGAATATGGGGGGACCATCCTCCAAGGCTAAATACTCCTGACTGACCGATAGTGAACCAGTACCGTGAGGGAAAGGCGAAAAGAACCCCGGCGAGGGGAGTGAAAAAGAACCTGAAACCGTGTACGTACAAGCAGTGGGAGCACCCTTTGGGGTGTGACTGCGTACCTTTTGTATAATGGGTCAGCGACTTATATTCTGTAGCAAGGTTAACCGAATAGGGGAGCCGAAGGGAAACCGAGTCTTAACTGGGCGTTAAGTTGCAGGGTATAGACCCGAAACCCGGTGATCTAGCCATGGGCAGGTTGAAGGTTGGGTAACACTAACTGGAGGACCGAACCGACTAATGTTGAAAAATTAGCGGATGACTTGTGGCTGGGGGTGAAAGGCCAATCAAACCGGGAGATAGCTGGTTCTCCCCGAAAGCTATTTAGGTAGCGCCTCGTGAATTCATCTCCGGGGGTAGAGCACTGTTTCGGCTAGGGGGCCATCCCGGCTTACCAACCCGATGCAAACTGCGAATACCGGAGAATGTTATCACGGGAGACACACGGCGGGTGCTAACGTCCGTCGTGAAGAGGGAAACAACCCAGACCGCCAGCTAAGGTCCCAAAGTCATGGTTAAGTGGGAAACGATGTGGGAAGGCCCAGACAGCCAGGATGTTGGCTTAGAAGCAGCCATCATTTAAAGAAAGCGTAATAGCTCACTGGTCGAGTCGGCCTGCGCGGAAGATGTAACGGGGCTAAACCATGCACCGAAGCTGCGGCAGCGACACTATGTGTTGTTGGGTAGGGGAGCGTTCTGTAAGCCTGTGAAGGTGTGCTGTGAGGCATGCTGGAGGTATCAGAAGTGCGAATGCTGACATAAGTAACGATAAAGCGGGTGAAAAGCCCGCTCGCCGGAAGACCAAGGGTTCCTGTCCAACGTTAATCGGGGCAGGGTGAGTCGACCCCTAAGGCGAGGCCGAAAGGCGTAGTCGATGGGAAACAGGTTAATATTCCTGTACTTGGTGTTACTGCGAAGGGGGGACGGAGAAGGCTATGTCATCCGGGCGACGGTTGTCCCGGTTTAAGCGTGCAGGTGTGTGCTCCAGGCAAATCCGGAGCGCTTTAACACTGAGGCGTGATGACGAGGCACTACGGTGCTGAAGTGACAAATGCCCTGCTTCCAGGAAAAGCCTCTAAGCATCAGGTAACACGAAATCGTACCCCAAACCGACACAGGTGGTCAGGTAGAGAATACCAAGGCGCTTGAGAGAACTCGGGTGAAGGAACTAGGCAAAATGGTGCCGTAACTTCGGGAGAAGGCACGCTGATGCGTAGGTGAAGTGACTTGCTCACGGAGCTGAAATCAGTCGAAGATACCAGCTGGCTGCAACTGTTTATTAAAAACACAGCACTGTGCAAACACGAAAGTGGACGTATACGGTGTGACGCCTGCCCGGTGCCGGAAGGTTAATTGATGGGGTTATCCGTAAGGAGAAGCTCTTGATCGAAGCCCCGGTAAACGGCGGCCGTAACTATAACGGTCCTAAGGTAGCGAAATTCCTTGTCGGGTAAGTTCCGACCTGCACGAATGGCGTAATGATGGCCAGGCTGTCTCCACCCGAGACTCAGTGAAATTGAACTCGCTGTGAAGATGCAGTGTACCCGCGGCAAGACGGAAAGACCCCGTGAACCTTTACTATAGCTTGACACTGAACATTGAGCCTTGATGTGTAGGATAGGTGGGAGGCTTTGAAGCGTGGACGCCAGTCTGCGTGGAGCCAACCTTGAAATACCACCCTTTAATGTTTGATGTTCTAACGTGGACCCGTAATCCGGGTTGCGGACAGTGTCTGGTGGGTAGTTTGACTGGGGCGGTCTCCTCCTAAAGCGTAACGGAGGAGCACGAAGGTCAGCTAATCCTGGTCGGACATCAGGAGGTTAGTGCAATGGCATAAGCTGGCTTGACTGCGAGCGTGACGGCGCGAGCAGGTGCGAAAGCAGGTCATAGTGATCCGGTGGTTCTGAATGGAAGGGCCATCGCTCAACGGATAAAAGGTACTCCGGGGATAACAGGCTGATACCGCCCAAGAGTTCATATCGACGGCGGTGTTTGGCACCTCGATGTCGGCTCATCACATCCTGGGGCTGAAGTAGGTCCCAAGGGTATGGCTGTTCGCCATTTAAAGTGGTACGCGAGCTGGGTTTAGAACGTCGTGAGACAGTTCGGTCCCTATCTGCCGTGGGCGCTGGAGAATTGAGGGGGGCTGCTCCTAGTACGAGAGGACCGGAGTGGACGCATCACTGGTGTTCGGGTTGTCATGCCAATGGCACTGCCCGGTAGCTAAATGCGGAAGAGATAAGTGCTGAAAGCATCTAAGCACGAAACTTGCCCCGAGATGAGTTCTCCCTGAGACCTTGAGTCTCCTGAAGGAACGTTGAAGACGACGACGTTGATAGGCCGGGTGTGTAAGCGCAGCGATGCGTTGAGCTAACCGGTACTAATGAACCGTGAGGCTTAACCTTACAACGCCGAAGATGTTTTGGCGTGAGAGACGCGATAATCAGCTTGATACAGATGATGTCAGGGCGCGTGTGCGGTCTGATAAACAGAATTTGCCTGGCGGCACTAGCGCGGTGGTCCCACCTGACCCCATGCCGAACTCAGAAGTGAAACGCCGTAGCGCCGATGGTAGTGTGGGGTCTCCCCATGCGAGAGTAGGGAACTGCCAGGCATCAAATAAAGCAGAAGGCCCAGTCGAAAGACTGGGCCTTTTGCTATTCACCTCACCAGGCTATATTCTGAATTCCTTACCCAGCTAAGCGAAAATGTGACTTGTCTCACTAATTGATTATAACAAATATGCAACATTTTGGTTTTTGCATATCAGTGAGTTAAGGATGCTTACTCCGTACACCTCACCACGTGCACATCTCATCAATAGCTCGGGCAGGAGTATCATCACAATGGCTGAAAGCAGTATGACAACACGTGAGTCGCTCACCAGCAGCGATACCCGGCGTCGGGTATGGGCGATCATTGGTGCCTCATCAGGTAACTTGGTGGAATGGTTTGACTTCTATGTTTATTCCTTTTGCTCTCTCTACTTCGCACATATTTTTTTCCCCGCCGGAAACACCACCACTCAATTACTGCAAACAGCAGGTGTATTCGCCGCAGGTTTTCTGATGCGACCCATTGGCGGCTGGTTGTTTGGTCGCATCGCTGACCGGCACGGTCGTAAAAAATCCATGCTGATTTCAGTGTGCATGATGTGCCTGGGATCGCTGGTGATCGCCTGCCTACCGGGCTATGAAACCATTGGTACCTGGGCACCGGCATTACTGTTGCTGGCACGCCTGTTTCAGGGATTGTCAGTGGGGGGAGAATACGGAACCAGTGCAACTTACATGAGCGAAGTGGCAGTTGAAGGACGGAAAGGCTTTTACGCCTCGTTTCAGTACGTCACTCTGATCGGTGGGCAGTTACTGGCATTGTTGGTTGTTGTGATACTGCAGCAGGTCCTGGAAGACGAAGCGCTTCGCGCTTGGGGTTGGCGTATTCCCTTTGCTCTCGGGGCTGCTCTGGCTATCGTCGCTCTGTGGTTGCGTCGCCAGTTGGATGAAACCTCGCAGCAGGAAGTGCGCGCGCTAAAAGAAGCGGGTTCGCTAAAAGGGCTATGGCGCAATCGTAAAGCCTTCATTATGGTGCTCGGTTTTACGGCTGGGGGCTCATTAACGTTCTATACATTCACAACTTATATGCAGAAGTACCTGGTGAACACTGCCGGAATGCATGCCAACGTCGCCAGCGTGATTATGACGGTCGCGCTGTTTGTCTTTATGCTGATCCAGCCGCTTATTGGTGCCCTGTCTGATCGGATTGGCCGCCGCACCTCGATGCTGCTTTTTGGTGGTCTTGCCACGTTGTGCACGGTACCAATCCTCAGTGCACTGCACAGCGTAACGTCCCCGTATGCTGCATTCGCCCTGGTTATGCTGGCTCTGGTGATCGCCAGTTTCTATACCTCGATCAGCGGGATCCTGAAAGCTGAAATGTTCCCTGCGCAGGTTCGCGCGCTGGGCGTCGGCTTATCCTATGCGGTGGCGAATGCACTCTTTGGTGGTTCGGCAGAATATGTTGCGCTGTCACTGAAATCGATCGGTTTTGAAACGGCTTTCTTCTGGTATGTCACCGTCATGGGAGCGTTAGCATTCTTGGTCTCTTTGATGCTACACCGTAAAGGGAAAGGTATTCGTCTTTAATGTCTGGCCAGTTGCCACACGGTGTAACCCGTTGTGGCGCCAGCAACATCCCAGGCGAAATCTTTCCAGCTCCAGCCGCTCCCCGCCGGGCGGCTGTCCCACAACTCTTTTGATGCCCCCAGGCTAACAGAAAACATCAGCCCAAACATTGCGCTTCGATCGCGGCTGATCCCCTGATGTTGTGCGACTTCATTACCCGCAGCAGAGAGCATAGCGGAGCCGAGGAAATGCTGTGCTTTATCCTGCCCGCTCCAGTTGTCGTTCGCCATATGGCTACATCCCGTCAACAGCAGTGCACCGATCAGCACAGTATATTTCATTCGCGAAGCCTGAAAAAAAAGCCCCGTGCGATGACGGGGCCTCGGTTTAAAGAATACGACTGATTAACTTGTCGATACGGATACGGCGTAACCGGCGAATCAGCTTACGCACTTTTACCGGATAGTCGGCAATGCTTTGCAGATCGCGATAGTGGTTAACGACTGTGGTATGCGTGCGAATAAGCTCCAGCTCTTTATCACGCTGCGCTGCCAGCTCGTGTTTTGGATCGTGGATCAGCACCGCGTTTTCGAGATCGAGTCGCCATGCGCGCGGGTTCAGGTTATTACCCGTCAGCAGGATCCACTCATCATCAACCCACATGCCTTTCAGGTGGTAACTATTATCGTCATCTTTCCACAGACGTACCACCAACTGCTCGGTATTCACATAGTACTGCAGTCGGCTCAGGAAACGGCGCAGGTTAATCTCATAAAGGTAAGGCAGCGCACCGATGATTTTAAATGGCTGATCTTCAGGGATAAAAAAGTCATTGGCAGTTTTGTCGCCAACAATAATCTCGACTTTTTTGCCTTCACGCAGCAGTTGAATGATATTGCGCACCAGTACCGCAGGCAGATTGAAGTACGGCGTACAAATGGTCAGTTTGTGTTCCGCACACGGCATCAGGTGAAAGATCGTTTTATTCAGCAGGCTGGATTTTCCCAGTCCGACCAACGGTGTTACCGAGAGCTGCTCGTTATCGGCATCGCCCTGAAAATGAAACGTGGCATCCCGCAGTTCCTGACGAAACTGGCGAATATCGTTTTTGATTTCCGGGCTTTTCGGGCGTTGAGGATTGTCCAGGCGATTCACGCCGCGCCCCTGCACCAGGTTCTGAACTACCCAGTTTTGCATGACATCGGCCATCTGCGGATTGCGGATAAGCTGATAGCGATCGTAACGGTATTTATCGTGCTGATGCAGGTAAACATCATTGAGGCTGGCGCCACTGTAGAGCACGCAGTCATCAATAATAAACCCTTTAAAGTGGAGTACGCCAAGCGCTTCACGGGTATTTACCGGTACACCGTAAACGGGAATCGACACGCCGGCGTTTTCTTGCGCCATGCGACAATACCAGTCGGCATTCGTGTTTGACGCTGCGGCGCCGATGCGACCGCGCTGGGCGCGATGCCAGTCGACAAGCACGCACACATCCAGTTCCGGACGTTGGCGTTTTGCTTCATACAGTGCGTTCAGAATTCCTTTCCCACCATCATCCTGTTCAAGATACAGGGCAATGATATAGATTCGGTGCGTTGCGCTGGCTATCCTGGCAAGCAGCGTTTCTCTGAAATCTGCGGGTGAGTAGAAAAAGGCTACATCATCCGCTGACTGAGAAATCTTGGGTAGTTGGGCAAGGTGTTGTTGATGTTTATTACGCTTAAATTTTGACAACATCACAGTGCGTTTCTTCTCTGTTTATTGAAGGGTCTTCTGTACCATGTCAGACGACATAAGCGGACAATAATAACACCGAGCCCGCTAAAGTGGTCAACATTTCCAGTACCTTACTCAGGATTCTTCCGTCTGCGTCAGAGGGAGCGACAAGCCCACAATCCCATCTTCCAGCTGAACATCGACATCAAATCCCAGTTTTCGCGCCAGCGTTACCATGCCGCGATTATTCGGCATAGTAATACCATTCAAGCGCTTAAGTCCGTGATCTCGCGTATAACTGATCAGCTTTTCCAGCAGACGCCGCCCAAGACCCAGCCCCTTCAAATCAGAGCGTACCAGCACGGCGAATTCCGCATCGATGTTATCCGGATCGGAGATTGCACGCGTAACGCCAAGGATCTCTTCGCCTTCATTCGTACGACGCACTGCAACAAATGCCATTTCCCGATCGTAGTCGATTTGCGTCATATTCGCTAAATCATCATGGGTAAATTCGTTGATCTCGCTGAAATAGCGGTAATAGAGATCCTCTTTGGTGACCTGCGCGATAAATTGCTGTAAGTGCGGCTCATCTTCAGGAAGAATCGGGCGGAACAGGCACTGTTCGCCGTTTTTCATTTCCACCTGCTCTTCCAGATGTTGCGGATAAGGGCGAATGGCAAGACGTGTTTCTCCGTTGCCCTCAAAAGGGGCGACGGTCATGGTGACATCCAGCGCGATAAACTCGCTGCCGGACGCCAGCAACGGGTGGATATCAAGGCGCTCAATCTCCGGGCAATCAACAATCAGGTTCGAAACCTGCGCTAAAAACTGGCTCAGACCCGCGATGTCGAGTGTGCGTAATGCGCTTCGCCCGCGGATCTTCTTGTTCTTGATTGCCTGAATCACCAGATACCGTGCCAGATTCATATTCAACGGAGGCAGCGCGACAGCCGCCTGATCTTCCGCCCGCCATTCCACACCGCCTTCGCCCAACATAATTAACGGACCAAACACCGGATCCTGCTCAACCACCACGCGGAGCTCCTGCGCTCCCGCACGGTTTGCCATGCTCTGCACCTGCAAACCGTGAATGCGAGCCTGTGGCCAGTTCATTTTCACACGATCGATAATGGCATCGGCAGCCTGTTGCACCTCTTTGGCGGTACGCAAATAGAGCATCACCCCCTGAACTTCCGATTTATGCGGAATATCCGGAGAACGGAGTTTTAAGGCCACCGGGTAACCGATTTTCTCGGCAATATGCACCGCTTCCGCGCTGTCACCTGCAATCCAGGTTGGTAAAGTCTGTAAACCCCAGGCGCGCAAAATAGGTTGTACTTCATGGGTGTCGAGCGTCGTGGCCCCATCGGCGATAGCCTGACGCAGCAGCTGATAGGCCTCGGCGGTATCGGCCGTCTGGCTGAGCGAGATAGCGGGCGTTTCGCGCAACTGCTTCTGGTTCCGGCGGTACTCCACCATATGCATAAACGCCGTGATAGCGCCTTCTGGCGTGCGGTAGGTCGGCAGCCCGGCTTCGCTGAACAGACGGCGCGCATCCTGCGATGAGAACTCACCGCACCAGTTGGTCAGGACGGTGACATACTTTCCGCGTGGGTGCTTTTTCAGGGCGTCGATCAGCGCCTGCGCGCTTTCGCTGCCGGGCGCTGTCGCACTGGGTGAGTGGATCACCATCAGGGCATCGTAATCCTGGCTCTCCAGCAAAACCGTCAGCGCGGAGACATAGCGTTCGTTACTGGCGTCGTCACGCAAATCCAGCGGGTTGCCCACATTGACATATTCCGGCAATACCGCGCGAAGCTGCGCCAGTGTTTCCTCACTCAGTGTTGCCAGCTTGCCGTTACGTGACCATAGCTCATCGAGCGCCAGCGCCGCCGGGGCCGCGCCATTACTGATAATCATCAAACGCTCACCACGCAGCGGGCGCATATGGCTGAGCGTCTCGACAGCGGAAAACAACTCATGCGTATCTTGTACCCGCAACAACCCCGCACGCTGGATAGCCGCATCCCAGGCTGGATCAAGCCCTGCATGTGCATGCAGTAAGCGTTGTGCAGCCGGGCTTCGCCCGCTTTTAATCACCAGAATAGGCTTATTACGGGATGCGCTACGCGCAGCGGAGACAAAACGCCGGGCATCGCTAAGATGCTCCAGATAGAGCAGGATCGCACTGGTTTTACTGTCCCGTGCGAGGAAATCCAGCAGCTCATCGACATCGATATCCAGGCTATCGCCGAGGGCAATAAAGTAGGAGAACCCCATTTCCCGCTGCTGCGCCCAGTCCAGAATGGTATTAGAAACCGCGGCGGACTGGGAAATAAATGCCAGTTTGCCGCGCGTAATCGGCACCGGAGAAAAACTGGCGTTCAGCCCTTGCCATGGGGCCAGCAGACCCAGGCTATTTGGACCCAGTAGCCGCATCTGATAGCGGCTGGCGCAGGCGAGTAAGTCGGCATGCTGCTCAGGTGGAGCAGAAAGAATAATGCAGGTTTTACACCCTTTTTGCCCGAGCGCGTCGAGCAGATCGAGGTTGCGCCGGGCGTGAGTACACAGCACCGCGAGGTCAGGCGTAAAAGGCAGGCTGGCAATATCCGGCCAGGCCAGAACACCGAGCACCGCTTTATATGCAGGGGTAACCGGCAACACCGGCCCGGCAAAACCGCCGGCCAACAGATTGCGCATCATCAGAAAACCGGCGCGATCCGGTTTCATGGATGCGCCCACCACGGCGATCGATTTGGGACGCAATAACGCTTCCAGCCCTCGTTGGCTCATACCGGCCTCCTGAAAAGAGTGACCTGATGATATTAAACGCTTTCTGCTTCGTTTGCTGTGATGGCGGATGGATGATGCGGTTTACCCGCGAGGTAACGTTCGCGGAACAGGCTGAAATGGTCCCCCAGCGCTTGCGCGGCGACATTGTCATTCGCCAGGTCCAATAAAGCGATCGCCACTTCTGCGGTGCAATATTGATCGTCAGCATGTGCTTCACGCAAGCGATAGGCCGAAACCCGCGACAGATCCACAGAAATGACCGGTAGTGCATCCAGATAAGGGCTTTTGCGGAACATTTTACGCGCTTCTGTCCAGGTGCCGTCCAGCATAATAAACAGCGGAGGTTTACCTGCAGGCGGCGCGCTCAGCACCTGGCGTTCACTGCCTGCATAAGAGGAAGGAAAGACCACCATGGGCTGATATTCGTCGCTGGCGCAGAGATCGATCAGCGCCTGTGGCGGCTCGGTGCGCGACCACTGAAACGCCAGGGTTTCAGGCAGAATATCGGCAATCAGACGCCCGGTATTACTGGGTTTCATCGGTTCGGTATCAAACATTACCAGGCAAAAACGGCTACGGGCAGCCGCTGGTTTGAGGGTATCGCACAGGCATTGTCGCAGTGGCAACAGGCAGCGCTGACAGCGTCGGATACGGTTACCACGCGCCAGAAACGGGCGAGTGGCGCGGGCAAGGCGCTCAGCGCGAAGTTGAAGAACGGCGTTATCAGTCATCAGGATTGCACAGGAAAAACGCCATTGTCGCAGAGGTCAAAACGGGGCACAAGATGCGCCCCGACAGGATCAGAGTGATTCGTTGAGCCAGTTATCAAACGGTGCTTTTGGCATTGCGCCGCTCAGCATGTCGACCACTTCACCTTTTTTGAACAACATGATGGTAGGAATACTACGAATGCGGAAACGTGCGCTCAGTTCACGTTCGGCTTCGGTATTCACTTTGACAAAACGCACTTTACCGCTGCGCTCTTCCGCGACATCTTCAAAAATAGGCGCAAAGTTACGGCACGGGCCGCACCAGGGTGCCCAGAAATCCACCACCACGGGCAGATCGTCTTTCAGCAGTTTATCCAGCGTTTCGCCAGTGGCATTAATGACATCGCCATCGAACAGCTCATGTCCACAGCGCCCGCATTTCGCGCCGTCGTTCATTCTGTCCTCAGGAATGCGGTTCAATGCCTGGCAGCTTGCACATACGGTATTCATAACTAACCTCAGGGAAGCGGTGGTACAAAGCGGCTTTTCGCCGGTATGTTTCTTCAATGTTACATATTATTAATAAGAAGGTTTCAAACGACAATGCGATTTATTCAATGAGTACAATAGTCGATAGCTTTTGTACGAAGTAATGGCTAAGCGCAAGGACATCAGGTAATCTGCGCGCTTCGCGCAGCGCTGGTGGAGAAAAGCATGAACGACGAAAGTAACAACAAAAGCGGCAAGGTCAAAGTGATGTATGTCCGCAGTGATGATGATTCCGATAAACGTGGCTATAACCCGCGCACCGGGAAAGGGCCAGCGCGTTCGGGATCGTCTCGTGCAGACGGAGGCCGTCGCCCCGCCCGTGATGACAGAAGCCGTTCTCAACGTGATGACCGTGGTGGTCGCCCACCGCGTGACGATAGAAGCCGTCCACCACGCGAAGATTTTAGCCGTCAGAGTGATTCACCCTGGCGCACCGTTTCCCGCGCACCGGGTGATGAAACGCCGGAAAAACCGGATCACGGCGGGATCAGCGGTAAAAGCTTTATCGATCCGGAAGTACTGCGTCGCCAGCGTGCAGAAGAGACACGCGTATATGGCGAAAATGCCTGCCAGGCGCTGTTCAGCAGTCGTCCGGATTCCATCGTTCGCGCCTGGTTTGTGCAGAGCGTAACGCCGCGCTTTAAAGAAGCGCTGCGCTGGATGGCGGCAAACCGCAAAGCTTATCACGTGGTTGATGACGCTGAGCTGGCGAAAGCCTCCGGTACTGAACACCATGGTGGCGTGTGCTTCCTGATCAAAAAACGCAATGGTTTGAGCGTAGAGAAATGGGTCGCCAGCGCAGGTGCAGAAGATTGCGTACTGGCGCTGGAAGATGTGGGTAACCCGCATAACCTAGGCGCGATTATGCGTAGCTGCGCGCACTTTGGTGTGAAAGGCGTGGTGCTGCAGGATGCGGCAGTGATCGAGTCCGGCGCGGCTGTGCGTACGGCGGAAGGCGGTGCGGAGCACGTTCAGGCGATCACGGGCGACAGCTTTGTTGATGCGCTGGAAGCGTTCCGCCAGGCCGGTTATGCGCTGGTGACCACCTCCAGCCATAACGGTACGCCGCTGTTTAAGGCTGAACTGCCGAAGAAAATGGTGCTGGTGTTAGGGCAGGAGCGTGACGGGTTGTCTGATGCGACATTGTCCCGTGCCGATCTCAGCGTATCCATTGACGGTACTGGCAACGTTGAAAGCCTCAACGTTTCTGTGGCAACCGGTGTGTTGCTGGCCGAATGGTGGCGTCAGAACAAAGCGTAATCACGCAAACAGCAGTCCGGGTAAGCGTACCCGGCAAAAAGGCCCGGTGGCGTCTGCGCTTACCGGGCCTGCTACATTCTGGTTTACTCACTTTCTGCCGGTAGTTTAGGCACCCAGTCTATCTGCGCTTCCCCATGTTGTTCCAGCCACTGATTCGCCAGTACAAAATGATTGCAGCCAAAAAAGCCGCGATGCGCGGAGAGCGGTGAGGGATGCGGCGCTTTCAACACATGGTGACGCTTTGTGTCGATAATCGCGCCTTTCTTCTGCGCGTGTGAACCCCAGAGTAAAAAGACGACGCCCTCACGATGTTCGTTGATCAGGCTGATGACTTTATCGGTAAAGGTTTCCCAGCCCAGGCTGGCGTGAGAGTGCGCCTGGCCCGCACGCACGGTTAGCACCGTGTTGAGTAGCAACACGCCCTGGCGCGCCCAGCTTTCAAGGTAGCCGTGTTCCGGGCGGACAAAACCCGGCAGCGTTTTTTCCAGCTCTTTATACATATTCAGCAGAGAGGGCGGGATCGCGATGCCAGGCAGTACCGAGAAGGCAAGTCCGTGTGCTTGCCCCGGGCCATGGTATGGGTCCTGGCCAAGGATCACCACTTTGACATCGCCAAGCTCGGTAAAGCGAAAAGCATTGAACACATCTTTTTGCGGTGGGTAGATGGTCATCCCGGAATGACGCTCAGTTGCGACGGTGCTCAGGGTATTAATAAAGTACGGCTGCTGTTTTTCATCGGCCAGCACGTCATGCCATGTTAAAGAAGTGGTCATCCCGCTCTCCTGCGAAGTTCGTTCCCTTTAGCTTAACTGCTTCTTTCCCCGGAACAAAATTCCCCGCCGCTTTCTGTGCCCTGTCTGTAAAATTTTTTTAAAATTTACAAAAATTTTAAGATGATGCAAATGGCGTAACTTGATATAAAACAAGAATATCCAGCTATCACCATTTTTACAGTGTGGTTTTTATTGATTTTAATCAAAGAATACAGGTTTCCGGACTGGTATATAAACAATCAGACAACAATGGTTTTACCAATTGGCCGGAAAATGTTCCGGTGAAATCAAATATTGCGCCCATGGGAGGCTATTCATGATTACTGGTATCCAGATTACTAAAGCTGCAAATGACAACCTGCTGAACTCGTTCTGGCTGCTCGATAACGAAAAAGGTGAAGCTCGCTGCGTATGTGCAAAAGCTGGCTATGCTGAAGATGAAGTGGTTGCCGTTAGCAAGCTCGGCAATATCGAATACCGTGAAATTCCGATGGAAGTGAAACCTGAAGTTCGTGTGGAAGGTGGTCAGCACCTGAACGTGAACGTACTGCGTCGTGAAACGCTGCTCGATGCCGTTGAAAACCCGGATAAATACCCGCAGCTCACCATTCGTGTATCAGGTTACGCAGTGCGTTTTAACTCTTTGACTCCAGAACAGCAGCGCGACGTTATTGCTCGTACTTTTACTGAAAGCCTGTAATTTCAGGCAGTGATAAAAACGCCGGGAAACCCCGGCGTTTTTTTATTCTTCTGTATTCTTCTGTTCAGTCGCTGTGGCGCTTGGCTTGCGGCGCTTACCGATGTTTTTGGTATCGCGATGGCGTTGCTTCACGCGCGGCTTCTCTTTTTCTTTCTCTTTTTTCTTCTCTTCACGCTTCGCCAGCGCTTTTTTCGACGGCTTGCCTTTCAGCTTCTCGCTCGGCGTGCGGGTTTTCGCCCGCAGCTCATCAATCACACGCGCTTTCAGCGGCTCTTCAATGTAGCGGCCAATTTTACCCAGTAACAGGTGATCGTGCGCTTCTACCAGTGAAATTGCGGTACCCTTACGGCCCGCACGACCGGTACGACCGATGCGGTGCAGATAGGTGTCGCCGCTGCGCGGCATATCGAAGTTAAAGACGTGGCTGACATCCGGAATATCAATCCCGCGTGCTGCAACATCGGTGGCAACCAGCACATTGACGCGACCATCGGTCAAACGTTTGATGGCTTCGTTACGCTTAACCTGAACCATCTCGCCTTCGAGATAACAGTTATTGATGCCTGCTTCACGCAGCCAGTTTGCCAGCTCATGCACTCGTTCGCGTTTGCGAACAAACACAATAGAGCGACTTACTTCAGGCTGGTTTAACAGGTGTACCAGCAGAGCGGTTTTATGCGCCACATCGTCGGCGCGATAGTACCACTGGTGAATTTTCTTGCGCTCGCGGGTGGACGGCGTCGCGGAGACTTCCACCGGGTCTTCCAGCAAGCGTTCGGCGAAATCTTTGATCGCGTCACCTTCCAGCGTGGCGGAGAACAGCATGGTTTGCTTACGCCAGCGCGTTTCGCCAGCGATATGTTCGATATCCTGCGCGAAACCCATGTCCAGCATACGGTCTGCTTCATCAAGGATCAGCGTTTCGACTGCCCGGCAGTCAAAGTTCTCTTCTTTAATGTATTGCAGCAGACGGCCGGTGGTGGCGACCACGATATCCTGGTTTTCGCTGAAGACTTCAGCGTGGTTCATATACGCCACGCCACCGGTGATGGTGGCGATATCCAGGTGCGTATTTGCCGCCAGCTCGCGGGCGTGATCGGCAACCTGCATTGCCAGCTCACGGGTTGGCGTCAGGATCAGAATACGCGGCGGGCCAGATTTCTTACGCGGAAAGTCCAGAAGGTGCTGCAACGCAGGCAGCAGATATGCCGCCGTTTTACCGGTGCCGGTAGGCGCGGAACCGAGGACATCACGCCCTTCAAGCGCAGGCGGAATAGCGGCAGCCTGGATGGCGGTCGGGCGTGTAAAGCCTTTGCTCTGGAGCGCGTCCAGCAGGCTGTCGTCAAGTTCGAGTTCGGAAAAAGTCGTTACAGTCATGATCTACCTCTGTGTGGGGCGCTGATTATAGACGTTACGGCTGCAATCTTCATCTGTTGTCTGCTTATCGCTTTTCCAGGTCTTCGCTTTCCCCTATGCTACACCTGTTTTCCGTATTGAGGTTGTAGAGATGTCCCAGCCAAAGGCTCAGTTTCGCCGTGATGGCTTCACGTTCAAAGAATTCTTTGTTGCACATGACCGTTGCGCCATGAAAGTCGGCACCGATGGCGTGATGTTAGGTGCATGGTCTCCGGTATCGAATGCCCGGCATATGCTGGATATCGGCACAGGCAGCGGCTTATTGGCGCTGATGCTGGCTCAGCGTACGCCACCGACTGTGATGATCGATGCGGTTGAGCTGGACGAGCAGGCGGCTGCGCAGGCGCAGGAAAACGTGCAGGCCTCGCCGTGGTCCGGACGTATAACTGTGCACACTGCCGACATTCGCCAGTGGAGCAACGAGAATACCGTTCGCTACGATCTGATCGTCAGCAATCCCCCCTATTTTGAGGAAGGCGTAAAATGCGCAACGCCTGAGCGCGATCGTGCACGCTACACCACCACGCTTGATCACCTGGCTCTGCTGGAGATTGCCGCGACGCTGATTACCGAAGAGGGCTATTTCTGCGTAGTGTTGCCGGTGGACGCGGGCGATGCGTTCACCGGCAAAGCGCAGAGCATTGGCTGGCATCTGCGTTTGCGTACGGATGTCGCCGAGACGGAGGGGCGTCTGCCGCATCGCGTGTTACTGGCATTCTCTCCGCGTCCGGGTGAGTTTTTTGCCGACCGTCTGGTGATCCGCGGGCCGGATCAGCGCTACTCCGAGAGCTATACCGCGCTGACACAGGCTTTCTACATGTTTATGTAACCGCGCGGCGAAAGCACCGTTGGGC